>PLXQ01000004.1 GCA_003151475.1 Acidimicrobiaceae bacterium | reverse complement strand
TACTCGGCGATCTGTCAGGGCGAAGTGCCTCCGGCGTGTCCCGGTCGCCGATCCTTGCGGGCAATCCAAGCGGTCAAACCGACGACCTCATTGCCACCGCTGGGCGTTCCTTGACCGGGCAGTCCTTCGTTCTGATGCTAACAGCCGACGCGGAACGTGGTTCCAACGGTTCTCGTGCCAAATGGCGTTGCCACTGCGATCACGGTGGGAATGCGCGGTTGGTGTTCGAATCGTGACAGCGCGTACTGCTGAACTTGGGCGCTGGTTCGATATCCACGGGGCAAGTGGCAGATCTGCCTTCTCTCGACGAGATCGACCGTGAATTTCTGTCCCGGACCGACCGTGAGCCGCTGCAGGGCCGGCCCCTGGCCGTCACTGCCTCGGCGCACACTGAGTGCGATGTCCTGACCGCCACTTCGAGCCCGCGTCGGGCCGTTGTCAGCCAAGTGGACCCCGGTGATCGTCCATGATCGCCACGATGCATTCTGGAAGTCGCTGAAGTAGTCGGCGACACGAGCATCGCCGCCGGTTCCGCCGCCGAAAGTGTCGAACTTCGGGGCGAAGACGCCACCTTGGACGGTCGCGGCGAAAACGGTCACGGCCAGGAGGGCGACGGCACCCGCCACATACGCGGTTCGTCCGAGTCGCTTGAGCTTGGATGTCACGGTCACCTCCTCATTGACTCGCTGTATCAATACATTGACACATACTGGTCGATCGGGCAAGATGCGACCTATGTGGCTGTACAGGGTTGTCAACGGATTGTGGGCGGCGTTGCCCGTCCTCCTCGCCGTGCTGGCCATCCGTACGGTGTCCATTCGGGAGCTGGGTAGGTTCACGAACCGTTATGGCCTCGACCTCACCCCGGAGACGGTCGCCGCGGTTACCCGGTCCATCCGACGCGGTCGGACCGGCCGTCTCGCCTGTGCCGCTCTCGGTCTCAGCTTGTTCCCCGTTCTGTATGAACTCGGGGTGACCATCCCGAACCAGAGCGCCTTCTACGGGTTCGTGGGTTACCTTCTCGGGGCGTTCGTGACGGCCCTGGTTCCTGGGTTGCCGCGTGCGGACACCCGCCAGGCGTCGCTTGTACCTCGGCGTGCGACTGACTATCTCCCCCGGATGGCGCTCATCACGCTGGCGCTGGCCATCGGCGTCAGCGCCATGGCCGTCCTCATCTACGAATTCGAGCCCCGACGCACCTTCGCTGACTTCAGTGGCACCCCTGACGGCCTCGCCCTGACAGCCGTGGCCGTCATCGCCACTTTCATCGCCGTCCGGGTTGTCGTGGCCCGACCGCAACCCCTCACGACAGCTGGCCTGGTGGCCATCGACGATGCCGTGCGCACACAAGCCGTCCACAACCTCGCTGGAGCCGGGATCGCCGTCGCACTCCTCGGGACGAGCGCATGCCTTTTCGAGATGGGGGGCTACGCCTCTCCCGAGTGGCTGCACATCGCCGGCGTCGTCGCCGCCTTCGGCGCTCTGGCAGGAACGATGGCCGCCTGGGGCTTCCGAGGGTCCCCGTGGCGTGTCCAGCGCACGATGCTGGCGTGATCGTCTCCGTCGACCCCAGCTCGCCGACACCCCCTTTCGAGCAGCTGCGCATTGCCATCCGCCAACTCGTGGCCACGGGAGCGCTGCCCGTCGGCAGTCGCCTCCCGACCGTCCGCCAGCTCGCCGCCGACCTCCGCATCGCACCAGGCACGGTCGGACGAGCATTCCGAGAGCTCGAGGTCGAAGGGATCATCGAGTCCCGCGGCCGCCACGGCACCCACGTCAAGAGCGCGCCTCGGCCGCCACAGGCCGCCGAACGAGGCCGCCGCATCCGCGATGCCGCCAACGCCTACGCCGCCGTGGCCGCCGAACTCGCCATCAAGCCCTCCGACGCCATCGACCACGTCCGCCAGGCCCTCAACTACTGACATCGACGGCTGACCGCCGAACGAACAGGGTCTCCGCCCACTCCCAGGCCGACCAAAGTGTCTGTCCGGAACTCGGTCCCGGCCATTAGTCTGAGCGGATCCGCCGACGCCACAAGGCGATCGGCTTGCGGGGATCGCCCCTCAGCTGGAAGTCGGTGGGCGGAGCGGACCCGCTCGCGAAAGTCAGCAATGTCGGACGTGGAGCCGCGAAGCCGTGTTACGAGACCAGCGAAGTGGGGCACCCTAGGTAGGCCGCTGCCTTCGTCGCTTCAAGCGACCGAAACCACCGCACTCGATTTCCTCGTATTGGATCGTGCCGTCAATCCACCGCCAAGCGTGGCGATGTCTTAGGATTGTCCAACCCTCAGGTGACTGAGCCAATTGACCGGTTCCCTCAGTCAGGGCAGCCGGAGGTCGAACACCAGGGCGGACTCCGAGGCGTCGCCGACCCACAGCGCAAGACATTCGTCTTGCAACGCCATGTGCGCCGGATGATCCTCGTACTCATCACGGGCTATTTCACTCTCGAAGATCATATAGAGGATGTAGTTGTAGCCCCTGGCCATTTCCTCGAACCCCGCCAGGTTGCCGAAGGTCTCGCGGTCAGCCTCTCCCATCTCGGGAACATAGAGCGGCGCCACTACCGCCTCGATGCACCCGGGCACTGTCTCGGTAAAGTTCGCCACCTTCTCCTGAGCTCGTCGGATGATGGCAGGGTCAGGATCGTCCTTTACACGCCACAAACCCATGTGCACCACTCGCATCGTCTGAGGCTCGCGCACTTGTTGGGTGTTCGGCAAGCGGGCCATAGATCCCCGTCGAATACCTGCAGATTCGAAACGTTGCAACAGGCCTTCCGGTTTGGAGCCGGTTCGGCGATCCAGGCTCGATGTGTGATGGTCGTTGAAACGTGTCGAACCACGAGAAGCTGATCGAGTTTTGCGCGGCGGGTGCACGAACCTATTCGGCGATCTGCGCTTTGGGTGGGTGTCCCATGACGCGTGCGCCATTGCGGACCGAGGGGTGCCCCCAGGGCGTCGAACTGCCCCGCCGTCCTGGCGAACTGGGGCGCCATTGCCGGGTAGGGCAAGATCTGCGTCGAAAGGTGCCGTCGAGGTCGGTGACCACCAATCGGATCACGGCACCACCATCGGCCCTCAAGTAGTTGGCGCCTTGCGGCGACTGATATTGGATAGGGCAACAAACATCAGAGCCTCCGGGGATCCCAGGCCGGTTCAATTCCCGTATGACGATCGCCAAGCGATACCGTCTTCCGGAATTGAATAGCTGGCTTGAGATCGGGAGAGGACGCCGCTCGCAAGTCGAAGCAGGTCGATGTGTGATGATCTGTCCAGGTCCCGCGTCCTTTCAACCGTCCTTCAGGGTCCGGGATGGGCGCTTAGCGGCGAACGGTCACCGACTAGCCAAAGATGGCCAAATGGATCGA
>PLXQ01000001.1 GCA_003151475.1 Acidimicrobiaceae bacterium | reverse complement strand
CGAAGTGTTCCGAGCCGATGGCGTCGGGACCATCCGCACGCCGATCCGGTCTCCTCGGGCGAATGGGTTCGCCGAACGCTTCGTCGGAACTGTTCGACGGGATTGCCTTGACCGGATGCTTGTGTTCCATCGCCGGCAGCTCGAAACGGTCCTCAGCGAATTCGTTGATCACTACAACGAACATCGCCCTTCACCGCTCACTTGGTCAGCAGGCGCCGCTCGTCGTGGGGAAGAAGCCACTGCGGATCAGCGATCCGGATTCAGCCCAACTACGACGGAGCGACAAGCTCGGCGGTCTCGTTCACGAATACCGACTCGTGGCATGAGCTGGTCGGATGGGATACTCGGCACCCACAGACTGGGCCGATGTTCTTCGTGGGTGCCTGGGTGCTGATGATCTTCGCAGGGATCGTCTACAAGGACCTTGGCGTTCACCCATTTGGGTACGTGTCATCGATGGTGGTCAGTATCGGGCTCTGGCTGACCGTGGCACCGGCGATGGGTGCCGTCGCCCGGGTTTCCGGTCCCAAACACAAGAACCGCTGATCGCAACGAGCGACTGCGAAGGACCGGGTCGGCGCTAGCAGGCGCTCACTGGGATGCAGTTTGATGGGTCTAAATCCTTCGACCGGCAGGGCAGAATCTTGATACCTGAGCGCCTCGAATCACCGCTCGCTTCTTGGTCCTGCACCCGTCGTCTTACGGCAGTGTATGGGTTGTTGAGCCTCAGGGTAGGTTCTTACACGCACGAGAGGCGGACCTGATTTCTGACAAACCGTTCAGTGACCAACTTGAGCAATGGCTTCGATCTGATGGACCAAAGACCATCGGTGACCTGGGTAACGTGTTCGCAGAGAAGAGCTTTGCAGTCACGATCCTGTTCTTGATGTTCATCCCAGCGCTACCGCTCCCCACCGGCGGGATCACCCACGTGTTCGAGGCGATCACGGTGGTGTTGGCCACAGAGATGGTGATCGGCGTTCGTACCCTCTGGCTTCCTGCTCGGTGGCGGAACCGGGAGCTTGGTGCGGTAACCACAGAGAAGGCCATCCCCTTCATGGCGAAACGTATTCGTTGGTTCGAGCGTTTCTCCCGGCCGAGATGGGCACCACTCTTCAATCAGCGATGGTTCCTCAGGCTGCTCGGCCTCGTGCTCATCGGACTTGCCGTAACCGCAGCCCTCGCTCCACCTTTCTCGGGACTCGACACCCTTCCATCGATCGGCGCAGTCGTCGTGGCGCTGGCGATCATCCTGGAGGACGTGGTGGTTCTCGGCATCGGTGTAGCCATCGGAGCCGGTGGTGTTGTGGTCGTTCTCACCATCGGTGCGGCGCTGTTTCGAGTTCTGCGGCATCTGTTATGACCGTTTCGAGGTTTCCCTGTGCCCTGTCAGGGAACGATCCGAAAGGCCGTTCCCGAGATGGAAGGATTCGTCTCGCCGCTTCTTGCGTAGAGCTGCTCCATTGCGCCCCAGAGCGTTGCCAGAAGTGCGGGCCGGGGGACGCGGCGCATACCCCCGGGCATTGTTCGGGGACGGTTTCAACGTGAGCATCGCCAATCCAATTCTCGCAAGGGCGTGCGCACGGCAACGACCGGGCCGCTCCAACTTGGGATTCGGGTTTGGCGGGCACGAGTGCCTGCCCCTTCCTCTGAGCGTCTAAGGGTGAGTGTCGGCCAATAGCTCGATGCGACGAGCGAGGTTGACGGCGTGGTCACCGAGCCGCTCGTAGAACCGTGCCAGCAGCGTGACCTGGGCTGCGACCGCGGTCGGCATCTCCTCGTTGGCAACCTCACGGGTCAGGCTTTCATGGAGGATATCCATCTCCTCATCCGCCTTGACCAGGCGGTCACTCACTCGGCTCCGTTCACCGAAGGCGTCGGCCGCCTCTTGCCACATCTCGTTCGCAACCTCGGTCATGAGCTGAACGATGCCTCGGCTGTGTGCACTCATCTGCGATCCCAAATGGTCAACGGCCCGCTGGGCGATGTGCTCGGCCAGGTCGGCGCTGCGTTCCAACTCCGGGATGATCAAGAGCATGGCTACCAAGTAGCGCAGCTCGTCACCTTGGACGGGTCGCTGCTTCAGCTCCTCCCAAACAAGGAGCTCCACTTCCGCGGTCAGGTTGTCCACGTCCTGATCACCGTCGACGACCGCCTGACCCAATAGTGTTTGACCTCCCAGCAGGGCATGGGTGGCACGCGTCAGAGCCTCTGAGACCAGAGCGAACAATTGAATGACCTTTCGGTCAATGGTGTCGATGCCGGTCTCGGGGGAATTCATGACAGGCAGAGGTTATCCACGACACGGAGTGTTCACCCAAGTCACCAAAAGTTAGCCTTTTGTTCACGTGACGTTTACCTTCTGAATCCCTGCCGTCCACCTTCGGGCGCCAAGCTGGTATGGGATCGCTCCAACCGGGGCGAAGAAGGGACTCCCGTGACATCGAGCTCATCGCCGACCGCTGAAGCGGCATTCACGAGTGGGGCGCCTTCCGTGAGCGACCTCCTCAACGATGCCCCCAGGAGCAAATTCCATCGGCGAACGGTGCTCGTGTCGGGGGTTGGGTTCTTCACCGACGCGTATGACCTGTTCGTCATCAGCACGGTCGCGACCCTGGTCGCAACTCAGTGGCGGCTCAGTACTTTGCAGACGAGTTGGGTGACCGGCTCCGCCATTCTCGGCGCATGCTTCGGAGCGTTCATCTTTGGACGACTTGCCGACGTCCTCGGCCGTAAGAGGGTGTACACAATCGTGGCCGGCATCATGATCGTGGGAGCCCTGGCATCAGCCGTCGCCCCCGGGTTCATCTGGATGGTCGTCGCACGCTTCGTCCTGGGGCTGGGTATCGGCGGTGACTACCCGGTCTCGGCAGTCCTGATGAGTGAGTACTCGAATCGCAAGGACCGAGGCCGCATGGTTGGCATGGTCTTCTCCATGCAGGCACTTGGCCTGATCGTGGGCCCGCTGGTCGGACTGGTGTTGCTGTCTTCGGGCACCAGCCATGAGATGACCTGGCGGATCATGTTGGGCCTCGGCGCGATCCCTGCTGCCGGGGTCATCTACCTGCGGTCCAAGATGCCCGAGTCGCCCCGGTTCAAGTCCCAGGTCCAAGGGAAGGCAGACCAGGCCGGCGAGGACATCGCTGCATATTCCGATGGAGTGGTCGAGGCTCCCATCGGTTCCGTGCAGACGACCCAGCGGCTGGGGCTTGGGCAGTTTCTCAGAAACCGCCGAATGTTCCTCCTGCTCACGGGTACGGCCGGCTCATGGTTCCTCTTCGACTACGCCTACTACGGAAACACCCTCTCTCTGCCAGCGATTCTGAAAGAAGTGGACTCCACCGCGTCCTTGGAAACCAAGCTGTTGTGGACGCTCGGACTGTTCCTTGTGTTCGCGGTGCCCGGCTATGTCGTAGCCGTGATGACAATGGATCGGATCGGACATCGCCGACTCCAGTTCATTGGATTTGCCGTCATGGCCGGGGCCTTTCTGACCTTGGCCGGGTTCGCCCACCTCACGACAATGGTCGTGCCATTTCTCACCATCTTCGGGCTCAGCTACTTCTTCGTCGAGTTCGGGCCGAACATGACGACGTTCGTCCTACCCTCTGAGGTCTTCCCGGTCAGCATGCGAACCACCGGCCACGGCATCGCGGCGGGGATCGGGAAGCTGGGTGCGTTTGTCGGTGTCTTCTTGGTCCCACAGCTGCAGAAGCACTACGGGCTTCGCGGCATGCTGGCTATCGCCGGCATCGCCGCAATCTTGGGTTTCGCTCTAACCAGCATCCTCCCCGAACCAGCTCGTCGGAATCTCGAAGACATGCACGGCGAATTTGACGCACCGAGGAGCTCGCCACCGCAGATCTCGCCACCGCAGATCTCTCGTGCGTTCGACCACGCTCAGTCAGCGTTGCCGCTGATCGTCCAGCAGTGCCCGGATGCTCGCGCTGACGTCCCGGGTCACAAAGCGACGACTGTCCCGAAGACCCTGACAGATTCTGTGTAGGCGCTCCGGCTGATCACCCGTGTCAGTGATGCCGTTATGCCACGCTTTGCGTGGGCGAAGTAGGGCGACTTCGGCTTTGAGATGAGGCTGGTTCCGCTGTCGCCGATCATCGACGGCCGAGCGGGTCGGCCCGCTCTCCCGGTCGCTACCCAGTCGTCGAGCCATCTTGTGCAGCCAACGACACCACGCGCGCAGGGCAATGCTCGTCTTGGACAACATTCAGTAAACCCATGTCTCGTCGCTGGCGCCCGAAACGTGATTTCAGGGCGTGAACCCGCAGTTCAGGGAGCCAATAGACCAGTTTTGCTCGGGTTCACTGACTCGGTCAGCCGCCAGTGCTCGAAGCCGACAGGGCTGCTCACGATAGCAAGCAGACGGTCACTTATGACCGAGCTACTGCGTCGCGAAACCATTGATCAGGGGCACCCAGGGTTCTCATGCCGATCCGAGGTCACACTCCATGACGACGATCACCTTGGTCGGCTTGTCCCACTCTGGCATCGTCACTCCCGAAGAGCGCATCCCCATTCTGAGGTAGGCCGTCAGCGACTGCTCATTGCCCTCCCTAACGCCGAGACTCAGGGTGGTCGCCCCTTCCGAAGTCGCCCATGTCCTCACCTGATCAAGCAATTCTCTGGCTAGTCCGCGTCGGCGGTGAGATGGTGCAACCCACATACCGACGAGCTCTCGCCTCTTCGGGTCCCCGGACCAACCGGCCACACCGATGGCTACCCCAACGGGCTCGTTATCGCACGCCACAAACCACTTGCTGGTGACGGCCAGGTCACGCCACTCCGCCTCGCCGTACGCAAATTCACGGCTGTAGCTCGAGGTGAACGCCTCAGGTGCGTCAGCCAGGGAGCGGAGACGCACGTCGCGGATGTCCTGCCAGTCATCGGAGTTGAGGGCTTGAATCTCAGTCACTCGTTGGAGAACCATAGTGAGCGCTCGGCCGCAACGCCACTGAGTGCACGGGACCTAACCGTTGTGGGGCACCCAGTCCTGCCCGCTCATCTGGTCCGTGGCCGGGATCACCTGACAGGGACTGCGTACGTCCTGGAGCAGTTCGGTGCCACTCGACTCGAAGGGCAAGCGCTGGCGGATTTCACTTCACTACGTTGCATCTGGCCGAGCAGCAAGGATCGGGGAAGGCTTGAACCCCGTGACGACTGGGTCACTGGGCATCAGCCGACATCTTCTAGGCACGACGCACGAAGTAGACGATCGCCACGACCACCAGGATGACAACGAGTGTTCCAAGACCGATGTACATAGGAATCTTCTCTCTTGGATTGCAACAGTTGGTGACCACCCTGCAGCGGACTACATCGGGTGAAGCACGCCCTTGGCCTTNNCTGATCAGCCTTCCCAGCCATAACCGTCCTCCTTCTGCGTCGAACTCCGTCCCGGACCTGGACTGGCTCGGGGCCACGCTTTCCAGCGTGGCCCCGGCGGCTAAGGCCAGCTAGAGCCAAAGGTCCTCACTTACAGGAGTCCTGCCGCCTGAACAAACCCGAGGGGAGAGTGGATCTGCCAGAAACAGCGCCGGAGGGCCGCCTCAAAGTGGCCGGTCAGGCCCAGTCGATAACCGCCGCTGACCCGGCGTTCTGGGGCACACTCACGTGACATTCGGGGGCGCATCTTCTGGGACGCTGTCATGCGCCTCTTTCACCCGTCATGGATTCATCTTGCGACAAGCGGCGTGGGTCGGGCTGGATTCGGGGTCGGACGCCCCAGGTACCAGGCGCATGCCGCTACGCGAGGTAGATCACCGCAGCGGACAGGAACGCCAGTCCGGCGCAGATCAATGTCGCCTATAGAGTCTTATCCCTGAAGGCGATGATCCCGGCGATGATGAACAAGATCACGGCGATCAGGGCGAACACCTGGACTGCGTTGGTGCTGGCGTTGACGAGTGTGGCAAGCATCTGGGGCTCCTTTTTCGTCAAGGGTTAATGGTCAGGGGGCTGAGGCTCAATACCCGTCCGGAGTGTGCACCGGGCGAGTCACGCGGTCCGTTCCTCGTCCTCCCGATGCCGGTCGATGGCCTCTCTCCGATCTTGACGGGCGTTGGCTACCACGTAGCCGAGCCCGAGCGCGAGCACGACGATGGCAGCAATCCAAAGTACGTGGACCGCGAAACCGACGAGGCCAGCCATCGGCTCATCCGGTTGAGCACTACATCGCCCTGTGGCGTTCAGGTGAATGGCCGGAGGTGTCAACCGGAGAGTAACGACCCGGGCAACCCAAGATCGTCGGCAGCTATCGGTAGCTCAGCACCCAAAGCAGAGCCTGACGGAAGCCGGTCATCGTCGCGGTGTCGATGTCATTGGACTTGACCTCGCCGCCGTAGATCCTCAACAGCGTCGACTCGGTGCGCTCGAGAAGCTCCTGAGCGGCCTGACGCATGGTGACGCCAGGTCGGTCAGTCATCATCGTCATCATCGTCAGGCGGCCGGTTCCGGCGACTTTGTACCCGGCGGGCTGGCCGTCGTGGCTCGGGTTCTGGGTCCGCCGCCAGCGCTCCTGCCTCATACGCCAGCAACAGCTCTGGTGTGCCTGTCTCCTCCGGGACGTCCATCTCGAGCAGTATCTCGTGGTCGACGGCCGACGCCGCCCGTCCACTGCCATACCCGCTCGCAGCAATCTTGTCCACCAAGTCCATGTAGCGAACCAGGTCCCGGGCGTACTCTTCCGCCTCCTCTTTCACAACCGGCTGTTCACTGGTTACGGCAATCTGCCGAGGAGCACGTACACCCATCAGCACAGCCTGCTCGTGGATCAGCCTGACGATGATGCCGGCCAGCCGCCTTCGCTCTCGGGGGGAGGCGTCGTCACTATGGAAGAAGAAGGCCTCCTCGAATACGATCTTCAACTGCTCAAGTTCGGCGTACAGCTGCCGGCGGACTCCGTCGGTGCCGGCGTCCTCCAGGGGCCCGGCCAATCGACTCCTTGACGATCTCCGTCACCCGCCGCCGGCTGATGCCCGTCAGATGAGCGATTCGGCTGGTGTTGAGGCCAGCACGGTAGAACGCGACCACCGTCGTTCTCCGGGTCGACGGCTTGGTCCGCGTCCGTGTGGACGACGACGGTGGTGGTGAGGGCGATGGTGCGATAGCCAATGCCGTCACGACACCTCCACTCCCGCAGTCTGGCTGGGCTCCATGTGGTCGAGGATCATCGCCAGGTCCCTGCCAATGGTGGTCGGATGGACATGGAGGTCTGCAGCGATTCGGGCCCGTACGCCGGGTCTGAGATCGTACCGGGCGAGAAGACGGACGACCTCGGCCCGGCGGTATGAAGCGTCGAGCTGGCGGCGCAGGTTGTAGGCCCGGCGGCCGGCGGCTCGGCGGTGGGCCTCGTCGGCGGAGACGGTTCGTGACCACTCTGCGGTCATCGGTCCGACCTTGCTGGGGAGTCGTGTTCCATACCTCCAGAGTGCAGCAGGATGGGTTGGGAGTGGCGGACAACACGTCATCGAGGCCGATCTCACGGTGGCCCCATTTCTGACGGCCCTGGGTACCGTGAACGCCCAGCCCCCGGCCGTCACCCCCGCCGGGGTGTTCGGGTACCCGGCAGCCGAAGTGGAGACAGGCAACAGTCCGGCCAGTGGAAATTCCGACGTCTCTTCCGTGTTCTATGTGGAGACCGATCCCGTTTACGCAGAGCAGAGCGTGGAGATCGAATCCACCCAGCTGCTCAGCCGCTGCCTCGGTGGCATCACCTGGATCTCGAACGGCGGATCGTTCAATGGTTCGACAGCCACGGCCACATTGGACAACGACGGAAACGCGGTGTTCGTCTTCAGCGGCGCCTCGTGTGCAGCCGGCGACTCGAGTGTGATTGCCGACGTTCTGGCCGGTATCCATAGCACCTACACAACGACGTACAGCATCCACGCGCCCGTCCCCACGATCTAAGACGAGGGCTCATCGCCCACTCACAATCCACCCTTCGAAGCATCAAGGCTCCACGATTGGTCGCCGACCAACGACCACTGATCTCGGCCCAGGTGGGGGGTGTGCCAGGGAGTGGCGTGCTCGGGGCGCCACGCAGTCCATTAGGATGATGGCTAGATAGCGTCGGCGCAATTGAACAGACCGCTCTGGATTTCCCACTTGATGGCGGCGAGCTGTTCGAAGATCAGGGACAGATCGTCGACGTCGAAGCCAGGGCGCAAGACGCCTCTGACGCGTTCGAATAGCACGACCATCAGCTCGTTCGAGCGACCAGCCAGAGTGAACAGGTCTTCGTTTGGCTGAAACTTGCCTGCCCGAGCCAAGGTCAGCGAGCTGGTGTTGGCATCGACCATCTTCTTCATGAAGTCAGCGAACACGGTCCACGGATCCCGGTCGTCCGCCGATGCCATCTCCACGATCGATATGACGAGAGACAGAGCATCGCTGCACAGCTTGCGGAGTAGTTCGTCCTTGCTTGTGTACCGGGAGTAGAGCGCGCTGATCCCCACATCGGCGCGATGGGCCACCGCCGAGATTGGCGCGTCAGGATCGGCGATGAAGACCTCTCGGGCTGCTTCGAGGATCCGTTCTTCAGCACGCGCCCTGATTGAGGACGACTCGTTGGCCATTGAGAGCGCCTCGCACCGCCGGGCGAAACAAAGCCTCTACCGAACCCAGGGCGATTCATACTTGGCAAGCTCACAAGACTCTCACAATTGATTGGTCTGTTGGAATTGCAATTGGCCTGTTGGAATTGCCCTGTTGGCTCCGACCCCGGCAAGCCACCAGGCTGCCATCCAGACTCAATGAGCACGCACGAGAGCCGGTTGGGTGAATCTCGCGGGCAATCTCTTGTCCCCGCTTCATACCGCCTACACCCACCAGAGCGTCGCGCCCTAAGGTCCAAGAGGCTGAGCCCCGATGATCTTAGGGACAGGTGTCCGAGCGACAGGATCCCCGCCCGGGGTGACCCTGGCCCATTTCGGTGCCTCAGAAAGTGCAGGCGATGGTCGAGCCTCCCGCGAGAAGTGAGTTTACGACGCCAAGTGACCTCAAAGATGCGATGGACCGGGGTTTATCGCTCTGGGACCTCGCCCAACAGGGCTCACAATCTTCTCTGCAGGCCCCGGTCAGTAGTGGAGGATATGCAGAGGAGACGAGCCGCCCCGTCTTGCGTTGGATTGTCGGCATCGTCGGTGTTTGTGGGCTCATATTCGCAATCGGGATTCTCGCGACATCAAGGCCGCCCGTCTCCTCCCGTGCCGGTGCAGGCGGGGGCGGAGCGAGTGAGTCGAGTCCCGGCACTGCGGCGGCAGCGATCGTGCCCCTGACCACCAGTGCCGCGCCCTGTTCGGTCGAGGCCCTTGTCTCCAATCCTTCTGCCGGCACGACCGACGAGATCGAGGTCAGCCAGGTGCCGTTGGGCGCCATGGTGACCGTCGACCTGATCTTTGCCGGAGGTTCAGCTCACTACTCGATGGCGTCCGCTTCCGGAGGTATCGCCAACGTCCGCGTCGCCGTCAATGCTCCTCCGTCACGACCCGTAGAGGTGTGGGTCACCGCCGGTTCCAGTGCCTGCAACACTTCGCTTACCCCCTCGGAGCCACGATCGGGCTAGCTCTGCGGTCCGTTCGATCCGATAATTCGAGCCGGACAAGCCGCTCGCCGTCCTAGCGCGCAAGACCCTCGACTAGATCCGGCTCTGCGTGAGAAACCAACTGCTGGTTCAGGTCTCCTCCAAGTTGTGGGTCCCTTGACTTCTTTCGTTCATAAGGCTCCTGGGGACAACCGGGTTCTGATACCGAAAGCAGACTTATCCCAAGCTCCGCCCAACCTTCGGGACGAGGTCACGTCCACGCCTTGAGCGAGGGACACATCCGTTGGTTGGCGGGAAGCAACCGACCACTGGATTCCGGTTCCGCGCATTCGTCAAGGGACAAGCACCCAATGACAGGTCTCTCCTTTGTTCCGCCCTTGTTCAATGGTTGTGTCCAAGGAGTCGAATGCAAGTGTGGGGGACCCAGACCGCGGACCCAGACGTTCGGGAATCGGGTCGGAAAAATGCGAGCTGTCGGCAGACGTCGAAATGTGGATGAGAGTGGGATGGCTCTCCTCGAGGTCGGGGTTGCGCTGGCTGTCTTGGGGACGTTGCTCCTACCGCTGGCCAACCTCTTCTATGGGGGTGAGACGGTGGCCGCCAGCAACCGCGACTTCGGCGATGCAATCGCCATCGCCAACGGGCAGTTGGCCCAAGCCCAAGGCACCACATACGCCGACCTGGGCTTCTACGAGAACCAGTTCGGTACCCCGCCGCTCACGATTTCTGGGTACAACGGCCAACCGGCGGTAGATCTGGGCGCATCCCCCCCGACCGGAGTCTCGCCCCAGACCCAACCCACCAGTACGCCCCAGCAAGTGGGTTCGATTGTCTATACGGCGACGAACTACGTCGTCTGGGTCGATGGCTCCGGCGGGGACAGCTACGCCTACAAACAGGTCTATGCCGTGGTGTCGTGGACACAGGACGGTCATAACACCCAAGCCACGCAGTCAATTCTCCTCTATCCCGGAGGACTCGGAAAGTACACCGGTCCGCAGAACAACACTCCCGGGGGCACCTCCGCAGCCCCCGACAATGTTGTCGAACTCGCCGTTACCGTGCCGGCCGATCCGGCCGGCGAGACCCAGGTAAACCTCGCCTGGACGGCACCCCAGGATCCGGCCGGATACTACGTCGCCGCCTGGGCGCCGGACCCGGGCGGACAGAATAATCTGGCCGTCCCTGACACCACCGGCACGTCATCGGCGTGGGCGCCGACCGGCTCATCGACGAGCGGCTCGATCCTCGGAACGGCGACCAGCTTCACCGTGACGGGCTTGGCATCGAGCTCCGCATATTGGTTCGAGATCGTGGCCTTTTCGTCCGCCGGGGACCAATGGGCCATCTCCCAGACGTGGGTGACCGCCACCACCCTCACTCCCCCACCCCAACCGTGCACGGTAAACACGCTAACGGTGAGCCAGGCGGGCCAGGCATCGGGACAGGCAACCGTAGCAAAGACCAACGGTCAACTGATCCAGCCCATCACCATGACAGTGACGTATTCCGGCACATGCGTGAGCAACGCGGATGCCGTGACCGTGGCCGCCACGTCGAGCGGCGCTGATCCCGGTTCTCCATACGCTTTGGCATGGGCCGCGAATCAGTACACATACAGCCTGTGCCCGACCAACGGATTCATCACGGGAACCCATACCTATACCGTCTCCCACAACGGCACGGCCACGAACCTCACGGTTCAGGTGTCATTCAGTCAAGACAAAAAGGGCACGCCAGCGTGCTAAGCATCAGACGCGCGCGCCGGCGATGCTGTGCTGCGCGGTCACATCAGTCAGGGTTCACGCTCATCGAGATGATGATCTCGTCGACGCTTACCCTGGTCATTGTGATCATGATGATCACCATGATCCCATCGTTCGGGAAGGCCGAGACGTCCACCATCAACAGCGCCAACGCGGCGGCCAATGTACGGTCGACGCTGCTGGCGCTCCAGCACGACATCCAGTCCGCCAACCCGCTTGAGACTCTCCCGACAGTTGCGGCCTACAACGACGAACTCCAGATGACAATCCAGCCGTCGAACACGCTTATCACTTGGCAGTACGACTCGTCGACCATGCAGCTCACTCGTCAAAGCGGCACGGCCACACCGGAGGTCGAGCTGACAGGGGTCACCAACGGCACCTCATTGCCCGTGTTCAGGTATTACGACCATTGCGCCATCAATCAGGTCGATGAGCCGCAAGCCACGGCGGCGAGCATCAGCGGTGCCACCACGGTGCTTCAGGTCACTGTGTCAGTGGCGAATCTCAATTCCGCTCCCTACGGCACCACCACCAGGGTCAGCATCATGAACGCACCGCCGGGGGCCAGTCGATGCGGGTGAGGGGCCTGTCGCGCAGCGAAAGTTCAGACGAGGGCCAGGCGTTGGTGGTCGTCCTGTCCATCATGCTCGTCGTCGTGCTTCTCGGCGTGGGTCTCCTCGTCCGGGTCAATGGGGACCTCGCCAACACCAATCTCGAGACCAACATCCAGCAAGCTCGGGCGCTTGCCCAGTCCGGAGTGGCGGACGCCCTGTTCCAAATCGACCAGCAGGGTGCGTCTCCGTCATCGTTCTGCAACGAGCCGAACAGCGGCGGGGAGTGCACCTTGAGCGGCATCCCGGGCGCTCCCGGGGCCGTCTACACAGCGCGATACAACGTTTCTTCGGGCACCTTTACCGTGCTGTCGCAGGGAACCGTCCACAACGATTCCTACGCTGTGCAGGCCACGGTGAAGAACATCCCGATTCTCCAAGACGCTCTCGATGGGGGAGCATTCGTCTCCTTTAACGGCAAGTCGACGGCCAGCGTCGTCGTCACCGACGCATACGGGAATCCCGTCCCCAGCGCCACCGCGGGCATTGCCGTGGGGCCGGGGGGCACCTTGACCTGCAACGGCCCGCCCGACAACCCACCGGACGGCCAAGTCGTGGAATACGTCAACTACGGGGGCTCGATCTCGAAATGTACGCCCTACGAGAGCCTCGGTCCCATCTATTCCCCCCAGCAGCCCTCGCAAACATGTCCTGCACCGCTCAATCCCTATGGCGACCCGCCCACGCCGTGCCTGTCTTCGGGCGCTTCCGCCTGTACGAGCATGAGTCCAGGAGTGTCGGGGTCCGACGTCGGCGGCTATACCGTGACAGGTCCCGCCACCCTTGAGCCGGGTGTCTACGTCTGCCGCGGTGGACTCACCATGACGGGCACGGTCAACATCGACTACGCCCAGAGTCCCCAACAGAACGGTGGACGGGTCGAGATCTACGTGTTCCCTCCGGTGGGATCAACGGCATCCCCCAATGTCAGCTTCGCCGGATCGACCGTCAACGCCTGTGAGACCTTGGCCGGGGGCTCGGGGATCTGCAAGGGAGGACTGGTAGGTGACCCCACCGACCTCCAGATCTACGCTTGGGGCAGCGGTACAGCCGGCTTGGGGGCTTCACAGGTGAACGCCGTCTTCTGGGGCCCGGGAATGAACCTCACGCTCAATGGCGCCGCCAGTTCGCTCACCTGGACGGGGGGCCTCATCCTCGGGGGAGTAACCGCCAATGGAGCCCCCAGCTTCAACCTCAACTTTGACCAGCGGCTCGAGAGCGAGTTCCAACAGTCGAACTGGCAGATCTCCAACTATTTGCAGACAACTCCCAACTTCTCCATTCCATAGCTGGAGATTCAGCTGTCTGGGGCCCTGAGCGACTCGGGACGCGAGCCGGTTTTCAGAAAGCCTTAACTTCAATCTCCAGCTGAAAGGCCTTTCCGACAACGAATTTCTAAATGTCGTAATAGAGCATGAACTCCTGAGCATGGGACTGCGACCTGCAGGTTCGACAAGAAAGCGCCATCGAC
Organism: Acidimicrobiaceae bacterium; assembly: GCA_003151475.1. Lineage (GTDB taxonomy): Bacteria > Actinomycetota > Acidimicrobiia > Acidimicrobiales > UBA8190 > Palsa-661. Next base: position 35,608 of record PLXQ01000001.1, on the reverse strand, counting down.
CTGGGGTTTTGTTGATCAGCGCTTCGCGTCATCTCGCACCGTTTTTCAGCCTCGCGTGTCACGCTTGTGTCACGACGATCCCGCGAGCGAAGTCGATTCTCTCCCCCACCAAGGTCGGGCCGTCGCTCACCCCGCCGCCCGTGCCGGTGCCCGAAAGACCTCCCTCCCGTGCCAGGCGAGATGGTCCACATGAGGTCGCGGCTCACCAGCCTGAGGGTCCAGCATCGACCGCTCCACCAACGAGAGGACGAGGGAGTCGGCGGCGGAACTGCGGCCGATGAAGTGACTCGACACGGCGACGGTGCGGTCCGCCGTCAGCCCGATGAGTCCCCGGTCGAAAAGCCTGTGGTGCAGCGAGGAAAGGGCCAAGGCGTTGGGCTCCCGGCCCCGGCCGGTATGTGGACAACCCACAGGCCGTCGGATGTGAGGTGGTGGAACGAGTAGCCGGCGCCGGTGTGGCGAGGGGACTCGAACTCCTCCAGGTGGTGGCTCAGTTCGGCCTCGGCCTCGGCTTCGCTGAAGGTGACTCGTGGCGATCCAGTTCGCTCCATGCGGCCGAGGTCTTATAGGAGGAGCAGGGGCTCGTGGGGCGCTCTGTCGCCATGCCTCTTCCACTGGTTCAGGGAGGTGACTCGTTGGATTCACATGTTACGCGTGCATCGTGACAACAAGAGCGCTGTGCAGACGTCAACCGCCAGATCACGGGTGACCTTCGCAAGCATCTTCAGGATCGACCCACCTGCACCCACCATCTGATCCGCGACGCGCAATCTGAAACGCGCAGAGAGTGGGGGCCCTGTGGTTCACCTCTCTCTGCGTGATGATCCTCCTACGCACACCCCGTCGATGTGACCAACGACTCTATCGACCTCCGTCGCGCGCTGCATACGGTGACCGTAACGACTGAGATGCAGATCCATCTACAACACGATTGGGGGGATGAAGGAGCGGAACCATGGGTGTGACCGGATGGGCAGGTGCATTGGTCCAGAATCTTCGTCCAAAGCGGTTCGCAAGCCACATCGTCGTAGTGCTCACCTTGAGTGTCACCGTCGGGATTGCGTTGGCCCTACCCGCCCACGCCTCGACTCCCCGTCCTGTGATCACGAAGACGCAAGCGACCTTCACCATCCCCGTGTCGAACGGCGATTCGTGGAGATTGCGGCTCTGGTCCTCCGGCACTCTTGAGGGTGTGGACATCGCCACCGCAGGGACCTTGACCGTGCCTGTGCCGGCGACAGCCGACTGTACGTTCCAGGCCGACATCTCCGTGGCCCAACCGGGTAGCAAGACTTACTACTACTACTACCCGGGAACACGGGCCACCGTACCCGGTTGCGGGCCGGTTTCGACCATTGCCGGTCACATCTACGCCTGTGGCGCGACTGGCGTCCAGACGACGACCGAGATCCCCGGAGGCGCGTTGGCCGCTACGGGTCCGCAGACACTGGCGTCGCAACCGAACCCGCTTTCGGCGACTCCTGTGCTCGCTGGGAGCTATACCATGACGGCCGGCGCTCCGTCCGGCTTTGTATTCGTCGCCTGCGGCGGATCGGCGACCGTCGGGTCGAGCGGCTCCACGGCGTCCGAATCGGTGGTGGTGCCCTCTGGTGGATCCGCCGCTGGTGTCTTCTACGCGGCGGCGGTATCGACGGCGGCCGGTGGAGGCTCCAACCCTCCGCCCAGTGCGGCGAATCCGACACCGGTGGGGACCGTTCCATCCATACAGCCTGCCGCGGCGACCAAGGCGAGTAGTTCGGCCCTCGCTTTCACCGGCATGAACACCGGGCCTCTGCTGTTCGTGGGGATCGTCCTTCTTGCTCTTGGGACCTTGGCCATGCGCGTTTCCCGCCGCCGGCGTTTCCCGCTCTACTCTGAACGGCCCTGACCCGTATCGTCCAACGGCCACCTGAGTCGCAGTGGTAGCGACTCGGCCGCGATTGCCGCGTCGGTCTTCACCTCACTCCGTTGCAACCTGAACCGAAGGATTATCCTGAGGTTGTACTTCATCCAGATGGTGTGGGTCGTTGATCAATCCGGTTCATACGTGGATCGGGGAAACGATGGCCATTGGATCTCCGTTCCACCGACGCGCTGGCGAAACTCCGAGGGCCGAGTCCGAGATCCCCTCGGCGATTCTTGGGGCAGCAGGGTCCCACTCCTCGGAGACGCTCCAGCATCGAGCCCGACAGTCGAGTATGGCCCTGAGTCTCTGGTCACAGGCCAAACCCAGTCGGGACTTTCGGCCCTGACGGTCGGCAGAGTGTGAGGCGTACCGTGACCTCGGAGGTTGTTCCGATGACGAACGAGACGGCGCTCGTCGAGGTGGTGAGGGCGTTGGTCGACCAGGAGTTCCCCGGCGAACCCGCTACCTCGGAGCGGGCGGTGGCGGTGGCGGCCTATGCGCGAGGCGCATCGGTCACCGAGGCGTCCCGATAGGCGAGGGGCTTCCTCGGTAGCTGGGCTCGGCACCCATCGCCCTGGAACGGCGATCGGTGTGGCCGACGGCTGGCTTCGTGAGGGACGGGCGCCTCATTCGAAAAGACCAAGGTCGTCGAGACGCTCCTCTCGGTGCAGTTGACCGATTGCGTCGGTGAGTAAGGGCGCGATCGAACACACCTCGGTCGCCGACCCGACCTGAGCGGAGACGGTGTCCGTCACGAGCAGCCGACGCGGTCCGAGGTTGCCCAATCGGTCGACAGCAGGCCCTACGAACAACCCATGGGTGGCTACGACCACCTGAGACACGGCGCCCCGGGCAACGGCAAGGCCGGTGGCGGCAACGATGGTGGCGCCCGTCGAGATCATGTCATCGACAATGATGGCCTCGCACCCGTTCACGTCCCCCGCCAGCTCGTCGGCACGAACCCGGGATCCGCTGAGTCGGACCTTGCGTACTGCGGCCGCCGGCAGCCGCAGCTGCACGGCGAAACGCTCGGCCAGCTTCACCGCACCGAGGTCGGGGGCCACGACCACCTGGCTGTGAGGTGTCGGAGAACCGAGAGCGCCGGCCAGCACCGTCGTTGCGGTCAACGTCTCGACCGGAATCGAGGACATCGCCTCGAATCCGGACGTGTGTGGATCGACCACCACGAGGCGATCGGCACCGGCGGCGGCGATCATGTCGACCACCACTCGAGCGCCGACCGGTTCGCCCGGCCGGCTCCTGCGGTCCTGACGGGCATAGCCGAAGTACGGCACGACAGCGGTCACACGGACCGCTCCGGTACGTCGGCACGCGTCGAGGAGGAGGAGCAACTCCATCACGTGCTCGTTGAGAGGCGGGCTGGTCGGTTGGATCACGTAGACGTCGTCGCCTCGCACGGCACCCACAACCGGACAAAGCTCGCCGTCGGGAAACTGATCGAGCTCGGTAGGTACCGGCTCTCCCCCGAGACCGGCGGCGACCGCTTCGGCCAATGCTCGATTCGCCGTGCCCGAAACTATCCGTGGTGCCATCGTCCCTACCCTTTGACGACCCCGAGCGGCCGCAGGCGGGCCACACGCCGGGCCAGCCCGGCATGTTCGCAGGTCGCCACGACTTCGTCGACATCCTTGTAGGCGATGGGGGCTTCTTCGCTCAGACCGCGGATCGAGCGTGCCCGCACGGCGATGCCAGCGGCTTCGAGCTGCCGTCGCAGCTCGTCACCGTGGACCAGTCGGGTTGCGGCATGACGGCTCATCGTCCGCCCGGCCCCGTGGCAGGTCGAGGAGAAAGCTCCCCCGGGGTCGACGCCGGCGAGCACGTGCGACGAGGTACCCATCGAGCCAGGTACGAGGACTGGTTGGCCCACGGCCCGCAGATCTTCGGGCAGGTCGGGATGGTCCGGCGGCAGCGCACGTGTGGCACCCTTGCGATGGACGCACAGGAGGCGAGCCTGGCCTTCGACCTGATGGTATTCAAGCTTGGCGAGGTTGTGTGACACGTCGTAGACGAGCGCGAGGTCACCGGTCCCGACCGCAGCCTGGAAGACCCGGCGGACGGCGGCCGACAAGGCCTGGCGGTTGGCCCGGCCGTAATTGGCAGCCGCCGCCATGGCGCCCCGATACGCCCGACCCTCGGGCGAATCCACCGGTGCGCAGGCCAACTGCGGGTCCACGAGGGCGATGCCGTAGCGGGGCATGGCGCCGAGCATGACGCGCACGTGGTCCGAGCAGATTTGGTGCCCAAGCCCACGCGACCCGCAGTGGATCATGACGCAGACCTGTGACAATGACAGACCGAAGGCCCGAGCAGCTTCGGCGTCGTAGATCTGGTCGACCGCTTGGACCTCGAGAAAGTGGTTACCGGATCCCAGGCTGCCCATTTGGCCGAGTCCGCGCTCGCGGGCCCGTTCGCTCACCTGGGACGGGTCGGATCCGGACGGGTTGCCGTCGTCCTCACAGCGGGCCAGATCGCGCTCGGTACCGAGTCCGGCGGCAAGTGCGGCCCGAGCGCCCTCGCGCAGCACGACGTCGAGGTGACGGTCGTCATCGAGGTGCCACACTCCCCCACGACCGAGCCCCCTCGGGATGGCGACGTCCAGTGCGTCCATGACGTCCTCGAGCCTCGGGGCCAACTCGTCGGACAACAGAGGGGAGACAAGCAAGCGAACACCACAGGAGATATCGAAACCGACCCCGCCCGGCGACACCACGCCACCGCTGGCGACATCGGTGGCGGCGACCCCACCGATGGGAAAACCGTAGCCCCAGTGAACGTCGGGCATGGCGTAAGACGCCTCCACGATGCCCGGCAGCGCGGCGACGTTCACCACTTGCTGGAGGGCCTCGTCTTCGGCCACCTGAGGCAGCAGCCTGTCGGAGGCGAAGACGATTCCCGGGACTCGCATGGCACCGATCGGGTCGATGCGCCAACGATCAACCATCCCCGGGATCTCCCGCAGTGCCACGGTCGTGGGAACCGGCCGGGCTCCCCCGGCCGCCTTCAGACGTCGATCAACACGCGGCACCGCCAGCCTCCTTCGCCCTGGATCATCGACAGGCCGTGGTAGGAGACCGCCTTGGGAACGGGCCCGACGAGGACGGCCTGTTCGACCGGGACGACCTCCATGTCCCCCGCGATACCGCCGCTCTCGGTTTCCGTGAGGTGGAACCTCACTGGCACCACCGAGAAGACATCGAGGGCGTAGATCACGTCCTCGAATAGTGACACCAGGGCATCATTCGCTCCGCGCAACTCGGTGGCGAGGGGCATAAGACGAGAAGCCGCGGTGTCGGGCACTTCTGCGAGTTCCTCCACCAACGCGTAGAGGGCTTCCATCAGACACGAAGGGCGGTCAGAGCCCCACGCCTCGATAATGCAGTCGGCGGTATGCGGTACCAGTCTGTGGCCGACAACGACGTCGTGATCCGCCGCTGCGGGCCCGGTTGACGTCTCGTGCGCCCTCGTGAGGTCGCCCATGATGAGCCTCCTACCCGACAGTCGTGGACGATTCGCGGCGTGCTCCGTAGTAGGTGTGCAGGTACTCGAGAGCTCGCTCCTGGCGGGAGGCAAGCGGCTCATCGGCACCGGGCTCCAACACCGTCGTCGCGTCCGGGCACACCACGAGCTCGTAGTCACGGACAAAGGCGTCGTAGCTGGTGTGGCGAACACAACAGTCGGTGTGCTGGCCGACGAGCACCAGACGGCCCACGTCATGCACACGGAGAGTGGACTGAAGCTCCGTGTCGGTGAAGGCGGAGTAGAAGCGCTTGTTGATGACAATGTCCTCGGGGCCGGGCCGGAGCTCGCTCACGACCGCGGCTCCGGGCGTCCCCGCCATGGCGTGGGGCGGGAAGACTCGAAACTCCACATCGCTCAGATGGTGGGCGTCGTTGGCATAGACGACGACCCAGTCGTCGCTCGTCCGGGACCGTTCGGCCAGTGACGCGATCGGCCCGACGATCTCCTTGGACGGCGGATTCCCAAGCGCCCCGTCCACGAAGTCGTTGAGCATGTCCACTATGACCAGGGCTGTCTGCATCTCTGCCGCGCCTCCTCGCTCGGTCCATCGTCGACGTCCACGGACACGTCTACGGTGGCACGTTCCCAGCCTTTGTGGCAGTGCTGAAGGTCCTAAATCATCCCACCCTCGGGTTGAGACGGCTGGCCGCTCTTGATCCGTCTGCTGGCGACCCGCTCCACCCCGGCTCGGCGCGTCGCCTTTCGACACCTTGGTCAGCGAGAGACGGCGGTCTTCCACAATGGCCGGGGGCGGCCCGGCAGCACCGCAGCGGCGTCGTCGCTCTCTTCGGGGACCAACTCGTGCAGAGCCCAGATAACCGGCTCGACGATGGCCTCCGCCTTGCCGGCTCGACGAGGACGCGGAGATCTGTCGGCAGGTGAGCGAGGACGTGGCGGCGCCCTCCCTCGGGTAGAAGGGTGACGAACGTCGACATGACCGACCCGGCGCATACGCGCTCGGAGCCTTCGGGCGTTCTGCTCGCCGGGGCCAGCCTGAGCGCGCCGGTGCGGGCGCCATTGGCGATGTCCGACGGCGACGCCCCTAGGGCGGCGAGGTGGCGGACAACGGTCAGGGTGTGCATCGTCTCGGTCTCGATGTCGACGGCATCGCCGGGCCTCCGCCGTCAGCGTTCGGCATCAGCTTGAAGCGTGTCGCCACCACAGGTCAGGGTCTTCAGTCACTTCGACCGTGGGGGCATCCTACGGCGGTCACGCTCCCGGGGCGTCGCTGTTCGCTGTCGGCGGCGGCAGCGTTCTCGATGGGCGGTCGGCACCACGCCGGGCCCCGCTGATGCCAGCGGAGCCTTCAGTGGCGGTGCTTTATCGGTGGCGCAACTCGGGGGGAAGAGGGGGCTCGGGAGGGATCGGTGGCAGCGGAGTGACGGGCGGCGTTGTCCACTGCCCGACACGCCGTTCGATCCTGAGCGCCACGTTCATCGCCGGCCGCCCTTGGCAAAGAAGGTCCGGAGCTTACCGAGAGGCCATGTGTTGATGACGTTCTCGGGTCGGATCCAGCCCCGCTGGGCGGTGGCGACCCCGTAGCGGATGTTGTCCAGGTGCCGCGTGGAGTGGGCGTCGGTGGAGATGGCGAAGACAACCCCGTGGTCCTGGGCCAAACGCGCCAGTTCGTCGTTCAGGTCGAGGCGGTCGGGAAACGAATTGATCTCGAGGGCGGTGCCGGCCCGAGCGGCCACCTCGAACACTGCCTCGGCGTCGAACTCGATGGGTGGACGGTGGCCGATGCTACGCGCCGTCGGATGACCGATGATGTTCACGGCCGGGTGCTCGATGGCGCGGATGAGGCGCTTGCTCATCTCGTCGCGACTCATGGTGAAGTGGGAGTGAATCGAGGCGACGAGCACGTCGAAGCCGGCCAGGAACTCGTCGTCCCAGTCGAGGGACCCGTCGGGCTGGATGTTGAGCTCAGAGCCATGGAGAAGCGTCAGGCCGGCCTTCGGTTGGAGCGTGCGTAGGACCCGTCGCTGCGCGAGTGCCTTCTCGTCGGTCATGCGCTCCATATGCAGCAGAGGTGCGTGGTCGGTGATGGCGACGTAGCGGTAGCGGTGCCGGCGTGCCGCATCCACCATGTCCTCGAGAGAGGCGAGCCCGTCGGTCAGGTCGGTGTGCACGTGCAGGTCGCCACGGATATCCTTGGTTTCCACCAGCCGGGGGAGGTCGTCGTGGAGGGCCGCCTGGATCTCCCCTCGGTCCTCGCGCAAGGTGGGCGGGATCCAGGGCATGCCGAGGTGCCCATAGATCTCCTCCTCGGTGGCGGCCGCCACGGAAGAGGAGGTGTCGATGCGTTCGAGGCCGTACTCCGACAGCTTGAGCCCGAGATGCTGGGCGATCCTCCGCAGGTGGATGTTGTGGGCCTTGGAGCCGGTGAAGTACAAGAGAGCGGCACCCCAGACCTGCGGTGCGACCACGCGAAGGTCGACGTGGACACCCTTCGTCGTGGTCGCCGTGCACTTCGTCGACCCGCGTGCCGACACGTTCGCCACCAGCGGGGACGTAGCGAACGCGTCCATGGCATCGGCCGGCCGGGTCGAGGCCACAAGCAGGTCGATGTCGCCGATGGTCTCGCACATGCGGCGTAGCGACCCAGCGTAGGTGACCAGATCCACTGCCGGGCACCGTCGCATCCCCTCGACGAGGCCTTCGGCAACGTCGAGGGCGACATCGATCTGCATGCGAGCACCGGCCTGTTGGGCCTGGCCGATGGCGACGCGAAGGTTCTCCTCGCTGGCGGGGCCCCAACCCCGCAGCGTCCGGAGCCGCTCGGCGTGCAAGGCGTCGAGCAGCTCCGGAAGCGAGGCGATGCCGAGTTCCTCGTAGACTTGTCGGGCCCGTCTCGGCCCGAGCCCCGGCACATCGAGCAGGACGCGGAGGCCGGCAGGGACCCGGGCTCGCAGATCGTCGAGGTCCCCGATGCGTCCCGTGCTCAACAGCTCGCGAATCTTGGCTGCGATGTGCGAGCCGACGCCGGGGATGTCGTCGAGTGCCTTCTCGTCGAGCCCGTCGACGGCGACGGGGTCTTCGGCGACCGCCCGAGCCGCCTTCTCGTAGGCGCGGACCCTGAACTGGTCCTCACCGGCGATGGACAGAAGTTCGGCGAACTCCCGCAGCGCCTCGGCGACCATGTCGTTCGACCGGGTCACCCAGGGCTCCTCGGGCCGAGAACCACTTCGTGACTTCGATCTCTGCCGCGGTGTCCGGGTCGACCCCCACCGATTCGGCGGGGACCGAGACATGGTCGCCCTCGTGGACCCACTCGACTTCCAGCTCGCATCGAAAACAAGCTTCTTCGCGGATGCCCGGCACCGCCAGAGGCCAAGGTCCCGTTGTCTCCGGGCAGTGCGCAACGTCACTAGTGCTGGAGGGCCGGCTTTGAGAATGTCTTCGATCCGTTGAGCCCGCACCGTGCGAACAGCTCTACCACAACACGACGGGAACTGAGCACCGATTGTGGCCAGGACCAAGGAGACGGCACCCGCTGGCAACGCCCGTCGACCAGGCCTCGATGTGCGTATGTCCCGTTCCGTCGTACGAGTGCCCGCTGCCATCGGAGCGGGCACCAGGAGACGGCTGCTCCTCACACATCGTGGCCGCTTGTCCGCAGGATCACCCGGCCGAGCAGGTGACAATCGGCCCTAGCGCGACATGAGAAAGCGATCGAACATGGTCCTGTCACTCCCAAGGAGGGAGAGCATGCCATTCGCCAATCGTGCCGAGGCAGGACGGCGGCTCGCTGAACGCCTGACCTACCTTCGGGGCCAAGACCTGGTCGTCCTGGGACTTCCTCGCGGCGGTGTCCCTGTGGCCATGCAAGTCGCCGAAGCGCTTGGGGCGCCGCTCGACGTCATCATGGTGCGCAAGCTCGGCATCCCCTTCCAACCGGAGCTCGCCATGGGCGCCATCGGCGAGGACGGTGTGCGGGTCTTCAACGAGGGGGTTGTCGCCATGGCTGGCGTACGCCTGGAAGAATTGGCCCTCATCGAGAAGCGGGAGCGGACCGAGCTCGAACGTCGGGCTCATCGCTTTCGTGGGGATCGGCCCCGCATCCCACTCGAAGGGCACACAGCGGTGATCGTCGACGACGGCATCGCCACCGGGTCCACCGCTAGAGCCGCCTGTCAGGTCGCCCGCGCCCATGGTGCCCGGCACATCATCTTGGCCATCCCGGTGGCGCCACCGGGATGGGAGAAGAGAATCGGAAGAGACGCCGACGAGTTCGTCGCCCTCGAGACTCCCGAGCCGTTCTTCGCTGTCGGGCAGTTCTACAGAAATTTTTCCCAGACCACGGATGAGGAGGTGTCCGCCTGCCTCGAGCGTGCGGCGGCCGGACTCACCGAGGCCACGGCGATGGAGGTCGGCGCCATCGACGACCCGCCCGGGCGCGACGAAGAAGTCGGGATCAGTGTTGGGCCCGTGCACCTCTCGGGCCACCTGATGGTGCCGGACAGGGCAGCGGGGATCGTCGTATTCGTCCACGGAAGCGGGAGCAGTCGTCACAGCCCCCGGAACCGGTTCGTGGCGGCCGTGTTGAACGGGGCCGGGCTCGGCACCCTCCTGTTCGACCTGCTCACCGCGGACGAGGAGCTCGACCGGGCCAATGTGTTCGACATCAGGCTGCTCGCCGCCAGGCTGTCTGAGGTCACCCGCTGGGTGGTCTCCCAGCCCGAGGGTCAGGGGCGTCGGATCGGTTACTTCGGCGCCAGCACCGGCGCCGCCGCCGCGCTTTGGGCCGCGGCGGAGCCCGGCGCCGAGATCAGTGCTGTCGTCTCGCGCGGAGGACGCCCGGATCTTGCCGGTCCTCACCTCGGTGCGGTGACTGCACCCACCCTGCTCATCGTGGGCGGTCACGACGACGTCGTCATTGATCTCAACCGCCAGGCCCAATCCCGCTTGCGGTGCGACAACCGCCTTGTCATCGTTCCCGGCGCAACCCACCTGTTCGAAGAGAAGGGTGCGCTCGAAGCAGTCGCCAAACTGGCCCGGGACTGGTTTGTGGACAACCTGGCCGATCCCTTGCCAAGGTGCGTCCCCCAGAGATCCAGCGGACGGTGAACGACTGGTCCGAAAAGGCTGCTCCACGTACGGTGAGGCGGCGGTACGGAACCCTCGTTGCTGTGCTCAATTATGCGGTCAACAATGACTGGCTGTCGCGGTCCCCGGCCCGAGTAATCAAGCTTCCGAAGATCACCTCGACCCGGAGTTACGCCCTCAAGGACGAGGATGTCGCTCGCATTGCCGAGGCGACGGTCCAGACTTACCGCCCGATGGTTTGGCTAGGGGCGCTGACCGGCTGTCGTTGGTCGGAGGCCGCCGGACTTCGGGTCTGCGATCTCAATCTTCTCGAACGCACGATGCGAATTGAACAGGTCGTCGTGAAGGATGAGCACGGAAGGCCGATCGTTCGTTCGCCGAAGTCGGAGGCGAGCCGACGCACCATATCGCTGCCGATCGCCCTGGCTGAGATGCTGGCTCACCACCTGACGCGGATGGGGCTGACCGGCGCTGATCTCAACGAACATCTCTTCACTGCTCCCGATGGTGGCCTGCTCCGACAGGACAACTGGCGACGCCGGGTCTGGTTTCCGGCGCTGAAGGCCGCGGGACTTGATAGAGCAAAATCGAAGCCCGGTTTTCATGACATGCGTAGAGCCGTTGCGACCGCCCTGGTAGGCGATGGCGACAGCCCGAAGACAGTGCAGGCGCTTCTCGGACACGCCGATGTCCGGACAACGTTGCAGATTTGTGCGCGGGCCATACTCTGACCTGGCGTTCCCAGGGATCGCCTCGGGACGTCGTCGACGGGGGGAGCGAACCGGCTCGGGCAGAGATGTCCGGGCCAGGTTCGCGCAGGTGGGTCCAGTGGCCGCATTGCCGATGCCGGTCTGCCCTCGATCCTGGGCGGTGCGCCTCACTCTGGGCTCGGAACAAGCGAGCTATCGGTCCTATGGGTCAGTCAAATAGAGGAGAAATCGAATACCAGCCCTGAGACGAATACAGCACCTCGCCATGGACTCCATTTCCGGCGCCACTCTGCAGAGTCCATCCCGCCGGAAGCGCATGCGGGGTGCCTGTAATGCCTCCCGACATCGGGATGTCATTCCCAAAGGGAGATGTACCGAAGATGGCCTCGGAGAAGTTGGCGCCCATCAGGTTGGTTCCTCCCACGTCGGCACTGGAAAGGTTGGCGCCGGTCAGATTGGCAATGGTCAGATTGGCGCCCATCAGATTGGCGCCTTTCAAGTTTGCGTCGGTCAGATTGACACCGGTCAGATTGGCGCCCATCAAGTAGACGCCGGTGAGATTGGCATCGGTAAGATTGGCGTGCGAGAGGTTGGCGCCGGACAGATTGTCGCCGGAGAGGTTGGCGCCGGACAGATCGCAAGCTGCGAGGTCGATACCTGGATACGGAGTTGCCGAACAGCCATAGGCGATCCCGGCCGGGCCCTGCGGCCCAGTGGCACCTGTCGCTCCAGTGGGACCTCGCGCTCCGGTAGCACCAGTTGCTCCGGTCGGACCCTGCGACCCGGTAGCGCCCGTCGCACCTTGCGGACCGGTCTGGTCCCAGGTGATCGGTGTCTTGGCTCCCTTGTTCGGGCAATGGCCGATGACGTTCAGCTTCAACGCTCCTGTGTTCGGGTTATAGCAGGCGTTGATTGTTCCGTTGCCGCCGATTGGGCTTACCCCCCATGCGATTCCGCTCACCACAGCTGCGGTCAGGGTGGCTGCGACCACCGCAACTACGAACCTTGACTGGATCACGCGACCCACCATGACGACCACCTCTTCCGCTCGGCTTACGGTGCCCACGGCTAGCCTGACCCCGCACGTCGGCAACTCGTCAGAGGCCTTCGACCCTTTATCCAGCAAGTCGATCCGCCGCTCTCCGGGAGATGTGAGCAACTCACCTTGACCGGGACTTCTGGCCCTACCCGAGATAGGTACGCGCGTTCGACAATGGACTGTGCGGGTTGGATAACGACGGGAGGATGTACGTCGTGCGCAGAGCGTTCTTCGCCGTACTGCTGGCGGCGCTGGTCGGCGCTTCGTGCACGAGCGCACCGCTCACGAGCCTGAGGAACACCGGTTCGACTCCGACCACGGCGACGTCATCGACCACCCGCCCGCCGAGCGCGCTGGACAACCTCACCGCGTACTTCACCGCCGTCGCCAACATCGACCAACGCCTAAAGGCAGCTGCCGCCGTCGCCAATGGGAACATCGGGGCAACCGAGATCACGGTCAGCAAGGCGACACTCGACATCATTGCCACCGCCGACCCGACACCAGCGGCGAATGACATCCCGGCCGGCCTCCCCCCAGACGTGATGCAACCGGTGCTGAGAGTCCAACGCGACCTGTTGTCACGCTTCTATGCGTTCCGGGGGTTCACAGTTCTGGTCACCGAGCAAGGCGAGCCCGAAACCATCCTGCGGTCTGACGAGCGGGCCGCCTATCTGATGTCGTGCCTCCAGAACGGCAGCCAGCCAGCCGCCTCGTTCGCCGCCGACCTGGCGGCCGCTCAGGCGGCAGCGTCCCATGCGCCTCCGGTCGTCGCCGTCGACGCCAGCTCGCGAGCCGCTGCCGATCTCGCCCTGTGGCTGCACTACCTCGTCCTCGCCAACTCGGGCTGCATGATGTGCGGCGACTTCCGGGTCACCGCCATTCCTGCGATCAACTGGCACCATGTGGCGCCGCTATCTCCCGGTGGCAACTCCTGGGACGGCGACATGGCCGGAATACTGTTCACCGCCCAGTACACAGCGGGTCAGGGCTGGGCTGTCCAGATCAATGCCTGTTGAGCCCTGCCACGCAGACCATTTGGTACCTACGGCGGTCCCGACGGGCCAGAGATGGAACCGGTGACGGGGCTGAGAAGCACTGTTTGTCGGGGCCGGCCGAGAGAACGGGCGATGTCGTTGAGCCTCCTGAGACGCTAGAACCGGGGATACCGGTCCCCACGGGCGGTCAGATTTAGCCCTGTTCGCCAGGACTTTCGACTCTAGCGAGACACGACGTCAGAGAGGACATTGGAATCATGTTGAAACGACATGCGGTGTTCCCGGCCCTGTTGGCAGCGTTGTCCGTCGTGATGATTGGCTGCAGTAGCAATCCCTCCTCCACGTCATCGACCACGACAACTACGGTGGCAACGACGAGTACCACATCGCTCGAATCGGCGACATGGACAGCAGTGTGGCCGACGACAGCGAGCAGCACCCGTTACCAGACGCCAGATGCAGCCGCCCAGGGGTTCGCAACCGCTTACCTCCACATGGTCAATCCGATGATCGGCGCTTTCGAGCAAGGGGATGGTCGCTCGGGTGAAGTTCCCGTGCAGCCCAGTTCATCCGGGCCGGTGACGACGGTATTGGTTCGTCAGCTCGGTCCAGACAACTCGTGGTGGGTCCTCGGAGCGGGAACGGCCGCCATCGCTCTGACCGAACCGGTTTGGAACGCCTCGATCACGTCTCCGGTCACATTGAAGGGGACGGCCATGGCGTACGAGGGCACCGTCCAGACGCAGGTGCGCGAGGACGACAACAGCAAACCTCTCGGTGAGGGGTACGTCACCGGCAGGAGCGATGCGATGGGTCCGTTCAGCGGCTCACTCGCGTTCACAAAGGCCTCCACGAAGTACGGAGCAGTCGTGCTCTACACCACCTCCGCCGAGAATGGGGCGGTGATGGAGGCGTCGGTCATCCGTGTGAGTCTCAGGTAGATGAGGTTGGGTTGAGCGAAGTATCACATGCTCGGTCGAGCGGTCGAGGGAGTCAAAGCCACGCATACTTGCCGGGGATCCCAATAGCACCCTGTAGTCACCTACTCGAACTGGCGGGCAAGGGTATGGGTACCCGCAACAACAACTGCCCGACACGTCGGAGCTGGATTTCACGATCTACGACGGACGAACGCGACCGTCTTGGTCACCGAGAACGTCGACGTAAAGACCGCTCAGGTCCGGCTCGGCCACAGTGATCCACGACTGACTCTTGCGCTCTATGCCCAAGCCGTTGAGGAGGCCGACCGCCGGGCGGCCGAAACTCTGGGCGAGCAGTTCTTTGGAGGAGAGGAAGCCGCTGCGCGCGATAGACGCGCGAAATCCAAGGCAAAAGAAACTCGGAAGGTCGCTAGAAAGCCAGCATGACCTGGGGTGGAGGTGAGCGGACTCGAACCGCCGACTTCTACGTTGCGAACGTAGCGCTCTACCAGCTGAGCTACACCCCCGTTGAACCGACCAGGATAGCGCCCGCAGTTGAGGTGGCGTTTGGGCGGATCGGCCTCACCCGCTTCGACGGCTCGGCCCTCTGGTCGCACAATGCCCGCAGACGACCTCGGCTCTGAGCGAAACGGAATCGGCGCGAGGCCGGCCACCGGGCATCCGCCGCCTCAGCCCGAGGATCAGCGTGAAGCGACCCGGCGGACCACGATGGGATGGTCGTACTGGTCCTGGCGCGGGAGGTAGCGCAACTTGACCTCGCGCTCGAGAGCCTGGTTGCGCAGACGGACCAGAAGACCGATATAGGCCGCCAGGAGCACCCCGACGAACGCCGTGACGGTCAGCACCAGGTGCATGGCGGGGATCACACCGACGAGACCGGTGACGGTGAGCGCGCAGAGAAGGACCATGAGCACGTCGCGACGGCGCTTGCATGCCCCCGGGCGGAAGTAGGGATCGGAGCGGCGGATGGCGTCGTGCGGGTCCATGCCCGGCATGTCGGGGCGGATCGAGGGCGGTTCTGACCGACTGCTGACCGACACGAGCGGTCCGAGAATCTCGACATCGTCACGCGCCGTGGGGAGGGCCGTACCGAGCCGGTGGGCCGGAGCCATGAGAGAGGGACCGGTGCGACCGAGGACGCTGAGCTGATGGTGGAACGAGCCGATCGAGTCTTTGTTCTGGCGGTCTGAGGTCCGTCGAAGAAGGCTCGGTCCGAGGACCACCACCCACACCAGCACGAGGACAACGAGAACCACGATCGTCAAGACCCCTTGACCTGCCTTCCGGTAGTGAAGACCCTAACGAGAGTCGTTCGACATCTGGTGGATGGTCGGGCGTGACAGTGCCCCGTTGTTCCCTGGGTACGTCGTTTGTTTTAGTCAACCACCGCCGATCCTGCAAGGTCATTGAAACATGCAGGTCGGAACGCCGCTTTTTCGGGACGACGTCAGCCGGTCGTGTCCACGTCTTGCACCGACGCACGGGCCGTCCACCGGCCGTCGGCGCGTTGCATCGTGATCGGTATGCCGAAACAGGCGGAGACGGCGTCGGTGGTGAGGACATCGACAGCGGGACCGGCGGCCACCAGACGGCCGTGGCGGAGGAGCGCGGCATGGGTGATGCCGGCCGGAAGTTCTTCGACGTGATGGGTGACGAGCACCAGGGGTGGTGTCACCGGATCGGCGGCCAGAGCGCCCAGATAGAGCACCAGGCGCTCCCGGGCGCCAAGGTCGAGACCGGCGGCCGGTTCGTCAAGGAGCAGCAGCTCGGGCTCGGCCATGAGGGCGCGGGCCAGGAGGACCTTCTGGCGTTCGCCCTCGGAGAGGACACCGAAAGGGCGCTCGGCCGTCTCCCCCATGCCGGCATCGGCCAACAGCTGTTCGGCCCGACGGTGGTCGTCCTCGTCGTAGTGGTGCCACCAGATCTCGAGAGCGGCGTGACGGCCGGTCAGGACGACGTCATGGGCGGAGATGTCGGGCCGCAGTCCCCGCAGGATGTTCTGGCTGACGAACGAGACTCGTCGGCGCACGGCTCGGGCGTCACTGCGACCGTAGGTCTCGCCCAGTACCTCGACCGTGCCCCGGGTGGGAAGCAGGCGCATGCCGGCCACGCGCAGGAGAGTGGTCTTGCCCGAGCCGTTCGGACCGAGGACAGCCCAGCGCTCCCCCCGTCCGATATCCCAGTCGACCCCGTCCAAGATGGCGACGCCGTCGCGGACGACGGCCACCCCGCGGAGCCGCAGGGGAACAGGCGCAGCGCCAGGAATCGTGCTCAGCGGTCGGGCAGGCGCCGGTGGACGCGCCCGGCCAGGGCGGACAAGAACTCGTCCCACTGGCGCTCGCCCATCAGCCACAGCCAGAGCTCCCGGCCGTAACCGATGACCACGTCGAAGAACGCCTCGCGATCCATTCCCGCCGGTTCGAGGGCGGGCCGCCAGCGCTCCCAGAGCACGGCGCCGATGCAGATGTCGCTGCTGAATCCCTCGCGCCAGTCCTCTCCGTCGAGAATCGCCTGGCGCAGGCTGTGGCGGATCTCCACCGGTTCGTCGAGGTGTTCGAGATGGACGCCCTCGGTGGGTTGCACGAAGATGCTCATCTCTCTTTCACCACCGGGGCGCGGTCGGTGCCGCTGTAGCAACTGACGTGTTCGGCGAAGTCGATGAACATGGGGGCGTCGGGATCGAGCTTGCGTTGGAGCGTCCGCTCCGCCACCCGCTTGTCCAGCCGGTCGAGCTTGAGCAGCGCCTCGGGGTCGTCGAGATCCCGGACATCGAGCCGGCCCCGGGCCCTCTCGAAGGCGAGCCGGCCTGCCTCGGTGCGGACGAGGACACTGGACCAACCGGCCATCGAGCCGACGCTGCCGATCGAGAGGTCGGCCCCGCGACCGAGGAAGTCGGCACACTCGTCGCAACCCTTCAAAGCGGCGCCGTGGAAATCCTTCACCGGTTCATCGACGGCCACGTCGCCATCGCGGTACTCGACGATCATGCGGCCGTGAATGACGTCGACTTTGCTCACGCGGTTGAGATCGAGACCGCGCTTGTCGCGCAGCTCGCGCAACATGAGCGCTTCGTAATCGAAGCTCTTCGTGCACAGTAAGGCGATGGTCAAGGTGATGGCATCGACCCGGTGGGCTCCGGTGGGCCACCGGCGTGCCTGCATGGCCCTGATCCCCTGGATCTCACACGGGGTACCGATGACGGCCAGGCGGGGTTTGGCGGGCAGGTCATAACGGCTCAGGTCCAGCTCGGCCAGGGCCATGGTCTGGTTGTAGAAGCTGCCGGCGGCGGCCACGATCTCCTTGGCCGTGGTGGCCACGGTGGCGATGCCCTTCCAAGGCTCATCGGGATCGGCCGACGGTTTCGAGACGAGCGCCCCGTCGATGTCTCCCCCGGCCAGCAGCGCCAGCAGCATGGCCGTGACCACGCCGCCGTCCTGGGCGTCGTCGGCCCGGGCGCCGGCCCGGACGGCGTAGCTGTGGACCACGGCCCCGAGGCCGTCGCCCGGGGGACCTCCGGTGAGCTTCCAGTAGGTGTCGGCCGCATCGGCCTTCACCACCACGGGCGACTCGGCGGCATCGGCCGGCGGTGTCGAGGGGGGCCACAGGGCTTCGTAGCGCAGGCCCCCACGGGGACAGAAGTCCCAGCACAGCGAACAGCCCGTGCACATCTTGACCAGTTCGGGCAGACCGCTGTCGGCGTTCACGCCCAGCGAGTTGGAGGGGCAGACAGCGACACAGGTGCCGCACTGGATACATCGGTCGGCGAAGATCACGCCCGCCTCGAGCTCCCAGAACCAGGTCTTGCCGGGCGGTTCCTCGACCCCGTTCATCTCCTCGCGGATGCGGAAGCCCTTCACGGCCGCGCTCCGGCGCCGTGCTCTGTCTCGAGCAGTCCGGACAAGGTCGAGCGGAGCTCGTCGTTCGGGACTCGGCGGGCCCAGTTGTGAAACGGCTCGTCCGGGCGCCGCTCGGTCTGGTAGCGCCGCACCACCCGGAGAAGGGCCTGGGGCACTTCTTCGACGGGCCGGGCGTTTTCCACCCAGTCGATGAAGCCGGCGTCGGCACCCAGGGAGCCGCCCAGACCGATGTCGACCGCTTCCACCAGATGGTCACCCACATGGGCCGTGTCGCCCCGGAAGCCGATGTCGGCGATCTGCGGTTGGGCGCACGACGCCGGGCAGCCCGAGAAGTGCATGCGGATGATGCCGGCGTCCTGGCGCCCTGGCCCGTGGTCGGGTGCCGTGTCGCCCCCGGCTCCGGCCTCCGCGCCCTGCGCCTCCAGCTGTGAGTCGAGGAAGCGGGCCCAGGTGACGGCGCGCTCCTTCGTCTCCACCACGGCGAAGCGGCAGAACTCGTTGCCTGTGCAGGCCACCACGCCGCGCTCGAAGGGACCGGGATAAGGCGAGTACTTCTGGAGCAGTTCCTCGTCGAGGAGCCGGTCGACGTCACCCTCGGGCACGCCGCTCAGGACGAAGTTCTGGTCCGTGCCGAGACGGATGGTGCCGTCGCCGTAGGTCTTGGCCAGGCGGGCCGCTTCGACCAGCTCGATACCGGACATCCGGCCGACGGGCACCGAGCAGCCGACGTAGACGAGTCCGGCCTCTTTCTGGGGGTGGACGCCCACGTGGTCGCCCCGGTAACGGCGGGTGAGGCTCTCGCCCGAGGTGGCCAGGGCGAAGCGGGTGCGGGTGGCCAACTCGGCGCGGAAACCTTCGGGGCCGAGTTCTTGGACGAGGTAGCGCATGCGGGCCAGGCCGCGGTTCTCGCGGTTGCCCAGCTCCCCGAAGAGCTGGGCGATGGCCCGGGTGAGCTCGACCGCCTGTTCGGGCACGACAAAGGCGTCGATGTCCGATGCCATGCGCTCGCCGTCGGATAGGCCGCCGCCGGCCAGGACGTTGAAACCGAGGGTGCCGTCCGCCGCGCGCGCCGGCCACAGGCCGATATCGTTGATCTCCGCCTGGGCACAGTCCTCGAGACACCCGGTGACGCTGATCTTGAACTTGCGGGGCAGGTTGGCGTAGTCACGGTTGCCGGTGAAGAACTCCGAGATCTGCAGAGCCACCGGATGGGCGTCGAAGGCTTCGTGGGCGTCGACACCGGAGACCGGGCAGCACAGGACGTTTCGGGCCGAGTCGCCACAGGCCTGGATGGTGGTGAGACCGACATCGGCGAAGCGCTGCCAGATCCGCGGGATGTCGCCGATGCGGAGCCAGTGGAGCTGGATGGTCTGGCGGGTGGTGATGTCGGCGTAGCGGTTGCCGAAGACGGCGCTGTCGTCGGGACCCTCGCCGAAGGCGTCGGCGGCGATGCCGATCTCGCGAGCCTGGTCGGAGGTGAGCCGGCCGCCGGGCACTTTCACCCGCATCATGAAGGCGTCGCCGCCCTGGCGCTGGGGGTAGAGGCCGACCCACTTGAGGCGCTCCTGCTCCCCCGCCACCGTGGCGATGGCCCCCACACCCTCCTGGGCGTAACGGTTGATGACGGCGTCGGCCACCTCGAGGGGATGGCGTTCGAGCTTGATGCGCTCGGTCGGGTTCAGCTCACCGATCTTGCGGTAGGGCCGGATGAAGTGCAGAGAGCGCTCGTTGCCCCGGAGCTCGACCCCGAAAGGGCTGTCCCCGTGGCGCGCCATGTCAGACGTGCAAACCGCATTCGGTCTTGTTGCTGCCCGACCAGCGTCCGGCGCGCGGGTCCTCACCCGGCGCCACCGGCCGGGTGGTGGGGGCACAGCCGATGGAGAGGTAGCCGCGGGGAACGAGCGGGTGGATGGGGAGATCGTGATCGGTCTGGTAGTTCGTGACGTCGTCCTCGGTCCAGGTGGCGATGGGATTCACCTTCACCAGCTGGCGGGCGTCGTCCCACGAGATGATGGGGGTGGCCGCCCGGGTGAGGGCATCCACCCTCTTGAGGCCGGTCATCCAGGCCCGACGACCCTGGAGGGCCCGGTCGAGGGGAACCACCTTGCGCATCTCACAGCAACGGTCGGTTCCGCAGGGGAAGGCCTCGGCCTCGGGTCCGGGGGTGAGGACACGGAGGTTCAGGTCGTAGCGGCGGCGGACGTCTTCGACGTACTCAAGGGTCTCGGGAAAATGGAAGCCGGTGTCCAAGAAGAGGACTTCGATGCCCTGGTCGATCTGGGTGGCGAGATCGATGATGACGCAATCCTGGAAAGAGCAGGCCAGCGACACGCCGGAACCGAAGCGCTCGACGGCCCAGGCGATGACCTTGCCAGCCGGAGCGGTTTCCAGCTCGTAGGCACGCGCCTCTATCTCTTGCGGTTCGATCTCGATTGCGCTGGTGGCCACGATGTCGTCCCCTTCGTCTTTCCGAGCCGCCGTGCCCCGGAGCTGTTAGCCCTCGCCCCCGATCGACCAGACTGGGCGCCGACAGAGCGAACACGACGTATTTCGTTGCTCACGTCATACTATAGGTGACTAATCAGATCAAGATTTCTCCCTTTTGCCGGGGCGGCCCCCCTGGGCACCCGGCCCGACCGGTGAGGTGGCATGGGCATCGACGCCGATCTTTACCCCGTCGGCCTCATCATCGCAGGTCAGCGATGCTTGGTGGTGGGGGGCGGCCGGGTGGCCGCCCGGAAGATCTCCTCCCTGCTCGGCTGCGGCGCGGCGGTCACCATCGTGGCCCCCGAGGCCCATGTGGCGATGGGGCTGCTGGCCGGGGAAGGGGTATTCGACCGGCTGCGGGGTCCTCATCCCGAGCTCCACCTGCGGCCCTACCGGCCCGGCGAGGCGGCCGGTTACCGACTGGTGGTGACGGCCACCGGCGACCGGGTCGTCGACGCGCTGGTCTACCGCGACGCCGAGGAGTCGGGGGTGTGGGTGAACAGTGCCGACGATCCCGAGCACTGCAGCTTCGTGCTGCCCGCCGTGACCCGTGACGGTCCGGTCACCGTGGCCGTGTCCACCGGGGGTTCGAGCCCGGCCCTGGCGTCGTGGCTCAGGCGGCGGATCGCCGAGACAATCGGGCCCGGGCTCGGGCCGTTGGCCACGCTGCTCGACGACGCCCGGGGGCAGATCCATGCCCGGGGCGCGAGCACGGAGACGGTCGACTGGGAGAGCCTCCTCGACGGCGCGCTGCCCGAGCTGGTGCGGCAGGGGAAGTGGGACGAGGCGCGGCGGTTGCTCGACGCCGCCGTCGAAAGCGCAAGGCCGGCGGCGGGCACTTCGGACTGAAGGGGCCGACTTCTCCGCCGTCCCCAGGCACGCTTCGCTCCCCCGGCGGGAGGCCACGGAATTCCACTCGACGTGAAACGGTCTTCTTACGCCATACTTCGGGCGTGGAACGCGGGGGGCGGGGGGCGATGGCACGCGCCAAGGAGAGCGCCAAGGAGAGCGCCGAGGAGGCCAAGGACAGGCGCGGCGATGTGACGCTGCTGGCCGACCCCGACGACAACGAGGTGATCGAAGCCATCATCCACGCCAGCCGGGCCATGGTGGGGATCGCCATCCGCTCGTTGACCGGCAGCGAGGAGGACGTGACGCTGCCCCAGTACCGGACACTGGTGGTGCTGAGCGACGGCGGAGCCCGACGGCTGGCCGATCTGGCCGGCGCGCTGAACGTGAGCCCCTCGACGGCGACGCGGATGTGCGACCGGCTGGTGCGCAAAGGGCTGATCACCCGGACACGCGACGACCTGGACCGGCGCGAGGTGAACCTGGAGGTCACCGCCGCGGGCCGGACGACGGTGATGGACGTGATCAACCGGCGGCGGTCCGATGTGTGTGCGCTGTTGACCTCCATACCGGTCGGGTCCCGGCGGGAGCTGGTCGACTCGCTCCGGCTGTTGTCGGAGGCCACGGCCGACGCCCCCGAGTTGCACTGGATGCCGGGCTGGCACGAGTAGGGCCCGCCCCCTACGCCTCCCAGACGCTCTTCGCCTCGCAGAACTCGCGGATGCCGAGGGTGGCCAGCTCCCTGCCGTAACCGGAACGCTTGGTGCCGCCGAAGGGCAGTTCGGGGGTGGATGCCACCATGGCGTTGACGAAGACCATGCCCACGTCCAGACCCTCGACGAAGAGGCGGCGCTCGGCGGCGTCGTGGGTCCAGACGCTGGCGCCGAGGCCGAAGCCCGTGTCGTTGGCCAGCCGGAGAGCTTCGGCGGCGTCGTCCACCCGGTAGAGAAGGGCCACCGGACCGAAGACCTCTTCGCTGTCCACCCGCATGGCCGCGGTGATGCCGGTGACGACGGTGGGCGGGTAAAAGTAGCCGGGGCCGTCCATGGGGGCGCCGCCGCAGAGGATGTGGGCCCCTCTGTCCCGGGCATCGTCGACCAGGGCGGCCACCTCGTCACGGCCCGGCGCGAGGGCCAGGGGGCCGATCTCGGTGGCCGGTTCCATGGGATCGCCCACGCTGAGACTGGCCATGGCGGTGACAAAGGCCTCCTCGAAGGCCTCGTAGCAGTCGCCGTGGACGATGAAGCGCTTGGCCGCGATGCAGCTCTGGCCGTTGTTCTGGACGCGCGCCGTGACGGCGACGCGCACGGCGTCATCGAGGTCGGCTGACGGTAAGACGACGAAGGGGTCACTGCCGCCCAGCTCCAGAACGGACTTCTTGATGGCCCGGCCGGCCGTCTCGGCCACCGAGCGGCCCGCCTCTTCGGAGCCCGTGAGGGTGACGGCACGGACCCTCGGATCCTCGATGACCGAAGCCACCCGGCGGGCCTCGATGAGCAGCGTCTGAAAGACCCCGGGAGGAAAGCCGGCGCGGAGAAAGAGCTCCTCGATGAAAAGAGCGGTCTGGGGAACATTCGAGGCGTGCTTCAAAAGGCCGATGTTGCCGGCCATGAGCGCCGGGGCGGCGAAGCGCATGACCTGCCAGAGAGGGAAGTTCCAGGGCATGACGGCCAGGACGGGTCCCATGGGTCGGTAGATGACCCTGCTGTCGGTGGCGTCGGACTCGACTTTCTCGTCGGCCAGGAACCCCTCGGCGTGCTCGGCGAAGAAGCGCAGGCCCTTGGCGCACTTGGCCGCCTCGCCCTTGGCCGAGGCGAAGGTCTTGCCCATCTCCGTCGTCATGACCTGGGCGATGGCGGGGATCTCGCCCTCGAGCAGCTCGGCCGCTGTCACCATCCAGCGGGCGCGTTCGGCGAAGGTGGTCGTCCGGTAAGAGACGGCCGCTTCGGAGGCCCGGGCCAGCTTGGCCTCGAGCTCGGCGTCGTCGAGGGGATCGAAGGTCTGCTCCGTCTTCCCGGTGGCTGGATTCACAGTGGCGATGGACACAGGTGAGATCTTAGGGATCAGGACCCGAAGCGAGCCCCGGCGCCGGGGGATCGAGACCGAGGGCGGCCGGCAGGGCCCGGCGGCGGAGTTTGCCGGTGGCCGTGCGGGGCAGGTCGTCGACGATGAAGTAGGACTTGGGCCGCTTATAGGGAGCCAGGCGGCTCTCCACCAGCGCGCGGAGTGTCTCCTCGGCCACGGGACCGACGACGGCGGCACAGACGCGTTCGCCCCAGTCCTCGTCGGCCACGCCGAAGACGGCCACCTCCACGACGCCCGGCGCCTCGGCCAGGACCGCCTCCACCTCGGCCGGGTAGACGTTGACCCCGCCGGAGATGACGAGATCGTCGCGGCGGCCGTCGAGGAAGAGATATCCGTCGGGATCGAGCCGGCCCAGGTCTCCGACGGTGAACTCGTCGCCGCGCCAGGCGCGGTCGGTGGCGGCGGGGTCGTGCCAGTAGCGGAAGCGGGCGAACGAGGGGCAACGGCACCAGACCGTGCCGTCGTCGTCCACCGCCAGGCGGCGGCCCGGACGGGCCCGGCCCACGGTGCCCGGCCGGTCCAGCCACTCATCGGGGCCGCAGGCCGTGAACTGGCCCTCGGTGGAGCCGTAGAACTCCCAGAGGACCCCGTGTCCCGTGCGCTCGAGGGCGGCCCGTTTGAGCGCCGGCGGACAGGGGGAGCCGGCGTGGACCAGGAGGCGGAAACCGTGCAGGAGGTCGGCCGGGCCGTCGTGGTGGAGCAGCCTCTGCAGAGCCGTCGGGGCCATGAAGGTGGTGGTGGGACGGTGCCCGACGATGGCGTCCACGGCTGACCGGGCGTCGAAGCGGGGCAGGATGACGAGGCGTCCGCCACGGAGCAGGGTGCCGGCGGCGAAGCGGATCGAGACCGAGTGGTAGATGGGCGAGCAGACGAGATGGGTGTCGGAGGCGTTGAAGCCCCAGAGGTCGGCCTCGTCCTCGAAGAGGTGCCGGGCGTCGGACTCGTCGAGGACTCCCGACCAGACACCCTTCGGCCGGCCGGTCGTTCCCGAGGTGTAGTGCATGGGTCGGGCCAATGGATACGGAGACAGCTCGACGCGGCGGCCGTCGAGAAGGGCGACGAGGGTCGGCTGGTCGAGGACGGTGAGCGCCGGTTCGGCGTCGGCCAGCAGTGCATCGCGCTCGGAGGGGAGAAGGGTGGCGTTCAGCAGGACGGGGACGATGCCCCGGCGCAGGGCGGCGAGAACGCAGATGAGCAACTCGGCGGAGGACGGCAGGCAGAAGGCGACCCGGTCCCCCGGGGAGAGACCGGCAGCACCGAGAGCCCCGGCCACCCGACGCTGGGCGTCCTCTGCCGCATCGGGCTCGAGGACGGACGGCGCGACGTCGGTCATGGATTTGGCCGTGCTGGCGACGGCGTCACGGCAGGGCGGGGGCGAGCGGCACGGGCTCTTCATCCTCGAGGGCGTGGAAGATCTCGGGGCGGAGCCCGAGCAGTCCGGCCATGATCAGAATCAAGAGGGCTCCCGACGCAATGGTGACCAGTCGGATGCCGACGGCACCGGCGATGGCGCCCTGGATGATGAGGCCGATCGGGTAGATGGTCCCGAGGGCCATCATGTAGAGGCCGAGAACGCGACCGCGCGCGCGTTCGGGGGCGCGGAGCTGGACCACCGTGTTCAAGCCGGTGAGGACGCCGATGTAGAAGGCGCCGATGACCACGATGGCCAGGGTGGCGGTGACCAGTGACGGGGCCAGGCCGTAGAGAACGATGGCCGTGGGAAAGGCGAAGAGGGCGGCGATGAGGAGCCGGCGACGACCCCAGGCGCGCGCCAGCGGGGCGAGGGCCAGGGCGCCGGCGACGGCGCCGATGCCCTGACCGGTGACGAGGGCCGAGGTGGCCGCGGCGCCGCGGTGCAGACGGTCGATGGCCACGGCGGGGACGAGGCCGATGAAGGGCGAGCCGACGAGGGCGACGACGGCGACGACGGCGACGAGGAGGATGGCGCTTCGACAGCCCGGCTCCGAGGCCGCCACTTTGGCGCCGGCCACGATGCGGCGGACGATGCGCTCGACGGGGAGGGTCGGCGGCTTCGGGGCCGGGAGACGGACGAAGACGAGGGCGAGAACCACGGCGCCGAAAGAGGCGGCGTTGACGGCGAAGGCCCAGGCATCGGACCCGAGCACGAGAACGAGCCCGGCCAGGGCGGGGCCGATGACCCGGCCCAGGTTGAATTGAGCCGACGAGAGCGACACCGCGGCCAGCAGGTCATCGCGCGGGACGAGGTCGGGCAGCATCGCTTGATAGGCCGGAAATCCCACCGCCGCCGCCGTGCCACCCAAGAAGGCCACGACGACCAGGACCACGGGCGGCGCGTGGCCGGTGGCGGCCAGGAGAGCGAGAACGGCGGCGAAGCAGGACTCGGCCACGGTGGTGACGATCAGCCAGCGCCGGCGGTCGAGCCGGTCGGCCAGGGCTCCGCCGACAGGGGCGAGCAAGCCCATCGGGAGAAAGGCGGCGGCGGCCACCAGTCCGGTCCACAGCGGGTTGTGGGTGCGGGCCGTGATCACGAATCCGAGGGCGACCGTCTGCATCCAGGAACCCACGTTGGAGACGAGAGCCGCCGACCACACCAAGGCGAAGTTGCGGGAACGCAGCGGCCGGAACGACGAGAGGGCCACGATCGGAGGCTACCGCCCGTTCGGGTGGCCGCCCGAGCGACCGAACTCCGGTGATGGCAGTGTGACCCTGTGGTGCCAGTGACCCCGTGGTGGCAGTGACCCTGCGGGGAACGGGACCGTGCAGTGTGGCGCGAAACTACGACGGTGGAGCTTCAAGAAGCCGTCGACCGGGCGCGCGCCATCGTCGGCGCCAGCAGGCGGATCGTCGTGCTCACCGGTGCCGGGATCTCGACCGACTCGGGCATCCCTGACTTCCGGGGCCCTCAGGGGGTGTGGACCAAGAATCCCGAAGCCGAGAAGCTGGCGACGTTGCAGTTCTATGTCGCTGACCCCGAGGTCCGCCGACGCGCCTGGCAGAGCCGTCTCGAATCCCCCACCTGGTCAGCGCGACCGAACTCCGGACACGTGGCCCTGGTGAGCCTCGAACACCGGGGCGCACTCGACACCTTGGTGACGCAGAACATCGACGGCCTGCACCAGGCGGCGGGGAGCGATCCCGACCGGATCGTCGAGATCCACGGGACGATGCGTTTCGTGGCATGTCTCTCGTGCGGGGCACGGACGCCGATGGACGAGGTACTGGAGCGGGTGCGCGCCGGCGAAGAAGACCCGGCGTGCACGGAGACGACGGCCGGGGCCGTCTGTGGAGGGATCCTCAAGTCGGCCACCATCAGCTTCGGCCAGAACCTGGTGGCCGAGGATCTCGTGCGGAGCGAGGAGGCGGCGCGGCGCTGCGACCTTCTGCTGGCGGTGGGCTCCACTCTGGCCGTCTACCCGGCGGCCGACCTCGTCCCTGCCGCCCATATGGCCGGTGCGCGGGTGGTCATCGTGAACGGGCAGCTCACGGATTACGACAGCATCGCCGACGTGGTCGTACGCGGGCCCATCGGCGAGGTCCTTCCGGCCATCATCGGCCCGTCCTGATGGCCGGGGTTCGTCTTCTCTAGCCCTCTTTGGCGCGGTTGCGCCGGGGCTTGAGGGCGAACCACCAGATGCTGGCGATGGTGCCGAGCAGACCTACTCCCGCCAGAGCGGGCTTCACGAGCTTCTTACGACTGGTCACGAGCCAGACCCTACCTGGAGTGACTGGACCATCAATTGCACGTGATGGCGTGCCCCCGCCGGCGACCGAAGACCGGGAGCGGGAATGGGTTTTTTCCGTTTCTCGAAGCCCATCGCTTCGAAAAAGGCGACGGCACCGGTGTTCTCGGCCACCGTCTCGAGATAGCAGCCCGCCACGCCCGCTTGGCGCAGGGTATCGAGCCATCTCCGGATCAGCGCCGCTCCGACGCCGCGTCCCCTGGCGTCGCGCAGGAGATCAATGTGGAGATGGGCGGGCCAGCGGGGATCCGAGAAGGCGGCGGCAGGAAGACGCTTGTGCGCCGCATCGACCACCACGTCACCGAGCGCCCTCCAGACGAACGGGGCCGTCCCGGGCCGCAAGGCAATCCCCCGCCGGGTGATCTGACGGCCGACGACGGTTCCCGGATTCCAGGCTTTGCTGCTGTCGATGCAACCGAGGAGGTAGCCCCTGACCTCGCCATCGATCTCGGCGACCAGGGCGGACTCGGGTTCGGCATCGGTGTAGTAGCCGGTGAAGATGTTGGAGAAGCTCTCGGCATCTCGCCACTGCCACTCGACCGGCTCTCCGATATAACCGGTGACGAAGCAGATGTGACGGACCCGGGCGCGATCAGATGGTTGGTAGGGACGGATCAGAAGGTCGCTCACGGCCGTCAGCTCTCGGTGGAGAGAAAGATGTTCTTGATGTCGGAGTACGAATCGAGCGCTTCCAGTCCGAGCTCGCGGCCGAAGCCGGACTGCTTCATCCCCCCGAAGGGAGTATTGACCCGCACGGAGGTGTTCGAGTTCACCGACAACACTCCGGCGTTCACCGCCTGGACCGTCCGCAGAGCACGGGCGCCGTCGCGGGTCCAGACGGATCCCGACAGCCCGTAGGCGGTGTCGTTGGCCAGCGAGACGGCCTGTTCCTCGTCGTCGAAAGGGGTGACGGCCACCACGGGGCCGAAGACCTCGTCACGCCACAGACGCGTTCCCGGGGCGACCGGGGCCACCACCGTGGGGGCGAACCACCAACCCGGACCGGAGCGCTGCGGCCCGCGGTAGGCGACGGGGACCTCGTCGGCCGACGGCTCCAGAAAAGACGAGACGTCGGCCCGGTGGCCCTCGGAGACGAGGGGACCCATCTCGGTGGCGGGGTCCTCGGGGTCCCCGATGACCACAGAATCGGTGGCGGCGATGAACAGGTCCAGGAACCGGTCAAAGGCGGAGCGTTCGACGAGGATCCGGCTGCGGGCACAGCAGTCCTGGCCGGCGTTTCCGAACACGGCCGAGGGGGCGCTGGCGGCCGCCCGCTCGAGATCGGCATCGGCGAAGACGATATTGGCCGATTTCCCGCCCAACTCGAGCGTGACCCGCTTGATGGTTCCCGCCGCACGGGCCATGACGTCTCGACCGGCCTCGGTGGAGCCGGTGAAAGCCACCTTGGCCACCGACGGATGCTCGACGAGGAAGGATCCCACCGACGACCCCGGACCCACCACCACCTGGAGGACACCTTCGGGTATGCCGGCGTCGAGGGCGAGCTCGGCGAACCGCAGCGCGGTGAGCGGCGTCAATTGCGCCGGCTTCACGACGACGGTGTTCCCACAAGCCAGGGCGGGACCCACCTTCCACGAGGTGATAGCCAGCGGGAAATTCCAGGGCACGATGGCCAGAACCACGCCGAGGGGCTCGTGCAGAGTCAGGTCCACGCCCCCTGTCACCGGGATGGTGGCACCGCGGTGCTTGTCGACGGCACCGGCGTAGAAGTGCAGAACGTCGGCCACCATGGCCACCTCGCCCCGGCTGTCGGCGATGGGCTTGCCCACGTTGCGGGTCTCGAGCAGGGCCAACTCCTCGACGTGCTCTTCGACTTGGACAGCGAAGCGGCGCAGGAGCCGGGCCCGGTCCGAGGCCGAGATGTCCCGCCAGGAGGGAAAGGCGGAGGCAGCCCGTTGGACGATGGCGTCGGCCTCGTCGGTTCCCTGGCGCTCCACGTCCGCCACCGCCATCTCGGTCGCAGGGTTCACCACGGTCAAGGTGGAGTCAGACGTCGGCATCCCTGCAGTCAACCATGGACCGGATCGGGCCCTCGTCACACGACGGCGCCGAGAAGCGCATCGAAGACCCGGAGGTCACCGTCCTGCTCCGGGTGCCACTGCACACCGACGACGAACGGCGCCGTGGGGAGCTCGACCGCTTCGATGAGGCCGTCGGGGGAACGGGCGGTGACGACCAGGCCGTCAGCCAAGCGGTCGATGGCTTGGTGGTGCGAACACTGGACGGTGGCCGACTCGCCCATGGCCTTCGACAGCAGCGAGGCCGCCTCGATGGTGACATCGATAGGAGCGAAACGGCCGGCTTCAGGTTGGTGACCTCTGTGGCCGACGACGTCGGGGACATGTTGGAGCAGGGTGCCACCGAGAAGGACGTTCAACAGCTGGAGCCCCCGACAGATGGCCAGCACCGGTAGCCGAGCGGCGAGCGCAGCGGCGAGAAGGGCCAATTCGCTGTCGTCGCGTTGGCGGTTCACCCCTGACGTGGCCGGATGGGAATGTGCGCCGTAACAGGCGGGGTCGACGTCCCCGCCGCCCACCAGGACGAGAGCGTCGAGCACGGCGACCACGTCAACGGCCGACGAGTCCGTGGCGCCCGGACCCTCACTCGGGGGCAGCAACAGCGGGCGCCCGCCGACGGCCGCCACGCAGTCGACGTAGGAGACGGGGAGCAACGCGGCCGATCGTCGCCACGGCCCCCAGACCGCCTCCTGCCTGTACGTCGTGACACCGACCAGAGGCGTCGTGCCCTGCAACATGTCGCTCAGTATCGCACCGCATCCCTGGGTCGGCGGAAGAGACGGTGGCGGGGAAACGATATCGGGGAACCTCTGTCGCCGGAAGGGACCTATGGCCGCGGATAGTGTCGCCCAGATGGCACAACGGCTTGCGGGCAAGGTGGCACTGATCACGGGAGCGGGCAGCGGCATCGGTCGGGTGGCGGCCGAACTGTTCGCCGCCGAGGGGGCGGACGTGGTGGTGGCCGACGTGGTGGCCGATGCGGCTCGGGACACTGTGACGGCCATCACCTCGGCCGGTGGTCGAGCAACAGCCGTCACCGTCGACGTGGCCGACGAGGGACAGGTGGCCGAGATGGTCGCCACGGCGGTGGACACCTTCGGTGCCCTGCACGTCCTGTTCAACAACGCCGGCATCTTTCCCGCTGACGACGGGGGTGTCCTGGAAACACCGCCGTCGACGTGGGACCGGGTGATGCAGGTCAACCTGAAAGGCGTCTGGCTCGGCTGCCGCGCCGCCGTTCCGGCCATGGTCGATTCCGGCGGTGGTTCCATCGTGAATGTGGCCTCCTTCGTCGCTCTGATGGGCGCGGCCACCGCTCAGGTGGCATACACGGCCTCGAAGGGCGGTGTCCTCGCCTTCACCCGCGAGCTGGCCGTCGAATACGCCCGATCGGGTATCCGGGCCAACTCCATCTGCCCCGGGCCGATCGACACACCGTTGCTGGCCGAGCTGCTGGCCGATCCCGTGCGCCGACAGAGGCGGCTGGTACACATCCCTATGGGACGGCTCGGTCGTCCCGAGGAGATCGCCCGGGCCGCGTTGTTCCTGGCGTCCGATGACTCGTCTTTCATGACCGGCTCCGCTCTGGTCGTCGACGGTGGCATCACCGCCGCCTACGTCACGCCCGAGTAGCTCAAAGCCTCCGAACGGTCGCGCCGCCTTTCGCCGCCGGTGGCGCATGGGCGCCCCGGCATGCTGGACGGCACCCCCGGCCCGTGCAATCGTGCGTGGATGCTCTCCGAAGCCGCGCTGCGGCAAATGATCGCCGACGGGTCCATCGACACCGTTGTCGTCTGCTTTCCCGACATGCAGGGTCGCCCCGTGGGCAAGCGGGTCACAGCCCCGTTCTTTCTCGAGCATGTTCTTGAACATGGCATCGAGGCGTGTGACTACCTCCTCGCCCTCGATGTCGATATGGAGCCGCTCCCCGGCTACCGGTTCGCCAACTGGGACGGAGGTTACGGCGACATGGTGGCGCTTCCCGACATGTCGACGCTTCGCCTGTTGCCCTGGCTCGAGGGCACGGCCATGGTGGTCTGCGACCTGACCGGCACCGACGGCTCCCCCGTCGAGGTATCGCCCCGCCAAGTCCTGGTTCGCCAGATCAAGCGCGCCGCAGCAGCCGGTTTCGACATCAAATGCGCCACCGAGCTCGAGTTCTTCCTCTTCCGCGAATCCTTCGAGGAGGCGGCGGCCAAGGGTTGGCGCGACATGCATCCGCACACCTCCACCATCGAGGACTACCAGCTTCTCCAGACGTCGCGCGAGGAATATGTCATCCGCCGGATCCGCAACGAGATGCTCGCCGCCGGCGTGCCCATTGAATTCTCCAAGGGCGAAGCTGGTCGCGGCCAGCACGAGATCAACGTCACCTACGGCCGGGCCCTCGAGGTGGCCGATCGCCACCTCGTGTTCAAAAACGGCGTCAAGGAAATCGCCGACCAGTGCGGACGGGCGGCCACCTTCATGGCCAAGTGGTCGATGGCCGAGGTGGGGTCGTCCTGCCACATCCACGCCAGCATGTGGGACATGGCTACCGGCGCGCCTTTGATGGCCGACGCCGCCGATCCGGCCGCGCTGTCAGAGGTGGGTCGGCAATTCGTGGCCGGGCTGCTCCAAGGCGCCCGGCAACTCACCTGGATGTGGGCGCCCTACATCAACTCCTACCGGCGCTATATGCCCGGATCGTGGGCGCCGACGGCGGTCGTCTGGGGCATGGACAACCGCACCTGCGGATTTCGGGTCGTGGGACGCGGCGAAGGCTGTCGGGTGGAGTGCCGGGTACCTGGAGCCGACGCAAACCCCTATCTGGGCCTGGCGGCCATCATCGCCGCCGGACTCTGGGGTGTGCAGCACGAGCTCGAGCTCCCGCCCCCCTATGAGGGCAACGCCTACAAAGCGGCCGATGTGACACGCATCCCCTCCACCTTGGTCGAGGCCATCGGCGAGCTGGAGACGAGCACCATCGCCGCCGCCGCCTTCGGAGACGACGTCCACTACCACCTCATCAACACCGCCCGTCAGGAGTGGGCCCGGTCGAACCAGGTCGTCACCGACTGGGAGCTGTCGCGTAACTTCGAGCGCATCTGACCGACGCTTCGAGACATCTGGCTCAGGCCTTGAACTGGAGATCGCCGTAGCGGGCCAACAGCTCCTCGACGGTCCCGCGGGTGTTCACCGCCCCCGTCATGCCGTAGATGGGAGCCATCGATCCCTGCGTGCCGGGCAGCTCCCGCACGGCCTCCACCGATGAGGTGAGGTCGGCCACGAAGCGATCGGCGATACCCGGCTGCGAGTGGCGCAGGGTGACGCAGATATGGGCGGCCGGCGGTTGCTGTAGGCCGTTCAGGCTCCATCCCCGCTGCGACATCTGATCCATGACGGCATAGACATCGAGCTCGTCGGAGGCGAAGGCGATCACCCACAGCGGATCGCCGAGGACGTACAGCTCCGGGATGCTCTCGACGCCGCGACGGATTACCGCGCCGGTCTCGAGGATTGCTTTGGCGGCGACCAGGTAGCCCTCCTCGCCGAAGGCGAGCATGGCCGCCCAGCACTCAGCCGAGATGGCACCGGGCCGGCTCCCGGCGAAGGTGGGCGAGTAGTAGAGCCCTCCCATCCAGGTCGCCGACCGGTAGTACTGGTATTGCCGGGTGTCACGGTCTCGGTAGAGCACGACCGACGTGCCTTTGGCCGCGAATCCGAACTTATGGGTGTCGGCCGAGATGGAGGTCACCCCGGGGAGCCGGAAGTCGAAGCCCGGGACCGGGTAGCCGAGCTTCTCGGCCCAGGGCAGGACGAAGCCGCCGAGGCAACAGTCGGTGTGGAACCCGATCCCGTGGGCGCGGGCCAACTCAGACAACTCCTCGATGGGATCGATCACGCCGTGGGGAAACCCGGGCGCCGATCCCACGATGACGATGGTGTTGTCGGTGACGAGCGAACGGGCGGCCTCGACATCAGCGCGCCAGTCGGGGCCGAGCGGTACAGCGACGGTCCGGATGCCGAAGTACTGCGCCGCTTTGTCGAACGCCGCGTGCGCGCTCAGCGGGACGAGCATCTCGGGATCGGAGATCCCCCGCTCGGCGGCCGCCCGGTCGCGATAGGTCCGCATGGCGAGGAGGATGCTCTCGGTTCCGCCTGACGACACCGTGCCGCATACGCTCGGGACACCGCCTTCGCCTCCGCCCAGCATGGCTCCGGTCATGGCCACGATCTCCGCCTCGTACTTGACGGCGCTGGGCCACAGTTCGGGGTGCAGAGGGTTGGCCTGCGAGTTGATGGCGTAAACCTCGTTCAGGAAGCTGATGTGCTCCGGTCCGCCGTGGTAGACCGCCCCTGAGGCGAAACCCTCGCTCCACTTCGGCTCTTCCAAGGTGGCGAGCTCGCGCATCTCGGCCAGGATCTCCGCCCGGGGGCGCCCGGTGGCGGGGAGTTGGCGGTAGGTCTGGTGTGAGTCGCGGTACGGGCGCAGCTCAGCCTCCAGAATTTCGACCACAAAGTCGAGGTCCGATGATTCCATCATGTGCTCCTTGCTCGGTGATCACGGGAGTCAGTGGCGGTTAAGACGTTTGTGGATCTGCTTGGTGCTCTTGTAGAGGTTGACGAACTCCGGATAGATCGTGTCGTAGACCCGGGCCTGAGTCCGGTCGGGTTCGAACGTGGCCCGGACGTCGACCATGGCCGCCATGTCCTGGACCTTCACCAGGCCAAGGGCCAGAAGCGTGAGCAGCCCGGCGCCCCTGACGTTGGCCAGGACGGGATCGACCACCTGGCGGATGCGCCGGCCGGTGACGTCGGCATGAATCTGGGCCCAGACGGCGGAGTTGGCCCCCCCACCGATGAAAGCCAGGGGGTCGAGGCGGCAGCCCACGAAACGCTCGACGGCCTCGAGCAACCACCTTGTGTTGAAAGCCACGCCCTCGTAGACGGCCCGCACCAGGTCGGGACGCGTGGTGGACAGCGAGAGATTGTGGAATCCCCCTCTGATGGTGTGATCGTCGACGGGGGAGCGTTCGCCGTTCAGCCACGGCGTGAAGAGCGCGCCGTTGGCGCCGGCAGCCACCGTGGCGGCCACCTCATCGAGCAGTTCGTAGACGTTTCCGTCAGGAACATGCGAACCTAAGGCGTCGTCACCGAAGAGCACGCTCTTCACGAGGAATGTGAGACAGGCCCCGGCCGTCTCGTGCTCGTCGGCCACCAAGTACTTGCCCGGCAGGGCCGCGGGTATCGAGGCGACGTTGCGCAGGGCGTCGGTCTTCTTGAACGGCACGTGGCAGGAGATCCACGATGAGGTGCCGATGTAAAGATGGGCTTCGAAGTCGGCCACCGCTCCCGACCCGACGGCGGCGGAGTGGACGTCGCCGGTGCCCGTCGCCACCGGCAGGCCGGCCGGGAGACCCAACTCGTCCGCCGCTTCGGCGCTCAGCCGGCCCATGATCGTGGCCGACGGCACCAGGTCGGGCAGTTTCGAACGCTCGAGCCCGGCCATCTTCAGCAAGGTCGAGTCGTAGTCGACGGCCCCGATGCGCCGGTTGTCGGTCACCCAGTGCACGACGATCGAGTCGTGCGACGCGGCGAAGCGACCGGAGAGCCGCTGGTTGAGCCAGTCCACCGGTTCGAGGAACTTGTAAGTGGCGGCGTAGACATCGGGTTCGTTGTCGCGTATCCACAGGATGTGGGCCAGGGGATCCTTGCCCGAGTGCCCGGGCGCGCCGCCGGTCAGACGGATCCAGCGTTGAATCTTGCGTATGTCGTAACCGAGCACGTTTACCAGTCCGCTCGTCTGCTTCTTTATCGAGCGGCTTCCGCGCGAGTCCATCCAGATCACCGCCGGCCGCAACGGGGTGCCGTCCTGGGCGGCGGCAACAGTGCCCGACCACTGGGCCGTACAGCCCACACCGACGATGCTGTCGACAGGCACTGCACCGTCGGAGATCATCCGCCTGGTGGCGGTGACGATGGCGCTCCACCACGCGCCTGGGTCCTGTTCAGCTCCTCCCCCGGGAAGGAGCTGAAGTCCGACGGGCTCGAAGGCGCTCGCCGCGATCCGTCCGGTGGCCGAGACGAGGGCGACCTTGGGGCCACCGGTGCCCAGGTCAACGGCGAGCACAAAGGTGTCGGCGGCGGAAGAGCCACCAGCCCCGCCGCGCCTGTCGGAGTCGGCGGGCATGGGTGGCAGCCTACCGTCGCGCCACGGGCCAGACTGTGGCCCGTGCCCAGCGCGTCCGCCGTTTTTCGCGCCACCATCATGGTGCTCGTCTGTGCCGGCGTGGCCGCGTGCAACGGCAGTCCCCGAGCGAAGGCCCAGGCGTCTCCCGGGGCGTCCGCCGGGGCGCCATCTGTGAAAGCGGTCGTGAAGAACGGCGGTCTCAAGGGATCCACGCACC
>PLXQ01000074.1 GCA_003151475.1 Acidimicrobiaceae bacterium | reverse complement strand
TGACGTCGGGATAGAGCGTCCCCTGGACGAGGAAGCGCGCGTCCTCGACGTCGCGTGCCACTTCTTCGAACACCCGGATGAACGTCTCCCCGATGGCCTTACGCTTGGCCTCGGGATCGGTCAGCCCTTCGAGGACTCCGAAGAAGCGGTCGACCGCCTTCACGTGGATGAGATCCACGTGGAACTGGCTACGGAAGGTCTCCTCCACCTGGTCGGCCTCGCCCGAGCGCATGAGCCCGGTGTCGACGAAGACGCAGGTGAGCTGGTCTCCGATGGCCCGGTGGACGAGGGCGGCGGCCACGGCCGAGTCGACCCCGCCCGACAGCGCACACAGCACCCGGGCCCCGCCCACCTGGGCCCGGACGGCATCCACCGACGATTCGATGATGTTCGTGTGCGTCCAACTGGGACGGGCCCCGCAGACGTCGAAGAGAAAGCGCTCGAGCAGTTCCTGGCCGCGGTGGGTGTGCTGCACCTCGGGGTGGAACTGCACGCCGAGTAGGCGGCGTTCGGTGTCCTCGAGGGCCGCCACCGGGGCGTCGGGCGACGACGCCGTGACGACGAAGCCCGCCGGGACCTCGGTGATCGAGTCGGCGTGGCTCATCCAGACGTCGGCGCCGGCGTCGGGGGGCCAGTCGGCGAACAGCGGCGAGGTGCCCGTCCGGGTGAGCGCCGTGCGTCCGTACTCCCCGCGTCCGGTGCGGGTGACGGTCCCGCCCAACTGGGCGCAGAGCAGTTGCGCCCCGTAACAGATGCCGAGGATGGGTACCCCGAGGTCGTAGATACCCCGGTCGAGCAGCGGGGCCCAGTCGGCGTGGACCGATTCCGGACCCCCGGACAAGATGATGCCCTTCGGCCGGCGCCGGGCCATCTCCTCGACCGTGATGTCGTGGCGGACAATCTCGGAGTAGACGCGCGCCTCGCGGACGCGCCGGGCGATCAGCTGGGCGTACTGGGCGCCGAAGTCGACGACGAGGATGGTCTCCAGGTCGTCGGTCATGACGCGGTGGTGCGGGGGCGGGGGGAAAGGAAGCGGTGTGGATGCGGGGCGGTCTTCAGCGACCCATCCCCACACCCTGCGAGCGCTGCAGTGCCTTGCCTTCGGTCTGGAGCGCCGGGGCGATCATGACCTCGGCCTTTTGGAACTCCTTCACCGACTGGTAGCCGCACGTCGCCATCGATGTCCGAAGCGCACCGAAGAGGTTCATCCGACCGTCGTTCTCATGGGCGGGCCCGAGGAGGATCTCCTGCATGTTGCCCCGCACCGTGGTGCGCACCCGGGCACCGCGCGGCAGCGTCGGATGGAAGGTGGCCATGCCCCAGTGGTAGCCGAGCCCGGGCGCCTCCTGGGCCGAGGACAGCGGCGATCCGAGCATGACGGCGTCGGCCCCGCAGGCAATGGCCTTAGCGATATCGCCGCCGCGGCTCATGCCGCCGTCGGCGATGACGTGCACGTAGACGTTGGTCTCGTCGAGATGGCGCATGCGGGCCCCGGCCACGTCGGCGATGGCGGTGGCCTGGGGGACACCGATACCGAGCACTCCCCGGGTGGTACAGGCGTTACCGGGACCGACCCCGACGAGCACGCCGACCGCTCCTGTGCGCATGAGATGGAGAGCGGCCTGATACGAGGCGCAGCCGCCCACGATCACGGGGAGGTCGAACTCCCGGATGAACTTCTTCAGATTGAGCGGCTCCACCGTCTTCGAGACGTGCTCGGCCGATACCACCGTGCCCTGGATGACGAGCATGTCGAGCTCGCCGGCCAAGATGGCGGGCGCCAGTCCCGTCGTGCGTTGTGGAGTCACCGACGCACAGGAGACGACCCCGGCGGCGTTGATCTCCCGGATGCGCTCGGTGACGAGCTCGGGCTTGATGGGCTCCAGATACATCTGCTGCATCCGGGCCGTGGCCTTTTCGTCGTCGAGCTTGGAGATCTCCTCGAACAACGAGTCGGGGTCCTCGTAGCGGGTCCAGAGGCCCTCCAGGTTGAGCACGGCCAGTCCCCCGAGGCGGCCGATCTCGATGGCTGTCCGGGGGCTCACGACGCCGTCCATGGCGGCGGCCATGAGGGGGAGGTCGAAGCGGAAGGCGTCGATCTCCCACGAGATGTCGACATCCTCGGGATCACGCGTTCGGCGGCTGGGGACGATGGCGATGTCATCGAACCCGTAGGCCTGGCGGCCCGACTTGTAGATGCCGATCTCGATTTCAGCCACCTGGGTGCCTCCTCGTATCGCTGCAGTGCGCACCCGCCGTCGCCCGCCAGCGTCCTTCCACGTTACCGTCCGGGGCGGACGGCCCCGCGGCGGCAGCGGATCGTCGGCGCCGCCAGCGTCAGACCTGCAGGATGAGGCGCAGAAGTTCGACGAGCATCCGGGCCGTGGCGCCCCAGACGGTGTCGTCGGGCAGTTCGAAGAACCAGACCGGGAAGGGCGCGCCTCCGGTATTCGGGCCTCTCCCGGGGATCGTCCACCACTCCTCCCGGAAGATCTGCGGATCGACCAGCTCGGCCAGGGAGGCGTCGAAGACGTGCTCGACCTCCTGGGGACTGGCGACGAGCCGGGGCCGCCGGCTGAGCACGCCCACCACGGGGGTGATGGTGCTGCCCGAGGCGAACGTCGTCACCGGCGTCAGCCGTCCCACCACCTCGACGGAGCCCGGATCGAGTCCGATCTCCTCCGCTGCTTCGCGACGCGCTCCCTCTTCGGGGGTCTCCCCCTCGTCCATCCGACCCCCGGGGAAGCTCACCTCGCCGCGATGCGCCCGTAGATGAGCGGCCCGGCGGGTGAGGACGACCCGAGCCTCGCCGTCCTCGTCGAACAGAGGGGCGAGGACGGCGGCCGGGGAGGCGAGCTCAGGAAAGCCGTCGGGCGCCAGGCGCCCGGTCGGCGCCGGCGACGAGGCCGCCTCGGCCAGCGCCCGACGCACCCTGGCCACGGTGATGCCCCGGCGCCGCTCGGGTGCGAGCGCCGCCCACGGGGCCGGGGACCCGGCGTGGGCCGTCGTGGGCCGGGGGATGACCTGCCGCCCCCCTTCACGCGGGACAGGGGCGACCCTTTCACTCAGACCAGTCTCTTCACTCAGATCGGCCTCGGAACCGCCGGCTGTGGTCCCCTCCATCAGATGCACGCTACGTCGGACGGCTCGCCATGCAGGCCGTCGGGCCCGTCCCCCGCCCGGGCGCGACAACGGCCGGACCCGAAGGCCCGGCCGCGTCGTGTCACTCGTCGGCCCCACCGCCGTCGGCGGAGAGGACCGGGAACGACTACATCATTCCCATACCGCCCATACCGCCCATGCCACCCATACCGGCGGCAGCAGCGGCAGCGGCAGCACCGCCGTCGGACTTCTCGGGCTTGTCCGCCACCAGAGCCTCGGTGGTGAGGAGAAGACCAGCCACCGACGCTGCGTTCTGCAGCGCCGAGCGGGTGACCTTGGCCGGGTCGATGACCCCGACCTTCACCAGGTCCTCGAACGCCCCGGTGGCGGCGTTGAGCCCGGTCGTGCCGGACTCCGACTCCACCTGACGGACGGTGACAGCACCTTCCAGGCCGGCGTTGATGGCGATCCACTTGAGCGGCTCTTCGAGCGCCTTGGCCACGATGCGTGCACCGGTGGCCTCGTCACCCTCGAGGCTCTTGGCCACCTTTTCCACCGCGGCCCGCGAGCGCACCAGAGCAGTCCCACCGCCGGCGACGATGCCCTCCTCGATGGCCGCACGTGTGGCCGAGAGGGCGTCTTCGATGCGGTGCTTCTTCTCTTTCAACTCCACCTCGGTGGCGGCACCCACACGGACGACAGCGACACCGCCGGCCAGCTTGGCCAGCCGCTCCTGGAGCTTCTCTTTGTCCCAGTCGGAGTCGGTGTCTTCGATCTCCCGCTTGATCTGGGCGATCCGGCCCTTCACGTCGTCGGGAGAACCGGCGCCGTCGACCACGGTGGTGTCGTCCTTGGTGATGATCACCTTCCGGGCCGAGCCGAGCAGGTCGATGGTCGTGTTCTCGAGCTTCAGGCCGATCTCTTCCGAGATCACCTGAGCCCCGGTCAGAACGGCCAGGTCCTGCAGCATCGCCTTGCGGCGCTCGCCGAATCCGGGCGCCTTCACCGCCACGGACGTGAACGTCCCGCGGATCTTGTTCACCACCAGGGTGGCCAGCGCCTCACCGTCGACGTCCTCGGCGATGATCAGCAGCGGCTTCCCCGTCTGCATGATCTTCTCGAGCACGGGAACGAGATCGTGGACGGCCGAGACCTTCTGGTTGGCGATCAGCACGACGGGGTCGTCCAGGACGGCCTCCTGGCGCTCGGGGTCGGTGACGAAGTACGGCGAGAGGAAACCCTTGTCGAACTGCATGCCCTCGGTGAACTCGAGCTCGAGGCCGAAGGTGTTCGACTCCTCTACCGTGACCGTCCCGTCCTTGCCCACCTTGTCGATGGCCTCGGCCAGCACGTCGCCGATGTTCGAGTCCGCCGCCGAGATGGCGGCGACCTGGGCGATCTCGTGCTTCGAGTCGATCTCCTTGGACTGCTTCTTGATGGCCGCCACCGCAGCGGCGACACCCTTCTCCATGCCCTTCTTGAGCGACATCGGGCTGGCGCCGGCGGCCACGTTGCGCAGGCCTTCGTGGATCAGGGCCTGGGCGAGCACGGTGGCGGTGGTGGTGCCGTCACCGGCGACATCGTTCGTCTTGGTGGCGACCTCCTTCACCAACTGGGCGCCCATGTTCTCGAACGGGTCCTCCAGCTCCACCTCACGGGCGATGGTCACGCCGTCGTTGGTGATGGTGGGGGCACCGAACTTCTTGTCGATGACCACGTTGCGGCCCTTC
The DNA here is from genome assembly GCA_003151475.1 of Acidimicrobiaceae bacterium. Lineage (GTDB taxonomy): Bacteria > Actinomycetota > Acidimicrobiia > Acidimicrobiales > UBA8190 > Palsa-661. The sequence goes on along the minus strand of PLXQ01000074.1, from coordinate 33,848 downwards.
GGGCCGAGCGTCACCTTCACGGTGTCGGCCAGCTTGTTCACGCCGGCCTCGAGGCCGCGTCTCGCCGCCTCGTCGAACTTCAGTATCTTGGACATCCGCGACTACTTCTTCAGGACTTTGGCGAGGACGTCACGGCCGGAGAGGATCAAGAGGTCCTCGCCGTCGATCGTGATCTCGGTGCCGCCGTACTTGGAGTACACGACGGTGTCACCGACCTTGACATCAATGGGGATGAGCTCGCCCGTGGTCTCGGATCGACGACCCGGTCCGGCGGCGAGAACCTCGCCCTGCTGTGGCTTCTCTTTGGCGGTATCGGGGATGACCAGCCCGGAGGCTGTGGTCTCCTCGGACTCACCGGGACGGACGACAATCCGGTCCTCGAGGGGGTGGAGCTTCATACTGACGAGCCTCCTGTGGGCATTAGCACTCTAACCTTGCGAGTGCTAACGATAGCGGGCCCCGGTCGCCCGGGCAACCGCGACCTTCCTGGTCAGCGAAGAAGCCGCAGCGGCAGGTTGGGATCGGCGGCGGTGTCGAGGGGGCTCGGCCCCAGGTGCTCGAGCTGCCACCAGGCGGCGGCGGCGATCATCGACGCGTTATCGGTGCACATGGCCCGGCTGGGCAGGTAGACGGGGATCCCGAGCTCCTCGCCGGCGGAGCCGAGCGCGGCCCGCAGGGGCCCGTTGGCCGCCACCCCTCCTCCGAGGCACATCGCCCCCGCCCCCACGGCCTGCGCCCCGCGGACCACCTTGGCCACCACCACGTCCACCACGGCCTGCTGGAACGAGGCGGCCACGTCCTCGTTGGAGGCGTCGGGGTTCTTCTCCACCGTCCGCACCACCGCCGTCTTCAGCCCCGAGAAGGACAGCTCGAGGCCGTCGTCGAGCATGGCCCGGGGAAAGGAGAAGGCACCCGGGTCTCCCCCCGCGGCGGCTTGTTCGATGGCGGGGCCGCCGGGGTAGCCGAGTCCGAGGAAGCGGGCCACCTTGTCGAAGGCCTCCCCGGCGGCGTCGTCGAGGGTCCCCCCGAGCAGCCGGTAGCGACCCGGCCCCTCCATGGAGATGAGCAGGCTGTGGCCCCCCGAGACGAGGCCCACCACCAGCGGCCACGGCGGATCGGGCCGGCCGGGCCCCGAATGGTCGAGTAGGGCGGCGAAGAGGTGGCCCTCCAGGTGGTTCACGGCCACGAAGGGGATGCCCCAGGCGAGCGCCAGCGCCTTGGCCTCGCTCAGACCCACCAACAGCGAGCCGATCAGTCCCGGTCCGCTGGTGGCGGCCACCGCCGCCAGAGCCGGGCCCCGTCGGGCCAGGCCCGCCTCGGAGAAGGCGCGGGCGAGCACGGCCGGGAGCAGCTCCAGATGGGCCCGGCCGGCGATCTCAGGCACCACGCCGCCGTAGGCGGCGTGCAGCTCGATCTGGCTGGAGACGACCGACGACCGGACCTCGCCCTCGGCCGACACCACGGCCACCGCCGTCTCGTCGCACGAGGTCTCGATCCCGAGGATGCCGGCTCCGCCCCCCGCCGGCGCCGCCGACGACGGGGTGCTCACCGGTTCGCCTCCAGCCGGGCGTCGATGCCGGCCAACCGCTCGGCGTAGGCGGTCGAGTCGATGTCGTGGACCCACATGATGATGGCGTCCTCGCCCGTCTCGGCGTAGTAGTTCTTCCGCACACCCACGGGGGCAAAGCCGAAGCGCCGGTAGAGCGCCTGGGCCGGCTCGTTTCCCACCCGCACCTCGAGGGTCAGGTGCTTCACCCCGAGCCCGGGGGCGGCCCGGGCCAGGTCGAGCAGCAGCACCGTCCCGATCCCCCGGTGGTGCCAGCCGGGGTCGACGGTCAGGGTGGTCACGTGGCCCTCGTCGTCGACGATCATCAGCCCGGCGTAGCCGACCACGATGGGCCCGATGCTCCCCACCACGTACCGCCGCGACGACCGCTGGGCCAGTTCGGACAGAAACAGGTTGGCCGACCAGGGCCGGGGGTAGGCGTCCTCTTCGATCCGGACCACCGCCCGCAGGTGCCGCCGCCGCAGCGGCCCGATCCGCACCGCCCCGGCCACGGCCCGCCCCGGACCCCCGTTCTGGGCCGGGCTGTCGCTCATCACCGGCCCCCGGCCCGGCCCACCCGGGCGGGGATCCGCTGCTCCCAGTTGATCCGGGCGTCCGCCTGCCGCAGGTAACGGGGCGTCACCGCCGCCCCGTCGACCACGTCGCCGGCCAGGGCCCGGACCACACCCAGCTCCGCCAGTGCCATCACCGGGGGCGAGGAGAAGGCCGGCCCGGCCAGGAGGGACCCCGGCACCTCTTCGAGCAGGGACCGGTAGCGAAGGGCCCCGTTCCCGGCCAACACGAGCGGCTCGCCCACTGGGGCCAGGTCGGCGGCCAGCTCCTCCGGGCTCCAGACGGCTTCGTTCCCTATCTCGGTCAGCGTGCCGTCGATCTCCCAGTACCGGGTCGAGAAGACCTGGGCCCGTCGGGCGTCCACCACGGGGACGACCACCGTCCCCGCCGCCATGCCGGCGCCGAACACGCCATGGGCGAGGATCTCGAGGCTGCTCGCGGTCACCACGGGGACATCGAGGGCGAAGGCCAGCGCCTGCACCGTTCCCACCCCCACCCGCAGCCCGGTGAAGAGGCCGGGCCCGACATCGACCGCCAGCGCGTCGACATCGCCCAGCCTCACCCCCAGCCGTCGGCAGAGCCAGTCGATGGAGGGGGCGATCGTCTCGGTGTGCCGCCGGCCCCGGGCCAGCACCATGGACCCGAGAACCCCCTCCTCGTCGGCCAGCGCCACGGCGGCGGTTTCGGTGGCCGACTCCACGGCCAGCACGCGCACGGCTCTCTACCGCTTCCAGGGACCGAGGGCATGGGCCAGAGCGTCGGCCCGCTCCACCCAGCTCCCGTCGGCCTCCAGCGTCACGATCCGTTCGTCATCGGCCCCTTCGTCATCGGCCCCTTCGTCGTCAGCCGACGGCGCGCCGCAGGAGCCGCTCCCGGCGGCCAGCCGGACGGTGAGGACCTCGGGGCCGAATAGTGAGCCGGCCATGTCCCCCCATTCGATCACGGCCACGGCGTCGTCCTCGACCAGCTCCCCGAGCCCGAGTTCGACGACATCGCGCAGCCGCTCCAACCGGTAGAGGTCGGCGTGCAACAGCGTCCGGATCGCCTCCCCGCCGCCGGGGCCGGGGCCTGGCTCAGGGCAGGCGTACGCCCGGACCAGGGTGAAGGTGGGGCTGGTCACGGGCGCGGTCACGCCCAGACCGGCGGCCAGGCCCTGGGTGAAGGTGGTCTTCCCCGTGCCCAGGTCGCCCACGAGAAGGAGCATGTCCCCGGGCCGCAGCACCGGGGCCAGGGCGGCGCCGATCCCCCGGGTCTCTTCGGCTGAAGAGCTGCGCGCCACGATCGGCGCCCCGCTCACGGGGTCTCGCCGGCCAGAAGACGCTTGGCCCGGACCAGGTCGGCCCGCATCCCGGCCACCACCTCGGCTCCCCCCCGCAGGGCCGCGGCGGGGTGGAAGGTGGGCACCAGGTGGCCCTGGCGGAAGGGGTAGACCCGACCCCGCAGCCGGGTGATCCCCTCTGTCGTCTCGAGCAGAAGTCGGGTGGCGAAGTTCCCGAGCGTCACCACCACCGTCGGCTCGATCAGGGCCAGCTGGCCCTCCAGATAGGGACGGCAGGACTCGATCTCGGCCGGCAGCGGGTCCCGGTTCCCCGGCGGCCGGCACTTCACCACGTTGGCGATATAGAACTCCGTCCGGTCGAGCCCGAGCTCCTGCTGCACCAGCTTGTCGAGCAGCTTCCCCGACCGGCCCACGAAAGGCTCCCCGGCCAGGTCCTCGTCGCGGCCGGGACCCTCGCCGATGAAGAGCAGGTCGGCTTTCGGATCCCCGACACCGAAGACGACCTGGGTCCGGGTCTCGGCCAGGGCACAGCGGGTGCAGCCCAGGGCCTCGGTCCGCAGCTCCGCCAGGGCGCCCACCTATGGCTCAGGAGATCTTGGCCGTGAACTCGTCGACCAGACGCGAAAATTCGTGCCGCCGTTCGAGCATGGGCATATGCCCGCAGCGGGGTAGCTCGACCAGCTGGGCCTCGCCCAGGGCGTCGGCCATCCGCCGGGCGAGTCGCGGGGCGGTCAGCTTGTCGTGCGATCCCACCACCACGAGGACGGGCACCTCGATGGAACCGAGCTTCGACGAGAGGTCGAAGCTGGCCAGCGACGGGATCAGCTCGGCCAGGGTCCCCGAGGACGTGGCCCGGTGCATGGCTTCCACGAAACGGACCTGGGCCGCCGGCGCGTCGGCGCCGAAGCCGAGCCGCACCAGCCACCAGCGCAGATCGCGCGACGGCAGGGCCTTCGCCCCGAAGCGTTCCCCGATCAGAAGGGCCCGGGCCGTCACCGGTCCCGTCATCCGCACCACCCCGGCCCATCCGGGCAGAGTGGCGAAGGGACCCGCCGTGGTCGAGGTCAGCACGATCCCGGCCACCCCCCGGTGCAGCTCCGCCGCCGGCAGATCGGTGACCAGCTGCAGCGCCACCATCCCTCCCATGGAGTGACCCACGAGCACGCCGTCCTCCACGGCCAACGCTTCGAGCACAGTCCGGACGTCGGCGGCCAGGATCTCGATCCCCGATCCGGCCGACCCCGAGAGCGACTGGCCGTGGCCCCGCAGGTCGATGGCGATCACCCGGTGGTGGTCGGCCAGGTCGCGCAGCTGGTGCACCCAGAGCGCCGAGCTCAGCATGATCCCGTGCAGCAGCACGAGCGCAGGGCCCTGCCCCCGCTCGACCACGTGGATCCGGCCCCCGTCCGCGGTCTCCACGAAGTGGTGCCGGAGGTCGTCAGGCATCGACAGTCCCTCGGCCGACATCTCCTCGGCCGTGGCCGCCGAGCGCGACACGGCCCGGTGCTGCAGCGCCCAGCCCACGGCGCCGGCCACGGCCGTCGCCCCGGCACCGAGGGCCAGCACCCGACCCCGGCGGCGGCCGCTCTTCGACTCTCGGCTGCTCATCTCTTCTCCTCCTCGTCGGACCCCCCGTTGTCGACCAGTACCCGGGGCACCCGTGACCCAATCTCCGTCAGCACCTCGTTGCCGATGGTGCCGAGAACATCGGCCCAGTCCTGCACCGTCAGAGATCCTCTTCCCTGCCGCCCGATCAGCACCACCTCGTCGCCCACCGACACCTCGGCGTCGGCACCGCAGTCCACCACGATCTGGTCCATCGTGACCGTACCGGCCAACGGACAACGACGACCGCCGATCAGCACGGTACCTCCGGCGGCGCCGTAGCGCCGGGGGACCCCGTCGGCGTAACCGATGGGAACGGTGGCGACCACCGAGCGCTTTTCGAGAGCGATCCGCCGGCCGTATGACGGCCGTTCCCCGGCGTCGAGCGACCGCACGAGCGACACCTTGGACTTGAGCGACAGGACGGGCCGCAGCAGCTCACGTTCCTCTCCGGTCACTGCACCATCGACCGAGAGGGCGGGATCGGCGGACAGGAGGGGAGCCAGGGCGGGGGTCGGCACCACGCCGTACAACGAGATCCCGCAGCGGATCATGTCGAGCCGGGCGCCGGGAAAGGCAATGGCCCCGGCCGAATTGGCCAGGTGCACCATGGGCGGATCGAGTCCGAGGGCGGCCAGTGCGGCGCGGCTGTCGGCCAGGAGCCGGAGCTGCCCGTCGGTGAAGGCCCGGGCCTCGGCGTCAGTTTCATCGGCCACCGCCAGGTGGCTCCACAGGGCGGCGAAGTGCAACCGGGGGGCGGCGTCGACGGCGCGCACGATCGACACCACCTCGGCGGCATCGGCTCCCACCCGGTGCATACCGGTGTCGACCTTCACGTGGACCGCCACCACGGTACCCACGGCGGTGGCGGCGGCCGAGGCGGCGGCGACTCCGCCGGCGCTGTACACGGTGGGGGTGAGGCCGCGTTCGACGACCGTCGCCATGGCCCGCTCCGTCGGCTCGGACAGCACCAGCACCGGCGCCCCGATGCCGGCGTCGCGCAGTTCCACTCCTTCTTCGACCAAAGCAACCGCCAACCAGGCGGCCCCGCCTTCGAGGGCGGCGCGAGCCACGGCCACGATCCCGTGGCCGTAGGCGTCGGCCTTCACCACGGCACACAGAGCGGCCGGCGCCGCCAGTTTCCGCAGCAACCGGGCGTTGTGCCGGACGGCGGCCAGATCCACTTCGGCCCACGTCGGCCGGAGCCCCGGGTAGGGCTCACCCACGGCGGATGTCCGACAGCCAGCGACCGAGGAGGTCGGCCAGGTCTCCGGCCACCAGCCCCTCGGGGGGACCGAGGGCGGCGGCCCGTCCGTGGACGTGGGCGGCCAGGCCGGCCGCTTCGAACAGCGGCAGCCCGCGAGCCACGAAAGCCCCTATGGCCCCCGACAGCACGTCCCCGGTGCCGGCGGTGGCCAGCCGCGGTGAACCGGCGGTGACGAGCAGCGCCGTTCCCTCCGGCTCGGCCACCACGGTGGTGGGACCCTTCAGCAACACGACGGCGCCGCAGTCCGCCGCCAGCGACCGTGCCGCCTCGATCCGATCGGCTCCCGGCGGCCCCCCGGTGAGCGAGCCGAACTCCCCGTCATGGGGGGTGAGCACGGCATGGACTTTTCCGGCGGCGTCCCGACCCCGGCCCGTATGCCGCTGCGAGGGGCTGACGACCGGTCTGATCTCCTTCCCGGATCCCAACGCCACCAGCCCGTCGGCGTCCACCACCACGGGGACGGGGGCCTCGGCCACCAGGGTCCGTACCTGGGCGACGGTGCCGGCCGCCCGACCGAGACCGGGACCGACCACGAGCGCATGACAGCGCTCCACCATCTCGAGCGCGGCGGCGGCCCAGCCGTCGGGGCCCAGTTCGATGGCCACGGCCTCGCCCGCCATCAGAAGTGCCGGGTCGGCTCCCGGCACCCCGAGCCGCACCATCCCCGCTCCCGCCCGGTAGGCGGAGTGGGCGCACAGCTCCGCCGCCCCCGACATGCCCGGCGATCCGGCCACCACGGCCAGGGCTGACTGCCACTTGTAGGAGTCCCGGGCCCGCACCGGCAACAGCCGGGCCACGTCGGCGTCCTCCACCACCCAGAGCCGGGCCCGGTCGACGGCCAGGCCGATGTCGACCACCTCCACCCTCCCGGCCAGCAGCGGCCCGTCGCCCTGGAGCAGACCCGGCTTCAGCGCGGCGAAGGTGACGGTCACGTCGGCCCGCAAGGGCTCGCCGCAGGCCTTCCCGGTGTCGCCGTCCACCCCCGAGGGGATGTCCACGGCGAGCACGGGCACCCCGGCCGGCACCGACGGGGCCCGGTAGGTCCCCCGGAAGCCGGTGCCGTAGGCGGCGTCGATGACGAGGTCGACGCTTCCGTCGCGGGCGATCCGCTCGGGCGCCTCGGCCGCCTCCATCACCACCACCCGTGCGCCGCGACGACGCAGCCGGTCGGCGGCCACCCGACCGTCGGCGCCGTTCGAGCCCTTGCCCGCCACCACCACCACCCGCCGTCCGTAGCCGCCGCCGAGCAGGCGCAGCGCCGAGGCGGCCACGGCCGTCCCGGCCCGGTCCACCAAGGTGTCGTGGTCGACGCTCTCGAGCGCCTCGGCGTCGATGGCCCGCATCTCGGCCACGGTGACGACCGGCTTCACCCGTCCCCCTCGGCCACCACACTGGCCACCGCCACCAGATCGGTGTGGGTCAGCGACAGATGCCACCAGCGCACCCCCCGGGCGTCGGCCAACGTGGCCGCCCGTCCGGCCAGGGCGAGGCGCGGGGCGCCGCTCCCGGCGCTCACCACCTCGACGTCGCGGAAGTCGGTGGCCCCGATCCCCACACCGAGGGCCTTCAGCACCGCCTCCTTGGCGGCGAAGCGCGCGGCGAGGCGGGGGCCGGGATCCGCTTTGGCGGCGGCGTACGAACGCTCGGCGTCGGTGAAGAGCCGCCGGGCCAAGCCCGGTCGGCGCTCGAGGACGGTCCGGAAGCGGGCCACGTCGACGGCGTCGACCCCGATGCCGCGCACGCGGCCCCCGTCGACCTCGCCGGCGGGCGGCGTCACTCGACGGTGACGGTCTTGGCCAGGTTGCGGGGGCGGTCGACGTCGAGACCGTGCAGCGCGGCCAGGTGGTAGGCGAAGAGTTGCAACGGCACCACGTCGACCACGGGGGCGAAGAGCGGCTCGGTCTCGGGCACCCAGAGCACGGCATCGGCCTCGGCCGCCGTCTCCTCGTCGCCGTCGTTGGCCACCAGCAAGACGGTGGCACCGCGGCTGCGGACCTCGGCGATGTTGCTCATCATCTTCTCCCACAGCCGCGTCCGGGTGGCCACCGCCACCACCACGGCCCCCGGCTCGATCAGCGCGATGGGACCGTGCTTCAGCTCGCCGGCCGGGTAACCCTCGGCCCGTAAGTACGACAGCTCCTTCAACTTGAGCGCCCCTTCGAGGGCCACCGGGAATCCCACGTGGCGTCCGAGGAAGAAGAAATCGCGCGTCTTCGTGAACTGCCCGGCCACGGCGGCGACGTCGTCCTCGCGGGCCAAGACCGTCTCGATCAGTGCCGGGAGTTCTTCGAGCTTGCCGAAGAGCCGCCGGGCGTCGGCCGCCGGCAACGTCCCGCGCAGCTGGGCCAGGTAGAGAGCGAGCAGCTCCAGGGCCACGATCTGCGACAGGTGCGTCTTGGTCGAGGCCACTCCCACCTCGGGCCCGGCGTGGGTGTAGAGCACGCCGTCGGCCACCCGGGCCATCGACGAGTCCACCACGTTCGAGATAACGAGCACCTTGGCGTTCCACTGCCGGGCTTCGCTCATCGCCTGCAGGGTGTCGATCGTCTCGCCCGACTGGCTCACCCCGACCACCAGCGTGCGCTCGTCGAGCACGGGATCGCGGTAACGGAATTCAGAGGCGATGTCGATCTCGGTGGGAAGACGGGCCCACCGTTCGATGGCGTACTTGGCCACCAGGCCGGCGTGATAGCTCGACCCGCAGGCGACGATGAACACCTTGTCGATGTCGCGCAGGTCGTCGGGTGTGATCCGCAGCTCGTCGAGCCCGATGGTGTCGTCGGCCAGGAGCCGACCGAGCAGGGTGTCGGCCACGGCCCGGGGCTGCTCGTGGATCTCCTTGCCCATGAAGTCGGGGTAGCCACCTTTCTCGGCCGCCTCAATGTCCCAGTCCACCTGCAGCTCGGTGGGCTCGACCACCTTTCCCGCCAGGGTCGTCACTCGCATCTGGCCCGGTCGGAGCTCCACCACCTGGTCGTCGTCGAGCACCCAGAAGCGCCGGGTGTGCCCGAGCAGCGCCGGGATGTCGGAGGCGAGGAGACCCATCGGATTGTCGCCGTCGCCCATGCCCACCACGAGAGGCGAGACGCGGCGGGCGGCCACGATGGTCCCCGGTTCCGAGGCGGCGATCACGGCCAGGGCGAAGGCGCCTCTCACTTCGCGCAACGATGAGCGGACGGCGTTGGCCAGCGACGAGCCCGAGGCCATCTCCTCTTCCACCAGATGGGCGAACACCTCGGTGTCGGTGTCGGAGGCGAGCACATGGCCGGTCTCGCGCAACTTGGCCGCCAACTCCCGCCAGTTCTCGATGATCCCGTTGTGGACCACGGCCACCTTGCCGCTGCAGTCGAGGTGGGGGTGGGCGTTCGTCTCCGTGGGATGGCCGTGGGTGGCCCACCGGGTGTGGCCGATGCCGGCCGTCACCCCGGCGGGGACGTTCTCCACCACCTTGCGGAGATCGGCCAGAGACCCCGTCCCCGTGGCGGCGCGGGCCCGGTAGAGATCGTGGCCGTAGTCGAGGGCGACGCCGGCCGAGTCGTACCCGCGGTACTCGAGCCGCTCCAGGCCGTCGAGAAGCAGGGCGAGGACACCCTCGTCACCCGTGGCTCCGATGATGCCGCACATGGCCCCAGGCTACGGCGCGCCCGACACCACGTCGGCCCCGGCCCGTTCGACCACCGCACCGAGGCGTCGCGCCAGCTCGTAGGCGACGTCTTCGTGGGCCGCCTCGACCATGACCCGGACGAGCGGCTCGGTCCCGCTGGCCCGCAGAAGGACCCGGCCCCCGTCTCCCAGCTCGGCCGTCACCTCGGCCACCTCGGCCTGGACGGCGTCGTTCTCGACCACCTGACCGGGATCGGCGGCCCGGACGTTCAGAAGGACCTGGGGGAGCCGGTTCATAGCCTCGGAGGCCAGCTCGGCCAGGGGCCGGCCCACCCGCTTCAGCAGATCGAGCAGCAGGACCCCGGTCAGGATCCCGTCGCCGGTGGTGGCCACCTCCCGGAACACCAGGTGCCCCGACTGCTCGCCGCCGAGGGTGAGGCCGTCGGCGTCGAGGGCTTCGAGTACGGACCGGTCGCCCACGGGCGTCTCGCGCACGGCGATCCCCTTCTCCGCCATGGCCAGGCGGAAGCCGAGGTTCGACATGACGGTGACCACCACCGTGTTGCCGGCCAGCCGGCCCCGGGCGGACAGATCGGCGGCGAAGAGGGCGAGGAGCTCGTCTCCGGTGGTGGCATGACCGCTGTGGTCCACGGCCACCAGCCGGTCGGCATCGCCATCGAAGGCCAGGCCCACGGCGGCGCCCCGGGCCCGCACCTCGGCGCAGAGCCGTTGCGGATAGGTGGAACCGCAGCCGTCGTTGATGTTCGTCCCGTCGGGCTCGGCGGCGATGACGTCCACCTGTGCCCCCAGGCGCTCGAAGACGACGGGAGCGATAGCCGAGGCGGCACCGTTGGCGCAGTCGAGAACCACAGACATGCCGTCGAGGGAACGACCCTCGAGAGCGGACACCAGATGGTCGACGTAGCCGCCGACGGCGTCGAGATCGGACCACAGCCGGCCCACCCCGCGCCCGGTCGGGGCCAGGGGGCCCCGGGCGTCGGCGGCCAGGACCCGGTCGAGCTCCTCTTCCACCGCCGCCTCGACGGTCCCCGGCAGCTTCAGCCCACCGGTGGCAAAGAGCTTCACCCCGTTGTCGGTGAAGGGGTTGTGCGAGGCCGAGATCACCGCTCCCGGCAACTGGCGCGCCGCGCACAGCCAGGCCACCCCGGGGGTGGGTAAGACGCCGAGGTCAACCACGTCGGCGCCCTCACTGGCCAGACCAGCGGACAGCGCCGCCTGCAGCAACGGGCCCGACTGCCGGGTGTCGCGACCGACGAGGAAGGCCTGGGCCGGTAACGCCCGCGCCGTGGCCCGACCGAGGGCCAGAACGAGCTCCGCTCCGAGCTCGGCATTGGCGACACCCCGGATGCCGTCGGTGCCGAACCGGACACCCACAGCCGACTACCGCTTCGAGTACTGGGGCGCCTTGCGGGCCTTCTTGAGGCCGTACTTCTTGCTCTCCTTCTCGCGTGCGTCGCGGGTGAGGAGGCCGGCCTTTTTGAGGGTCGGGCGCAGCTCGGGGTCGAGCTCGAGGAGCGAGCGGGCGATACCCAGGCGCATGGCGCCGGCCTGGCCCGACACGCCGCCGCCGTCGATGGTGGCGTCGATGTTGTAGCCCTCACCCAGATTGGTCAGCCGCAACGGCTCGGTCACCACCATCCGGTGGGTGGCCGACGTGAAGTACTGCTCGATCGGCTTGCGGTTGACGGTGATGGTGCCCTGGCCCGTACGGACCCGGACGCGGGCGACCGCCCTCTTGCGGCGTCCCGTCGTCTGGCTCAGGGGAACGGGGAGCTTCGGCTTTGTCGACACGTGGGTGACCTGTTCTTTCGAGGGAGCGTTAGATCCGGGCCCGGGCGCCGGGGATCTCGAGGACCTGCGGCTGCTGGGCTTCGTGGGGGTGCTCGGGGCCGGCGTAGACCTTGAGCTTCGACAATTGCTGACGGCCGAGACGGTTGCGCGGCAGCATGCCCCGCACGGCCCGGCGCACCACGTCGGCGGGCCGGGTGAGAAGGAGATCGGCGTAGCTGGCCGTCTTCAGCCCTCCGGGATAGCCGCTGTGGCGGTAGACGAACTTCTTCTCCGCCTTGCCCGCACTGAGCACGATCTTGGCGGCGTTGATCACGATGACATGGTCGCCCGTGTCGACGTGGGGGGCGAAGATCGCCTTGTGCTTGCCCCGTAAAATGGTGGCGACCTCGGTGGCCAAACGGCCGAGCACCAGGCCGTCGGCGTCGACGACGTGCCAGGCACGGGTGATGTCCACAGGTTTCGGCGAGAACGTGCGCACGCGGGGTCCTTGGTCGATGGTGGCGATTGGTGCACCGCCCGGGTGCCGGTCCCGGCCGGGGCCGGCACCGCGGATCGGAGACGGGATAGGCCCGTCCCGTCAACAGACGGACCTCTCACACTAGATGCTCGGGCCGGGGCCGGGCAAGCTCCCGGGGGGGAATCCCCAGGTGGGGTCCTATTCCGGATAGTCGACCGACAAGAGACACAGCCCGTGGGGGGGAGCCAGATTGGCACCCTCCGAGCGGTCCCCGGAGCCGAGCATCCACGTGACGTCCGACGCCCGCTTCCGACCCCGACCCACCTCGGCCAGGGTGCCCACGACGGAGCGGACCATCTGATGGCAGAAGGACTGGGCCGAGATGTCGAAACGAAGCAGCCGGGCGCCGTCTTCGAGGCCGCCGGGCGTCCACGGCACCTCGCGCCAGGAGGCGTCGAGAACCCGGCGGGTGATGGGCTCGCCCGGCGCCGTCCCCGGCGGCCGGCGGCAGAAGGCACGGAAGTCGTGCTCACCGAGAAGGGCGTCGGCGCCGGCGGCCATGGCCCGGATGTCGAGCCGGTCCCGTACGTGCCAGGCGAGAGGGGCTAGGAGCGGATCGGGTGCGTCTCCCTGGAGGACGAGATAGCGGTAGTGGCGGGCCCGGGCCGAGCGCCGGGCGTCGAACCCCGGCGGGGCGGGCTCGGCCGAGCGCAGCACGACGGCCGGTCCGAGCATGGCGTTCACGGCCTTCACGAGACTCGCCGTGTCCACCTCGCCCCGGACGTCGACGTGGACCACCTGCCCGGTAGCGTGCACCCCGGCGTCGGTCCGGCCGGCGCAGGTCAGATCCACCGGTTGACGCAGCGCCGTCTGCAGCGCACGGCCGAGCTCGCCGGCCACCGTGTGCTGGCCCGGCTGGGCGGCGAAGCCCCGGAAATCGGCACCGTCGTAGGCCACCAGCAGCCGCAGCCGCAGCAGCGGGCGCTGATCGGGGACCGTCGGGTGCTCGTCGCCCGACTGGTCCTCGTCCTCCTGGACAGCGGCCCCGGCGGGGGCCTCAGGAGGGTCGAACAGCGTCAAACGAACTCGATCCGCGCCATGGGCGCGCTGTCACCCAGGCGGGGCCCGAGCTTCAGGATCCGGGTGTAGCCGCCGGGCCGGTCCGTGTAGCGGGGGCCGATCTCGGCGAACAGCTTGTGCGCCATGTCCTTGTCACGGATGAGCGCCACCACCTGGCGCTGGCGGTGGACGCCGCCCTTGCGCGCCGCGGTGATGCACTTCTCCATGACCGGGCGCAGGGCTTTCGCCTTCGCCTCCGTCGTCACGAGGGACTCGGCGGCGATCAACGATGCCACCAGGTTGCCCACCATGGCCTTCTCATGGGCGGCATCGCCACCCATGCGCCGGCCTTTACGGGGAATGCCACGCATGGTCTTTCCGTCCTCAGTCCTTGACGCGAAGCGACAGACCCCGCTCGTCGAGGCGCTGGATGACCTCGTCGAGGGACTTCTGTCCGAAGTTGGTGATGGCCAGCAGATCGTCGTGGGTCCGCTCGACCAGCTCGCCGATGGTGTTGACCTGGGCCCGCTTGAGGCAGTTGCGGGGCCGCTCCGACAGGTCGAGGTCCTCGATGGGCAGATCGAGGTCGGGCGATCCACTGGTGGAGGTGCCCACCTCGCCCAACTCCAGGCCCTGGGGCTCGTCTTCCAAGTCGGCCACCAGTCCCACGAGTGACCGCAGCGTGTCCCCGGCCGAGGCCAGGGCCTCGCGCGGCGTGAGGGAACTGTCGGTCTCGATGTCCAGCACCAACCGGTCGAAGTCGGTGGACTGCTCCACCCGCACGGGCTCGACCGAAAAGGCCACCCGGCGGACGGGCGAGAAGATGGAGTCGACGGGGATGACCCCAATGGTGTTGGACCGCTTGTTGCGCTCGGCCGACACGTAGCCCCGGCCGCGCTCGACGGTCACGTCCATGGCCAGGCGGCCCTTGGCGTTGAGCGTGGCCACCGGAAGCTCGGGGTTCAGCACCTCGACGTCGGCCGTCAGCTGCAAATCGCCGGCCGTCACGTCAGCCGGTCCGCGCTTGTCGCAGCGCAGCGTCACCGGATCGTCGCTGTGCACCCGCAGGACGATGTCCTTCAGGTTGAGAATCACGTCGGTGATGTCCTCTTTCACCCCCGGCAGGGTGGTGAACTCGTGGAGGGCGTCGTCGAACCGGACCTGGGTCACGGCCGCGCCCGGGATGGACGACAACAGGGTCCGACGGATCGAGTTGCCGAGCGTGTGCCCGAACCCCGGCTCGAGAGGGCTGATGGCGAACCGCTGACGGCTCCCCTCCTCCTCGCCGATGGCCTCGACGGTCGGTCGCTGAATGATGAGCATCTAGATCGCTCCTGAAGGTGGTCGGTGGGTGGCGGGAACGGGGGTTACTTGGAGTAGAGCTCGACGATCAGGGACTCACGCAGCGGCTCGTCGATGTGCTCGCGCTGCGGCAGGGTGGTCACCCGCACCGAGGTGCGGCCCTCACCGGCCTCGAGCCACAACGGCAGAGGCCGGTCGAGGGTGTCGAGGTTGCGGCGCACGACATACATCTCGCGGGCAGCCGGCTTCAGAGCCACCACATCGCCCTCGCGTACCCGGTAGCTCGGGATGGTGACCCGCTTGCCGTTCACGTGGACGTGGCCGTGGCGCACCAGCTGACGGGCCTGGCTGCGACTCGCTCCCCAGGTGGCACGGAAGGCGACGTTGTCCAGTCGCAGCTCCAGCAGCCGCAGGAGGTTCTCACCGGTAATCCCCGGCTGGCGGTTGGCCTCGGCGTAGACGATGCGGAACTGCTTCTCGAGGACCCCGTAGATGCGCCGGGCCTTCTGCTTCTCACGCAACTGCGCCAGGTACTCCGAACCCTGCCGCATACGGTCGCGACCGTGCTCGCCGGGCGGGTAGGCGCGGCTGTGGCGGTCGCTCACCGCATCGCTGACAGGGCATTTGAGCGAGTAGCAACGCTCGCCTTTCAAGAACAACTTGGTCCGCTCGCGCCTGCACAGGCGGCAGACGGGCCCGGTATAACGCGCCATGGTCGGTCGTGCTCCCTTCGTCCCCGCGCCTCAGACCCGGCGCCGCTTCTTGGGGCGGCAGCCGTTGTGAGGAATGGGGGTGACATCTTTGATGCCGGCGACCTCGATGCCGACGGCAGAGAGCGACCTGATGGCCGTCTCACGACCCGAGCCGGGACCGCGCACGAGCACGTCGACCTTGCGGACACCGTGTTCCATGGCCCGGCGCGCCGCCTGCTCGGCCGCCAGCTGAGCGGCGAACGGGGTGGACTTGCGAGACCCCTTGAAACCGACGTTCCCGGCCGACGCCCAGGCCAGGACATTGCCCTCGTGGTCGCAGATGCTCACGATCGTGTTGTTGAACGAGCTCTTGATGTGGGCCACGCCGTAGGCGACGTTCTTGCGCTCGCGCTTGCGCGGACGCCGGGTCGAGGCGGACTTGGGGGTCTTGGCTGTCTTGGCTGTCTTGGCCATTACTTGCGAACCTTCTTCTTGCCGGCGACGGTCTTCTTGGGGCCCTTACGGGTGCGGGCGTTGGTGTGGGTTCTCTGGCCGTGGACGGGCAGCCCCCGGCGGTGGCGGATGCCCTGGTAGGACCCGATCTCCATCTTGCGCTTGATGTCCTGGGCGATGTCACGGCGCAGGTCACCTTCGACCTTCAGATTGGCGTCGATCCACGTCCGCAGTCGGGTGACCTCTTCGTCGGTCAGGTCCCGTACCCGGGTGTCGGGGTTGGTGTCGGTCTCGGAGCAGACACGCTGCGCCTGGGTCCGGCCCACGCCGTAGATGTACGTCAAAGAGATCTCGAGCCGCTTTTCGCGGGGGATGTCCACCCCGGAGATACGTGCCACGCGCTGTCCTTTCCCGTCCTCGTCCTGACCCGCTCAGCCCTGGCGCTGCTTGTGCCGCGGGTTCTCGCAGATCACCATGACCACTCCGTGCCGACGGATGACCTTGCACTTCTCACAGATCGCCTTGACACTCGGTCGTACCTTCATTGCTCGTCCTGTCCATCCTCCCGGAACCTCGTGCCCGGGATCGTTGCTTATTCGTTTCTACCTGTGCCCGTGGGGGAGCACCGGCGCCGCCGACTCCGTCTGGGCGCTACAGAGCGGGGCGCTCACTTGTACCGGTAGGTGATCCGGCCTCTGCTCAGGTCATACGGGGTGATCTCCACCTGCACGCGATCGCCGGGCAAGATGCGGATCCGGTGCATCCGCATCTTGCCGGAGCTGTGCGCCAGCACCTTGTGGCCGTTCTCGAGCTCCACGCGGAACATGGCGTTCGGCAACGGCTCGACGACCGTCCCTTCGAGCACGATCGCATCCTCTTTGGGCTTTGGCAGGTGAACTCCTCCTCGTTCTTGTCTTCCGGGCACGCCGCACCCAGCCACAGGTGCCGTGTCTCCCGGCCCGCTCGTCATGCGCTTCCGGATGGGGTCCCGGTCCGAGCGGTGGTGACCCACCCACCGACGACCGGAGCCGCAGTGAACAGACCCAGGTCAGGCCTGGCGAGCCGACCTATGAGCATAGCGGTTCCCGCCACCGACGGCCAGGTCCAATCCGGGCCCGGGCCAGGGAGGGCCCGAGGCGGCCCTCAGGGGGGCCCCAGGCGGCCGCCAGGCAGGGTCAGGGGAGGGTCAGGACCTCGGGCCCGTCCTCGGTGACGGCGATGCTGTGCTCGAAATGGGCCGAGAGGCGGCCGTCGGCCGTGACCACGCTCCAGCCGTCGTCGAGGACCCGGGTTTCGGGCCCCCCGGCGTTCACCATGGGCTCCACGGCGAAGACCATGCCCGCCTTCAGCATGGGGCCCCCGGTGCCCGGCCAGTAGTTCGGCACCTGGGGTTCCTCGTGCATGGCCGTCCCGATGGCATGGCCCACGTACTCCCTGACCACGGTGAATCCCGCCTTCTCGGCCACGTCCTGGACGGCCCGGCCCACCTCGTGCAGCCGGGTCCCGGACCGCAGCTGCTCGATGCCGGCCCAGAGGCTCCGCTCGGTGACCTCGATCAGGCGCTGGGCCGAGGCCGACACCTCCCCGATGGCCATCGTGAACGCGGCGTCGCCGTGGTACCCCTCGACGATGGCCCCGCAGTCGATGGAGAGGATGTCCCCCTCCTGGAGCACGTAGTCCCCGGGGATGCCGTGGACGATCATGTCATTGGGCGAAGTGCAGATGACGGCCGGGAAACCCCGGTAATGCAGGAAGTTCGACCGGGCCCCGCGGCGGTCGAGGACGGCGCGGGCCACCGTGTCGAGGTCCAAGGTGGTCACCCCGGGATTGGCCGCCGCCCGTGTCTCGGCGTGCATCTCGGCCACCACCCGGCCCGCACGGCGCATCTTGGCGATCTCGTCGGCCGTCCTCTTCATCGGGTACCTCCCCGGTGGCTCATCGGGTACCTCACCGGTGGCTCCGCCTCTCCTCGACGGCCCTGATGACCCGTCGCAACACGGCGTCGGGGGAGCCGATCCCGTTCACCTTGGCCAATTGCCCCCGCTTCGTGTACCAGTCGATGAGAGGAGCGGTCTGGCGCTCGTAGAGCTCCAACCGGCGGGTGATGGAGTCTTCGGTGTCGTCCTCACGCTGGATCACCTCACCACCACAGACGTCGCAGGTCCAGTTCACCTTGGGAGGAAGGGTCACCGAGTAGTTGGCCCCGCAGTCGATGCACACCCGCCGGCTGGCCAGGCGGCGCATGGCCTGGATGGTGGGAACCTCGATGTCCACGGCCACATCGACGTCGGTTGGCGCCATCAGCGCGGCCAGGGCCTCGGCCTGGTGGGTGGTGCGGGGACAACCGTCAAGGATGAAACCGCGCGCCCGGGCATCGGGCTCGGCCAGACGCTCGGCCACCATCTCCATGATGAGGTCGTCGCTCAGCAGCTCACCTGAGTCCATGTTCTCTTTGACCTTGGAGTCGTACTCGTCCCCGGTCTTGACCGCGGCGCGCAGCATGTCTCCCGTAGAGACATGTGGGACGACGTAGTGATGCGACAGTCGCACGCACTGTGTCCCCTTGCCGGCCCCTTGTTTGCCCAGGACCACGAGCCTGACGCCGGGTACCATCCGCTACTTCAGGAAGCCCTCGTAATTCCGCATCATCAACTGGCTGTCGATCTGGCGCATTGTCTCGAGCGACACGCCGACGGCGATGAGGAGAGTGGTCCCGAAAAACGGAGCGCCGTTGATTTTCCAGGCGGCCATCAACAACGATGGCAACACGGCCACCACGGCGAGGTACAGACCACCGGGCAGCGTGATGCGGTTGAGGATCCGGGCCAGATAGCGCTCGGTGGGTGGTCCCGGCCGGATACCGGGGATGTAGCCACCTTGTTTACGGATGATGTCCGCCTGCTGATGCGGGTCGAAGGCCACGTAGACGTAGAAGAAGGTGAAGGCGAAGATCAGGACCCCGTACATCAGCACGTAGACCAGGCTGGTGGGTGTGATCCGGTTGTTCACGAAGTTCCGGAACGCCACCGACGGGATGACGTTGGCCAGCAGGATCGGGATGTAGAGCAACGAGTTGGCGAAGATGATCGGGATCACACCGGACTGGTTGACCTTGAGCGGGATGTAGGTGGAGGAGCCGCCGTACATTCGGCGGCCGACCACACGTTTGGCGAAGGTGACGGGGATCCGGCGCTGGCCCTGTTCCATGAAGACCACGACGACGAGCAGTACCAAGGTCAGGACCACGATGGTGGTGAACTTCACCTTGCCACCTTGGGACCAGATGAGGGTGCCGTCGGCGGGGATGGCCGCCACCACGTTGGCGAAGATGATGATCGACATGCCGTTGCCGATGCCGCGCTGGGTGATCAGCTCGCCCAGCCACATGACGAAGGCGGTGCCGGCGGTGAGGGTCAGAACGATGAATCCGGCCCGGTACAGGTCGAAGTGCGGGATCAGGTCGATGTTCCCGGCGTTCGAGCCCAGGAGACCGGCGGCGCCGCTGTGGAACACGTAGACGAGGCCGGACGACTGCAACAGCGCCAGGGCGATGGTGAGGTACCGGGTCGTCTGAGTGATCTTCTTCTGACCGATGGCTCCCTGGTCGCGCCACTCCTCGAGCTTCGGGATCACCGTCGACAGCAGCTGGATGATGATCGAGCTGGTGATGTACGGCATGATCCCGAGACCGAAAAGGGCCATACGCAACAGGCCGCCACCGGAGAAGAGGTTCAGGAATCCCAGGATCCCGGCCTGCTTGGCCTGGGCTTCGAGCTGCTGGATCTCGGAGATGGAGACGAAGGGGACGATCAGGTTCGCCCCCAGCTGGTACAGGGCGATGATGAGAAGGGTGAAAACGACCTTATTGCGCAGGTCAGGAACCTTGAAGATGTTCTTGAGGCTCGAGAGCACCGCCCCTCCTCGTTGCTTTTTCGGCGCACTCGGCGCCGATGGCCCAAGATATAGAGGCTACCGGTTGGTGAGTGCGTTTCCCTGCGCGGGCGGCCGCCCGTGTCCGAAGGGAAGGGGCAACAATTCCACTTGGCCGCCGGCGGCCTCGATGGCCTGGCGTGCACTGACGGACACGGCGTGGACCTCGACCCGGAGCTTGCGGTGCAGTTCTCCGCGTCCGAGCACCTTGACCAGGGCACCCTTGCGGACGAGGCCCACCGCTTCGAGGGTCACGGGAGTGGCCTCGGGCCCGTCGAAGTTCTCCAGCGTGTCGAGGTTGACCACGGCGTAAGCGACGCGGAAAGGGTTGTGGAAGCCCTTCAGCTTGGGGATCCGCTGGGCCAACGGCAACTGGCCACCTTCGAAGCCCGGCTTCACCGTGTTGCGGGCGTGTTGGCCCTTCGTCCCTCGGCCCGCGGTCTTGCCGCCCTTGCCTCCGATGCCGCGCCCGACACGGCGCTTGGGCCGGTTGGACCCGGCCGGCGGCCGTAGGTCGTGGATCTTCATGACTCGGCTCCTCCTTCGGCGGCGCGATGGGCGCGGCGGATGGCCGCCGCGGCGAGGCGCTGCGAAGCGGCCGCGTCGGCCGGAGCCGGCTCCACCGTCACCAGGTGGGGGACGCGCGCCAGCATGCCCCGCACCTCGGGGCGGTCGGGCAGGATGTGCGACTTCCCCACCCCGCGCAGCCCCAGGGCCCGCAGGGTGCCGCGGTGCTTGGGCTTGGTGCTGATGCCCGAGCGCACCTGGGTCACCAACAAGTCGCCGGTCGACTCGGCCGCCGTCATGCCTCGACCCCCTGGAACAGATCGGAAGAGCGCTGACGCTCGCGGTACGCCCGCAGAACGCCTCTCGGGATGACCTCGTCGGCGGGCTTGCCGCGCAGGCGGGCGATGTCCTCGGGTCGCTTCAGAGACTTGAGCCCGGCGATGGTGGCGTGGGCCACGTTGATCCCGTTCGAAGAGCCGAGCGACTTGCACAAGATGTCGTGGATCCCGGCCATCTCCAAGATGGCGCGCGCGGCGCCACCGGCGATGACTCCGGTTCCGGGCGACGCCGGCTTCAACATCACCCGTCCGGCGCCGGCCTCGCCGATGATCGGGTGCGTGATGGTGGACCCGGCCAGGGGCACGTCGAACATGTTCTTGCGGGCTTCTTCGATGCCCTTCTGGACGGCCAGACCCGCCTCTTTGGCCTTGCCGTAACCGAGACCGACCCGGCCGTTGCCGTCGCCCACCACCATGAGGGCGGTGAACGAGAAGCGTCGGCCACCCTTCACCACCTTGGCCACCCGGTTGACCCGGATGGTCCTCTCCTCGAATTGTCCGTCGAGCATTGTCAGAACTCCAGTCCTGCTGTGCGGGCGGCGTCGGCCAGGGCGGCCACCCGCCCGTGATAACGGAAGCCGCCACGGTCGAAGACGACCTGCTTCACTCCGGCGGCCGAGGCCCGCTCGGCCACCAGCTTGCCCACGCTCTGGGCGGCCCCGACGTTGCCGGAGCCGGTCCGCAGTGTGGCCTCGACGGTGCTGGCGGCGGCCAGGGTCCGCCCCGTGCTGTCGTCGATAACCTGGGCCGAGATGTGCCGGGCGGAGCGGAATACGGCCAGACGCGGGCGGACGGTCGTCCCCACGATCTGCTTCCGCACCCGGGCATGGCGCCGGATCCGTAGCGCACGTTTCTTCTGAGCGGTACTAGCCATGACTACTTCGCCGCCTTCCCGGCCTTGCGCACGACGCGCTCACCGAGGTAGCGCACACCCTTGCCCTTGTAGGGCTCGGGCTTGCGCAGCTTGCGGATGTCGGCCGCCACCTGGCCCACCTTCTCCTTGTCGATGCCCTTCACCACGATGCGGGTGGGGGTCGGGACGTCGAAGGTGACACCCTCCAGGGCGTCGACGAGGACCGGATGCGAAAAGCCCAGAGCGAGCTCCAACGACCCGGGTCCGCGCGCGGCGGCGCGGTAGCCCACGCCCACGATCTCGAGCTCCTTCGTGAATCCGGCGGTAACCCCCACCACCATGTTGGCCACCAGTGACCGCGACAGCCCGTGCAGGGCCCGGTTCTGGCGCTGGTCGTCAGGGCGCTCGACGATCAGATTCGAGTCTTCCTGGCGGATGGTGATGGCTCCGGGCAACTGGCGCTCCAAGGTCCCCTGGGGCCCGGCCACCTTGACCATGGGTCCGTCAACCGTCACGGTGACGCCACCGGGTACCTCGATGGGGGCGCGGCCGATGCGCGACATCAGTGAACCTCCCGGCCAGATCCAGTGCCGTCGCCGGCGAGGCGGTTACCAGACAGACGGTTACCAGACATAACAGAGCACTTCCCCCCCGACCCGGCGCTTGCGCGCCTCCCGGTCGGTCATGAGGCCCTGGCTGGTCGACACGACAGCCACACCCATCCCACCGAGGACGCGTGGCATGCGGTCGGCCTGGGCGTAGATACGCAAACCGGGCTTGGAGACACGGCGGATGCCACCGATCGTCCGCGTCCGGTCGGCCGCGTACTTGAGCTTGATCTCGAGGACGCTTCCTGGTCCGGTCGTCGACGCGGTGACGTCGAAGCCGCCGATGTAGCCCTCGCTCTGCAGGATGTCGGCCAGCGACTCCTTCAACTTCGAGGTCGGCATCTTCACCGTGTCGTGCATCGCCGTGTTGGCGTTGCGGATACGGGTCAGCATGTCGGCGATGGGGTCAGTCATCGTCATGAGCGCGGCCCTCCCCTCACCAGCTCGCCTTGGTCACGCCGGGGATCTCCCCGGCATGGACCATGACGCGCAGGCAGATCCGGCACAGCCCGAATTTGCGGAAGACGGCCTTCGGCCGTCCACAGCGCCGGCACCGCGTGTAGGCGCGGACCTTGAACTTGGGTGTGCGTTGCTGCTTCTGGATCAATGCCTTCTTGGCCATGGTTACTGAGTGCTCTCCTGCCTGAACGGGAACCCGAAGGCGACGAGGAAGGCACGGCCTTCGGCGTCGCTGCGAGCAGAGGTACAAATCGTGATGTCCATGCCGCGCGTGGTGTCGATGCGGTCGTACTCGACCTCGGGGAAGATCAGCTGCTCGGTGACCCCGAAGGTGTAGTTGCCGTGCCCGTCGAACGATGTGGGCGACAGGCCCCGGAAGTCACGGATCCGGGGGATGGCCAGTGCGATGAGTCGGTCGAGGAACTCCCAGGCCCGGTCGCCGCGCATGGTGACCTTGGCGCCGATGGGCATCCCCTCACGCAGCTTGAAGGCGGCGATGGAGCTCCGGGCCCGGGTGACCACCGGCTTCTGACCGGTGATGACCTCGAGGTCCTTCACGGCGCCTTCGATCAGCGACGGCTGTTGGGTGGCCTTGCCCACGCCCATGTTGATGACGATCTTCTCGAGACGCGGCACCTCCATGGTGTTGGCCAGGCCCAGCGTGGCCTGCAGCTCGCCCCGGGTGGTGGTGTCGTAGCGCTCCTTCAGCCGCGGACGCGTGCGGGTGGCGGCCGGGGTCATCCGAGCTCCGTCCCGCATTTGCGGCAGATCCGGACCTTGCGGCCCGTCTCGTCGAACCGCATACCGATCCGGGTGGGGCCGTCCACCGGGCAGACGATGGCCACGGCGGACACCGGCAGGGGCATGTCCTTGTCGATGATCCCACCCTGCATGGTGGCGCCTCGTTGCTTCGTATGGCGCTTGGACAGGTTGGCGCCGTCGACGATCACCTTGCCGACCTCGGGAAGCGCCACCATGACCTGCCCGCGCTTGCCACGGTTCTTCCCACTCAGAACCTGCACGGTGTCACCTTTGCGAATCCGCATCACAGCACCTCCGGGGCAAGCGAAACAATCCTCATGAACCTCTTGTCACGCAGCTCGCGACCCACCGGTCCGAAGATCCGGGTTCCGCGCGGTTGCTGCGCATCGTTGATCAGCACGGCGGCGTTCTCGTCGAACCGGATATAGCTGCCGTCGGGCCGGCGGCGTTCCTTCGCCGTACGCACGACGACACACCGCACGACCTCGCCCTTCTTGACCGCGGCACCGGGTATGGCGTCCTTCACGGTGGCCACGAAGACGTCGCCGATGCCGGCGTAGCGCCGACGCGATCCCCCGAGCACCTTGATGCACAGGACCTCGCGTGCGCCGGAGTTGTCCGCCACCTTGAGCCTCGACTCCTGCTGGATCATCGGGCACGCTCGAGAACATCGGTGACGCGCCAGCGCTTGAGCTTGGACAGAGGACGCGTCTCCATGACCCGGACCCGGTCACCCAACTTGGCGTTATTGGCCTCGTCGTGGGCGTAGAGCCGGGTGGTGCGCTGCACGGTCTTTCCGTAGCGGCGGTGACGAACGCGCTCGACGACAGCCACCACCACGGTGGACTGCATCTTGTCGGAGACCACCAGGCCCTCGCGGACCTTGCGCCCGTTGCGCTCGGTGGGAGTCTCTTCTTCGGCCATCACTCGTCCTCCTCGTCGTCGCCGACAGCCGCGCCCGGTTCGTCCTCGTCGGGCTCGACCACCTCGGCGTCGACAACGTCATCGATGTCATCGTCTGCGGTGTCGTCGACCGTCGTCTGCGCGGCTCGCCGGGGGGGCCTCACCGGGTGCTCCAGGATCACCGGCCCGAAGTCGCGTCCCTCGGCCAGCGCGATCTCTCGATCGCGCAGGATGGTGAGGACGCGGGCCACGTTGCGCTTGGCGGCGTTCAACCGCGAGAAGTTGTCCAGCTGACCGGTGGCCAGTTGGAACCGCAGGTTCAACATCTCGCGGCGATACTCCGACAGCCGGTTCTCGAGCTCATCATCCTCGAGCTCACGCAGTTCGATCGCCGTGGGCATGGCTAGACCTCCACCTCGGCCGTCCCGTGGGTACCGGGACGGACGACGAAGCGGGCCTTGAACGGCAGCTTCTGGATGGCGCGCTCCATGGCAGCCTTGGCCAGATCGCGCTCCACACCCGCCAACTCGAACAGAATGCGGCCCGGGCGCACGACGGCGACCCAGTGCTCGGGGTTGCCCTTGCCCGATCCCATACGCGTCTCGGCCGGCTTCTGGGTGACCGGCTTGTCCGGAAAGACGCGGATCCAGACCTTCCCACCACGCTTCACGTGGCGGGTCATGGCGATTCGGGCCGCCTCGATCTGGCGCTGGGTGAGCCAGGCCGGCTCGAGCGCCTGGATCCCGAAGTCGCCGAAGGTGATCGTGGTGCCGCCCTTGGCCTGACCGTGGAGACGGCCGCGCTGCTGCTTGCGGTGCTTGACCTTCCGGGGCATCAACATCAGTCCGACTCCTTGCGGAAGTGCGGCGTCTCGTGATGTTCGTTACGCGTCCGGCGCTCGATCTCTTCTTCCTCGGCCAGAAGGCGCTCGAGGTCGTCGGGCTCCCCGGTGGCCGGCGTGCCCGGCAACGGGGCCGTGGCCGTGGTGGCCTCGGTATCGGTATCGGTATCGGTATCGGTATCGACCACGTCTTTGGGCGTCTCGGTGGGACCGGCGTCTTCCTCGGCCGGCGCACTGCCGGGCTCGCCCTGCTCGGCCCGACGACGACCGCCACCGGCGGTAACGAGGCGGCGGGGGCCCGACTGTCCGGAGGTCTCACCGGCGGCCATGGCCGCCTCGCGCGAGATCTTGTCCTCGGTCGAAAGCTTGTAGGGCAGGATGTCGCCCTTGTAGATCCAGACCTTTACGCCGATACGGCCGAAAGTGGTCTTGGCCTCGCGGAATCCGTAGTCGATATCGGCCCGCAGCGTGTGCAGCGGGACGCGTCCCTCGCGGTAACCCTCCTTGCGGGCCATCTCCGATCCACCGAGGCGGCCCGAGCACTGCACGCGGACACCGAGGGCGCCGGCCTTGGTCACCGTCTGCATGGCCCGCTTCATGGCCCGCCGGAAGGCGACCCGTCGGGCCAACTGGTCGGCGATGCTCTGGGCGATGAGGGCGGCGTCGAGCTCGGGCTGCTTGATCTCCTGGATGTTCAACTGGATCCGGTTGCGCAGGCCGGTGATGTCCTCAAGCTTTTTCTTGAGGCGGTCGGCCTCGGAGCCGCGCCGGCCGATCACGATGCCGGGCCGGGCCGTGTGGATGTCGACCCGCAGGCGATCACGCGTCCGCTCGATCTCGATACGGCTCACGGCCGCTGACTCGAGCTGCGACGTGAGGTAGTCCCGGATCTTCCAGTCCTCGACGACGAAATCCTGGTAGTTGCGCTCCTCGAACCAGCGCGACTTCCAGTCGGTGGTCACACCGAGGCGGAACCCGTAGGGGTTGACCTTCTGGCCCATCAGTCCTTCTCCTCTGCGTCGGCGTCGGCCGGCTCGGTCTCAGCTGGCTCAGTCCCGGCGTCCTCGGCGTCATCCGCCGCGGCCACCGTCACCGACTCCGCTTCATCACTCGTGTCTTCGTCGGACACAGACGTCACGTCCGGCGATGTATCTGCGTCCGCCGATGCGACGTCTGTCACCTCGACGTCGGGCCCGTCCTCCACCAACTCGTGGTCGGTGGAGGCCGCTCGCTTCCTGGCGCGGGTGGGGGTGGCCGAAACTTCGTCCGCCCCGGTGCTCCGGCGCGAGGCCGCTACCCGGCGCGAACGCACGGCCGTGGTCTGGTCGGCCTGGCGGGCCCGGCGGCGCTCGAGACGATCCTCGGGCAACCGGCTCACGATCACGGTGATGTGACAGGTCCGCTTGCGGATACGGGTGGCGCGTCCCCGGGCCCGGGGGCGCCACCGCTTTATGGTGGTCCCCTCATCGGCGTAACAGGCCGAGATGAACAGGTCGTCAGGGTCGAGAAAGTCGTTGTTGCGGGCATTGGCCACGGCCGAGGCGAGCACCTTGCTCACCACCCGGGCACCTTCGCGCGGCGTCGATTGCAGGATCTCCGCGGCGCGGTCCACGTCCTTTCCCCGCACGAGATCGAGAACCTGGCGCGCCTTGTAGGCCGACATGCGGTAGTGCCGCAGGACGGCCCGGGTACCGGCAACCTCGTTCGTCTTCAGGCCGGGCATCTCAGCGCCTCGCCTGCCGTTCCTGTCCGGCGTGGTACCGGAAGGTACGGGTGGGTGCGAACTCCCCGAGCTTGTGCCCGACCATCGACTCGGTCACGTACACGGGCACGTGCTTGCGACCGTCATGGACGGCGATGGTGTGACCGACCATGTCGGGGATGATGGTGGAACGGCGCGACCAGGTCTTGATCACACGCTTCTCGCTCGTGGCGTTCAGGGCGTCCACCTTCTTGAGCAGGTGGTCGTCCACAAACGGACCCTTCTTCAAACTACGCGGCATGACGTGGCCCCTCGAGTCCGGTCATCGACGTGCACCGCGGGTACGGCGACGGCGCACGATCATCTGGTCTGACGGCTTGTGCCGCGTCCGGGTCCGGCCCTCGGGCTTGCCCCACGGCGACACCGGGTGACGGCCACCCGAAGACTTGCCCTCGCCACCACCCAGGGGGTGGTCGACAGGGTTCATGGCCACTCCGCGGGTCTGGGGGCGCTTGCCCTTCCAGCGGTTACGGCCGGCTTTACCGATGGAGATCAGCTCGGCCTCGGCGTTGCCCACCTCGCCCAGCGTGCCGCGACAGTCGATCGGCACCCGGCGCATTTCGGTGGAGGGCAGCCGCAGGGTGGCGAACAGTCCTTCTTTGGCCACCAGCTGGGCACTCATCCCGGCGCCGCGCGCCATCTTCCCGCCCTGACCCGGGCGCAGCTCGATGTTGTGGATGGTCGAACCCACGGGGATATAGCGCAGGGGAAGAGCGTTGCCGGGACGGATGTCCGATCCCTGACCGCTCTGCAGCACGTCGCCCACACCAACGGTGGCCGGCGCCAGGATGTAGCGCTTCTCCCCGTCGTAGTAGTGGAGCAGGGCGATCCGGGCGTTGCGGTTGGGGTCGTACTCGATGGCGGCCACTTTGGCGGGCACGCCGTCCTTGTCCCTCTTGAAATCGATGATCCGGTACTGCTGCTTGTGTCCGCCACCGCGGTGCCGGGCCGTCTTGCGCCCGTAGCTGTTGCGGCCGCCGGTGCTGGGCTTCGGGACGACGAGGGAGCGCTCGGGGCGCGAGCGGGTGATCTCGGAGAAGTCCGAGACGGATTGGAACCGGCGACCGGCACTGGTGGGCTTGCGCTTGCGCAACGGCATCAGTGGCGTCCTCTCAGCTCTTCTCGAACAGGTCGATACGGTCGCCGCCGGCCAGCGTGACCACGGCCCGCTTGGTGTCGGGCCGTTTGCCGACCGTGTTCGTCCTGCGGTTGCGGCGAAGCTTCCCCTTGCGGTTGAGCGTGTTGACCTTCGTCACCCGCACACCGAAGGCGCTCTCCACGGCCAGCCGGACCTCGATCCGGGTGGCGTCGGGGGCGACGACGAAGACGTAGACGCCGTCCTCCATCAAGGCGTAGGACTTCTCCGACACCACGGGACGCAGCAGGATCTGGCTCGGGTCCCTCACCGGTCGCTCCCCTCGTCACCGGCGTCGTCGCCGGCCGCAGGACTGTCGATCGCCGTGTCGGCGGTTTTGGTGGTGGTGGTGGTGGCGGCAGCGGCGGCGGGCTCGGCGTCACCGGTCGAGGCATCGGCGGAGTCGTCGGACACGGTGGTGGCCGCCTTCTTGGTCGCCGGGGCCTTGCGCGCCGGCTCGGCGGTACCGGCTGCGGGGGGGGCCGTCTCTGTCTCGCCGGGCACGGTGGCGTCGGTGAAGACGACCCAGTCGCTGCGCAGGATGTCGTAGGCGTTGAGCTCGGCCACCTGCAAGGTCTGGATGTTCTGGAGATTGGCCAGGGAGCGGTCGGCGATGCCGTCCTCGGGGCCGAGGACCACGAGCACCCGGCCCGTCAGCTCCAGGGCGGCCAGGGCGGCAACGGCGTCCTTCGTCTTCGGCACCGAGAAGGACCACTCGTCGATGAGAGCGACCTTGCCCTCCGCGGCGCGGTCCGACAGGGCCGAGTAAAGCGCCAGCCGGATCATCTTCTTGGGCGTCCGCTGCCGGTAGGAGCGGGGCTTGGGTCCGAGGGCGATACCGCCGCCGACCCACTGCGGCGAGCGGATGGAACCCTGACGGGCCCGACCGGTGCCCTTCTGACGGAAGGGCTTGGCCCCGCCGCCCGCGCGCTCGGCCCGGGTCTTGGTGGACTGGGTGCCGGCCCGGGCCGACGCCAGCTGGGCCGTCACCACCTGGTGGAGCACCGCCGTGTTGGGAACGATGCCGAAGATCTCGGGGGCGAGGACGACCTGGTCGATGACGGTGCCGTCGATACGACGGCGGTCGACCGTCCGCCGCTCGGGGGCGGGACGCTCCCGGCGCATGATCGACGGCTGGCGGGCCGGGGCCTCGACCGTGCTCACGATTCACCCCTGCCCGGGGTCCTGCCGCTCGTGCCCTTCACGGTGTCTCGCAGCACCACCATGCCGCCGCGGGGACCGGGGACGGCCCCCTTCACGAGGACGAGTTCCTTGTCGGGATCGGCCTGGACCACCTCGAGATTCAGCGAGGTGACCTGTTGGCCGCCCATCCGGCCGGCCATCTTCGTACCCCGAAAGACACGGGCGGGCGTGGCGCAGGCGCCGATGGACCCCGGTGACCGGTGCTTCTTGTGGTTGCCGTGGGACGCGCCCTGGCCCTTGAAGTTGTGCCTCTTCATGGCCCCGGTGAAGCCCTTGCCCTTGGAGACGGCGATGACGTCCACCCGCTCCCCGGCGGCCAGGACGTCGGCGGTCAGCTGCTGGCCCACCTCGAAGCCGCTGGCATCGTCGATGCGCAGCTCGACGAGGTGGCGCCCGGGTTCGACCCCGGCGGCGGCGTAGTGGCCCTGCTCGGGCTTGTTCAAGGTGCCGGCCCGGCGCACGCCCCAGGTCACCTGCAGAGCGGAATAACCCTCGTCCTCGGTGGTCTTCACCCGTACCACCCGCATGGGCGCGACTCGCAGCACCGTGACCGGTATGGCACGGTGCTGCTCATCCCAGACCTGGGTCATGCCGACCTTCTCGCCGACGATCGCCTTGGTGGCCACGGTCGCGTGAAGTCCTTCCGTCCTCGGGGGAGACCTGCGGCTGTCGGCCACAGGTCACCGTGGTGTAGGGCACCAGGATCAGCGCCCTCTTCGCATGCCAACGCTCCGCCCGGGAGACCCGAGTGGAGCGCTCGTCAGGTTTTGCCCCGAGGTCCCCACCGCATGGCGGGTGGGCGCTCGGAGACGTCGTTCCGGCTTACTGGGCCCGAAATCGGCCCGACCTGCGACGTTACACCATCAGTTCGTGGCTTTCCAGTGAAAATCCACCTCGGGGGGAGATCCCCCCGGAGGCGTCAGACGTTCTGAATCTTGATCTCGATGTCCACCCCGGCCGGAAGGTCGAGGCGCTGCAGGGAATCCACCGTCTTCGGAGTGTGCTCGATGATGTCGACCAGGCGCTTGTGCACCCTCATCTCGAAGTGCTCCCGGCTGTCTTTGTACTTGTGAGGCGACCGGATCACCGTGTACCGGTGCTTCTCCGTGGGGAGAGGCACCGGACCCTGCACCTTGGCCTGGGTCCGTAAGACGGTCTGGACGATCTTCTCCGTCGACTGGTCCAGGATCTCGTGGTCGTAGGCCTTCAACCTGATCCTGATCTTCTGCCGTGCTGCGTCAGCCAACTTCGTCGCGCCCCATTTCCATCAGTGTCGCCCCGACCCCTACTTGAGGATCTTGGTGACTCGGCCGGAGCCGACGGTACGTCCACCCTCACGGATGGCGAAGAGCAGGCCCTCGTCCATGGCGATCGGCTTCTGCAGCTCGACCGTCATCTCGGTGTTGTCGCCGGGCATGACCATCTCGGTGCCCTCGGGCAGGCTGATGGAACCGGTGACGTCCGTGGTCCGGAAGTAGAACTGCGGCCGGTAGTTGTTGAAGAAGGGCTTGTGACGGCCACCCTCTTCCTTCGTGAGCACGTAGACGTTGGCCTCGAAGTTGGTGTGCGGGGTGATCGACCCGGGCTTGGCCAGAACCTGGCCGCGCTCCACGTCTTCCTTCTTCGTCCCTCGCAGAAGGGCACCGATGTTGTCCCCAGCCCGACCCTCGTCAAGGAGCTTGCGGAACATCTCGACGCCCGTCACCACGGTCTTCTGGGTGTTGCGGAGGCCGACGATCTCGATCTCCTCGCCCACCTTCACCTGGCCCTGCTCCACCTTGCCGGTTACCACGGTGCCACGGCCGGTGATGGACATGACGTCCTCGATCGGCATCAGGAAGGGCATGTTGATGGGGCGCTCGGGCTCGGGGATGTAATCGTCCACCGCCGCCATGAGCTCGAGGATCTTCCCCGTCCACTCGGGGTCGCCCTCGAGGGCCTTCAGCGCGCTCACCCGGATGACGGGTACGTCATCGCCGGGGAAGTCGTAGGAGGTGAGGAGCTCGCGCACCTCGAGCTCGACCAGGTCGAGCAGCTCCTCGTCGTCGACCATGTCGGCCTTGTTCAGCGCCACCACGATCGAGGGGACACCCACCTGCCGGGCGAGCAGCACGTGCTCACGCGTCTGGGGCATGGGGCCGTCGGCGGCGGACACCACNNCTCTTCGGGCGCCTTGTCGATCTGGTCGAACGGGGTGAAGGCCACATTGGGGTTGGCTTCCGACAGCACCTTGGTTATGGCCGCGGTGAGCGTGGTCTTGCCGTGGTCGATATGCCCCATCGTCCCGATGTTGACGTGCGGCTTCGAGCGCTCGAACTTCTTCTTGGCCATGTCTCGCTTCCCTGTTCTTTGGGCGGTACCCCCTCGGGCACCACCGTCCTCTGTGCTTCCGTTGCTTTGTCTTATTGCGCTGTGCTTATTTGGCTGTGCCTATTTGAAAGTGTTGCCGAGTTGCCTGTGCGTTTCTGTGCCTGTGCCCGGGAGGCCCCGCGGGACGCCCCGGCCGTGATTCATTCTCCGCGCGCCCGGGCGATGATCTCTCGGGCGATCGAGTCCGGGACCTCGTAGTACGCGCTGAATTGCATCGTGTACGTGGCCCGTCCCTGGGTCCGCGAACGCAGGTCGGTAGCGTAGCCGAACATGTCGCCCAGGGGGACAAGAGCCCGGACGACCTGAGTCGATCCCCGCTGCTCCATCCCCTCGACCTTGCCCCGCCGGGAGGAGAGGTCGCCGATCACGTCGCCCATGTTCTCCTCGGGGGTCACCACCTCGACGGCCATGACCGGCTCCAGGAGCACGGGGCTGGCCTTGCGGGCGGCGTCCTTCACGGCCATGGAACCGGCGATCTTGAAGGCCATTTCCGAGGAGTCCACGTCGTGGTACGAGCCGTAGGTCAAGGTGACCCGGACGTCCACCATGGGGTAGCCGGCCAGGACGCCATTGGTGAGGGCCTCCTGGATCCCGGCGTCGACGGCCGGGATGTACTCCTTCGGGATCACCCCGCCCGAGATCTTGTCGATGAACTCGTACCCGCCGCCGGGGCCCGTGGGCTCCAGGCTGATGACCACGTGGCCGTACTGGCCGCGGCCACCGGTCTGGCGGATGTAGCGGCACTCGACCTTCTCGACCTTCTTACGGATGGTCTCGCGGTAGGCCACCTGGGGCTTGCCCACGTTGGCGTCCACCGAGAATTCCCGCAGCATCCGGTCGACCAGCACCTCGAGGTGCAGCTCGCCCATGCCCGAGATCACCGTCTGGCCCGTCTCGTCGTCGGTGCGGACCCGGAACGTGGGGTCCTCCTCGGACAGCGAGTACAGGGCCTTGCCCAGCTTGTCCTGGTCGGCCTTCGTCTTCGGCTCCACGGCCACGTGGATCACGGGCTCGGGGAATTCGAGGGCTTCGAGGATCACCGGGTGGTCGGGATCACACAGGGTGTCACCGGTTGTCGTCTGCTTCATCCCCACCACGGCCACGATGTCGCCGGTGAAGATGGCGTCTTTGTCCTCGCGGTGATTGGCGTGCATCTGCAGGATGCGCCCCACCCGCTCCTTGCGGTCCTTGGTGGAGTTGAGCGCGGCCGACCCCTTGGTCAACGTGCCGGAGTAGACCCGGATATAGGTGAGCTTCCCCACGTAGGGGTCGGTCATGATCTTGAAGGCCAGGGCGGAGAAGGGCTCGGCGTCGTCCTGCATGCGCACGATCTCCTCCCCCTTCATGGTCAGGCCGGCGGTGGGGGCCACGTCCATAGGGCTGGGCAGGTAGTCGACGACGGCGTCGAGCATGGGCTGGACGCCTTTGTTCTTGAAAGCCGACCCACACAGAACGGGCACGATCTGGCTGGCGATGGTGGCCCGGCGCAGCGCCCGGCGCAGGTCGTCAGCGGTGATCTCCTCGTCGCCCAGGTACTTCTCGGTGATGGCATCGTCGTAGTTCGACAGCACGTCGATCAGCTGGTGCCTGGCCTCGGCGGCCTCGGTGGCCAGCTCCTCGGGCACCTCTTCCTCGCGCCACTTCTCGCCCATACCCTCGTCCCAGATGAGGGCCTGCATGGTCACCAGGTCGACGAGACCCTGGAAGCCGCCCTCGGACCCGATGGGGATCTGGATGACGGCCGGGTTGGCGTCGAGCCGGTCCCGGATCATCTGGATCGACCGGTCGAAGTCGGCCCCGATCCGGTCCATCTTGTTGATGAAGCAGATCCGGGGGACCTCGTACTTGTTGGCTTGGCGCCACACCGTCTCGGTCTGCGGCTCCACCCCGGCCACGGCGTCGAAGACGGCCACGGCGCCGTCGAGTACCCGCAGCGAACGCTCGACCTCGACGGTGAAGTCCACGTGACCGGGTGTGTCGATGATGTTGATCCAGCAGTCGCGCCACTTGCAGGTGGTGGCGGCCGAGGTGATGGTGATGCCGCGCTCCTGCTCCTGGATCATCCAGTCCATGGTGGCGGCGCCCTCGTGGACCTCGCCGATCTTGTAGTTCTTGCCGGTGTAGTAGAGGATCCGCTCGGTCGTGGTGGTCTTGCCCGCGTCGATGTGNNGCCATGATCCCGATATTGCGGGTCCGGGCAATGGGGAATTCGCGGATGGGACGTGCGTCAGCCATGTTCTTCTGCTCTCAGGTGGTTACTCAGTTGGTCCCGATGCGCCCGCACCGGAGCCTGCGTTATGGCCCTCTACCAGCGGTAATGGGCGAAGGCNNTGTTCGACTCGGCCATCTTGTGCATATCTTCTCGGCGCTTTACGGCTGCGCCTGTACCGTTGGCGGCGTCGAGCACCTCGTTGGCCAGCCTCTCGGCCATCGTCTTCTCTCGCCGCTGGCGGGAGAATCCGACCAGCCACCGGATGGCCAAGGTGGTGGCCCGACGGGGGCGCACCTCCACGGGCACCTGGTAGGTGG
>PLXQ01000048.1 GCA_003151475.1 Acidimicrobiaceae bacterium | reverse complement strand
CGTTGCCCTTGCCCGTGCAGCCGTGGGCCACGGCGTCGGCTCCGTGTCGACGGGCCTCGGCCACCAGGTGGCGGACGATGACGGGCCGCGAGAGAGCAGAGACAAGGGGGTACTTGCCTTCGTAGCGGGCGTTGGCGGCGATGGCCAGACGGCAGTAGTCGTCGGCCATCTCGGCCCGGGCATCGATGACGATCGACTCGACGGCGCCGGCGGAGAGGGCGCGCTGACGGATGACCTCGAAGTCGCCACCCTGGCCGACGTCGACCGCCACCGCTATGACCTCGAGGTCGAGCTCCTCCTGCAACCAGGGGACCGCCACCGAAGTATCAAGGCCACCGCTGTAGGCGAGGACCACGCGCTTTGCCATCACCGAGCTCCGTTCTCTGTCATGTCGTTGACGCCGACCACTTCGGCGATGCGGGTGGCCACGACTGAGCCACCGGGGTCTTCGGCCGCCACCACGAGCACCGTATCGTCACCCGCCACCGTGCCGACCACGCCCTCAAAGCCGCAACGGTCGAGAGCGGAACCGACGACGTGGGCCGAACCGGGAGGTGTGCGCAGGACGACGAGGTTGGCGGAATGGGCCACTTCGACCACCCATTCACCGAGGACACGACGGAGATGGTCCTCTGGTGCCACCTGGTGGACGGGGAGCTCGGGAAGCGCGTAGACCGACTCGCCACCGAGGACGCGGACTTTGACTGCGCCCATCTCCTCGAGGTCGCGCGAGACGGTGGCCTGGGTCGCCTCCACGCCGTCGTCGGCTAACAAGGTGACGAGCTGACCCTGATTGTTGACGGCGTTCGTCTCCAGCAGCCGGGCGATGCGGTGCTGGCGCTGCGGCTTGCCCAGCTTCACGCCCCCACCCCCGGCGCGCTCGAGGCCGCGCCCAGGATCCAGGTGAGGAGACCGCGCATGGCGTGCATGCGGTTGGTGGCCTGCTGCCAGACATGGGAGCGGGGACCGTCGATGACCGATGCGGCGATCTCTTCGCCGCGATGGGCGGGGAGGCAGTGAAGGACGATGGCATCGGGCGCGGCGTGGGCGAGAAGGTCGTCGTCGATGGTGAAGCCCGAGAATGCCTTACGACGGAGGACCGATTCCTCCTCCTGGCCCATCGAGGTCCAGACGTCGGTGTAGATGGCATCGGCGTCGGCCACGGCCTCGACCGGGTCGGTGGTGATCTCGATGTCACCGCCGAGGCGGGCCACGCGGGCCAGATCGTCGGCATCGGGGGCGTAGCCGTCGGGAGCGGCGGTACGGAAGGACATACCGAGCATGGCCGCGCCGAGGGCGAGGGAGCGCCAGACGTTGTTGGCGTCGCCGACATAGGCCAGGGTGCGGCCACCCAGATCACCGAAGACCTGGCGCATCGTCAGGAGATCGGCCAGGACCTGACAGGGATGGGCCCGGTTCGAAAGAAGGTTGACCAACGGAACGCCCGGCGCCCCCGCCCCGGCACCCGGACCGGCACCGGCACCGGCACCCGGACCGGCACCGGCATCGCCGTCGAGGGCCGCCGCCATGCGGACGAGGACCTCGTGGTCGAGGACGCGGCCGCAGATCAGAGAGTGGTAGCAGGCCAAGGTGCGGGCCACGTCCTCGGCACTTTCGCGGGTGTCGATGCCGACCTCGGGACCTCCGATGTAGACGGGATGGCCCCCGAGGGCGAGAACGGCCATCTCCGTGGAGTTGCGGGTACGGAGCGACGGCTTCTCGAAGAACAGCGCCGCCCCCCGGCCCGCCAACAAAGCAGGGGCGCTCTCCGCCGGCTGCGCCGCCAGGGTCAGAACCTCGTCGAGCTCGGGACACGAGAGATCGTCGATGTCGAGGAAGTGACGGGTCATGCCTCCGCTCCCCCGGACCCGAAGCCGGCCAGGACGCCGGCCAGGATGGCCACCGCCTCGTCGATCTCTTCGTCGGTGACGAGGAGCGAGGGGGCCAGGCGGATGGTGTCCGGACGCGGTGCGTTCATGACCAGACCGGCGGCGAGCGCGGCCGAGACCACGTCCGCCGCCACCGTCGAGCCGAGAACCGACGCATCGAGAACAGCACCGAGAAGAAGGCCGTGACCCCGGACGGACGAGATGCCGTCGAGGGCCTCGAGCGCGGCGGTGAGGCGTGCGCCGGCCCGGCGGGCCCGGGCCGGGACGTCCTCGGACTCCATGACGGCCAGGGTGGCTGCTGCCGCCGCGGTGGCCAGGGGCTGGCCGCCGAAGGTGGAGCCGTGGTCTCCGGGACCGAAGGCGGCCGCCACCTCGGCCGAGGCCCAGCAGGCGCCGATGGGGACGCCGTTGCCGAGGGCCTTGGCCATGGTGATGACGTCGGGCATGACCGAGGTGTGCTGGAAACCGAACCAGCGGCCGGTGCGGCCCAGGCCCGTCTGGACCTCGTCGGCCATGAAGAGGATGGAGCGCTCGTCGCACAGCGCACGGACGGCGGTGAGGTAGTCAGACGACGGCATGATGACGCCCGCCTCACCCTGGATGGGCTCCAGAAGGACCGCCGCCACGCGGGCCGGATCACAGGCCTCGTCGAGGGCGTCGATGTCGTCGTAGGGGACGTGGGTGAAACCCTCGGGGAGAGGGGCGAATCCCGCCCACTTGGCCGTCTGGCCCGTGGCGTGGAGGGTGGCCAGGGTACGGCCGTGGAAGGAGTCCCAGGTGGAGACGACCAGGTGCCGGCCCGCACCCGCCCACTTGCGGGCCAGCTTTATCGCACACTCGTTGGCCTCGGCGCCTGAGTTGGTGAAGAAGACCTGGCCGCCGGCGCGGTCGGTGCCCCCGCCGATGAGGCGGTCGAGGGTGGCCGCCACCGGCGGGCCGACGACGTTGCCGAAGAGGTTCGAGACATGCAGGAGCGTGCGGGACTGGACGGCCAGGGCCTCGGCCACCGCCGGATGGGCGTGACCGAGGGAGGTGACGGCCAGACCACCGAGGAAGTCGAGATAGCGGCGGCCGTCGGTGTCCCAGAGGATGGTGCCCTCGCCCCGGACGAAGGTGACCGGCGGCTCGGGGTAGGTGTGCATGAGGGCGGAACGGTCGAGGGCCTCGGCCGCCAATGGATTCGTCGTCGCCGTCGTTTCCGTCGTGGGTGTCATGGGGTGTCCTCGCCTGTCTCGGCAGAACGGAGTGTTGTGCCTACATCGGTGGAGACCATGGTGCCCACGCCTTCGTCGGTGAAGATCTCGAGGAGAAGGGCGTGGGCCACGCGGCCGTCGAGGATGTGGGCGCGCGCCACGCCGGCGCGGACCGCCCTCGTGCAGGCTTCGACCTTCGGGACCATGCCCGAGGTGGCCGCCCCCGACGCCACCAGGGCCTCGAGCTCGTCCACCGTGACCGTGCGGAGCATGGTGGCGGGATCGTCGGGATCGGTGCGGACACCCGAGACGTCGGTGAGAAAGACGAGCTTCTCCGCCTGGAGCGCCGCCGCCACCGCGCCGGCCACGGCGTCGGCGTTGATGTTGTAGGCCTGTCCCGCCGCGTCGGCGCCGATGGTGGCCACGACCGGGATGAGACCCTGGGCCAGGAGGCGTTCGATGAGAGAGGGGTCGACCACTTCCACGTCGCCCACGAAGCCGAGCTGTCCGGGGCGGGCAACGGCCGTGATGAGGTTGGCGTCCTCGCCCGACAGTCCCACGGCCAGCGCGCCGTGGACGTTGATGGCGGAGACGATCTCGCGGTTGACCTTCCCCACGAGAACCATGCGGACGATCTCGAGGGTCTCGGCGTCGGTCACCCGTTGACCGTCGTGGAACTCCGGGACCATGCCCAGGCGCTCCATGAGCGAACCGATCTGGGGGCCGCCGCCGTGGACGACGACGGGGAGCATGCCCACCGAGCGCATGAGGACGACGTCCTCGGCGAACTGGGCCAGCGCCGCCGCATCGTCGGTGTCGTCGTCGGCCCTGACGTTGCCGCCGTACTTGACGACAACGATCTTGCCCCAGAAGCGCAGGATGTAGGGCAGGGCCTCGACCAGGATGGCCGCCTTGGCCGCCGGCGCCTCGACGGCCTCGGCCAGACCGGCACCCGTCACAGCTGCTGTCATGACGTCGTCCTGTTCTCGTCGATGTAACCGTGACCGAGGTCGACCGTGAGAACGGCGGCACGGCCGTGACCGAGACCGAGGTCGCAATGGAGCTCGACGTTGGCCTGGGCCATGTGGGCCCGGACCGCCTTGTCGTCGTGGGCGGCGGCCACCCCTCCCCGGCAGACCACCGTGTCGCCGTAGGCGATCTCGACACGGTCCATCTCGAAGGCGACGCCGGCCGAACCGAGCTCGCTGACGACGCGGCCCCAGTAGGGGTCCTCGCCATTGAGCGAGCACTTGACCAGGTTCGAGTCCGCCACCTTGCGCGCCGCCCGATGGGCGGCGTCATCCGAGACCGCCCCGGTGACGATGACGTGGACCACGCGCGACGCCCCCTCGGCGTCGGCCGCCATGGCTCCGGCCAGCGCCGCGCAGGCTTCGGCCAGCGCGTCGGACAGCGCGTGGGGATCCTCCGGCTCGCCGGCGCGTCCACTGGCCAGGACGAGGACGGTGTCGTTGGTCGAGGTGCAGCCGTCGACGGTGAGGCGGTTGAAGGTGCCGTCGACGGCGCGGACGAGCGCCTTCTTGAGATCCGACGGTGCCACCTCCGCGTCGGTGGTGAGGATCGCCAGCATGGTGGCCATGTGCGGGGACAGCATGGCCGCCCCCTTGGCCATG
>PLXQ01000023.1 GCA_003151475.1 Acidimicrobiaceae bacterium | reverse complement strand
CACTTGACAAACATAGGAGTGTCGGGCGGCTTGCGTCGCTGAGCCCCCCCCAGACCCCCGGTCGGAAACGGCACGTCCCGCCCGGTCCAGGGAAATACACGAATCACACGGTATCGCCCAGTTATTGGTCACATCGGCTCCTCATGGCGAGTGCCCCGAACCGCACTTCGAGGTCAACCTGATGCTCGTTCGGCATGTACTTATTGGGGCACTTCACTGAGTGGGCAGAGGACAGACGTGGCTGCGTCCCTGCCGTCCGCTCGCCGCCTTGGCCAAGCCGAACTGTGGGCTCGTCTGGCTCGTAACTCACTGTCCGACCATTTACTGGTTTCCCCCGCCATCATCAAAACGCGGGTCGGCGCGTCTCGTGCATGGGGCACACGCGCCTGACCAGCGGTTTCGCGTTCGGGCCGAGGTCGGAGATCGGGGTCTCTTGGGACGATTTGTCGGGCCCTGCTCAGCCTTTGCCCTAGTCGCCCGCCGGAGCCGCGGTGGGCGGGCCCACAGGTTCTCGGCGACCTGAAGCAACCTTTTCGCCGCTCCGGGACTTAATTGATTCGTGACCACAATCAGGCGGGCCTTCGCGTGAGCCGCCGATCCGGGCGCGGCCGCGACGACGGCTTCGACGCCTTCGCGGCGAGCACGACTGGTGACCTGCTTCGCACGGCCTCGCTCATCGTCTGGGACCCGTCCGTCGCGGAGGACGTCGTCCAGGAGTGCCTGCTCCAGGTGGCGCGCCGCTGGTCGCGGGTGCGCCGGATGGCCTATCCCGCGGCCTACGCGCGCCGCATCGCGACCAACCTCGCGATCGCGGCGGCCGAGCGGCACTCGACCGAGCGCGCCGAGCTGGCCGCCGGCCTCGACTTCGAGCCGGTGGCCGCCGCCGCCCGCCTCGCCCTCGAGCAGGTGGACAACCAGCACGACCTCGACGCCGCGCTCG
Source organism: Acidimicrobiaceae bacterium (assembly GCA_003151475.1). GTDB lineage: Bacteria > Actinomycetota > Acidimicrobiia > Acidimicrobiales > UBA8190 > Palsa-661. The sequence goes on along the minus strand of PLXQ01000023.1, from coordinate 5,176 downwards.
GCCGGCTCGCACCGCGCCAGCGGGCGGTAGTGGTGCTTCGATTCTTCGAGGACCTCACCGAGGCCCAGACCGCCGAGGTGCTCGGCTGCTCGGTCGGCACGGTGAAGAGCACGTGCTCGCGAGCCCTCGATCGCCTCCGCTGCGAGATGACTATCGAGCCCGCTTCCAGTTCAGCTTCGCATAGAAAGGAACCGACATGACCAACGACACGCTCAGCTCCGACGTGGCGGTGAGCCTTCGCCAGCGCGCCGCCCTCCTCGACCCCGCCGCCGCCGACCGCATCGCGGCACGCGTCGCGGATGCTCGTCCCCGGCCGCGCCGCCGCTTCGCCTTGGCGGGATCGGTCGCGGGCGCCACGGGGATCGGCGCGATAGTGGCCGCGGCGGTGATGCTGTCGGGCGCCACGCCGGCCTTCGCCGGCTGGACGGCGAGCCCGTCGAGGGCCGCGGCCGCGGACGCCGCCTCGGCGACGACTGCCTGCGCGAACCAGCTCGCGTCGATGCCGGGCGGGCCCGGCAACGTCACGTGGACCCCGACCGCGACGGACGTCCGGGGTCCGTACGTGCTCGAGGCGCTCGCGTCCGGGTCGATGTCCGCCACCTGCCTGACGGGGCCGAGCGTGACCTCGGTCAGCTTCGGCAGCGGCGGCGGATCACTCAGCTCGTCGGGAACGCCGAGCGGCGTCGACCCGGGCGGCACGTCGTCGACCACGAACTACGCCCCCGGCGACGCCGTGACGGAGCTCACGCTCTCGTCGCTCGACACCCAGAACGGTGCGCCCTTCGACACCCTCGAGGGGACGGTCTCCCCGGGAGTCACGGCCGTCTCGCTCGCGATGAGCGACGGCCAGAGCGTCCAGGCGACCGTCAACGGCGGCCTCATGCTCGCCTGGTGGCCGAACGGGAGCAAGCCCGTCGCTGCACAGGTGACGACCGCCTCGGGGACGACCACGCAGTCGCTCGGCACGTTCGGCCCCGGGCCCGGGGCGATCGTCCACGGCAACCGCGTGAGCGGAGCGCCCGGATCGCTACACGTCACTAAATCGTCGGCGCAAGGCCGACTGCCAAACTAACGGTTCTTGAACGGGCGCAACGGTGCTGGATCGGACCGATCGGTAACACCGCCCAGGCTCGGATGTTGGCGCCCGGTCGAACCGCTCGAACGTGCCGGGTCCTTCTCGGGTGCAGGAGGAGGCCACCGAGTCGGTGCGAGCAGTATTCCTCTGGGCTGTCGTTATCGGTCGAGGCGCAGTGGCCCGAGTCGAGGGCTGGTTCTGTCCCGACCGTGCACGTTCTCCGGTACTTGTGTCACCTGGCTGACCTCGTCGATCTTGGAGAAGCTGATCAGGTCGACCTGAACTAAATCAGCCGGGAGGGCCGGTCCCGCCGCCCGGCACACCCGTGCAGGTTGCAGCCTGATCTCCGAACGTGTTGCCGTCGACGATGCTGGGCGAACCGGTACTGTGGCCCATGTTGGGTGGTGGATTGTTCCCAGCGCAGTAGGCCGACCCGGCAATGATGTTCGAGCCGATGTCGTACTCGTCGATCGTCGTCTCATTGTTAAAGGCGAATGCCAGGGACCCGCTCAGGATCGACCGGATCACGCCGCCGAAGATACCGTTATAGCCAACCTCGGTGATACCGCCGTTGATCTGGTCGTCTTCAAAGTCTGTGTAATTAGTGAACGGTGAATTGTGGGACAACGCCTCGACGATGGCGTTGACGGCGCCCCCGCCCATCACGGACACGGGCCCACCGATGGCTGTGTTCTGAATCACCACTGCCGAAGGTTCTTGGGCATCCACCGATCCTTGAATCGTGGCGAAGGGTGGCTTACCGGGCTTCTCAGTGCCGAGATAGAAAAGCGCTCCGCTTCCCACCGTGACGTTCCCGAGAATGTTGACCGGGTGCCTCTCTGACTTGAGCCCAGCAACAAACAGGGATCCGGGCTGGAGCGTGAGACTACCGACGATCTTCACGGTGGAGGCGTTGTGTGTCACCCCGGTGAAGAGCCCTGACCCGTTTTGCAAGGTCACCCCGGAGAGCACTGTGACGGGCTGCGGCCCCGGCATCTCACAGATCGATCCAGCAGGCATTGTCAGAGAGCTATAGGTCCCCGACGGAACGGCCTCGGGCGCCGACAGCGTTCCAGCGCATGTGAAAGGAGAGGGTGGTGGTGGCGGCGGTGACGGATTTGCTCCTGTTGACGTAGCCCCGACAGCTACGAATAGCGAGACGATCAGGGCCGCTGCAATCAATCGAGCGGAATGTTTCATGACTCCCACCTCCCAGTCGTCGCCAGTATCGTGTGAGACAGCGATCGTTGCAAGGGGTGGAAAGTCCCGATCTTCCGACATAGCCAGAGGGATGGAGCTTCCGCCCCACCCCTCGGCTCCACCCAACGTCCTCGCTCCCCGCAGCGTGGACCCCGTCCAGCTACTGGCGTCCGGACCGAGGGCACCGGGCGTCACACCGTGCCCGCACTCTGGCGGACGTGGACAGGTACCCTGAGAACTTGCGCCGATCCGTGGCGATGTTGCCGTCGGGCTCGAATGGTCGATCCCGCTGGCCAGTGAGCTGTTGGAGCAGATAGCCCGGCTCCGGCGAACTCGGGATCGGCTGGATGCTGTGCTGGCAGATGAGGACTGAGCCGGGGCCGCGCAACGCCGTCCGACCCGCCCAGGCAATATCACCGGCTCCGAAGTCACCTGGCGGGTCGTGTAGACCAGGCGAGAATGCCGGGTACAGGGATGCCTTTGCGAAGCTCGCGAAAGGACCCGCCATCCGCAATCACGCCGGCCACGCTGATACAGCACGAGGCCCTCACTGGATTGAGGCCCCGCATCTGCTGCGTATCAGATGGTCCTGCCCGTGAGTTATCCGGGAGGAGCGAAGAACTCGAGAGCGATGTTGTCAGGGTCACGGAACGACAAGCCTGAACCGTAAGGCGCATCGACGATTCCGCCGTTGGTGACACCGAGTTTGTTCAGGTGGCGCTGCCACTCTTCGAGCTCAGATCGGTTGGCACACGCGAAGGCCATATGGTCCAAACCTGGGCGACGCTCGTCGAACGGCTCGGTGCTCTTCAAGTCCGGGAACTTGTTGATTGCGACAAGCGTCCCTCCGATGAGCCAGACGACGTGGTGGAAAGGACCGGTGTCCTCATCGATGACCGGATCGGAGCCGAACAACTGCTGGTACCAGGGACGGCTGCGCTCGAGGTCGCTCACTGTTAGGGCGACGTGCGCGATCGCAGGAAACTCAGGCATCAACGGCCTCCTTGGTGTGAAGTCTGTCGGGAGGATAGCCGGGTGACTCTCGCTGGCGCATAGGGTCTTCTACGTCGGATCGACCGATTGCTGGCGAGGCTTTGACCGACCTCAAGGCCCCATCGCGAGGGTCCGTGAGGCGCCCGGTATCACGCCGTCCAACGTCGTCATGGCAATCGGACGGACCGAGCGCTAATGCCGGGTTGCGTAACGTCAAGCTGAGGCCGCTCAGAGCCTGACCGGTGCTGTATCGCTCTCGGCCGCGAATATGGCTCGGGTTGCCGCCAGCCGGGGACTCGCTATTCCAGTCAAACGCGCCTGGCCCCACCGAGAAATAGCCCTATCGGGATCCCCGAGTACCGGGTGCCCCTACTGTCGTCGTCGATCAACTCCGACGCCGGTCGAGTCCGGCATTTTCAGGTCGGGCCGCGTGAGCCCCGGTATGCCCACTGTGGGAGACCTAGGCGCCACAAACCATAGGGGAAGGCCCGTCTTGTCTCCGTCAGAACAACCTGGCCATGCAACGCACGCACTCCTTGACATCGGCTCTATTGGGAGTAGACCCGTCTTGGAGTGAGCACAGGTTCGCTCGACATCACCCCAAATCGGGGACTGATCCATCGCAGGAGGCGATGTTCCACAATGGAAGGACAGGGACTCGGATGAAGACACAACAAGAGAGCAAGTGGTGGAAGTCAACTGAGCGGCTCGCGATTTTCGCGCTTCTCAGCGCGTTGGTGTTCACATTGGTGGGTTTCGAGATCGCGTCGGCCGCCGTCAGCAACAGTGATGGCACTATCAGTGCGTGCTACAAAGGCAAGAACGGGAACCTGCGCGTCCAAGTGACGACGTGTACCAAGGCTGAGATACCGCTAACACTGTCGGGACTTGTTCCTATCTATGCCAATGTCTCGGGGACTGGGACGCTCGGCAGCAACAAGCACGCGACCGGCGTGGTACACACTGCCGGATCGGGGATCTACAAGGTGTCCTTTGACCGTTCGGTGAGCACTTGTGGATTGGCCGCGACAGCAACGGTGGTCCCTCCGGGTTCCACAACGAACCCCCTTGTTGCCACCGCGACCCCTGGTCCAACTGTCGGAGATCCTGCGAGCGAGGTCGTAATCACGATTGAGAACCCGCACATCCTACCTGGCAACACAGACGGTGACTTCTCTCTCACCATTACCTGTTGAGGACGTAGTCATCGCGACCGGCAGTCACGTTGGGAGCGTTGCGGCGGGTGTAGCGCGAGAGGCCCGTTGGACTGTCGCCCGGAACGTCGGCGGGACGGGACCCCGACAATCACGGTGACTCGCGGATCGCATTGATGGTTCCCCCGGTCGGCATTGCCGGGTCCAGGGCGGCCCCAATGGGAGGAAAAGGGCGGCGGACCTTCGGGGTCGGTATCACCCGGTCCGGGATGTGCGGAAAGGGCTGTCGCATCGTCGGCGACTGCCGCGTTGACGGAATAGTCTCCTGACTCGACTCACGCGCAAATGTGCGGCGACGCTGATACGGGACGGGCGCGGTCGAATCGAGACCCCTGAATCTGACGCCCTGAGTCCGGCCCAGATCGGTACACGGTGCATCCGCAATCCCCGAGTACCGACCCCCCTACCGCTCCCATCCGTCTGGCCGAGACGCCGGTCGGGATCGGCACATATCGCGCCGGGCCACACGAATACACACGGGCGGTCGGATCTCCCATCTCCCGCAGTGATCCGGGCACCTAACGCTCCCTACCTGGTGTCGGTGTGTGCTGATGTCCCGTTGGAACGCCGGTGCCCGAATCAGCAACTCAGGACACTAGCTCCTCTTCCCAAATACGCTGCTGGCCTCGGACCGAGGGCCTATTGATGCACTTCTTCATGCACCTCAGCTGTCCATGGCCATGAAGAAGTACCC
>PLXQ01000029.1 GCA_003151475.1 Acidimicrobiaceae bacterium | reverse complement strand
GGGGGCCGGGGACGCCGGCCACCGGCGGGCCCGGGACGCCGACCACCGGTGTGCTCGTGATGGCCCATGGCACGCCCCGGTCGCTCGAGGAGATGGAGCCCTTCTATACCGAGATCCGCCGGGGCCGGGCGCCAACGGCCGAGCAGTTGGCCGAGTTGACCGACCGCTACCGGGCCATCGGCGGGACCTCCCCGCTGAACGAGCTGACCCGCCGGCAGGTGGCCGGCATCGCCGCCGCCCTCGAGGGCGCCGCCCCCGGTCGCTTCACCGTGGTGGGCGGGGCCAAGTTCGCCTCCCCCCGGATCGAGGACGCCGTGGCCGAACTGGGCCGGGCCGGGGTGGCCCGGATCATCGGGCTCGTGCTCGCCCCCCACTCCTCCACCGTCAGCGTGGGGGAATACGACCGCCGGGCCCGGGCGGCCATCGCCGCGGGACCAGCCGTCGCCGAGGGTGGGCCCGAGCTGGAGATGATCGACCACTGGTACCAGGCGGCAGGATTCGAGGCCCTCATGGCCGGCCGGGTGAGAAACGCCGTCGAGACGCTGGCCGGCGCGGCGGGAACCGCCGTCCGGGTGCTCTTCAGCGCCCACAGCGTGCCGTGTCGGGTGGTCGAGGCGGGCGACAGCTATCCCGAGCAACTCGAGAGCTCGGCCCGGGCCGTGGCCGAGGCGGCCGGCGTCGGGGACTGGTCGATGGCCTGGCAGAGCGCGGGCCGGACCGGCGACGAGTGGCTCGGGCCCGACATCAACGCCGTCATCAGCGAGCTGCCGGCGGCCGGCGTCAAAGGGGTCGTTGTCTGTCCCATCGGCTTCGTCTCGGACCATCTCGAAGTCCTCTACGACATCGACATCGAGGCCCGGGCCACCGCCCAGAGAGCGGGGATCGCCCTGGCCCGGACGGCGTCGCTCAACGACGACCCGCTCTTCTGCCGTCTGCTGGCCGACGTCGTACTCGACCGCGCCGGGGACACCGCCCCCCACGGCTGATGGCGTGAGCCCCGGAACACCGCAAACGGTCGCCGTCGTGGGCGGGGGCATCGCCGGCCTCTCCGCCGCCTGGGAGCTGGTCCGGGCCGAGCCGGCCGTCCGGGTAATTGTCTTCGAAGGCGACGGGCGGCTCGGCGGAAAGCTCCGGACCGGGACCTTCGGCGGTCGGGAGGTGGACCTGGGACCCGACGCCTTCGTGGCCCGCAGGCCCGAAGCCCTGGCGCTCTGCGCCGAGCTGGGACTGACAGAAGACCTGGTCGCTCCCGGTGTCCGGGGGGCCTCGGTCTGGGCCCGGGGACGGCTCCGGCCCCTTCCCGACGGCCTCGCCCTCGGGGTTCCCACCCGCTTCGGACCGCTCCTGCGCTCCGGCATCTGCTCCCCCGCCGGTCTGGCCCGGCCCGCCCTCGATCTGCTCTGGCCGGCCCGGGGGACGCCAGGCCGGGGGGCGTCGGGCCCGGGTTCTCCGGGCGGGGAGACCGAGAGCGACCTCGCCGTGGGCGGGGTCGTCCGCCGGCGGATGGGCGCGCAGGTGACCAGCCGTCTCGCCGGTCCCCTCATCGGCGGGATCCACGCCGGGAACGTGGACCTGATGAGCGCGGCGGCCGTCTTTCCCGCCCTGCTCGAGGCCGACCGGCAACGGGGAAGCCTGATGCGCGCCCTGGCCGCCACCCTGCCCGCTCGCGCCACCACCGGTGAGACGCCGGTCTTCCTGACTCTGCGGGGCGGGATGGGCCGGCTGGTCGACGTCCTCTCCCGGGCTCTCGTCGAGCGGGGGGTCGAACTGCGAACGGGGACGACGGTGGGCGAGCTCGGCCGGCTCGGGCCGGCCGACGACGGACCCTGGGTCGTGGGGACCGACCCCGTCGGCGGGGCCGGCGGCGGGGCCGGGCCCGAGGCGGACGGGATCGTCGTGGCCGTTCCCGCCCCGGCGGCCGCCCACCTGCTCCGGCCCCACGACGGCGCCCTGGCCGACGCCCTCGAGACGGTGACCTATGCCTCGGTGGCCATCATCACCTTCCGCTTCAGCGCCGAGGCCGTCGGCCATCCGCTCGACGGCAGCGGATTCCTGGTTCCCCGGGGCGAAGGTGCGGCCCCCGATCCCCTCGTCACCGCCTGCACCTGGCTCACCTCGAAATGGCCCGAATTGGCCCGGCCCGGTGACGTTCTCATCCGGGCCTCGGTCGGCCGGCAGGGTGACGACCGCCATACATCGATGAGCGATGACCAGCTCGGCCGGCACTGCCTGGACGAGCTCGGCCCCATGATCGACATCCGCCGGCCCCCGGACGAGGTCCTGGTCACCCGCTGGCCCGACGCCTTCCCCCAGTACACCGTCGGTCACCTGAGCCGGGTGGCCGCCATGGAGGCATCGGCCGCCGGGCTGCCCCGGCTGGCCCTGGCCGGTGCCGCCCTACACGGGGTGGGCATCCCGGCCTGCATCGGCAGCGGCCGCCGGGCCGCCCGGGCCGTTCTCCGGTGACCCCCCGCCACGCCGCCCCTCCCCGGCCCGGGGACCCCGGTCGGGGCCGGATGGCTCTCCCCGCCGTCCTGGCCGGGCTGGCCCTGGCCTTCTCCCTTCCCCCCTGGGGCCCATGGATCCTGGCCCTCCCCGGCGCCGCTCTCCTCTGGTGGTGCCTGGGAGGTCTCGGGCCCCCCCAGCGTTTCCTGGCCGGCTGGCTGGCCGGCCTCGGTCTCTACCTCCCGGGCCTCTTCTGGGCCATCTCCTTCAACGTCTACGGCGGTCTCATCCTCATGCTCGTCCAGGCCCTGGCACTGGCCCTGGCCTGCGCTTTCTCCCCCCCGGGCCGGGGCCGGGGCGCCTCTTTGGCCGGAGCCATGGTCCTCACCGAGGCCCTGCGCTCGACCTGGCCCTTCGGCGGCATGCCCCTCGGGGGGATCGCCCTCGGCCAGGCCGGAGGCCCCTTGGCCGGCGCCGCCCGACTGGGAGGCCCTCTTCTCCTCGTCGGCCTGGTCTTCGTGGCCGGGGCCGGTCTCGGGGCCGTGGTCAACGCCCTCGTCGGTGCCGAGAGCTGGCGCCGGGTGACCGGCCCGGTCATGGCCGGCCTTCTCGGCCTCGCAGCGGTGGCCGGTTTCGCCCTCTGGGGGGCCCGCGCCCCCGACGGCGGCCCCGGGATCAAGACGCTGCGGGTGGCGGCCGTCCAGGGTGGCGGCGTCCGGGGACTGAGCAAATCCGAGGTCAGCCCGGCCTCGGTCTTCACGGCCCAGCTCCGGGCCACGGCCGAGATCGCATCGGTCGACCACGGCCGCCCCCCGGCCCTGATCGTCTGGCCCGAGGACGCGCTCTCGCTCGACCAGCCCTTCGCCCGCTCACCGGCGAAATCGACCCTCGCCGAGCTGGCCCGGAGCCACGAGGCCACCCTCACCGTCGGTGTCACCGAGACCGTCTCGGCCACCAGCTTCCGCAACGAGATCGTCGCCTTCGCCCCCGACGGGGATCTGGTGGCCCGCTTCGAGAAGGTCCACCGTGTCCCTTTCGGCGAGTACATCCCCGACCGGGCCTTCTTCTCCCATCTGGCCAGTCTTTCGGGCGTCCCCCTGGACGCCCTTGCGGGCCACGGCGACGGCCTCCTGCGTACCCCGGCCGGGCCCATCGGCACCATGGTCTCCTACGAGGTCTTCTTCGCCGACCGGGGCCGCACGGCCACCCGGGCCGGGGCGGAGCTCCTGACGGTGCCCACCAACACCTCCTCCTATGCCACCAGCCAGGTCCCCTCCCAGGAGATCGCCGCCTCCCGCCTCCAGGCCATCTCCGAGGGACGCGACCTCGTCCAGGCCGCCCCTACCGGCTTCTCCGCCCTCATCGACCACCGCGGCCGTGTCCTCGCCCGCACCGCCCTCGCTCGCCGCCAGGTCCTGGTGGGCGACGTCCGGCTCCGCACCGGCCACACCCTCTACGAGCGCTTCGGGGATCTCCCCGTCCTCATCGCTTCCGGTCTGCTGCTGCTGGCCGGCTGGCTGGCGGCCGTGACCGATACGGGCACCCGCAAAAAGAGCAGGGTGTCCCGCCAGAAAGAGCAGACCGAGCCGGCCGACTCCCTGGCCCGGCTCAGAAACCGCTGATCCCGGTGCCCGGTGCCTTGCCGCCGGGCACGGATCCGATGCCCAGAAAAGAATCTGAGATTCCGGCCCATTCGATGTTTAGGGGAAGAGGGCGTCGGGAAGAGTACTCAGTGATAACGACCTCGGCCGGCCCCCCGCCCCCGGGGTCGTTTTCGCGTCCGGGCTCAGTTGGGCGCCCGGAGGGGCGTCCGGGCTCAGTTGGGCGCCCGGAGGGGCGTCCGGACTCGGCTGGGCGTCCGGGCCCGCGCTACTCGTAGTAGCCGGAGTGGATGTAGATGCAGGGAATTCCCTGGGAATGGAACATGTCCCGGTTCCGGGGGTCGTCCTCGAAGGCCAGACGCAGATCGAGCCCGTGCTCGCGTAACGCCGCCACCACCGAGCGCTTGTAGAAAGCCACCGGTGCGCTGTCGCCCCGGCTCCGCATCACGAGAAGATCCCAGCGCAGCTTGTAACGGGCCAGCCAGGCCAGCGTCTGCGGCTGCACCCGCAACGGTCGACCCGTCAGCAAGACGATAGAGAGCCCCGGATCGAGCAGCTCGAGCAGCCGCGCTACCTCGTCGATCAGCGGGTCGTCGGCACAGGCCTCGAAGAACCCGTCCCAGTCGCGCCGGCCCCATTCGAGGAAGTGCTGCCGCCCGGCGGCGTCGGACAACACCCCGTCGATGTCGAACACCACCGTCGGCCCCGGCGCCACCGGTCCCGCCCGCCACCACCAATTCGGAGGTGTCTCGATGGCTGTCTCTCTGTCCGCTGTCACTCTGTCTCGTGTCTGGTCGGTCGGATCCGAGGAGGGACGGCGGACGCTCATTCCTCGGTCGGCTGCTGGCTGGACAACCGCCTGATCTCCTCCACCACCAGGGGATCGGCCAGCGTCGTCGTGTCACCGAGGTCGCGCCCCTCGGCCACGTCCTTCAGGAGCCGCCGCATGATCTTTCCCGACCGCGTCTTCGGCAGCTCGTCGGTGAAGATCACCGTCTTCGGCCGGGCGATGGGTCCGATCAGCTTGGCCACGTGCCGCCGCAGATCCTCCCCGCGCTCGCTCGTGTGCTCCTGGCCACCGCGCAACGTCACGAAGGCGATGATGGCCTGACCGGTGGTCTCGTCCTTCGCCCCCACCACGGCCGCCTCGGCCACCGAGGGATGGTCCACCAGCGACGATTCCACCTCGGTGGTGGAAATCCGGTGGCCCGAGACGTTCATCACGTCGTCGACCCGGCCCAGCAGCCAGAGGTAGCCCTCCTCGTCGAGTTTGGCCCCGTCCCCGGCGAAGTACCGGCCCTCGAACCGGCTCCAGTAGGTCTCCCGGTAGCGCTCGGGGTCCTGGTAGAGACCGCGCAACATCGCCGGCCACGGCCGGGTCAGCGTCAGGTACCCCCCGCCGCGCTCCACCACCTCCCCGGCGTCGTCCACCAGCTCGGCCGAGATCCCCGGCAACGCAAACGTGGCCGATCCCGGTTTACAGGTGGTCACGGCCGGGAGGGGGGCGATCATGATGGCGCCCGTCTCGGTCTGCCACCAGGTGTCGACCACCGGGCACTTCCCTCCCCCGATGGTCTGCCAGTACCAGGTCCAGGCTTCGGGATTGATGGGCTCCCCCACCGAGCCGAGCACCCGCAACGACGACAGGTCGTGACCATCGGGATACTCGGCCCCCCACTTCATGAACGTCCGGATGGCCGTGGGGGCGCAGTAGAGGATGGAGACCCGGTAGCGCTCGATGATGTCCCACCACCGGTCTTTGTCCGGGAAGTCGGGCGTCCCCTCGTAGAGCACCGAGCTGGTGCCGTTGGCCAGGGGGCCGTAGACGATGTAGCTGTGCCCCGTCACCCAGCCGATGTCCGCCGCGCACCAGTAGACGTCTGACTCGGGATGGACGTCGAAGACGGCCCGATGGGTGAAGGCGACCTGGGTCAGATAGCCGCCCGTGCTGTGCATGATCCCCTTGGGCTTGGCCGTCGTCCCCGACGTGTAGAGCAGATAGAGAAGGTCTTCGGCCTCCATCTGCTCCGGCTCGCAGGAGGGATCGGCTCCGGCCATCAGGTCGTCCCACCACTCGTCGCGCCCCTCTGTCATGGGGGTGGGCCCGTCGGCGTCCCCTGTCCGTCGGGCCACCACCACGTGCTCGATCGAGGGGGCCCCGGCCACCGCCGCGTCGGCGTTCTCCTTCAGCGCCACCACGGCGCCGCGCCGCCAACCGCCGTCGGCCGTGATCAGCACCTTGGCGGCGGCGTCGTTGATCCTGTCGCGCAGGGCATCGGGTGAGAAGCCGCCGAACACGACCGAGTGGGCGGCGCCGATACGCGTGCAGGCGAGCATGGCCACGGGAAGCTCGGGGATCATGGGCATGTAGATGGCCACCCGGTCACCGCGCCGCACCCCGAGGCCCTTCAAGACGTTGGCGAAGCGCTCGACATCGGCCAGCAGCTCGGCGTAGCTGATCGTCCGGGTATCGCCGGGCTCGCCCTCGAAGTAATAGGCCACCCGCTCACCGAGCCCGGCGGCCACGTGCCGGTCGAGACAGTTGACCGACACGTTGAGTGTCCCGCCCACGAACCACCGGGCGTTGGGCAGCTCCCACTCAAGCACGGTGTGCCACTTCTGGAACCACTCGAGCGAGCCGGCCTGCTCGGCCCAGAACCCTTCGGGGTCGGCCTCCGCTCTCTCGTACAGAGACCGGTCGCTCACCACGGCCCCTTCGGCGAACCCCTCGGGGGGCGGGAAACGCCGCTCCTCCGACAAGAAGTCGGAGATGGCGGCGTGAGCCGGCTCGTGGGCGCTGTCCGACATACCTGCACGCTCCCCTTCAGAAAATGGCTCCGGCGGGCCGCCGGTGGCCGCCCCCTTCGCCCGCCGAGCGTAGCGATTCACCTGGTAAGGGGCAGCGGCGCCCGAGCCAGAACCCTTCCGGCTGGCAAGATGGGGGACGATGCTCCTAGGCGAAACGCTCACCATCCCGGTCGGCGTCGGACGCCGGGTGGTGGTGGTGGCCAACTTCGGCCTCGGCCCGCAGGCCACACCGACCACCACCTGGGCCGTCTCCGGTTTCGGCCAGGCTCTCGATACTTGGGAGGGACCTGGTCTCGTCGTCGTGGCCGGCAACCTCTTCGATCTGCAGGCCGGCCTCGGCTCCACGGACGCGGGCGGGGTTGAGGGCGAGGCTGCCGGCGGCAGCGGCGCTGCGGGCGGGGCTGCCGGTCAGGCTGCAGGCCAGGTCGTCTCGGCCTTGGCCGCCCATCCCCGGTTGGTCGAGGCCCTGCGGAACTTCGCCGCCGGGCCCGAACGCCGGGTGGTCTGTCTCCCCGGTGCCACCGACGCCGCTCTCGCCACCGTCCGCGCCCCCCTCGAGGCGCTCGGGGTCGAGGTGGCGGCCGGTGTCGACCTCCAGATGGCGACGGCCGCCGGGACCCGCGTCGTCCGGGTCGAAGCCGGCGTCCCCGCCGTCGACGTGGCGCCCCGGCCGGCATCGGAGGCGGCGGCCGTCCTGGCCGCCGCCCAGTGCCCGTCGGCGCCGTGGCAGGAGGGCATCAACAGGCTGGCCGACCCCGCCAGTGTCCAGCGCTTTCTCACCTCGCGCCTGCTCTACCGCCGCTTCGCCCGCTTCGGCTGGTGGCTGCTCGTCCCCTTCGCCGTGGCGCTCATCCTCAGCCTTCCTTTCGTCTCGGGCGGATTGGCCCACCTCTTCGAGAACCAACCTCGCACCGTCCGGGCCATCACCCGGGTGAGCCATGCCACGTGGGGGACCCGGCTCCTCGTGGCTGCCATCGTCTGCATCGTGGAGGTCGTCGTCATGGCCGGCGTCCTCGGCTGGTTGGCGCGCCAGGCCTGGCGCACGCTCGGCGGCGGTCGGCTCGACAAGCTCTTCGAAGAGTCGTGGTCCGGTGCCGGGGCTACGGCCAACGACGCCGGGCGCGACGCCGGGCGGGCACTCGGCAACGAGGGCTACGCCGCCCTCGTCACCGGCGCCACCCTGCAAGCCGAGCTCACCCACCTCACCCCCGGGGTCTTCGCCTGCACCGGCGCCGCCGGTGAAGTTGTCGAAGAGCACCCGGGCCGGCTCGGTATGCTGCCCGTCTTCCTGCCCTGCCGGCAGTTGTCGTGGGTGGAGCTCGAGACGGGAGCCGAGCTCCATGCCCGCCTGCTGATGGCGCGGTCCGAGATCGCGCCGGCCACGTTGCTCGAGGGGGTGGCGGCGCGCGACCGCCGCATCCACGACCACCACCCGGTCGTCGTGGCCGCCTATCCCCGCGGGGCCTCGTGGCCCCCCGGGCCCGACCTCCACGCCGTGCGCGTCCGGTCGCGTCGCGTCCGACGCTGGGCCTCGGGGGCCATCGCCTTCGCCGGCGTGATCGACCTGCTCTCGGCCGTGACGCCACCGCTGCGGGGCCGGCTCCACTTCGTCCTGCAGGTCCTGCCCCTCGGAGCCACCCAGGCCGCCGGGGCCCTTGTGGCCCTGGCCGGGATCGGCCTCCTGGCCCTCGCACGGGGGGTGCGCCGGGGCCAGCGCCAGGCCTGGGCCATCTCCTCGGTGGTGTTGGGGCTCACCCTCGTGCTGCACCTGGTGCGCGGCGGCGACGTCGAGGAGTCGGTCCTGGCCGCCGCCGTGCTCTTTCTCCTCCTTCTCTACCGAAGCGAATTCAGCGCCGCCTCGGACCGGCCCTCCCTGCGCTCGGCGGGCATCGCTCTCTTGGCCGGGGTCGTCGGCATCACCGTGATCACGAGCGTGGTCGTCGAACTCACCCTGCGCTTCGACCTCAATCGCCACCACCTCAGCCTGTGGCAGTGCGGTCAGGCCGTCGTCGAGCGACTTGTCGGCATCCGCACGATGGCGCTACCCGATCGCCTGGACGACTTCCTCGGACCGAGCCTCCTGACCGTGGGTATCGGACTGGCGGTGGTGGCTGTCCTTCTCGCCACCCGGCCCGTCGTCGACCGCCGTCGATCGGGGGGACGCGCAGCAGAGACGCGGGCCCGCGACATCGTCCGCCGCCACGGCGAGGGCACCCTCGACTACTTCGCCCTGCGCAGTGACAAACAGTGGTTCTTCCACCGCGACAGCCTCGTGGCCTACGCCATCTACGGCGGTATCTGCCTTGTCTCGCCCGACACCATCGGACCGAACACCGAACGCGAGCAGGCCTGGGGCGCCTTCCGGCGCTTCGCCGACAGCCGGGGCTGGGTGGTGGCCGTCATGGGCGGCAGCGAGGACTGGCTCCCTGTCTACCGGGCCACGGGCATGCACGAGGTCTACATCGGCGACGAGGCGGTGGTCGACCTCCAGAAGTTCTCCTTGGCCGGCGGCCACATGAAGGGTCTGCGCCAGGCCTACAACCGCATCGCCAAGTACGGCTACACCGCCACCTTCCACGATCCGTCCCGGCTCGACCGCGCCACCGCCGAACGGTTGACGGGGCTCATGTCCCAGAGCCGGCGCGGAGAATTCGAGCGGGGCTTCTCGATGATGCTCGGACGCATCTTCGATCCCCGCGACGAAGGCCTCGTCGTCTGCGTGGTGACAGCACCCGACGGCGCACCGGCCGCGCTCTGCCAGTTCGTCCCGGCGCGCGGTATCGGTGGCTTCTCCCTCGATCTCATGCGCCGCGACCGGGGCGAGCATCCGAACGGCCTCATCGACTTCGCCCTCGTCTCCTCCATCGAGCATTTCCGGGAGAACGGCCACAAGGGACTGAGCCTCAACTTCGCCGCCCTGCGTTCGATCCTCGACGGCGAGCGCGGCGACGGCATGACCCAGCGGGTCGAACGCTGGGCGCTCAAGAAGATGTCGAGCTTCCTGCAGATCGAGACCCTCTGGCGGTTCAACGCCAAGTACGAACCCGTCTGGCTGCCGCGCTACGTCGTCTATGACACGGCCGAGCACCTCGTCCCCGTTGTCCTCGCCATCCTGCGCGCCGAGTCGCTGTCCGAGGTGCCGGTCATCGGCCGCATGATCGCCGCCTCTGACCGCCGCGCCCACGCCGGCCTCGAGGCGAACGGGCTCTCGGGCACCGGCGCCTCGCTCCTTCCCGACCCTGACCAGGTCGCGCCGGTTGCCGTCGCTCCCGACGCCTCTGACGCCTCTGACGCTTCGGTCGCCTCTGACCCCTCCGACGTCGGCGACGGCTCCGACGCCAACGACTCCGGGTCCGTGCCGTCGCCGGTGCTCGGATCAACGGGGGCACCCAAGCGCCACTGAGTGGAGGCGAGAATCGGCCCATGGAGATCCGACGGGCCACACCCGCCGATGCCGTGGCCATCGCCACGGTGCACGTCCGTTCCTGGCGGGCGGCCTATGGCGGTGTTCTGCCTCAGAGTTATCTCGACGACCTCGATGCCGCCCGTCTTTGTGCGCAATGGCGACAGACTCTCGAGACCACGGCGTGGCCGGTGACGGGCACTCTCGTTGTGATCGACGCGGCGGCCGACCTCTCGGCCGGTCAGGCCGCCGGTGCCGACACGGCGGCGATCACGGGTTTCGCCCACTTCGGTCCCACCAGGGACGAGGACGACGATCCGCGATCGGTCGGCGAGCTGCAGACGCTCTACCTCGATCCCCTCGTCTGGCGGCGCGGCGCCGGATCACTTCTCCTCGGGGCCGTCGAGAAGCAACTGGGAGAGGCCGGGTTCGCCACCGCCACGGCCTGGACGCTCGAGAACAACGACCGGGCCCGGATCTTCTACGAGCGACACGGCTGGCACCCCGACGGGGCCACGAAGTTCCACGACTGGGGCGCCTTCATGGCCACCGATGTGCGCTACCGGGTGTCTCTCGCCTGAATGTGCAATGCCCGACGGTCCCCTTTCGGCAACGAACAACAGAGGCCCGGGCACCGAAGCGCTCCCCCGGGATACCGGAGCGGCATTGTCGAGAGACGGCTCAGGTGCCAATGTGAAGAATGGCGGGGGACACCGAGGATCGCAGTGCGACGACGGCCTTGCTCGCACTCGTGCCGATGGCGCTTCTGCTGTGCGCCCTCTCCTACGGAACCGACGCCCAGGGTGCCTTCTACGACGGTCCCTATCACGTCTTCATCGTGCTCATCGGTGCCGCCCTCGTGGCCGGCTTCGCCTTCACCCGGGTGTCCACGTGGCTGGAGGTAGTGCTGCGCGACCCGGGACCTCGTACCGCGACGTCGTGCTCAAGGGCAACGTCCACCTGAAGGCGGCCGCCGGCAAATAGTGCGTCGGGCGTCAGCTCCGGCTGCGGCGGTTCGTGCCGCGCGCACCAGCGCGGGTCGGTTGGCGTTGCTTCAGAGGGATTTGCGCATGGTGATGGCCGTCGGCTCGTAGCCGATCGATTCGTAGAGCCTGCGGGCCACGGCATTGGTGCCGAAAACATTCAGGCCCAGCTCCGTCGCCCCCTGGGCCCGGGCCGCCTCCTCGGCCAGGAGCATGGCGGCACGCCCGAGGCCCCGGCCCCGCTGCGCCTCGTCGATAACGACATCCCAGACCCAGAACGCGTCGGTCCTTTCCGCAGAGCGGGGCCCGATCCAGAGGTCGCCCACGGCGGTGCCTCCGTCGTCGAGAACCCGGTAGAGAAGCTGGCCGGGAGCGGGCGTCGCGTCGGGGAAGTGCCCGGCCATCTGGGCCTCGCCGATCCGGCGCGCTTCGTCGGGGCTCTCGCCGGCGGCGATCCGTTCGGCGATGTACGGCTCCAGCTGACCGCCGACGAAGGTCGCCACCTCTGGCCCGGTCATCGGTCGCAGGCGCGGCGGCATCTCGCGCCGATGGCCTCAGCTGTCGAGGCCGAGGGTGAATGTCGGCTTCGGTGAGGTGTCCGGTATCCGGTGCTCCTCGGACAGCCGACGCACGGCGGTGCCGGTGGCGAAGAACTCGGTGGCGTGCTCACCCCAGACGTGATTGGAGACCTTCACGTCGACACCGACGATGCCCGAAGCGCTCGCTTCGGTGGCCTCGTCCTGCATCCGGCTCAGTGCCAGTTCCCGGGCTTCGTAGATCCCTTGCGTGAACTGCACCATCTCCTGGTTCTGTCCCGCCTGCCGCAACGTCTGCATGACCGACTGGTGGGCGATGTGGTACACGCAGGTGCCGAGCACGAAGGCCACCGGCACGGCGCCGGCGGCGAGTAGCCGGAAGAAGTCCTGGGCCGACAGATCCGAGGTGAAGGCCCGCCCGTCGGGCGCCTTGTGGGCGCCCGTCCCCGCCAGGGCCCGCACGGCGGTGCCGGTGGCCACGAACTCGAGCACGTCCTGGCCCCACACATACGCCTGCAGACGCAGGATGACTCCCACCACACCGTCGGCGCCCAGTTCATCGGCTTCGGCCCGCATCCGCGCCATGGCCAGTTCCCGGGCGCTGTACATCGCTTGCGTCAGATTCCCGAGTTCCTGGTTCTGTCCCCAGCGCGCCACCTGCAAACCGATGTGATAGATCGACGAGCCCACCACGAATCCAAGCGGCTCGAAACCGGCTTCGCCGAGCAGGACGTACTCCGACACCGACAGGTCCGATGTGAAGACCCCGGTCGGATCCGCTCCCGCCGTCCGGGCCAGTCGCCCACCCGCCGCTTCGGGCTCCCAACTCGAGCTGTCCCCACTCTGTCCTTTTCCGAATATGGGCATGCCGGACCCTACCCCGGTCCTTTCCCGCCATCGCGGCCGAGCAGAGCCGATAGATCCCCTGACAGCGCCTGGCACAACTCGATCAGAAGCGCCATCCGGCGACCGGGATCGTCGGCCTCGAGGATCCGTTGACCGTCGTGGGCGGTAAGCGGAGCCATGGTGCACAGACGCCACAGGCGCTGCTCGAAATCGCCGCCGCCCTCACCGAGATCGGCCACCACCGGTGCGGGCGAGCCGAGCTCCGACGCCAACGTCCGGGCCCGTCGCACGGCGGCCGTCGCCTCGACCAGCCGGGCCTCGAGCAGCACGGCCTCGTCGCCCGGTGCCGGCGGATCGGGAAGATCCTCCACTTCGGCCAGCGGATAGGGGTCATCGGGTAACCAGCGGCGAACCGAGATCCGGCGGCGTCCCTCGGTGATGAGAGCCCAGCGGCTGTCGTCGAAGCGCGACGCCGCCTCGATGTGGGCCACCGACCCCACCGCGAAACGTTGATCACCGCCGCCGACCTCAGAACCCCGGGCGATCAGCACCACGCCGAACTCGCCGTCTCCCGCCAGGCAGTCCTCGGTCAGCTGCCGGTAGCGGGGCTCGAAGACGTGCAGGGGGAGCTCCCCGTGGGGGAACAACACGGCCGAGAGCGGGAACATGGGCAACCGGCGGCTCGTTCCCGTGGGCCCGGGATCAGGCACTGCCGGCTCCCGGGGGCCGTCGATCAGCCGAAGGCCTTGGAGTACAGCACGGCGTGGTGGGCGAAGTTGACCAGGGGCGACGGCCACACACCGAACAGCACCGTCACCGCCACGCACACGGCGATGGCCACCGCCACCGTCGCCGGCACCGGTTGCTTGGCAGCGACGTCGGCCTCGTCGGCCTCGTCGGCACTGTCGGCCATCTCGGCAC
>PLXQ01000031.1:7243-89162 GCA_003151475.1 Acidimicrobiaceae bacterium | reverse complement strand
CCCTGATCCACCGAATTTCACGACGTCGTAGACCTCGCGTATCCGCGAAAACGCCTTTCTGGAAAGGGAAAATGGTGGTTGCTGACACCGCCAAACCCAAACCAGAAAGGCACTTTCTCGATGCGATTTTGCCACAGCCTTGACCGGCGTGAGGTGACCTTCGACGACGACCATCTCGTGGCCAACGCCGGGCTCATTTTGCCGGCGACATTGGCCCAGCACCTGGGTCTGTTGGAACTGTTCGACGAGCACGTGGACCTCGGGGAGGCACCGGGCCGCGCCCATGTAGGGCACAAGGCCATGACCCTCATCCATTCGGCCCTGGCCGGGGGCGACTCGATCGACGACGCCGACGCCCTGCGGGCCGGGGCCACCGAGGCGGTGCTCGGACATGCGGTGTTGGCACCCTCCACGCTCGGGACATTTTTGCGCAGCTTCACCTGGGGCCATTCCCGTCAGCTGGACGTGGTGTCAGGCGCACTGCTGGCCAGGGCCTGGGCGGCCGGTGCCGGCCCCGGTGAGGAGCCGTTCACCATCGATGTCGACTCCTCCATCCACGAGACCTACGGCTTGGCCAAAGAGGGTGGGACCCACTTCACCTACAACCACGTCCGGGGCTACAACCCTTTGTACGCCGTGGCGGCGGGGACCGGAGACGTCCTGCACGTTCGCTTGCGCGGTGGCAACGCCCACTCCGGTCGGGGAGCCGCCGGTTTCCTCACCGAGACGTTCGGTCGGGTGCGGGCGGCGGGGGCCACCGGGCCGATTGTCTTACGAGCCGATTCCGGCTTCTACAGCCGAGCCGTCGTCGACGCCTGTCGCCGGGCCGACGTCCGCTTCTCCATCACGGCCAAACTGCACAAAGGTGGCGTGAAAACGGCCATCGCCGCCATCGACGAGTCCGCCTGGGTGGCCATCCCCTACTTCCTCGACGGCGCCGATGTGGCTGAGACCACCTATCAGCCCTTCAAGGCCAAGGGCCGGCCCTGTCGCCTCATCGTCCGGCGGGTGCGGCCCACGCCGGGCAGCCAGTTGGCGTTGTTCGTCGAGTTCACCTACCACGCCTTCATCGCCGACCGGGACGGCGAGATGATCGAGCTCGAGGCCGACCACCGACGCCACGCCGAGATCGAGAACACCATCCGCGACCTGAAATACGGCGTCGGCCTCAACCACCTGCCGTCGGGTCGCTTCGGAGCCAATGCCGCCTGGCTGGCCTTCAACGTCATGGCCCACAACCTGGCCCGATTCAGCACCAGGCTCGGCCTGGGCGACACCCTCATCACCACCGAGACCCTTCGCCGTCGCTACCTGTCGGTCCCCGGACGCATCACCCGCTCGGCCCGACGGCGCACCATTCACCTCCCGACGCGCTGGCCATGGGCGCAGCGATTCGAAGACGCCCTTCGACGCCACCGTGCCATCGTGCTTGTGACCTGAGTTCTTCGGCCCCGACGTGGCCGGGCCACATTCAATGCCACGGACAGAACTCTGAAACAGCAGGAAGCTCTGACCCAACACGCCCTCGAGTCAGTGTTGCGCCTCACACGAAGCATCGACGCCTGGAGCTCATGAGCCGCACAGCTCACGTCAACCACCAGTGGTTATTCGGTGGATCCGGGCTTAGTGAAAAACTCAGGGCCATGGCCATCGACTTCACGTTCCCGCCCGAGGTAGAAGACGCCCACCAACGCATGCGGGCCTTCGTCGACGAGGACATCCGTCCGACCGAGGAGCGTCTTATGTCCGACGCCGCCGGGCGCGCCGACTGGCGCGCCGAGCTCGAACGGC
Source organism: Acidimicrobiaceae bacterium (assembly GCA_003151475.1). Taxonomy (GTDB): domain Bacteria; phylum Actinomycetota; class Acidimicrobiia; order Acidimicrobiales; family UBA8190; genus Palsa-661. The sequence goes on along the minus strand of PLXQ01000031.1, from coordinate 87,371 downwards.
TCCGGGCGCAGGCCCGAGACCTCGGTGTGTCGATGCCGCACATGCCACGCGGGTGGGGCGGGGTGGGCCACGGACCGACGGCGCTGGCGTCGGTGTCGGCCGAAGCGGCAAAAACCCGTTGGGGATTTTACATCGTGAACTGATATGCCCCTGATGAAGGCAACATGCACACGCTTTTGCACTTCGGCACCGACGATCAGAAGAGCCGCTATCTGAAGCCCATGTGCGAGGGGACGATGCGTTCGTGCTTCGCCATGACCGAACCGGAGAGGTCCACGGGGCCCTCGGCTACTCGAAGGACTCTGCGTTGGCCGACATGTTGATGCAGGCCCGTTGGAGCCGGTTTGACGACGGTGCCGACGAGATCCACAAATGGCGCGTGGCCGAGGCGGCGATCACCGCCTACCGCGACCATCGCTCGACGGCTACCGCCGCCGGCAACCTGCCGTTATAGGGTCCGCGGGTCGGATCCCTGGTCGTTACCAGTAGTAGCGGTAGACCACCTCCGCCGCACAGCTCGGCTTGTCGGCGTCCTCGGTGGCGAGGGTCACATCCAAGATGACCTGTACTCCACCTTCGACGTTCTCGACCGACCCCACCGATGCCCCGAGGCGTAGTTTGGCTCCCACTTTGACCGGCGCCGGGAAGCGCACCTTGTTGCATCCGTAGTTGACGCCGAACGTCATGCCCTGGACATCGAGGACCTCGTGGATCAGTGCCGGGATCAGCGACAGGGTCAGGTACCCGTGGGCGATGGGTCCGCCGAATGGTCCTTTGGCCGCTCGTTCTGGGTCCACATGGATCCACTGGTGATCGTCGGTGGCGTCGGCGAAGAGATTGACCCTGGCCTGGTCGACGACCAACCAGTCGGACCAGCCGAGATGTTGTCCGGCCAAGGCGTGGAACTCTTCGGTGCTGCTGACTGTGGTGACCATCCCTTGACCTTATGCGCCTGGCACCGCCGGGGGCCCATGTGGGGGTGATGGGCCTGGGGGCATCCGAGACGGCGCAGGGTCAGCGAAACCAGATGCGCTCGTACTCGCGGCTCTGGGAATGGAGAAAGAGCGCCAGGAGGACAACGGCGAAGAGCAGGGTGAGAACTATGCCGAAGCCGCCGAGGTACAAAACGTAGACGTCGACGAGGACGTTCAGGCCAGCCAACGCCACTCCCAGGCGGTAGCCCCATCTCTTTTCGTTGGCCACGCCCAGGCCGGCGGCGCCGAGGGCGAGGGGCACGAGCTCGGCCAGGGGATAGGCGCCGAGAACAAGCCCGATCAGCCCGAAGACAGCTGTGAGGTAGCAGAGCATCACGGCGCCCTGCAGGGTCTGGGGCTGGGATGAGTCGAACCAGCGGCGATCGTCGGACATCGCGACATTCTTGCAGGTGGTGCGTGGCCCGAGGCCGTCACCCGAACGAGGGACAGGCCATTACGCTGGTGATCAGTGGACGCCGCCCCAGACTCTTCCGCCGCAGAGACCGAGCCACGGAAGGCGGCCCGCACCGAGCGCCGGGGATCGAGCGCCCAGCGCCATCCCTCGGGCGGGACGCACCCCGACCACCACCACCGAAGCGTTGGGGGCGGAACCGCCCGAGCAGCGGTCTTCGGTGTGAGTGACGGGCTCGTCACCAATGTCTCGTTGATCCTCGGTATCGCCGGCGCCCATCCGGCCGCCGGTGTGGTGCGGCTGGCCGGTATCGCCGGCCTGGTGGCCGGTGCCTTCTCCATGAGTGCGGGCGAATACGTCTCCATGCGGGCCCAGACAGAGCTCTTCGAGCGCGAGTTGGCTCTCGAGAATCACGAGATCCGTACACGCCCCGAGGGTGAGCGTCGTGAGCTCGTGCGCATTTACGAAAGCCGGGGCGTGGAGCCCGAGGTCGCCGGCCACCTGGCGTCGGAGATGATGCGCACGCCGGAGTTGGCTCTGGAGACCCACGCACGCGAGGAGCTGGGCATCAACCCCAACGCCCTCGGATCGCCGCTGAAGGCGGCTGCTTCGTCCTTTGCCACATTCGCCTTCGGGGCGCTGGTTCCACTCATCCCCTGGCTCGTGACCCGAGGGACCACGGCCGTGGTGGCGTCGGTTGTGGCTGCGGCAGTGGCCGCCGTGCTCGTCGGCGTGGCGTTGGCCGCCTTCACCCGCCGACCTTGGTGGTGGTCCGCACTCCGCCAGCTCTGCATCGCGGCCGTAGCCGCCGGGGTGACCTACGGGATCGGCAGCGCTGTCGGGGTGTCTGCCTCGCATTGAGCCTCGTTCGGTCAGAAACGCAGCGGGCTCACCGACTCGGGACCAGTGGCATGCTGTAGCGCACTGTGCCCAGTCGGACGCCGCAAAAGAGATTCACGAGCGCCCCGCTGATCGAGCGCGTTCCCGCGCAAGTCTGGCCAGGGCTCACGTCGCTCGCTTTCGTCATCCTGGGGACGGCGTACTTCTTTCGGTGGGGATCCATTGTCCAGCATCATCCATCCTCTTGGATATCACCGGACGATCTTTGGATCACGTATGGTGCCGCCGTCGCTCTCGTGCATGGGCACCTCGGTGCCATCTACGGCGGGAACAGCGGTTTCCTCGCCTTCCCGGGGTTCCTCCTTCTGCTGCTGCCCGTTGCCGCGCTGAGCAGCTCCCTCCAGACGACGCTGCTCCAGATCACCAAGAACCACCATCCCCTGGCCCAACCGCTGGTACTCACCGTCCACGGCTCCGCCATTCCCCACACCGAGGTGTTGACCTCGGGAGGCAGTCAGTACATTCCCCAGCCCGAGGCGTTGGTTTACCTCGCTCCCTTTGTGTTGCTCCTGTCTTGTACAGCGCTCTTCGCGTGCGACGCCCTGGCCGAGCGCCTTGACGTCCCGGTTAGGCGTCGAATGGTCCTGTGCCTCGTCGAGGGGGTCGCCTTGTGGAACGTCTCGGTCCTCTGGGGACACCCCGAGGACGCGGTGGCCGTGGCTTTGGCTCTGTTTGCCGTCATATTCGCGTTGGACGAGCGTTTCACCGGTGCAGGGTGGTTGGCGGGTGCAGCCGTCGCCGTCCAACCGTTGGTCATTGTCCTTCTTCCCATCCTCATCGCGATCGGGGGACGTCAGCGAGCTCTGAGCCTGGTCTTGAGAGCCGCCGCGCCGGCCGCCGCACTTACCATCGCCCCCCTAGCCTCCGACGTCCATGCCACCGTTCACGCGCTCGTGAGTCAACCGGCCTATCCCGTGCGCAATCACCGGACGCCGTGGACGGCCTTGGCTCCGAGTCTCGGGGGAAAAGGAGTGAATGCAACCGTCGGCGGGGGACCGGTGCGCATCGCCGCCCTCGCCCTAGCCGTAGCTGTGGGTGTCTGGGCCCGACGCTGGCGTGGCAATCCCGCCATGCTCGTCTGGGCCGTCGCCCTTGCCCTCGGTTTGCGGTGCTACACGGAGTCGGTGATGACCGCTTACTACGTCTGGCCGGTGTTGGCCGTGGGAGTGGTGGTCGCCGCACGGGCGACCGCATGGCGATTCGGAACGTCCATTGTTGTCGTCGTCTTGACCACCGTCGTCGCTCAGTGGCATCTCAGTGAGTGGCCCTGGTGGATCCTGAACGTAGTGGGTGTGACGGCTTTGCTCGTGCTCTCCGCCCGTCCGGAAGAAGTCGAACCTGACCGGAACACTCAATCCTCCCGTCCCCGGGCGTTCGCACCCAAAAGCCCTCCGAGAACATCGCCATCACAAAAGGACTCGACTCCGCACAAGAAGGCGAATGCGAACGCCAAGGCGGCTCGTGTCGACACGAAGCGTTCGGGGCAAAGGTGATAGGGCGGTGATCTGAACCGGCTCGCTACTCGGGCGAGATGTCCCCCGTATAGGCCCGGTCGACATGGTCGACGACGAATCCCAGATGACGATACAGGGCGACGGCCGTTTCGTTGCCGGAATCGACATAGAGCATGCCTACCGTGAGGCCCTTCCCGCCGAGGTAATCGAGCCCGGCCAGCACCAGGGCGCGCCCCAGACCGAGCCCCTGGAAATCGGGGTCGACCGAGATGACGTAGATCTCGCCCAGAGGAGGGTTTTCGTCGCGGTGCACCTTGGTCCAGCACGACGCGGCCAGCCGCCCGTCGCGCTCGTGGAGAAGAAATCCGTGGGGATCGAACCATGGTTCGGCTTCGCGTTCGAGAAGGGTGTCGAGACTCCAGTCCCCCTGCTCCGGATGCGAGGCGAAGGCCCGGTTGTTGACCGTGAGCCACGCCGCCTCGTCCTTCCCGGGCTCGAATGGTCGGGTCTCGACCCTGGGGTGGTCGCCGTTGATGGGCAGGGGTCGACGCATCTGGTAGAGATCCCGCCCGCGCACCAGGCCCGATGCGCTCGCCATGGCGTCGGTGTCAGGAGTGGGTTTCGGTACCCAGAGATGGACGTGGCCCCCGCCCAGACGGCGAACCTCGTCGAGCGCAGCGTCGAGAAGGATGGTGCCGACCTCGTGGCTCTCTCGGTGATCGGGGCGGATGACCAACTCCGCCCCCCATGTGTTGTGACCCCGGCTCAACTGGGCGTAGCCGATCAGCGGACCCTCGGAGCCGTCCCGGGCGACGAAGCCGGCGAAACCCGTTCGTCCGCCGTGGACGAGGTCCAACCATTTGTGCTCGCCCAGGGGTCGATGCCCGTCGGCCACCATGACCTGGTGCAGGAGCTCGGACACCTCGGCGATGTCGGACTCGCCCATGCGCCGTTTGACCTCGACGTGATGCACGAGCGGCACGCTACCGCCGCCTTCTGGGGGAGGCCGTATTCGTTAGTCTCACGCAGTGCCTGTTCCTCGCAGTCGACCCACCCGCGCTCGGGAGGTCTCGGCGAGGCTCGCCCGGGAGTACCCGGGCTCGGCCACCGAGTTGTGTGCCCTTCGCCACGAAGGGCCGTTTCAGCTGCTCATGGCCACCATCCTGTCGGCCCAGAGCACCGACGCACGGGTCAATCTGGTCACCCCCGACCTCTTCGCCGCGTATCCCACGCCGGAGGCCCTGGCGTCCGCCTCACCGGAGCGCGTGGAGGAGCTCATCCACTCGAGCGGATTCTTCCGGGCCAAGACCCGCAGCCTCATGGGTATGGCGCAGGCCCTGGTCGAGCGCTTCGACGGTGAGGTGCCTTCGGACATGGCCGACCTGGTCACCCTGCCCGGGGTGGGGCGCAAAACCGCCAACGTCATCCGCAGCGTGGCCTTCGGCCTTCCCGGTCTCCCCGTCGACACCCACGTCGGGAGGATTGTCCGGCTCCTCGGGCTCACCGAGCAGACGGACCCTGTGAAGGTCGAGGCGCAGATCACCGGTCTCTTGCCCCCCCAGGACTGGGGTGCCTTCAGCCTTCGCCTCATTCTTCACGGCCGCGCCGTTTGTGTGGCCCGCCGGCCCCGCTGCGAGGCCTGCATCCTGGCCGATATCTGCCCCTCGGCCCGGGTGCCCGTCCTCGCCGGCCCGGCCCGCCGCTCCGGGGCCCGTGCGGCGCGACCCCCTGGTCTGCGGGTCAGGAAGGCCTGAGACGAGGACCGGAAGCGACGTTGTGGGGATGTTGTGCCTTGCCGAAGGGAAGATCCGGGGTAAGCGTGATGTTCTAGAGGGAGACCGGAACCGGTTCCCGCCACCTGGTTTCGGCAGAACGCGGTCGGGATCCGCCGCCCGACCCGTTCGCACGACGGCGCCCTTCGGGGCGCCGTCGTCGCGTTTACGCCCAGCAGTTTCGATGACGAGGAGGTGAGAGTCCTTCCCGAGCTTTGGCCGTTGAAGTTCGAGTAGCCGATACCCTGCAGTTTCGGCTATCGCCCGGGCAGAGATGCCAAACGGGGCCCCAACTCCAAGATGCCCAACAAGGTCTTGCGGGGATTGGGCCTCGTGAGCCTCGACGACCTCCGCCGTGCTTATCTCTCGCCCGCTTGAGGGCGCAGCCTTGGGGTGAGCCGGATGCGGTAGTGCCGCAAGTCCGGTTCTAACGGGGGGGCGCCTGGGGGAGACCCCAGGCGCCTACCCGGTGTGACGTAGGCAAGGAAGCCGTGGGTGGCTCACCGCCCACGAACCCACTGGGACAGGCCGGCCGGAATCACGGTGCGGAACTTGATAGCCAAACTTGATCATTGACACCGCGGGGAGGATCGGCCAGGCTGAGGAGATTCCTGACGGCCGTGTCAGGGATGAGGGCGCCGCCCTTCGTCCGTTCTGGGGGAACATATGAATCGCACACGCAGATACCGCTTTTTGGCCGCCACAGGGGCCGTTGTCATGGCCGGGCTGATGCTGAGCGCCATTCCGGCGTCGGCTGCCGGCCCGACGCTCAAGTACACCCCGAAGGGGGGGTTGACCAGCGGCTCCGTGGTTCAGGTGTCGGGCAAGGGATTCAAGCCGGGCGATCAGATCTTCGTCGTCCAATGCGTGACCGCCGACCAGAGCCCGACCGGCGGGGGATGCAACGTTAATGGCGCCGTGCCTGCCGGGACCGTTACTTCGAAGGGCAAGTTCGGACCGGTTGCGCTCACCTTGAAGACGGGACAAATCGGCAAGGACTCGGGGACGTGCGGGACCACCAAAGCTGATGCCAAGGCGTGCTCGGTCAGTGCCGGAACCGCTGCCGGAACTGATACGAAGCAGGTGGGGATCAAGTTCGTCGTCCCGAAGGCGTAAAGATCGGGACGCGAAACTAAGGCCAAATACAAATACGTAGTCCCCCTGCCCGGTGCCGGAAGGTACCGGGCAGGGGAATACACGGGGAGAAGTGGGGGACGACGTGAGACGATCGGGTCTCGTGGCGCGCTGGATCGGTGCCTTCGGTATGGGGGCCCTGGTTGTCGGGGCTGTTTTGCTGGGTACGGGTGTCGCCGTGTCAGCGCATTCGACGTCCAAGGCTGCGACCGCGGGTTCCAATAAGAAGAAGCCCCCTGCGTCCACAACTTCCTCGACCTCGCCGAGCACGACCATGCCGACGCCGAGCACCACGACTCAGCCGTGTTCGGCCACCTCGGCGACGGGCACGGGGACGAACACCACCGTCACTCCGAATACGACGGCCACACTCACGGCCGCCCCAGGTACTTGCCTGGTGGACGGGTCCGTGACGAGCCTCGCCGGATCGGGGTTCCAGCCCGGCCTCGGTGTCCTTCTCGAGTGCAACAGCGACGCGAAGCAACCCACGGCTACCACGAACGCCATCCCGGTGAGTTGCACGAGCGTCGGCTACGCAGGGGGACCTTCGGTCCAGCAGGTCACGAAGTCGGGCTCCATCGGTCCCGTCAACTTCACCGTGAAGGAAGGCACCGTCGGACCTCCGTGTGCCCCGGACTGCACAGGTGCGTTGACTGATAGTGGGGGCGGCGATTCGTTCACCGACGCCGCCGCCTATCCGTGCCCGCCCACTCCGGCTCAACAAGCGGCCGGTGATACCTGTGGGATCTTGTTTGGTGACACCGGAGGTGACGCCGTCACCGTGCCGTTGTCGTTCAATGTCGCGGTTGCGCCGCCCCCGGCGATCGTTTCATCACCTGGACCGGCACCGGTACCGGTAGCCGCGCCGGCAAAGGCGGCGCCGGCAGCCAAGGCCAAAGCGACCAGGGCATCGACAAAGGCCTTGGCCTTCACTGGAGCAGGGCCGGGACTCTGGTGGCTGGGTCTCTTGGGGATGGTCTTGATCGCCCTGGGTACTGTATTGCTTTCGTTGGTGGACCAACCGCGTCGTCTCGTCCATCTCGTCGCCCGCCGGGTCCTTCGATCGGAACCCGACTCGCCCTAGTCGCTCGTGGGTACCGGTCGAGCGTCGGCCTTACTCAACGGCCGAGCGCCGCGGGTGCGGCCTCTCCTCTCTGGCGCTCAGTGTCGCCGACCTCGTGGAGTGGTAAGTCGACCAAGACGTCTTGTCGCTCCCCGGAGGGCGCGCTCGACGGCGAAGAGTTCAGATGCCGTTTCGTCGTCGTGGTCAGACGCCGCCTGGTCGGCGATGGCGACGAGTCGTCGCGTCAATTCGTCAAGAGCAGTGGCGACGGAGGACAACTCGGCAAGCGGAGCGGGCATCCCACGATGATGTCCCATCGCGGCCCTTGGTGCGATTTGGCCCCAGCGCTGCACACATCGGGCCAGGTCTCATGTCCGGAGGACCCTGGACCCCAGGTACGATTGTATCGCCGTGCTCCTCACCTCCCTCGACCTGCGTGGCGTTCCGGCGGACGAGCTGGCCGCCGCTGTTCCACGTCCGCCGATAGAGGCGGCCCTACCGACGGCCGAGGTCGGTGCGATTCTCGACGCCGTTCGCCGCGAGGGCGACGCTGCCGTCCGCGACCTCACGAGGCGATTCGACGGGGTCGAGCTCGGCGCCCTGCGTGTGGGCCGGGAGGAGATCCTCGACGCCCGGGAGTCGATCGCCCCCGGCCTCCGGTCCGCCCTCGAGGTCGCCTACGACCGCATCCTCGCCTACCACCGTCACGAACCCGCTCCCGTGGCGGACTTCACGAGCGACGGCGTGACGGTCCGCCATCTCGTGCGTGCCGTTGGCCGCGCCGGGCTCTATGCGCCCGGGGGGCGAGCCCGATACCCGTCCACGGTGCTCATGTGCGCGGCTCCGGCCCAGGTCGCAGGCGTGGGCGAGTTGGCTCTGTGCGTGCCGCCGGGACCCGACGGTCACATCGCCACCGAGACACTGGCGGCCGCTGCCATCGCCGGGGTCGATGAGGTCTACCGAATCGGGGGAGCCCAGGCCGTGGCGGCACTTGCTTTCGGCACGGAGACCATTCGCGCTGTTGACGTGATTGTCGGACCGGGCAACCGATACGTTGCCGAAGCCAAGCGCCAGGTGGCGGGCATCGTGGGGGTGCCGTCGGCCTTCGCCGGTCCGTCCGAGGTTGTGGTGGTGGCCGACGAAACCACTCCGGTCGAGTGGGCGGCCATCGACATTGTTGTCCAAGCGGAGCACGGACCAGACGGTCTGGCCTGGCTCGTGACATGGTCGCCGGCCCTGGCCGACGCCGTGGCGTCGGCTGTCGAAGAGCTCGTGGTCAACTCGCCGCGTCGGACCGACCTCGAGGCCACCTTGGGATCGGGGGGCTACGCCGTCCTCGTCGACGGGCCCGACCAGGCGCTCGCCGTGGCCAACACGGTGGCGCCCGAACACCTCGAGATCCTGACGACCGGGGCCGAGGGGCTATTGCCGCTCGTGCGCAGTGCGGGGGCTGTCTTCCTCGGACCGTATGCTCCAGCGAGCGTGGGCGACTACCTGGCCGGCCCCAACCACGTCCTACCGACATCGCGCACGGCCCGCTTCGCCTCTGCGTTGCGCGTCGACGACTTCCGCACCCATATCCATGCCGTGTCACTCGGTGGTGACGCTCTCGCCCGTTTGGAGCCGCACGTGGTCGCCATCGCCGAGGCCGAAGGTCTTCCGGCGCACGCCGAATCCGTGCGACGACGCCGTGAAACCGCTCCGGTGCGGATACACGATGGAATGGAGACGCCGGTGCCCGCCGAGGGGGCCCGATGATGGAACAGCAGGCCACCGTGCCGCCCGCCAGCGGGCACGCCGTGCCCGTACGCGACGATCTGGCCGAGCTCATCGGGTATCACTCGCCCCAAGTCGATGTCGAGGTCCGGCTGAATACAAACGAGTCGCCATTGCCGCCTCCTGACGAGTGGCTGGCGGAATTGCAGAAAGAGATAGGTCGGATCGAATTCCACCGCTACCCGGACCGTGGTGCCACCGCGCTGCGGGCGGCGCTGGCCGAATTTCACGGCGTGGATGTCAATCGCGTGTTCTGTGCCAACGGTTCGAACGAGGTCCTGCAATGCCTGCTTCTCGCTTACGGCGGCGCCGGACGCACGGCGGCACTGTTCGAACCGACGTACGCGCTGCACCGTCACATCGCCGCTCTCACGGCGACGAAGGTGGAGAGCGGATGGAGGGGAGCCGACTTTCGGTTGGACCTCGACGTGGTCGACCGTGTGCTCGACAGCGCTCGACCGATCATCACCTTCGTGTGCTCTCCCAACAATCCCACCGGCCGGGCCGAATCACCCGACACCATCCGGCACGTCCTGGCACGGGCGCCGGGACTCGTCGTGGTGGACGAGGCCTATGGCCAGTTTTCCCCCTCGAGCGCCCTGGACTTCGTCGGCGGCGACGTGGCCGGGTCGGACCGCCTCGTCGTGGTCCGGACGTTCTCGAAGACGTGGTCGATGGCGGCCTGCCGACTCGGGTATCTGGTGGCCGATCCGAGCGTTGTACGGGCCTGCGATGCGGTGGCGCTGCCCTATCACCTGGATGCCATGAAACAGGCGGCTGGTTACCTGGCGCTTCGTCATGTGCACGCGATGGAAGCACGTGTCGCCATGCTCAACGAGGAACGCGGTCGTATCACCGCTGCCCTGGCCGAATTGCCGGTCGAGACATGGCCGTCAGACGCCAATTTCATTCTTTTCCGACCGATCACTCGAACGGCTCGCCAGGTGTGGGACGACCTGCTGGCATCGTCGGTCCTCGTGCGAGACTGCTCCACCTGGCCGGGACTCGACGAGTGCCTGCGCGTGACGGTGGGCATGCCGGCGGAGAACGACCGCTTCCTCGCCGCCCTGGGATCCAGCCTGAACGAGAGGCCATCATCATGACGACCGGGGTCGACGGTTCCGCTCGCCACGCCATCCGTGAACGCAAGACCAGGGAGACCTCGGTGACCGTCGAGCTGTCACTCGACGGATCCGGCGCCGCCCGGGTGGAGACGGGCCTGCCCTTCTTCGACCACATGCTCTCGCAGCTCGGACGCCACGGTGGATTCGATCTCTCCATCAGTGCCCGGGGTGATCTCGATGTCGATTCTCATCACACCGTGGAGGACGTGGGCATCGTTCTCGGTGAGGCGTGCGCCGAGGCCCTCGGCGACAAGGCTGGTGTTCGTCGCTTCGCCTCCATCGCCCTACCGCTCGATGAAGCCCTGATCGAGGTGGCCCTCGACCTGTCGGGTCGGCCCTACCTCGCCTATGACGTGTCCCTCTCGCCCGAGACGCCGGCCCTCGGATCTCCGCCCTTTGACCCCCAGTTGGCGGAGGAGTTCTGGCGCGCCTTCGTGACCGCCGCCGGTGTGACGTTGCACGTGCGCCAGGTGACGGGCAAGAACACCCACCACATCCTCGAAGCGTCGTTCAAGGCGGCGGCCCGCTGTCTGCGTGATGCCGTCAAGATCGAGGGCGAGGGCGTTCCCTCCACCAAGGGCACGCTCTGAGTGTCCGACAAGCTGAGGATCATGCGGTGATCGCCGTTCTCGACTACGGCATCGGTAACCTGCGTTCGGCGGAGAAAGCCCTCGTCCATCTCGGTGCCGACGCCCGTCTGGTCACGGATCCCGACGCCGCCACCGACGCCGCCGGGGTGGTCCTTCCCGGTGTCGGTGCCTTTGGCGCTTGTGCCGATGCTTTGCGTCGAAGCGGTCTCGACCAGGTGGCCATGGGCGCCCTCGAACGCGGCACGCCTTTTCTCGGTATCTGTGTCGGGTTCCAGCTCCTCTACCAGGGCTCGGTCGAGGCGCCGGGTGTGGCGGGACTCGGGTTTCTGCCCGGGACGGTGCAGGATCTCCCGCCGGGAGTGAAGCGGCCGCAGATCCAGTGGAACCGGCTCGTGCGTCGACGCCCCAATGCCGGTCTCCTGGCCGGGTTGGACGATGAGTCGTGGGTCTACTTCGTGCATTCCTTCGCCCCCGGCGACAGCGATGACGTGGTGGCCACGTGCGACTACGGGGGCGAGGTCACCGCCGCCATTGAGCGGGGCCCCGTCTGGGGGACCCAGTTCCACCCCGAGAAATCAGGCACCGTCGGTCTGGCCATCCTGAAAAACTTCATCGGAGCGTGCGCCGCCCGGCCCACGAAGCACTGACCGTGGAGCTCTTTCCGGCCATCGATCTGCGCGACGGGATGGCTGTCCGACTCGTGCAGGGTGACTTCGCCCGCCAGCGCGGCTACGGCGATCCCGTCGCCTTGGCCCGCCGGTACGTCACCGGAGGCGCCCATTGGATCCATGTCGTCGACCTCGACGCGGCCCGGACGGGTGACCCCGTGAACCGCGACTGCGTTCTTGCCATCGCCGCCGCCGTGGACGTCGCCGTCCAGGCCGGAGGCGGCGTCCGCAACGCTGAGGCCGCCGCCGGTCTCCTCGACGCAGGCGTCGAGCGTGTCGTTCTCGGCACGGCTGCGGTGCGGGATCCGGAGCTGGTCGACATGCTGGCGGACCGGTATCCGGGTCGGATCGCCGTGGGGCTCGACCACCGTGGGGCCGGGGCCGACGTGGCGGTGGGGGGCTGGGAGGGCGAGACGGGCACGACGCTCGATGACATGTTGAGCCGCTTCGCCTCTGTTCCACTCGCTGCCGTGATCGTCACCGCCATCGAGCGCGACGGGATGATGTCCGGACCGGACGTCGAGGGCCTCCGAGACGTCCTCGAAGGCAGTGCTCACGACGTCGTTGCTTCGGGTGGGATACGAGGTGCGGGTGACCTCGCCATCCTCGCTCGCCTGGAATCCGGTGGCCGACGCCTGGCCGGCGCCATCGTGGGTACTGCGCTGGTCGAAGGAAACGTGAGCGTCGAGGAGGCGATCGCCGCGTGCGCAGCGTCCGTGTAGTCCCTTGCCTCGACGTCGATGCCGGCCGTGTGGTGAAGGGAGTCCAATTTGTCGATCTGATCGACGCCGGCGATCCGGTGGAGCTGGCCGCCCGCTATGACGCAGAGGGTGCCGACGAGCTCGTCTTCTTGGATATTACGGCGTCGGCCCACGGGCGCGACACCATGATGGACGTTGTCGCCCGCACGGCCGAGCAGGTCTTCATCCCCTTCACCGTCGGAGGCGGCGTTCGGCGCGCCGACGACGCCCGACGGCTTCTGCGAGCGGGGGCGGACAAAGTGGCGCTCAATACTGCTGCGCTCCTCGAACCGGAGTTGGTGGATGTTCTGGCGGGGGAGTTCGGGGCCCAGTGTGTGGTGGTGGCCATCGACGCCCGGCGCCGGCAATCGGGGGTGGGTTGGGAGGTTTACACCCACGGCGGCCGCGAGGCCACGGGCCAGGACGCACTGGGCTGGGCCGAGCGCTGTGCCGCCAGGGGTGCGGGAGAGATCCTGCTCACCTCGATGGACAGAGACGGCACCCGCCTCGGTTTCGATCTGGAGCTCACTCGGGCGGTGGTGGATGCCGTCGGCGTTCCTGTCGTGGCCTCGGGCGGGGTGGGCACCTTGGAGCATCTGGTCGACGGAGCGGTCATCGGCGGAGCCGACGCCGTCCTGGCGGCATCGATCTTCCACCGCCGCGAGCACACCATCGCCGAGGCCAAGGCGTATATGACGGCCCACGGAGTCGTCGTGCGGCCGCCCGTCGTCTCGGGAAAGGTCACGCGGTGAGCTTCGGGGGCTGAACAGGAGCCCGCTGGTCATCCGGTACCGTGTTCTGGGTGGACGCAGCGCCGACGACTCCTTCCAAGGAGCCCATCATCATGATGGCCGATCGAATTCTGGCCCATCAGCCTCTGGCCGAGGGCGAGCGCCGTTCTCGGGCCGGGATCCTCATCCCGGCCACGGCGCAAGTGTCGCGGCGTCTGGCATGGGCCAAGGTGTCGGCCGTCGGTCCGCATGTGCGCACCATCAAGCCGGGGGACAAGGTGTTGTTCAATCCGGAGGACCACTTCGAGGTCGAGGTCCAGGGCGACGAGTACGTCATCCTGCGCGAGCGCGATATCCATGCTGTGGCGTCGGAGCGCATCGACGGCGGGACGGGGCTCTACCTATGACATCTCCCGCCGCTTCCTCGAGCCGCATCGCCACACCCATAGCCTTCGCCGAGGCGGACCTGGACGTCGTCTCGTTCAACAGCGAGGGACTGGTTCCGGCCATCGTCCAAGACGCCACCGACGGCACTGTCCTTATGCTCGGCTATATGGACGTCACGGCACTGCGCCGGACCCTCACGAGTGGCCGTTCCTGGTTCTGGAGCCGGAGTCGGGGCGAGTACTGGTGTAAGGGCGAAACGTCCGGTGACCGGCAGTGGGTACGGTCGGTCCACTACGACTGTGACGGCGACACCCTCCTCGTCGTGGTGGACCAGGACGGCGAGGGCGCCTGCCACACGGGCAACCGCAGCTGTTTTTACCGCCGCTTCGACGATCAGAGCGACAACGTGTCCGGTGTCACCGACACCTCCCCCGGGTGACGACTTCTTCGGCACCGGACCTCTGCCGGCCAGGCCGCGACGTCTTTCGTGACCTGGCCCGCCACCACCGGATCGTCCCTGTCTGGCGTGACATGGTGGCCGACACCGTCACGCCGGTCGGTGCTTTCCTTCGGGTGGTGGGGGAGCAACCCGGCTTTCTTCTCGAATCGGTGGAAGGCGGAGAGCGCTGGGGTCGGTACTCCTTCGTGGGACGCCGACCCCTCGCTACTCTCGTGGCGCGAGGTCGCACGGTGACCACGACCGGTACGCTCATCCTCGTTCCCGAGGTGCAGGCGCGGGCTCACGATGGGGTGCTGGCCACCGTGGAGGCGCTTCTCGAGGTCTACCGGTCACCTGAGCTGTCCGATCTTCCGCCCTTGCACGGGGGCCTGGTCGGCTACCTCGGCTACGACGTGGTGCGCGAGGTGGAGCGTCTGCCCGATGTCCCTCCTGATGACCTCGGATTCCCCGATGCCCTGCTGTCGGTGATCGGCCAGCTGTGCGCCTTCGATCATTGGCGTCAACGCGTCGTCCTGGTGGACAACGTGGTCACCGACGACAGCTGGAGCGACGCCGACGCCGCTGCCGCCTACGAAGCGGCCGGTGACCGGCTGGCGGAACTGGCCGATGATCTCTTCCGATCCCTCGACATCGCCCCGCTCGAGCCTCCCGACCGATCGGATCCGATGCCCCATGTGTCGCGGACCATGGCGCCCGGCATGTACATGGACGCGGTGGCGGTGGCCAAGGATCACATCACCGCCGGGGACATCTTCCAGGTGGTGCTCTCCCAGCGCTTCGACCTCGACCTCGAGGCCGACCCGTTCGATCTCTACCGCGTTCTGCGGCTTGTGAATCCGAGCCCCTATCTCTACTTTCTGCGCGCAGAGCAGTGCACCGTCGTGGGTTCGTCACCGGAGCCCATGGTGCGTCTGCGCGACGGGATCGTGACGTCGCGCCCCATCGCCGGTACTCGTCGACGCGGCTCCACGGCGGCCGAGGACGAGCAACTGGGTGCCGAGCTCTCCGAACATCCGAAGGAACTGGCCGAGCACATCATGTTGGTGGACCTGGCCCGCAACGACGTGGGCCGGGTGGTGCGCTTCGGCACCGAGCACATCGACGAGTTCAAGACCGTCGAGCGCTACAGCCATGTCATGCACCTCACGTCCCAGGTCTCGGGTTGCCTGGCCCCGGGAAAGGGTCCCATCGACGTGCTTCGCGCCACACTGCCGGCGGGCACCCTCTCGGGGGCACCGAAGGTACGAGCCATGCAGATCATCGACGATCTCGAACCGACCAAACGAGGCGTGTACGGAGGCGTCGTCGGCTATATCGATTTCTCGGGCAACCTCGATACCGCCATCGCCATCCGGACCATGGTCGTGTCGCCCTACGGGCGGGCGTCGGTGCAGGCCGGAGCGGGCATCGTGGCCGACAGCGACCCGGCTCAGGAAGAGGCCGAATGTGTGGATAAGGCGGCTGCTCTCCTGGCCGCCGTCCCCGCTGCCCGCCGGGCCAGCGCGGCACGCCGGCGGGATGCGGTGAAGGCCGGTGAACGTTGACCGAGCGGGTCGCCACGGGAGCGCTGGGCCCGGCCGAGGGATTCGCCGACGACTACGAGGCCCTGCGTCACGGTGTCGGTGCCGTACCCCTCGGCCGTGACGTGGTCCGCATCGCCGGTCCCGATGCCGTCGAGTACCTCCAGGGTCAGTGCAGCCAGGATATCGCCGCCTTGGTCATCGGGACCTCGGCCGACGCCCTGCTCCTCACGCCGCAGGGGAAGCTCGATGCCCTCGTCCGCGTGACGAGGGTGGGTGACGACGACCTCTATCTCGACGTCGACGCCGGCTACGGCCCGGCCGTGGTGGCCCGCCTGTCCCACTTCAAACTACGGGTGAAGGCGGACATCACGGCGCTCGATTGGACCTGCGTGGCGCTGAGGGGCCCGGCGGCATCCGGGGTCGCCACGGGCCTCGACCCCGCCCCGGGGACGTCGTTCATGGCGAATTTCGCCTGGGGCGCTGTTGTCGGCGTCGACCTTCTCGGGGCCGGCCCCGAGCTCCCTGAAGGAGTGCGCCGGTGCGGGGCGGACGCCTGGCAGGCGGTGCGGGTCGAAGCAGGAATCCCCGTGATGGGTGCCGAACTCGACGATCGCACTATCGCCGCCGAGGCAGGTCTCCTCGAGCGCTGCGTCAGCTTCACCAAGGGCTGCTACACGGGGCAGGAACTGGTGGCCCGCCTCGATGCCCGCGGCAACAAGGTGGCGCGCCGGCTCCGGGGCATCGTGATGGACCCATCCACCGGAGATGCCCGTGCCGTGGGGTCGGGCGCCGAGGTGGCGGTGGGCGATCGCGTTGTCGGAAAGGTCACCTCGGTGGCCTGGTCAGCGGCGCTCGAGGCTCCTGTCGCCCTGGCCTATCTTCATCGCGCCGTCGAGCCGCCCTGTCCGGTGGAGATTCGTACCGGGGACCCGGCCACGGGAGTCGTGGCCGCCGAAGCCCGGATCCTGCCCCTGATCGACTGACTGAGCGGGTCCGGGACGAAACCGTTCAGCCGGCGACGGCCCGTGAATCGGCCCGGGGATCGGAGCGGGGATCGGCGCCGTTGGCAATGGCCACGGCGGCCAGTTGTGAGTTGACGTTGAGCTTGCGCAGAATCGAGCGGATGTGGGACCGCACTGTTGTGAGCGACACCACGAGGACAGCGGCGATGTCGCCTGCCGAGCGTCCCTCCATCATGTGGAACAGGACCTTGCGCTCCGTCGAGGTCAGGTGGATGAGGGCATCGAACGGAGGGGGGAGCTGCCGGCGCCCCCGCTGGGAGCCGTTGCTCCCGTTGCCGTTCGTACGAACCACCCCGGTGGCTCTCGGTCCGGAGGCCTTGGCCACGGTGACGAGTTCATCGGCCAGAGCGTCGATCTGGAGTACCCCGGCGGCGCCCTGTTCCACGCAGGCGGCGACGGCGGCGGCACTGGCACCGACGCTCAGGGCGATGACCGACGCGCCGGCATCAACGAGAGCCCGGGCCAGGCGCGCCGGATGCTCCCACGGTGTGCCGGCGTCGACCGAGGGACTGGCGGTGTCGGGGTGCAAGATGAGAACAACAGCGTCGGCCTCGCTCACCGAGAGGTCGTCCACCACCGTGTCGGGCCGGTCGGCTTGCGAAAGGATCGGACAGACCCCGAGCCGGCGGGCGACAGCGGCGACACCCTGAACTGCCGAACGGGGCATGTCCGAGGTGGAGACGGCGGGATCGACCACCAATATCGTGAGACCGGCGATGCGGGAGTAGGTCACTCCTCGCGTTGTCTCGACGTTGTGGGCCTTTCGCGACCTCGCCCCGTTGGCGGCAGCCCCATGCTCGCCCGAGTCTGAGGTGGGGAAGAAGGCCCGCAGTAGCAACCGGTTCGTGGTCGCTGACGATGTCTTGCCCGTGGCGCGGGTGCCCGGTGCTCGTAGAAGGGTTCCCGTCAGTGCGTCACGCTCGGAGATTGTCAGCAGATCCTGGGGATCGGGAACATGGGTGACCGCCACTCCGCTCGAAGCACTGACGCCAGGAAGTGATCGGGAAGAGGTGGCTCGTCGCGCCGATTTCGTCGACGCGATAGCGGCTCCGGTGAGATGGCTGGCTTCCACGGCCAGGGTTCCCGCACCGACGCCGACCCTGACCCGCAGGTCGAGAGCGGTGGAGCCGACCACGAGATGATCGCCCATGGCCCGCGCCAGCCGGGTGCCGAGTTCATCGGGGGCGACACGGTGGGCGCCGTTGCCGAAACAGACGGCAAAACGTGATCCGCCGAGCATGCAGACCCGGTCGGCCGGTCGGATGCAGCGTTCCATCCGCCGCACAGCCAGGCCCCAGAGGACGTCGGGGGTGACGTCGTCGCCGGCTGTCGTCGCATTGGATTGGACATCGACACAGGCGATGACGTGATGGCTGGCGTCCTTCGGCCAGCTCCGCCGATCGAGACCGCCGAACGCCGGGTCGACGCTGTCACGCGCGAACCGGTCCGTCGACGACGGAACGCTGCGCAGAACGAGAGTGGACGGTTCCCGCCAGCTCGTCCGTCCCGCGCCGCCACGCGCCTTGTCTTCGCTTTCGCCAACGAAGGTCAACCTGCCCCCCGACCCTGTCCATCCCCCATTTGTCGCCAGCCAGCCCTTCCGCCGGGCAACGGCTGCGACAACCTGCACTCTATACCTCACTGTACGCGCGTGCCCAGGGGTCTCTTCCCACGCTGTGTGGAACCGTAGGCCTAGGCAAGCCCCGGAGGCAGCCCCGCCCGGGGTTCGATTCGCTTGCCCCCCACGCCTGTACCGCCTGACCAGGAACTTTGACGCCGCTCAGAAACTAGCAGGCAGGAGGGTGCTCAGATGCCCGAAAAAGACAAACATGGTGACGAAGATGCCGGGGACGCCGACCAGGGCGGTGGTCCATCGAGGAACCCGGGATTTCGACCTCCGCCAAATGAGAGCGACGAAGAACCCCACGATGGCCGCCAGGAGGCCCCAGAGAACGACACCCGCCACCCCGCTGCCCCCGCCCCCGGCCCCGAGACTGGAGGTGCTGGCTGTCGACGTGGCCGACGTACGCGACGGACCCCGGTGATGGGGCGGCTGGGCAACGCCGGCCAAGCGCGAGCTCTGGAGTAGAGCGACGACCACGAGTCGCTGCGCCGCGCTGTAACGGGGGTTGCACGTTGTCAGCGTGAGCTCCGACACGGCGGTGTCATCGAGAACGGATGAGTCGGTGGGAACGACGATCATCGTGCGCGTGACGGCGTAATGGAAGGTGCCGGCGATCGTACGCACGACGATGGGGTCGCCCGTTCGGAGCTGGTCCAAGTTGTAGAACGGCGCCGCATAGGTGGTGCGATGTCCCGCAATGGCGGCGTTTCCTGCCTGTCCCGGCAGAGGAGTGCCGGGATAGTGACCCGGTCCCTGGCGCAGATCGGCATCGTCCACGCCTTCGATGATCACGTCGTCGACCATGCCGATGCGGACGATGGTGAGCAAGCCGATGGGCGAGCCGGCCGCCACCGATCCCGTGCTCGTGCCGTCACTTCCCCCCTGAGTCTGCAGTACGTCGCCACCGGACGTATCGCCCTGGGCCGTCGAAGTCGTCGGGGAAGAAGAGGTCGGGGGGGTCGACGTTCGCGGTGTCGAGGAGTGTGCGTTGAGCTGAGCGCTGAATTCGGTCTTCAGCCGGGTCTGAGCAGAATGTTCGGAGAAGGAGGTGCCCCAGAGCTGAAAGGCCACGAACGCAAGGAGAATGGCTCCGAGGATGCACAGAGCGGTCCCGACCTTCTTCAAGACTCCGTGCTGCACCACGTCGAGTGTACGGCCGGTCAGGGGCGACGGGGGATCGCCGATAAGGGCAGCTACTGTAGTGTTCGTCCGAGCACCTGACGCCTTTGAGTCCCTCGGGGATTTCCTCAAAAGTGATGGTGTAGTG
The DNA here is from genome assembly GCA_003151475.1 of Acidimicrobiaceae bacterium. Lineage (GTDB taxonomy): Bacteria > Actinomycetota > Acidimicrobiia > Acidimicrobiales > UBA8190 > Palsa-661. Next base: position 67,750 of record PLXQ01000031.1, on the reverse strand, counting down.
GGCCGGGGCGATCGGTCACGATGGCCTCGAAGTCTGGGGGGTGAGGGTCACTTCGGGTAGGGGCGGCGTCGTTTCGCGGCATCGCCACTGGCCTGGTGCCTTCCCGCCTAGATGGCAATAAGGGGGGCGCTGGACAACTGCGTGGGTCGATGCCGAGCGGACCGTCGGCGGAACCCGGGGCGGGAAATGACCGAAAGGGAATCCGGCCTGTAATGAAAGTAGTGCCCGGGGCGTTTAAACCTCACCAACCGTTATTCCTCAAGGAGGACATGTGAAGACCAGAAGGATCGCAATGGGAGTTGCAGCAGTGCTGATGCCGCTCTCCCTCGTGAGCATGCTCGGTGTGACTGCCGCCTCGGCCAAGGGTGGACCGATCAACCAGCCCGGAACTCTGACTTGTACCAAAGTCACGGGCTCGATCAGCTTCGCCACGCCGCTCGTCACTGGTGGAACAGCGAAGACCGACCAGGTCACGGTGAACGTCTCGGAGAAGAAGTGCGCCGTTGCCGGAGGCGGCACAGTGAAGGCGGCCAAGGGCACGGCCCACGCCTCGTACAACAGCACGGGCAACAACTGCACGTCACTGGCTAGCCCCTCGACCACGCCTATCACGTTCACCACGACGTGGGCACCGGGTTCCAAGATCGCCCCGACGTCGGTTACGTTCCCGGGCGCCACGCCCACAACGGGCACGAATCCCGGCTTCAAGGTTGGCCCTGCCACCAGTGGATCCGGCTCGTACATGGGTACTGACAGCGGCAAGAGCTCGAACGCCACCGTCGTTCTGAAGAACACCACTGCTCAGATCACGGCCATGTGTGCCGGAGCCGGCGTGTCCAGCCTCGCCATCAAGAGCGGGACGTCGACAACGAGCTGAGCCAAGTATCAGTTACAGGTGGTGATCGAGCCCCGAAAGGGGTATCGTCACCAAAATATGATGGCGGCGGGCGGGGCAATCAGCCCCGCCCGCTCTGCCATCGAAAAACCAGGGGAAAGAGGGGACCGTGGGACGCTTCAAGATGACCAGCGCGCGGATTGCGATGATCGGCGCAGCAGTGCTTGTGTCCGGGGGGACACTGCTGGGTGTGGCCGTGACCGCTTCGGCGGCATCGCCAACGATCAGCTTCACGCAGACAGGACCAATCGATCCGGGCACCAGTCAGACAGTGTTCGTCACGGCGTCGGGAATGGCCAAAAAGTCTCCGGGTGCACTCTTCGAGTGCAGCAAGGCCAGCCCGCAGCCCACCATCGACGTGCCCCTCTTCGTCGCTTCACTGCCCAACCCGATCGACCTCGGGCAGCTTCCCGTGAGCTGTAGCGGGGCGGCAGCTCTCCAGACCACGAAGAAAGGCACCTTCCCGACCACCGGGTTCAGTCTCACGGCCGGCATTCTCGGGCCTCCCGCGTCCGGCACCGACTCGGCCAACAACGACGGGGCGACCGACGCCGCCAGCTTCCCGTGCCCACCCACGACCGGCCAGGCGGCCGGGTGTGAGGTTCTCTTCGTCGACGCGGCCGGGGACAAGGCCACCATGGACGTGAGCTACAGCTTCGACGGAACGACGACGACGACGACGACCCTCGCGCCAGTGGCCAACTGCACAGCGGCGCCTGCCACCGGCACCGGCGGTACCGCCAAGGTCACTGTCAACCCGGCGACCTGCCTGACCGGTGGACAGAGCGTCTCGGTGACGGGATCCGGCCTGTTCGTCAAGTCTCTTGGTTCCATCCTGGAATGCAACGGGGCCACAGGCGAACCCACCGTGTTGAACAGCACCGTCGGGACGAAGCCCGTCCCCGTTGGTTGCACCGACCCGTTCGGGACACTGGCCAAGATCATCTCGACCGATGCAACGGGGAGCCTGCCCGCGACGGCGTTCACGGTGAACACCGGAACACTGGGCCCCCCGGGGTCCACCGCAGCGGGGTGCTCACAGTCATGCCTCGGAGCAGAGACGGGTGGATCGGGGAACCCCACGGCTGACGCCGCCAACTACCCGTGCCCCCCCACTGCCGCTCAGGTGGCGGCCGGGGCCACCTGCGCCCTCGTCTACGGCGACCTCGGCGGTGACGCCGTGGTGGTGCCCATTTCGTTCGGAGCCAACGCCGGTAGCAGTGCCGCTGCGGCCAAGGCGGCCGCGGCAAGCACCACTAAGGCGGCGTCGACAGCCAAGGCGGCGGCCACCAAGTCGTCCTCGAGCAAGCTGGCCTTCACCGGTGCCGGACCCGGCCTTTGGGTGATGGGTGTGGCCGGTGTCGTACTTCTGATGCTCGGCCTCTTCCTCCTCGTGCTGGTGGACGGCCCCCGTCGCGTGCTGCGACTGGCGTTGCACCAGAACGATCGGACATCAAGCAGTTCGTAGCGCACATGATGTGGCCTGATTGCCCGATGGCGGGCGGTCGGGAGTTTTCAGAGGAACGGGCATCGACGCCGTCGGCGGAGGTGCCCGTTCCTCGCGCCCGGGGTAACCGATACGTGCTGCCGTTTCCACCGGCGCCGCCGGTAGGATTTTCCTTGTGATTTCGCGAACGGTTGCCGTAAGTGCGACGGCAACGGCCATCACGGTGCTCTTGACGTTGAGCCTTGCCGGCTGCGGAGGAACGACGACACAGGCGCGCCCGAAGGCCAAGGTCGTATCCCCTCCCACCTCCGTCACCCCCGGCGCGACGATCGCCAGTGCCGACCCCATGGCGAGCGGACCTCCAGCGGGATCGGTGTGGATAGCGACGGCCTCGGTGCCGTCTCTTCCCATTTATCAAACCCCGAGAGCTCCGGGGCCGGCGCAGAGTCTGAGCAACCCCAACATGCTGGGCGCGCCGCTCACCTTGCTTGTAAGCGCCGTGCAGGGGGGATGGTTGCAGGTGTACCTGCCCGAGCGGCCCAATGAATTCACCGGCTGGGTCACCCGGACGAACGTCACGCTCACCACCGACGACCTCCGGATCGTGGTCAGCCTGAGTGCCCGGAAGGTGACGCTCTACCGTGGCGGCAGCCAGGTCCTGCAGGCATCGGCCGCGGTGGGGAGTCCCGATTCGCCCACGCCGACCGGGCACTTCTTCGTGACCGAGGACCTGCAGCTCACGGACCCGACCGGTCCCTACGGTCCCTATGCGCTCGGGCTGTCGGGCTTTTCGAACACCTATTACTCCTTCGACGGCGGTCCTGGTCAGATCGCCATCCACGGCACCAACCAGCCCCAGGTGATCGGCGGATACGCCAGCCACGGCTGTGTGCGGCTGACCAACCCCGAGATCGCCGCTCTCGTCCAGCAGGTCCCAGCGGGAACCCCTGTCGATATCGTGGCCTGAGGGTTCGTATTTAGCCAGGTCAGCAGGGTTGTGACGGGCGGACACCCACTGTTGCACCCGCGCCGACCGCAGAGTGTGGCTCTTTAGGTGCTGCCCGTCTTTCATCACATTTAGTGAGGGCAGACCGGGTCGGCTTCCGTACGATCAGTCATGCGTGGCGACTTCCGTCGCTCGTGTCACGTCTAGGGGGGCATCCGGGGGCGGGGGATTGAGCTGACCACAACGTGGCGACAGCGTCGCCACCAGGACGAGGCCTTTGGTCTCATCCGTCGCGTCAGCACTATTGGCCGTACTACGGGGCACCAGGACCGAGGAGCTAAACAAATGAATCGGAGAACCATTGGAGCATCAGTAGCCAAGGCTTTGGCTGCTGGGGCTATGGTCACCGGGCTCATGGCCGTGGTGGCCGCGAGTTCGGCTTCGGCCAACCCAACAAACAACATGTATGTGGCGGTTTCTGGCCACGACGGGGGGAACAACTGCACCACGAAGACCCCCGCAACGGCGCGCTGCCAGACCATCCAACACGCGCTTGCGCAGGCTGCGGCCTCTGGAGTGCCTCAGACCATCAACGTGGCCAAGGGTCATTACGGCTCTGCGCTTGACGCCATCACGACGCTGGTGTCCACTCCCGGAACCGGCAACAATGGTGATGCGATCGTGGGAGGGGGCATCAGGACGGTCATCGCGCCGCCTGCCTCGTCATTCGTGAGTCTTGGCGGCCCCACCCCGGTTGCGCCGGTTGTGCTAAATGTCCCTGGAGTTAGCGTCCAGAACCTGGAGATCGACGCTTCTTCTGAGACGCTGCCGTCGTGTTCTGTTGGCCCTGACGCTGGCGTGGACATGGGCAGCGCGGGTGTTTCGAGCAGCGGCGTTGCCGTCACCGGTGCGAGCTGTGGTGTCGGAACGTTCGTGGGCGGCGGTACCGCCGCTGTCATCAACGGCTCGACGCCGCAGCTGACCAAGTGCAACACTGTGACGAAGACTGCCATTCCGGCTGGTTCCAACTCTGCTTTCCCGGTCAACCTGAAGAAGAGGCCATGTGTGCAGTTCGGCTCTGGTCCTTCACCTCTTCTGATCGCTGGCGTTGGAACCGGTAACTACAGCGCCACGTACCCTGGATCCGGCAAGACCATCTCGTTCTCAGGCACAGCGCCTGCGGGTGGTATTCCTGCCGGATCGTCCGTCAACCTTGCACCCCTTCGTCCGGCTTACGGTGGCGCGGGAATCGAGTGTGGGGCCGGTAGTTGCACCGTTTCTGGTGGCAGCGTGACTGGTGATGGACCGACTGACCTTTCGGCTACGGGCGAGATCGGCATCGTTGGGGCTCCGAGCTCGACGCTTCAGGTTGGTGGATGTGCTGCGGCCACAAACTGCAGTGCTATTACGTCTCCCTCGGTTGGAGCTGGCGTGACGGTGTCTGGCAACAACAACACGACGCCTGCAGCTGGAAGCCCGACGCCTGGAATCGGCGTTGACCTCGGTACCCCGGCAGCTGGAGTGGCCAGCGCGACATTGGCTGACAACACCATTTCGGGTAACGACGCTGGCGTTGTCATTCCACAAGCGTCTTCTGGAGCGGTCAAGGTCGGTGGATCCCTCGGTGCACCTAACCAGTCCCTGTCGAACACCATTTCCGGCGGGAACGAAGAGGTCGTGCTTGGCACCCCGACGACTATCCTCAAGACTGCGCTTGCGGGCGGTACGGGCAGCATCTCGGTCAATGACAACTCCATCACTGGAGCTGCTCAGGTCGGGGTTGTGTTCGAGGTCGCCAATGGTGTCACCGTCGACGGCAACAACATCGCCAACAACGGCCTTGGGGTTGACCTCACGGTGAGTTCCGCCAACACCATCGGTGCCAGCACCACGACGAACGGCCTTAGCGACGGTAACTCCGGTGCCAACCTTGGCTTCGGAATCGTGGCTAGCGGCCTAACGACGCCGACGAACCTCGATGGTCCGTTCCCGAACAACGGGTCGCCGAACTCCATCGCGAACAACAGCGTGAGTGGTGGAGTGGCGTCGGACATCGACTACACCGGTTGGGATGTTGCGGCATCTCCTGGTGGAATCGGTACCGGAAACCTGAGCCTGGCCACAGCGCTTGGGCCTGTCGGGACGTCGTACACGTCGATCAACATCGACGCAACGACGGCAGAGACCATCGCCGCCGGTGAGGTTCTTGGGCTGGCTAACGGTGACCTGGTCGTCAACACAGGCGGCGCGGCTGTGTCGATTCCTGCTGGGAACCTTGCGGGCGGAACACCGGTGACTGTGTCGATCCTGACGCAGCCCTACACGGTGCTTCCCGTCAGCGGCGGGATCCACGGTACGAGCGCTGCAGGTAGCGCCGTTACGAGTAACCCGAACACCAACGCTTCACCTGCTAACAGCTGGACTGCCAACTCCACATGTGTGGGTGGAACGGTTCACGCTGGTGCGAACGGTCCTGGGGCTCCCTTCAACGAGGGATTCTACGGCTGCCCGTGAAAGCAACAGGAGGTACCCCTAGCGGGTACTGAACACAGTTGAAGTACGAAGGAAGGGCCGGGTCCGAAAGGACCCGGCCCTTCTGCTTTCCCCATGGGTCCCGGTCGAGACAAGCGAGGCTCGGTACGCTGAGCGTCGATGGCGAACGACTTCCTCGTCACCTACCTCGACTCCATCGACGAGGACCTCCTCCAGTACCTGGACGAGGAGTTGTCGCTCGCTACGGTGAAGCGACTACGCACCTTCACCACCGACCTCTTGGCCGGGATCATCACGCCTCTCCGCCTGATGGATGAGTGGCCCGACTGGTTCATCCTGACGGGGGCCTACGTGGCCTCCTACGGCACTGAGGACCTGGAGGCGATGGAGAAGGAAGCTCTATTCCTGGATGCCGCCGAAGAGGGTCGAGACGTTGCACTGACCCCACTGGACCGGGCCTATCTCAGGGCTCTGGCGCTGACCTTCGATACCTACCCTGAGATCCGGCGAGGCCACTGAGCAGGAATCGTTCGCGCGACTGGCGCGCGATTATTAGTCGAGGAACGCGCGTACCTCGTCGAGGCAGCGGGCCCTACTGAGATCACAAAGGCAACTGGGTACGACTCTTCAGCAGTGCGCTGACAGTGGACGCATGCCACCTTTTGCCGCCGTGAGCCGTTGGCACGGCATCCTCATTGAGACCATCGGCGACGGCGCGGAGTGATCGGCCCCCGTTCCGCTCCCTACGGATGCGCTTGATAACGGTGTCAATGACAGGGAAGGGTCGGCCCAGCCTTGGGCGGCGGCACCTCATCGCCTCATCTCGACCGCTCCCCTGGGAGACATTCCGTCCTCAGGCGACCTGCGGCATAGCGATAGCGTGGTCGATCGACTAGAGACCCGGTGCGCAGGAAAGCAGCCAGCGGGGTAGGCTCGGGTGGCTTGCCAGCGTCGACCTAATGGTCGCAGAGGCGCAGGATCAGCTGACAGAAACAGACAGGACCCGGGGGAGGGGCTGTGAATCGTTTCCGTATGTCGCCAGTTCGTATGGTTTTGTCTCTGCTGAGCATTTCGGCCGTGGCAGTGGTCGTCGTGCCGGCGGTAAGCCATGCCTCGAGTACAACCAAGTACTACGTCTCGTTGGGCGACTCGTATTCGGTCGGGTACCAGCCCTCACCGACCCCTGGCGGAGCCACCAGTGGGTACACCGGCTACGTCGCCAAGAAGCTCAAGATGCAGCTCGAGAATTTCGGCTGTGGTGGTGCCACGACGGCGTCGATCCTCAATGTCAAGGGCTGTACGACGCCATTCGGCCCCCCAGCGGCGACAGACGCTGTTGCCTATCCGACGCAGACGCAGATCGCTGCCGCCGACGCCTTCATTGCGGCACACTCGGGGCAGATTGGTTTGATCACGGTGTCGATCGGCGGAAATGACGTCACGTCCTGTGCATCGGCGTCCAATCCGATTACATGCGTCACAACAGCCGAAAACACGATCCGGACGAACGTCACCGCACTTGCGGGAGACCTCCGGTCCGCTGCCGGAGCCGGTGTGCCTATCGTCGGACTGACGTACCCGGACGTCCTTCTCGGGGCCTGGGTGTTTCCGGCTTTCCCGGCCTCCAGCGCCAACCAGAGCCTGGCCAGCGAGTCCGTCACCGCCTTTAAGGACCTCATAAACCCCACTCTCAAGACGGCCTACGCCAGTGCGAGCGGGAGTTTCGTGGACGTCACCGCCGCCACGGGTGCGTACACCCCCTTGACCACGATGGCGAAATTATCCCCCTATGGGAAGATCCCGAAGGCCGTGGTGGAGGTGTGCAAGCTCACCTGGTTCTGCCAGTTGGGCAATATCCATGCCAACACCAAGGGCTACATCGACATCGGGAAGCTCATTACGCATTCCCTTCCATAAAGCCTGGCCGGTCCGAGATCCGGAAATCCTCCGGACGGTCGGCTCAATGTGCGGCGCTCGGTAGTTGCGCTGTTAGGCGTATGTTGGCCTCGCAGAGTGACCCTATGGGGCTTGTGGGGATAAAATAAGCGGCTAGGCGTCCTTCGTGTGACGCTTTTGGCGTGGGGAGCGTTGTTCCAGGGTGGGGGCGGAGCGATGGCTGGTTTAATCCGTGATTCGGGTGGTGAGAGACGTGGGGCGGCGCCTGTGGCCAACGGTGGGTGAACGGTTGCTGTTTCGCGTTCTGGCGGCCTGCGCCGTATTCGTCTTCGTGGGTGCCGGGGTGACTGATCTGGCCGCCGCCCGACCACTATCCGCGCCGGGCAACAACTGGTACGTGTCCTTGCGCGGTTCGGACTCCGGGAACCCCTGCAGCGTCAAGGCCCGACCGTGCCTGACCCTCGCGCATGCTCTGGCCCAACAGGGTGCCGCCGCCGTGGGAGGAATGATCCATGTAGCGACGGGGACATTCGCCCAGGCCGGCGATGCCATCAAGAACTTGGTGGCGGGGAACTCCAACGTGACGATCAGGGGGTTCGGATCAAGAACCATCATCGATCCACCGCTTTCGGACTGGGCGGACGGGACCCCGGTCGATCTGACCGGTCCCGCCACTGGCGTAACGGTGTCAAATCTTGAGATCACCGCCAAACTGGGGGGTGTCTTCCCCTGTCCGACGGACAGTGGTGTCGTGATTTCGGGTGCCTCGGATTCGCTCGTCGGAGTGGCTGTGACCGGCGCCAGTTGCGGGGATGGGGTCGATGTCACCGGTGCCAGTGACGCCACCCTCACCGACGTGACGACGCCGCAGCCGAAGTGCTCGACTACCACGAAGGTCGACATCCCCGTCGGGACCGATCTAGACGGCTATCCGCTCATCCTGGCAAAAAAGCCGTGCGCGCTTTTCGGTTTCGGTGGCTCCCTGCTGCTTGGCGGAATGTCAGGCTCGCCGAACTATGCGGCGACCTATGCCGGCGCCGGCAAGGCGGTCTACTTCACGACCTCCCAGGTGACCACGAGTGATATCCCCGCTGGCACGACGGTCAACCTCGCCCCGGCCTCGCCGGCCTACGCGTTCAGTGGAATCAACTGCGGCGCGGGCGCGACGTGCACGATCACGGGCGGAAGTATCACGGGTTCGGGCCCGACCGACGTATCGAGCGAAACCGGGATCACCGTTGCGTCCGGAGCACTCTTCGCTCAAATCGGCGGTTGCGGGGCATTCAACGCAACGACATGCACGACCCCGGGTGATCCGGTGACGGTATCGGGCAACCTGAACAGCCTAGGCGTCACCACCGACCCCGGTACGGGGATCGCCGTCGAAAAGGACGCCCATACCGTCGACATCATCGACAATGCGGTGACGAACAACGATCTGGACATCTCCGCCGTGGACTCGGGCGGAGTGACGCCCGCAACGTGGACGATCAATGGAAACACGGCGAGCAGGGCCACGTCGACCGGGATCCAGCTGCTCGATGAGGTTGCTTCTACCAATGCCACGTTGGTGGTGCAGGGCAACAAGGCCGACACCGAAGAAAGAGGTGGCGTCGGCGTGTTCCTGGGCGGCGTGCAGGGACAGCTGGATATCGGCGGCTCCGGGACGTCCGAGGGCAATGAGATCGACGGCACCTCGGTCGGCGTCGGGCTGGTCCTCGGGAACAGTCCGGTTGCGCCTCACCATACGACCTCGGGAAACACGATCGAGAACAACACGGTGACCGACAATGGCATCGGCGTCGAGATCGGCGGCGTATTCGCGCCCACCGCGCTCGGCGGTTCTCAGATCGACAATTCCGGGAACCACTTCATCGGCAATACGTGGAGTGCCAACGCACTGGTGAACGTCGTCGACTTCACCGCTTTTGCTCCGCCGGGCGCCAGCCCACCGGCGCAGTACGTCACCGCCGGGGGAATGCAGGACAACGAGGCTGTCACCACCCTCGGCGCCGGCATCCCGACCGAATCGATCGCGACCTCAGCCGCGCTGAGTGTCGTCATCCCACCCGGCCACATCCTCGGGCTGGGTGACAGTGGCTCCCCCGGAAGCTGTGCGTCGACGGGTGCCTGCTCCGACGTGGTTATTACCGGTGCCCCATCTCCCGCCTCGTCATTTTCCATCGACACCACGCAGGGGCTGCTTTCACCCTGGCTCCCCACCCAGAGCTACCCGAGCGGGAGCACGGTCCACGTCAACCCCTTTCAAACGGGGGCGGGCTTGGCCAACACCTACAGCGACCCCGGCAGCCCCGATCCGGCGGCCGGCACCGCCCTCGCCACGGGGTACTACACCGGATGAGGAGGCTGTTTGCCATGGTCGAATCGGATGAAAAAGGTGGCCGGAAGATAGTCAAAATTGATGGTGTGACGAGTCAAGGGGCCTCATAAGGTGAGGCAAACCGGACTGTTTGCGGTTGGAAGACGACGCCCCGTGCTCAGGGGCGGTCGCGCTTGGTCTGGTTTGCCAAGGGTGATTTTCACGACGGGGGGCAACACGCTATGGCCGATATAAGCCGTGGTCCCGGCACGATCATGCCGGTGCGGGGCGTATCAAGAACATCGGGAAGACCCTTTTTGCGCGCGCTGGCAGCATGCGTGGTCGTTGGCGCAGTGGTGGCCATAGGAGTGCAGCCCGCCGCCGCCCGAAGGTCGCCGGTTTCCGGCAACAATTGGTACGTGAGCCCTAACGGGTCCGACACGAACAATTCCTGTTCGAGCCGCGTGATTCCATGTCAGACGATCTCGCATGCTCTCGTACAGGAGGGCGCCGCCGACGTGGGAGGAACGATCCACGTCGCCAAAGGGACGTACACCGAGCAGGTGCACATTGGAGCGCTGAACAGCAGTGTGACCATCACGGGATCAGGCTCGAAGAAGACGATCATCCAGCCGCCGGCGTCGGGCTTGACCGCTGGTGCCTCCGATCCAAACAGCGCCAATCCGCTGTACGCCGTTGTCGAAGTGTCCGGTGGGGCCAACAATGTCCTTCTCCAGGGTCTGACTGTCAGCGGCACGAATGGTGTGGGCGCTCTCGACAGCGACGGCCACGGTTGCAGCCAGCAGTTTGTAGGGATCTACTTCAATGACGCGTCGGGGACCCTCAATTCCGTCAATGTGAATGGCATCGACCTGCCGGCGGACCAGTTCGGAACCTGCCTGGGAGGGCGTGGCATCTACGTCGCCAACGACGGCAGCGCCAGCACCTCCGACGTCTCGATGACCGCCGTGTCGCTGCTGTCACCGCAATGCACGACGACGACGACGGTGCCGCTGCCGGGGAACACGACCTATGTGACCCCCGAGATCCTTCCCGTGAAGAACATCTCGAAGAAGAAGGGATGCAAGGGCTTCAGCGGTGGACCCATCCTCGTCGATGGCGGCCTGCTCCAGGCGACACCGTTCGGCGCCCACGCCGTACAGGTGACGGGCACCACGCCGTACGCCTTGCCGGCGGGTTCGACGGTTGATTTCAACCCGTACACCCCGGCGTATCACCAGGCCGGGATCGTGTGTGAGGATGCGCGTACGGCCTGCACCATCACCAGTTCAACCGTGCAGGGCGATGGTCCGAACGACCTCGTGACCCAGTCCGGCATCGAGGTCCTGGGTGCCTCCGCCACCATCGGAGGGTTGAGCAGCGCCCAAGGGGTCACCGTGTCGGGGAACTCCTTCACCGGGGGAGCCAACGGTCAGGCGGCGGCCGGACTGCGACTGCTCAATGCCGGGACCCTCGACGTGTCGCACACCACGACGAGGAGCAATGACGTGAACATCGACGCCGCGTGGGTTCCCGGGTTCGGACCGACGTCGCCGGCGGGCTATCCGCCCTTGAGCGCGGGCCGCAGCTTCTCTGACGGTCAGACAACAGACGGAGAAACGGCACTGTCCTCGCCGTCGGGGGCGTCGTTCCAGGCGAGCGACATCGGTCGATCGGTGAACTTCGCACCGGCGACGACGACCGTCGCCGCCGGCTCCACCGGCCTGTCCCTCCCTCTCACCACCATCGATGTGGCATCGACGGCCGGATTTGCGCCGTCAGTTCCCATGCATGTGACGTCGTCGAACGGACCGCAGACAGTCACGTGCACGGGGGTGAGTGCGAGCCCCGTGGCGTTCACGGGGTGCTCCGGCGGGACGGGGACCCTGTCAACCGGCGGGGCGGTCAGCCAGACGCTGCCGTCCACCTATATCGCCAAGTTCGTATCACCCTCGGTCGTGCTGATGAGCGAGCCCGCCCTCGTCACCGGAAGTTCGCTCTCCGTCGTACTCGGTAGCCTTCCCGGTACGTGGACGATCTCGGGCAACAGCGCCAGCGATGCCTTGGCCGGCGGGGGTTCGATCGGCGTGGCCGGATACGGCGACGGGATACTGCTCGACAGCACCGACTCGTGCGTCGACGCCAATCAGAACGCCAACGTGGTCCTGCAGAGCAACACGGCCACGGACAACGCATCGGCCGGCATTTCTTTGTCCGGCGCGTCGTGCGCCCAGATCGGTGGGTCGGTCCTGGGACAAGGGAACTCAGCGACCGGCAACGCCACGGGCCTGGCTCTGAACGGCCCCGGTACCGACAACTACGTGGCATGCCTGAGCCCCACACCGTGCGGCCCATTGTTCCCGGCCTATGACAGCACCGCCAACATCGTCGTCGGGAACTCCCTGTCCAGCAACGGATTCGGGGTGGTGGTCGGTGGCACGACTGCCCTGCAGCAGTACGGGGGTCCGCCGGCGGCGGGACCGGGATCGGCCACGAACACCCTGGACGGCAACACCTGGGTGAGCAACTCGGTGGCGAACGTCGTCGACTTCACCGGATGGGCGGGAGTGACGTGCTCGTCCTCGTGCACGGACGCCCTGGGCACCGCCCTCACGGGGGGACCGACCGGCACGGCCTACACGTCGGTCACCCTGGCCAGCTCCGTGTCCGTGAGCGCCGGCACCGTCTTGCAGATCTCCCAGGCGGGGCTTCCGACGCTGAACGTGCTCGTTGTGTCCACGGTGACGAGCGCCACCATCCCGGTGACATCTTTCACCGTCCCCGCTGGAGACACGTACTCCACGGCGGGCAATGACGTTTCGGTGAACCCGTTCCCGTTTTCCGCCATGAGCGACACCTGGGGGATCCCGACGGCCGACTCGTGCGATCCCAGCGCCAACGGCTCCTCGTCCTTTGACGGGTTCACCTTCAACGCCGGCTACTTCGCCTGTTGACAGAGCCTCGGCGACTGGGGTTGTCCGCCGGTCGCCGAGGTCACTGATTGGCCGCCCTGGCGGTTACGGCGCCACGGAGCGGTACCAGTCGACAGTGCGGGAGAGACCCTCGGCCAGCCCAACCGGGCTGACGCCCGGACAGATGGCCTGCAGGAGGCCCTGATCGGCCTGTGAGTGGGCCACGTCGCCCGGCCGGGGCTCCACGTGCTGCCGGGACAGCGGGCGCCCCAGAACGCCTTCCAGGGCCCCTGCCAGCTCGAGCAGCGAGACCCGCGACCCGAAGGCCAGGTTGACCGGCGTGTCGTGGGTCAGGCGCCGGCGCAGGGCGTCCATGAGGACCTCGACAACGGTACCCACGAAGGTGAAATCCCGGGTCTGGGTCCCGTCCCCGTGGATGATGAGCGGATCGCCCCGGAGGCCCGCCGCTATGAAGGCGGGCACGACCGCCGCGTAGGCGTGATCGGCTGACTGGAGGGGACCGAAGACATTGAAGAACCGGAACGCCAGCACGTCGAGGCCGAAGGAGTGGCCGTAGGCGAGGGCGTAGGCCTCGGCGGCCAGCTTGCTGGCTGCGTAGGGGCTGAGCGGCCGGGCCACCATGTCCTCGCGCTTGGGCAGCGCCCGGTTGGCGCCGTAGACCGAGGACGAGGAGGCCACGATCACCTGGGGGCGGTTGGTCGCCGGTTGGCGGCGGGCGGCCTCGAGGACGCGGACGGTGCCGGAGGCGTTGGCCTCATGCGAGGCCCAGGGGTCTTCCAACGACCGGGGCACCGACGGCCGGGCGGCCAGGTGGACGACGCCGTCGGTGCCGTCCATCACGGTGTCGAGAAGGGTCGCATCGAGGATCGAGCCCTCGACGAGCCGAACACCCGAGACGCCTTCGAGATTCTCGGCATACCCGGTGGAGAGGTCGTCCAGGGCCACCACCCGGTCGACGTCACCGGCTTCGGCCAGGGTGCGGCAGAGGTTGGCTCCGATGAAGCCGGCTCCGCCGGTGACGAGGACGTTCACCTGCTGGCTTATAGCCGCTCCACGGTGGGTCCGTCCAAGCGTCCCCGGGTGTCGAGGATGTACCGGGCGTGGGCGGTGACGAGGTCGTAGTCGAAGGCGCCGTGGTCGGTGACGAGCACCACCCCGTCGGCCAGGCTCAGCTCGTCGGCGTTCAGATCGACCAGGGTGAAGGGTCCCCCTGTGTCATGGGCCACGTGGGGGTCCGCCACTCGGACGTCGGCGCCCAGGGTGGCCAGACGCTCGGCGATCACCGTCCCCGGCGCCTCGCGGGCGTCTCCTGTATTGGCCTTATAGGCCAGGCCCAGCAACAGCACCCGGGACCCCTTCAGGGCCTTGCCCAGGCGGTTGAAGGCGACCACCAGGCGGCGCACCACGTAATCGGGCATATGGGCGTTCACGTCGTTGGCCAGCTCCACGAAGCGGAACGACTCACCGAGGTTGCGCCGCACTGCCCACGACAGGTAGCTCGGGTCGACGGGGAGGCAGTGGCCGCCCACGCCGGGGCCGGGGGTGAAGCGCATGTAGCCGAAGGGCTTGGTCGAGGCCGCCCCGATGGCCTCCCAGATATCGATACCGAGGTCACCGGCGAACATGGCCAGCTCGTTCACCAGAGCGACGTTCACGTGCCGGAAGGTGTTCTCGAGGAGCTTCACCAGCTCCGCCTCGCGGGTCCCCGACACGGGCACCGTGGTGTCCACGATCCGGCCGTAGAAAGCGTCCACGGCGGCCAGGGAGCGGGCGTCGATGCCCGAGACCACCTTGGGGGTCGAGATCAGGTCCCAGGTGGTGTTGCCGGGATCGATGCGCTCGGGGCTGTAGCCGAGGAAGAAGTCGTCGCCGGCCACCAGGCCCGAGCCCTCCTCCAAGATGGGCCGGATCAGCTCCTCGGTGGTACCCGGGTAGGTGGTGGACTCGAGCACGACGGTGGCGCCTCGCTGGAGGTGGCGCGCCACCATGGCGGCGGCCGCCTCCACGTAGGCCAGATGGGGCTGGCCGTCTTTGAGCGGGGTGGGCACGTCGATGACGGCCACATCGAAGCCGTCGCAGTCAGCCTCGTCGGAGCTGGGCCGGTAGCGGCCGGTGGCCAAGGCCGCCGTGAGCGTCTCGTCGGTGATGTCCTCCACGTAGGAGGCGGCCGCCGCCAGGCTCTTGATCCGGGCCGGGTCGGTGTCGAAACCGACGACCGAGAATCCGGCGTCGACGGCGGCCAGCGCCAGAGGAAGCCCGACGTAGCCCTGACCGATGACGATGAGCGTCTCGGGCCGGCCCGGCGATTCGCCGGCCGGCCGATCCGCCAATGTCACACCGCCACCTCGTCGACGACCGCCTCGGAGAACACGGCCGACTCAGCCAGAGCGAACAGCGATTTGCGACCCAGCTCGGAGTTGCGGGTGGCCACGCACTCGTCGAGCTCCAGCAGGGCCAGATCGAGGTCCTCGGGAGCGAGCGCCGACGGCAGCAGGCGGTAGACGGCCTGGTGGGTGGTGGAGAGCAGCTCCTCACCCGACGCCGTCAGGTCCTCGTCGATCTTCTCGCCCGGGCGGGCGCCGGTGATGTCGATGGCGATGTCGGTGCCCACGGCGTAGCCCGAGAGGCGGATCATGCGCTCGGCCAGCTCCAAGATGGACACGGGCTTGCCCATCTCCAGCATGAAGATCTCCCCGCCCTTGGAGAGCACCGACGCCTGGAGGACGAGCTGCACGGCTTCCTCGACGCTCATGAAGAAGCGGGTCATCCGGGGGTCGGTGACCGTGACCGGGCCCCCCTTGGCGATCTGGCGGGCGAAGGTGGGGATGACGCTCCCACGTGATCCCAGGACATTTCCGAAGCGCACGGCGCAGTACGGGGCGCTCTCGGGAGCTCGGCTGAGCACAACCTGCTCGGCCGTCCACTTGGAGGCGCCCATGACGCTGCGGGGCCGGACGGCCTTGTCGGTGGAGATGAACACGAAGCGGCCCACACCGGCGGCGGCGGCGGCCTCGACCACGTTCAGGGTGCCGAAGACGTTGGTGGAGACGGCGGCCAAGGGGTGGGACTCGAGGAGGGGCACGTGCTTGTGGGCGGCGGCATGGAAGATGACCTCGGGCCGGTAGCGGCTCATGGTCTCGAACACGGCCTTGCGGTCGCCGATGTCGAGCAGGACCTGCTCACAGGGCCCCGGCACGACGGCGGCGGTGTCATAGAGGTGGGTCTCGTCATGGTCGAGGAGAACCAGCTGCGACGGCTCGAAGCCGGCCACCTGGCGGGCGATCTCGGTGCCGATGGATCCCCCGGCACCGGTGATGAGAACCCGACGCCCGGCGATGGAGCGTCTCACGGCTTCCAGGTCGGTGGCCACCTGGGTCCGGCCCAAGAGGTCCTCGATGTGCGGGGCACGGACCCGGGCCATCGGGGGGGCATTGCCTGCCGTCCCCGCCATTTCCCGGACACCGGGGACGATCTTCATGGACACACCCGCCGCCTCCGAAGCCCGGAGCGCTCGCTCCACCAGCTCGGCGGGCGGGGAGGGAATGGCGAGAACGACCTGCTGGATGTCATAGCGGGGGGCGGCCTCTTCGATGTCGTCGACCCCTCCGACCACGGGGACTCCGAGCAGCGACAGCCCGTGGGCTCCGGCATCGTCGTCGAAGACGGCCACAGGCATCAGCCCGGCCTTGGGATTGCGCAGCATGTCGCGGACCACGGCGGCGCCGGCGTCGCGGCTTCCGATGACGGCCACGCGCAGTCCCAGGCGCCGGGAGCCACGCTGCCAGGCGAACAGCCTCGAGTGGAACCGCAGGGCTCCCATGGCCATGGCGCAGAAGACGGCTCCGACCAGGATCACGGCCAAAGGGGCGTCCACGAAGTGGGTGGCCCGACCCACCGGGTAGAGGGCCACGAGCAGCGCCAAGCTGGCTCCGGAGGAGAGGAGGATCTGACGGGCCTCCTCGATGCCGGCGTGGCGCCACATGCGCCCGTAGAGACCGAAGACGTGATTCGCGGTCAGCTGGACGACGAGGGCGATGACGAGGAAGGTGGCGAAACGCCCGGCGTAATGCGCGGGGGGGCGATCGCGGAAATAGACCAATTCGGCCAGGCTGTAGCAGACAGCCAGGACGAGAGCGTCGAGAACGAGGAAGATCATTCGGGAACGCACTCGCGACGCGGCCATGGCCAGGCGCTGACCGCGCGCTCCGACCACCGGCGTGCCGACGCGTTCCACCCGAACTACGTGTTTCTGCCCGTGCGGTTCACTCGAGCTCGTGTCGCGAGCCCGTGATCGAATCGCTGAGCCGGGATTTTGGTCCCATCCCGCCATATCTGCATGCCCCCCAGTCAGACTCTCCACTCGTCGCCGGGCCGTGGGCCCCGCAGCGGGAGCGGGAGAGGCGAAAGTCCTGGCACTTCCGAGAATCGAAGCGCGTGCCCCTGCCGAACCAGTGTGCCAGTCCTCCTCCTCATTCCCAGCATGAAACTCTTCACCGACACAGATCGGGCCCCCAGACCCCCTGACCTGCTCCTTTTCGTCCATGCTGACGCTTCCGCAGATGGTCGCTGCGGTTCGTCCCCCACTTCTCACGTTCCGAGGTCCACGTTAGGAAGCCTTGATCCCCGTGGCATCGTCACGATTGAGGAATCCCAGTGCATTTCGCCTGCCTTTTGAGCACGACAGCAGCCAGTCGCTGCGGGTTCACCCATTGTGTGAACCCCACCCTCAAGCCACACCCGATGGCATCTCAACATCTGACCAACTGGCCATGGCGACGATCGGTGGGCCCGTGCCTACCCTGCAGGAGGGGCCCTGGAGACCTCCCGATGGTCGCTCCCCGGTGGGGACGGTACACCCGGGTGGGCCGGAATGCCTCCTTTGGTGACAGGTAATTCCTCCTGTTGCGACGCCTCGACCGCACCAGGGCTGGTCCGTCACGGACCGTCATCGTTTTCCGGCCGACCTGCACTAACTTTGGACCATTCCCGGATAGCTGGAGTTGGCGCACGTCGCCGGTGCCGGGGGCCCGACGACACGGCCGGGCAGAGACCGGGCGCACACAGGCCGTAGGAGACGGGAACGGGCCATGGAGCCGATTAACTATCGAGACGCTCTCCGTCGGCGCTGGCCGGTCATCATCGCCGTGGCCCTGGTCGGGGCCATCGTGGCGGGTCTTTTCCCTTCCAGCTCGGGTCCGGTGGCCCATAACGAATACGAGGCGTCGGTGCTGGCCGGGGTGACGCCCGGCAGCTCTCAGGGCCCGAATTCGATCGGGGCGCCGATCACCCTCCAACAGATCGTCTTCTTCGCCGCCAACCAACAGGTGATCGTCAACGCCGCCAAGACGGCGGGCATCAAGGGCAAGCCGAGCGAGCTGGAGAAGGACATCATCATCGCCTCGGCCAAGAAGAAGAAGAAGTCCCTGACACCGGTGGGGACCATACGGATCTCGGTGAAGCAGCCTTCGGCCAAGCGTTCGGCCAATTTGACCAACGACTTCGTCGCCGCGCTCAACGACTACATCAACCAGCGCCTGAAGGCTCAACACGACAAGGCGGTTAGAACCGCCGAGCAGAAGATATCGAACCTCTCGAACGAGATTCAGAACATTTCGGACCAGATCGTCGCTGCCACGCCTCCTCCCCCCACCACGACGACCACGACCACGACGACCACCACCACGGCTCCGAAACCTCCGCCGACGACAACGACGACGACCACGACCACGACCACGACGGCACCCCACGCCGTTGGTGCCTCCGACCTCGCAGGTCGCGCCGCCCCGGGCGTCCTGACCGCCAACAAGAGCGGCAACTCCGACCTGGCTCTGCTTCAGCAGCAGCTCGCCGTCCTGAGCTCCGCCTACCAGGCTGCTCTGTCGAGCGAGAATGCCTTGAAGCAGAACCCGATCCCGTCGTCGGGTTTCGTCGTGCTCCAGCCGGCGCTGGCCAAGACGGCCAAGAAGATCGCGGCCCATGTCTCGATCCTCCACCGCCGCTCCATCCGGGCCCTGTTGGGTCTGGCGGTGGGGGCCATCGTGGGGCTCGGCCTGGTCTTTCTCCTCGATGCTCTCGACAAGCGGTTGCGCACTGTGGCGCGCACCCAGGAGGTTCTGGGCTACCCCGTTCTGGCCGAGATACCCGAGATGACTGTCGCCCCTCGGCGGGGCCTACGGCGTTCGACGGCGGCTCCGGTGGTCGCCTCCCCCTTTGCCGTTTTCAGCGAGCCCTCCTCGGTCGTGGCCGAGTCCT
Source organism: Acidimicrobiaceae bacterium (assembly GCA_003151475.1). Classification (GTDB taxonomy): domain Bacteria; phylum Actinomycetota; class Acidimicrobiia; order Acidimicrobiales; family UBA8190; genus Palsa-661. Next base: position 48,568 of record PLXQ01000031.1, on the reverse strand, counting down.
ACCGGATGCTACGGACGGCGATCCTGCTCGAGCCGATCCTGGGACCCGATCCATCGCCGGGAGCGGCGACCGAACGGCCCCGTGAGGTCATTCTGATCGTGTCGGCCGGGGCCGAGCCGACCAGGCCCCTGGTGGTCACCAATCTGGCCGCCGCCTTCGCCGAAGCAGGGCAACAGGCGCTCGTGGTGACCACAGCCGATCTTCGTCAGCGTGATCACACCAAGGACACGCTGGCCATGGCTCCGGTGGGCTCCGACCCGTCGGCCGAGACGGTGGCGGCATCCACCCGGCCGACCGAGATCCCCGGGGTGCGCAGCCTGGCGCTGGGACGTCTCTTGATGGGCCCGGGCCAGTTGGCCCCCTATGCGCCGGGAATCCTGGCTTCGGCCCGCGAGGTGGCCGACGTCGTCATCGTGGACGCCCCTCTACTGGCCGTCCATGACGCCGAGGCTCTCGTGCCTGCCGTCGATGTCGTGTTGGTGGTCATCCAAGGGTGGTGGACCCGGGTCGACCAGGCCACGCGATCGGGCGCTTTCCTACGGCGGATCTCGGCCCCGGTGGTGGGTGCCACCCTGACCGAGGTCCATTTCGGGCGCAAGGACTTGCGACGCGCCGCGGAACGACCGGCACGGACCGACGCCGAGGACGAGGACCAGCTGGTGAATGCGTCCTCCATGGCCCGTCACGGCCGCAAGCGCCGTCGGAACTCGCCGCCGTGGGTCGAGGCCTAAAGAGTCGCTACCGGAGCCAATTCGCCGCAGTCGGGTTGTACCATTGCTCGGTGGGGGGAAATGAGCAACGGCGCGGTGTGACGTGGCGCGCCCTGGTGCCGATCATGGTCGTCACTCCTGTAATCGGATTGTGGGGGGCGCAGGTCGCCTCCGGTGCTGTCGACACCCCCGGGATTGCGTCTCGCATTGCGCCGTCGGTGTCCCGACCGGCCGTCAGCCATGAGCACCTCTCGAACGGCGGTGCTGTGTCGGCGTCCGCAGTGTCAGTGCCGGGCACCTCTTCGGCGTCTTCACCGATCGGGAAGGACGCTGTCATCGTGGACCCCACCACCGAGGCGCAGGTGGCCCAGGACGTGATCGCCGCCGTGGACATGCAGTCGAAGGGCATGTACGCCATCGCCGCCACCGCCGGCAACCTGTCTCTCGTCGAGTCATGGATGAACAACGAAGGTGGGCTGTGGGCCGATAACCCGCTCAACACCTCGCTCGGTGCCGGGCACTACTCGCACCAGATCACCACGGCGGGCCAGAACACCGGCATCCCGATCTTCCCCGACATCCAGATCGGCATCGCCGCCACCGCTGCCACTTTGCTGGGCAACCACGCCTACACCGACATTCTGCGCGTTCTGTCGCAAGGCGACGCCGATTGCGGCACCTTCGCCCGCGCCGTCATCGACTCACCGTGGGCGTCTTCGCACTACGGGTATGACCCGAGCCGGTTCTGCGGCACTTCCTCGGGGGGCGGCACCGTTCCCGCCACCAGCACCTGCCTTCGGTTGCCCGGTGGTGGCGGCCGCTTTGGGGCCCGGGCCACGCGCGTCCCCGGCGCCTGTGGCCGCTTCGGCGTCCACGGCAACGGTGACCGCACCCCGCATGGCGCTGCCGCCAACCGGGCCGCTGGCAACCATGCCGGCAACCACGTCTCAGCCGGCCATGGAACCGTGCACCACGGCACCAGTCACCACACGGCTGTGCATCACGGCGTCGCCGGCCGCAGCGTCGCCGGCCAAGTGTCCGGGCGAGGTCACCAGGTCCAGCGCCCCGCGGGAGCGGTGCGGCGAGGTCGGCGGTAGGTTTTTAACACCGGGGCGGTCGGCTACGGAAGGGGATGCTCTCCTTCTTCACTGACGTACTTCGGGTTCCGCCCGAGTCGACCCCTGGCCCCGTCCCACAGTCCGTGGATATAGGCGGATCGTTCCGCCCGCCCGCCGGCGAGCTGCAACCGGCGCAGCGAATAGGCCAGGTGCCACGCCAGCCAGCTCGGGTGGCCATAGCGCCGGGCGAAGGTGAAGAAATTCCGGGCCACGTAGTAGGCGCGCCATGCCTCGGCCGCATCCACCGGCCGGTCACCCCCGAGCGCTTGGGCGCGTCCCTGCGAAGTCTGTTGTCCGGCTACGGCGCGCGCGGCGACGGCGTCCACCATGACGGAGAAGCCCCCGGCGCGCAGCCGAGAGAAGAAATCGAAGTCTTCGTAACCGAAGAACCACTCGGGGTCGGGCACGATGCCCGCGTCGACGACGGCGCGCGCCACCAGGGTCGCTCCCCAGCAGGCGACGTCCACCGGTGCCAGACCGTGGGGGCTGTTTGATGGCGGCACCATGTTCTCGGTGTGCCCGCCGCGCCGGGTGTAGGCCCGGCCGTAGGAGACGATGGCTCCCACGGGAACGGACCGATCGGAGAGAGAAGCCACGCGTGTGAGGACTTCGGTGACGCGTGGACCAGGCAGATCGAAGAGGCCGACGTCGTCCTCGCAGAGATAGGCCCAGTCGATGGAGGGATCGGAGAACGCTTCGAGCAGGCCTTGGCCGAAACCCGCCCCGGGACCGACGTTGACCGGCAGCCGGTGCATGCGGACCCGCTGCTCGAGATCGGGATCGTCGAGACCACCGTCGCCGTTCACGACGACGACGACGTGATCGGGAGCGAAACCCTCGACGTCGAGCAGGGAGCGGACGACGTCGCCGGCCAAGCGCCGCCGACGGAAAGTCAGGACCACGGCCACCACGTTGTCGAGAAGGGGGGTATCCGGAGTATCGGTACGGCGAGCGTCTCGCTCGTCACGTGCCGTCACGCTGGTACGTTAGCCGATGATCAGCGTTGTCCTGCCCGTGCGTGACGGGTTGCCGTGGCTGGACGAGCAGCTCGGTGCGCTGGCCGCACAGCACTGTGACGAACCGTGGGAGGTCGTGGTGGCCGACAACGGTTCGAGCGACGCCAGTGTCGCTCTTGCCCGCGACTGGGCTGAGCGTTGTGCCGCCATGCGTGTTCTCGACGCGTCGGCGCGTGTCGGTCCGGCGGCCGCCCGCAATGCCGGCGTCATGGCCGCGCGGGGCGAGCTCTTGGCCTTCTGCGACGCCGACGATGTCGTCCAACCCGGTTGGTTGACCGCCTGCGTGGCCGCTCTCGGTCGCGCCGATGTCGTGGCCGGGACCTTCGACCTCTCGTCGCTGAACGGCGTTCCCGGTAGTGATCCGAGCCCGGCGGCCACGAGCCAACTGGGATTTCTGCCCGCCGGTCTGGCCGCCAACCTGGCCGTGCGGCGCACGGCGTTCGAGGCGGTGGGCGGATTCGACGAGGAATTGTTCGTGGGGGAGGACATCGACCTCTGCTGGCGCCTGCAGCTGGAGGGGTTCACCTTCGCCATCGCCCCCGACGCCCTGGTGGCCAAGAGAGAGGATTCCCATCTCGGTTCACTGTTTCGCCGGGCCCTGGCCTACGGCCGGTGCGGACCCCAGCTCTACCGCCGCTACCGGGGGCGCGGCGCCACGCGCGATGTCGCCGGTGCCGTCAAGTCATGGGCGTGGCTGGTCGTGTCGGTGCCGCGTCTCGGCCAGGTCGGGGTGCGGCGTCGTTGGGTGCGCGCCGCCGGGGTGCGTCTCGGGCGCCTCGCCGGTTCCGTGACACAGCGGGCCTTCTTTCCCTGACGCCAGGCACCACTGCGCGCCGGACCGGATCCCGGTCGGAACATCGGGTCGGAGAACGACCCCGGTAGCATCGTGGTCAATGAAAGGGCGCCCGGCACGGCAGTCCGCGACCGGCACCACCAGGCGCCCGCGGGTACTGCTCCTGATCAAGTGCCTCGGTTACGGGGGAGCCGAACAGCTCCTCGTCGATGTGGTGGCCAACCGCGACAGCGACACCTTTGACTACGAGGTGGCCTACGTGTTGGCCTCCGAGAACTCGCTCGTTCCCGCCGTGGAGGCGAGTGGGATCACGGTCCACGCCCTCGGGGCGCGGGGAAACGGCGACCCGCGCTGGTTACCTGTCCTCCGACGGCTTCTGGTCGCCGGAGACTATGACCTCGTGCATTTCCACCTTCCTTATGCCGCCGCCCTCGGGCGTCTGGTGGCGCTCACGCTGCCTCCGAGCCGTCGCCCCGTGCTCGTGTACACCGACCACAACATGTGGGACAAGACGGCCTTCGCCTTGCGGTGGATCAACCGGGCCGGCATCGGGCGCGACAGCAGTCTCATCGCCGTTTCTCAGTCTGTGGGTGACGCCCTGCCAGCAGCACTGCGGCACCGGGCGCAGGTGGTGGTGCACGGGGTCGACCAGGCCCGGATCGCTGAGTTACGGTCGCGGCGCGCTCAAGTGCGCGCCGAGGTGCATGCCGAGCTCTCCGTGCCCGACGGCTGTCTTCTGGCCCTGACCGTCGCCAATCTGCGGACTCAGAAGGGCTACGACGTGCTACTCGAGGCGGCGCGTCGGGTTCTCGACGACGGCGTCGGCGTGCGGTTCGCCGCCGTCGGACGCGGACCGCAGAGCGACGAGGTCCATGCCCTGCACGAGTCACTCGGTCTGGGTGAGCGGTTCTTGCTGCTCGGACCGCGGTCGGATGTGCTGCGGCTCATGGCCGGCGCCGACATCTTCGTCCTCGCCTCGCGCTACGAAGGGTTACCGGTGGCCATCATGGAGGCGACGAGCATGGGTCTGCCCATTGTCACCACCGCCGTGGGGGAGATCCCCAACTTCCTGACCGACGGGGTCGACGCTCTGGTCGTCGCACCGGGCCGGGCGGACCTCTTGGCCGGGGCCATCGAACGGCTGGTGGCCGACGAAGCGCTGCGGAGCCGGATCGGGCTCGGGGCCCTCGCCCACAGCGAGATGTTCGACGTGGCCCGGGCGGCGACCCAGATCGAGTCGATCTACTCGAGTCTCCTCGACGGCGCCGGGTGAACACCCTGGCGGGGCGTCGCCTCGTGCACGTGACCACCACCGACATGAGCCTCGCTCTTCTGTTGGCGCCCCAGCTGCGGGCCTTTGCCGCCGCCGGCATGGATGTGATCGGGGTGTCGGCTACGGGACCGTGGGTCGAGCAGCTGACCGCCCAGGGCATCCGCCACGAGGCCCTTCGTCATGCCACGCGCGCCGTGGCCGTGGGACAAGACGCGCTGGCTCTCGGGGAGCTGACCCGACTGCTGCGCCGGCTGAAGCCCGACATCGTCCACACCCACAACCCGAAACCCGGGCTCTACGGCCGGATCGCGGCCCGCCTGGCCGGGGTGCCCGTGGTGGTGAACACCATCCACGGTCTCTACGCCACCGAGGACGATGCTCTCGGGCGACGACTGGCCGTCTACGGCATCGAGCGCTTCGCCTCGATGTTCTCGGGCGCCGAGTTGCTGCAGAACGTGGAGGACATCGACGTCCTCCGCCGTCTGCGGGTTCCGGAGAGCAAGATCGTCCTGCTCGGTAACGGTGTGGATCTCGAGCGCTTCACCCCGCCACCCGATGCCGACAGTGTGGCCCGGGCGCGGCAGGCTCTCGGTATCGGCCCCGAGAAAGTGGTGGTGGGTCTCGTCGGTCGCCTGGTATGGCAGAAGGGACTGCGCGAATTATTCGATGCCGCCGTCCTTGTGCGCGAGCGGTGTCCCGGGGTCGTCGTCGTGGTGGTGGGGCCACTGGACGACGAGAAGGCGGACAGCCTCGGGCCCGATGACATCGAAGCGGCGCGCGCCGTCGGCAACATCGAGTTTCTGGGCCGGCGCGACGACGTGGAGACGCTCTATCACGGGTTCGACATCTTCGTCTTACCCTCGTACCGCGAGGGATTTCCCCGCTCCGCCATGGAGGCCGCTGCCAGCGGGCTCCCCGTCATCGCCACCGACGTCCGGGGGTGTCGCCAGGCCGTCGACGACGGCGTCACCGGCCTGCTCGTTCCCGTGCGCGACGCCGGGGCCCTGGCGGGCGCCATCGAGAAGTTGGCGGGTGACCCGGATCGGCGCCGGGCCATGGGCCGCGCCGGTCGGGGCAAGGCCGAGGCGGAGTTCGACGATCGGCGGGTGGTGGAGACGACCATGGCCGTGTACGAGCGGCTGCTCGAGCGCCGGCACCGATAGATCCGTCTACAGCGAGTAGGTCTCAATCGTCCGGAGATGCAGGCGCCGGCCGCGGGCGTAACGGGCCAGGCGGGCGGCGGGCAGGGGGCCGATCCGGGCCCAGCCAACGGCGGTGGCCGGCCACGATGGGGCGCCGTCGTAGGCGAAGCGGCGCATGGCCGGGCCACAGACGACGGCGATGTCGGAGGCGCGGCCCCGGTCGAGCTGGTTCTGCCACGCCGCCACGCGGTCGTCGCCCACCGGGCCGAGGGCCTGGGTCTTCCACGACTCCCAGGGTAAGACGATGCCCGACGGTACCGATTGGAGGTCCCCGCCTTCGGGGCGGCCGAGGAACGAGGCCAGCCTGGCCCGGGTGGCGTCGGGATCGGCCACGACGTCCTCGTAGCGTAGAACCAGGGAGCGCTCGGGCCCGAGGGTCCGGGCCATGCGCAGGACCTGGCCCTGGAAGAACGACCAGAGCTCGGCGAAGGCCAGGTGCATGCGCTCGCCCCAGGGGGGAAGGGTCCGGTCCGTGCGCCAGGGCATCTCGAGATTGGAGGCCACCACCGCCCGGGGATCGCGGACGACGGCCACGAAGCGCATCCAGGGGGCGGCCTCGCTGATGGGCTTCCACCAGATGAGGTGGTTCGGGGTCTTCTCCCCCCAGAGATCGGCCGGGCCGGCCAGGTGGTGGACGAGGGCATTGAACATGTCCATGGGTCGCCGACAGGTTCCGCCCATGTCGGTCACGACTGCGTCGACATCGATGGCCAGCCCGTCGGAATGGCTCGCCCCGGCGAAATCGTGCAGGGCCTCGGTGAGCTCCGGTGGGGCCAGAGGGAAGGGGTACCGGGTCAGCAGGTGGGTGGCGAAACGGGTGAAGAAATGGGTCTCGGGGGGCATGCCGACGCCGGGGATCTCGCAGGCCAGGCGTTGCACCACGGTCGTTCCCGACCGCGGGCTGCCGACGACCAGGAAGCCGACGGCGCCGGGCGGCGTCACCGCCCTCACGAGCGAGCCACCTGGCGGGCCAGCGCCGCCACCGAATCCTCGATGCGGGCGGACTGGTAGCGCCCGAGGTAAAGAGCGTGGGCGTGGTCGACGAGGGTCGTTCGCAGGGACGCGTCTTCCAGCAGGCGGGCACAGGCGCGGGCGATGGCCTCGGGGCCGTCGGCCACCAGGAGATGGACGTCGGGGAGGACGTCCAGTCCCTCGGCGCCGATGGTGGTCGAGACCACGGGGATGCGGTGGGCGAAGGCTTCGAGGATCTTCACCCGGGTGCCGCTGCCGTAGCGCAGGGGGATGACCACCAGGTCGGCCCGGGCCAGCTCTTCGGCGATATCGGGGACCTGGCCCGTAAGGGTCACCACCGGGGGGTTGTCGAGGGCGGCGAAGGCCGGCGGAGCCAGGCCCACCAGCCGGATGCGGACGTCGGGGACGAGGGCGCGGAGTCGGGGACCGATGTCGTCGACGAGAAAACGCGCCGCATCGGCGTTGGGCGGATACCGCAGGGTGCCCTGGAAGGCCACGACGGGCGGGTCGGAGACGGTGAGGCGGCCGAGAGGATGGTCGGGGAGGGGGTAGCCGTTGCCGATGACGCGGACGCCCGGGAGCTGCGAGCGCGCCGCGTCGAGGTCGCTGCAGACAACGGTGGCCGCCGTTTCATCGGCGATGCGTCGGTGGAGTCGGCGCCACCGACGGGCGTCCTCCTCGGTGAAGATGCGGGCGGCGCGTCGGCGGAGGTGACCGGCGAAGCCCTCGACGGGGCGGGGCAGGGCCAGGCGGGCACGGATCTTCTCGTCCTCGAGATCGTCGATGTCGACCACGGCGGGGGCGAGGGGCGGCGCCCCGGCCAGCACCCAGGCCCGAACCTGGAAGTACCAGACGAGGTCATAGGGGCCCGACGAGAACTGGCCCACGGCCCGGCGGACGACGGCGCCGGCGCGTCGGGGGAGCTCGAAGGGGGCCCGGGGATGGGCCAGTGCCCGCAGGTAATCGGCGGGCTGCGGTGGCCGGTCGTCGATGGCGATGCGTTCGACGCGTCTGAGCCCGAGTGTCGGGGGAGGGGGGTCGAAGTCGGTACGCGAGAGCGAGACGGCGGAGAAGAGGTCGACCTCACCGCAACCGGCCAGCGCCTGCAGTGTGGTGGCCAGGCGCAGGCGCGAGCCGCTGTTGCACGGCCACGGGTACTCCGTGGCCACCACCAGAGTCCTCATAGGCTCACGGACCCACCGGGGCGGCGGGACGGTTCGGAAACTCACCTGCTCGCAAGGACGCCAGGCGGCGCTCGCGCCGAGACAGTCGCTCTCTCTCCCAGGGGAACTGCGGCGGCTCTCCCTTGGGCGTGAGGGGGACGGCCAGGAGGACGAGAAGGTAAGGGAAGAGCAGGGTCCGCTCCCGGGTGATGAGACCGAGGTTCCCGAGCGCGGCGAAGCTGTAGATGAACGCCGCGCTGTAGACGGCACAGAGGAACACATAGGCGCGCTCGCGTCCCGTGCGGAAGAGCAGACGCAGCCGGCGCAGCGAGGTGAGGACGAGGACGAGGATGACAGTGTTCTCGGCGGCGGCCAGGAGCTTGGTGACGCTGGTGGCGGTGATAGGCAGAGGGTCAAAGAGCACGGTGTAGACGTCGCGGGGATAGAGCAGGGGATCCGACGAATAGGGCACGTTGCTGGAACCGAAGCCCACGCCTTTGCCGCTGTTGTTCTGGTGGGCGGAATTGAGAACGCCGCCGACCGAACCGGCGTTGCTATGGACGAACTTCACCGTGAGCACAGCCGTGAGGGCCAAGATGGCGGCCAGGAAGGCGAAAGCGCCGAGGCGACGAACGGCGCGCCGCTGCCTGCGTTCGTCGTGCCGGCGGAAGACCATGGCCACGGTAAAGCCGGCGAGGAGAAGGGCGATCTCGTTGGGCCGGGTGGCGATGCCCATGGCGATGCCGAGAAGGATCATGGGATAGCCCCGGCGCTGGCGGGCGAGGACCCGCGCTGTGCCGAAGGTGGCGACGCCGAGCGAGAGCATCATGACCGCCTCCTTGCTCACGTCGGAGGCCCAGAAGAGGATCGAGGGCAGCAGGAAGAGCATGAGGGCGTAGCGGCGGTGGCCGCCTTCGGGGAAGGTGAGGGTGAAGGCCTTGTAGAAGAAGATGGTGCCGAGCCAGGTGAACCAGGCAAAGACGAAGAAGGCGGCCAACTCGTTCACGCCGGTCAGGCTGAAGACGATGCCGGCGGCGATGGAGACCGAGCCGTCGCCCAGGACCGATCTCAGATGGGCCCCGGCGGTGGTGAAGTGAAAGCTGCGGAAGTTCGTCGACAGCGTCGCCCCCTGGTGGACGTAACCGGTGAAGTCGGAGACGCCGTGGTAGACGTGGTTGTCCACCAGGATCTGGGCCGGGCCGCCGAGGAAGTGGAGGCCCAGGGCGATCAAGAGAAGCGAGGTCAGGCGGGGGTCACCCTCGGTACGGGCCACCCGCCGGGCGATGGGGACGCTGATGGCGAAGACGATCAACCCGACCAGCACGACGCCGACCGGCGCGGAGGGGAGTTTTCCGCCGGCCGCTGCGATCACGGCGTCTTAAGGGTGGCGAAGTTCGGCCACAGGGAGAGATCGAGCTCAGGCAGGCGGGTGGCGAGGACCTCGACGTCGGGCGCATAGGTGTCGATCAGGCGCTCTCGGGCGTCCTCATCGAGATGGACCTTCGCCTCCATGGTGGCGCCCACCGGGCGGTGGAGGTGCGGCGGGGCGAAGGTGTCGTCGAGGCCGAGGAAGCGGTAGGTGCGGGCCAATTCAGCGGCGGGATCCTCGGCGCAGCGCTCGTACTGCAGGACCAGGACCTGGTCGGGATCGAAGTGTTCGCACCAGCGCACGAGGGAAGCAGCGTAGAAGCCGCGGGAGACCGCTTCGGTGACAGCGGCTCCGGTCGGCGCGACCCCTTGGCGGAGCTGGTGGGCGAGGCCCGATCGGAAGCGTTCCACGGGGTCTCTGAGCATGATGAGGAGCCGGGCCTCGGGGGCGGCCCGGGCCAGCAGCGGCGGGACCCAGGGGAAGTAGAGGTAGTCCGGCGTCCACTCCCCGGCCAAGGTGCCCGGCACGCGGGGGAACCAGCCGTGGTAGGCCCGGAGCTCGTCGGGTCCGAAGGTGTCGGTGCCGAAACGGGAGAGGAAATGGCGCTCCTTGTGGATCTCGGGGTGGGCCGAGACCCCGGGGTGGGCCACGAGGAGCTCGTACCACCAGGTGGTGCCCGCCTTCTGAACGCCGATGCCCACGAAATCGGGCGGGCCCACCTGCTCACCGGGCGCCGGTTCCGGGGGTGTGAAATCGAATCCCTCCTCCCAGGGCGCGAAGCGACCCAGGCGGTGCAGCAGCTTGAGGCGTGCCCGGGGGGGCAGGCGTCGCACTGCGGCAGCCACCACGGAGCGTAGGCTCATCGACGCAGGGTGACACATGTGGCGCGCGTTCACAAACGGTAGCCTGGCTCCTCGCCGGCCGTTGCGATCTGCAGCGAAAAGGGAGCGGAAAGATGGGGGAAACAGGGCCGCCCGAGCCCCTCGTGCTGCACGTGATCCCCACGGCGGCACCCCGCGGCGCCCAACGCGAGGCCCGGGCCCTGGCCGACCGGCTCGACGCCCCCGGGACGAGGCGGCACCGGGTGTTGTCGATCGTGAGCCACGGACCCGACCTCGAAGAGCCGGTGGCCGTCGACTACACCCTCGACGGCGATGGCACCCCCGTCGCGGCGGAGGGACGAGGGATCGGAGGCCCCGCCACCACGGTCGGCTTCGATCCCCGGCTGGTCCTCCGGCTCCGGCGGGCTCTCGACCGGCTCTCCCCGGCCCTGGTGGTGGCCCACGGCGGGGAACCACTCAAGTTCCTGGTCCCCGCCATGGTGGGCCGCAGGCGCCCGCTGGCGTACTACGCCATCGGCACGCTGGCCCCTCCCGGGCACCGGCCGGGGCGCAAGACCATGTGGCGGTACCTGGCCCGGAGGCCCGATCTGGTGGCGGCGGAAGGGGCCGAGGTCCTCGATGAGTGCCGGGACGTCCTCGGGGTGCCGCCGGGCCGGCTCGTGCTGGTGCCCAACGGGCGCGACCCCGACGAATTCCACCCCGGGGCCGACGCCGACAAGCGGCCAGAACCCGTGGTCAGCTTCGTGGGCGCTTTCACCGTCCAGAAGCGGCCCGACCGTTTCGTCGAGGTGGTGGCCGCCCTGCGGGCCCGGGGCCTCGAGTTCCGGGCCCTGGCCGTGGGCGACGGACCCCTGAGCGGTCCATTGGCGACTCCCGCCCAGGCGGCCGGGGTCGAGCTTCTCGGCGCCCGGGGCGACGTGGCCGAAGTCCTGCAGGGGACCGACATCATGGTGTTTCCGAGCCTGCCCCGGGGTGAGGGGATGCCGGGCGTCCTGATCGAGGCCGGCCTGAGCGCCGTGCCCGTGGTGGCTACCTCGGTGCCCGGCGTCGACGCCATCGTGGCCGACGGGGAGACGGGGCAGGTTGTCGGTGTCGATGACTTCGGCGCCATGGTGGAGGCGACGGCCGAACTGCTCGGCGATCCGGTGCGGCGCAGAGCCATGGGGGAGGCGGCACGGCGGCGCTGTGTCGAGCGTTTCAGCATGGACGTCGTCGCCGCCGGATGGCGTGACGCCCTCGTGCCCCTGCTGGGACCCCGGTCACGGCAGGCCCGGTGACCGAAGCGGTCCCGAAACCGGTACTCGTCCTCGGGCTGCCACGCTCGGGGACCACGTGGACGGCTCAGATCCTGGCCCAGGCCCCGGGGACGCGGGGGGTGATGGAGCCCGACAACGAGAAGACCTCGGCCGTGGCCGTGGGGGCCAAACGCGGGCTCGGGCGCTTTCCTGTCCTGCTGCCGGGCATGGCGGCCGAGGACTACCGGCGGATGTGGTCGTGGGCGTTCGCCGGTGCCCCGAACCACCTGGGACTGCGGATCGGTGACCGGCTCTTGCGTTCCTCTTCCGAGGTTCAGCGCGAAGCCAGCGCGTCAGGTTCGATACCCGCTCGGCTACGTCTGGCCGGTCGGAGTGCCGGCTGGGGCCTCGGGCGGTCCCGTACGAGGGATCGGGCCGGGACGCGAGAGGCGGAGGGATCGGCGCCACGGGTGATCGTGAAGTCGGTGCATGCCCCCTTGGCGGCCGAATGGGTCGCCGACAACTTCGACGTGGACGTCCTCGTGGTGTTACGTCATCCGGCCAACGTGCTGGCCAGCTGGCTCGAGCTCGACCTGCCCGACCGCGACCGGGGACTCGATCGACGCGATGTCGTGCAGGAGCGGTACGTGAAGCGGTGGGACCTCCCGCCCCCCGGCGCCGCCGCACTCGATCGGGCCGTGTGGCAGCTCGGACTGCTGACGGCGGCGCTCGAGGAGGAGGCTACCCGGCACCCCCACTGGCTGGTGCGGGTACACGAAGAGTTGTGTCGCGATCCGGCGGAGGAGTTCCGGCGGCTGTACCAAGATCTGGGACTGGCGTGGTCGTCGCGGACAGAGGACGAGCTCGCCGCCGGTGATCGACCGGGGGAGGGATTTGCCCTGCAGCGTCGCTCTTCGGACGCGGCCGACGCCTGGCGCAGTCGTCTGGGGGCCGATGAGCTGGCGTCGTTGCGCCGGGTGCTGCGGGCCTTTCCTCTGCAGCACTGGTCGGCCGACGACATGCCCGGTGACGTATGTGCGGGATAGCCGGGGTCCTTGATCCCCGAGGGGCCACGTCGGCCGAAGAGCTGGCCGAGCAGGCCACGTCCATGGCGACGGCCCTCGCACACCGGGGCCCCGACGACGGAAACATCTGGATCGACGCCGTCCACGGCCTCGGGTTCGGGCACCGGCGGTTGTCTGTGGTCGGCTTCGGAGACGTCGGGGCCCAGCCGATGATGTCCCATAGGCGTCGCTTCGTCCTCAACTTCAACGGCGAGATCTACAATTTCCGTGCCCTCGGAAAACGGCTCCAATCGGCCGGTGTCGTGCTCCGGGGAGGCTCGGACACCGAGGTGTTCCTGAGTGCGGTCGAGACGTGGGGATTGGACGACGCTCTCGAAGCTGTCGAGGGGATGTTCGCTTTCGGCTTGTGGGATCGCCACCGGCGCCAGCTGCATCTGGGGCGCGACCGGTTCGGGGAGAAGCCGCTTTACTACGGGTGGATCGGACGCCAGTTCGTCTTCGCTTCGGAGTTGAAAGCGTTGCGGTGCCTCTCGGCGTTTCGTCCCGAGCTCGATCGGGGCTCGGTGGCGCTGTTCCTGCGCCACAATTGCGTCCCCGCCCCGCGCACCATCTACAGGGGCATTTCCAAGCTCGAACCGGGGGAGCTCGTGAGCGTCTCGTCCGAGGACGGCTGCGGGAGCACGCCCCGGCACCGGTTTTACTGGTCGGCGCGCCGCGCCGTGGAACAGGCCATGCAGGAGCCGCTGGCCGACGGACCCGACGCCCTGGCCGATCGGGTCGAGACGGTGCTGGGCGATGCCGTCGAGGCCCGGATGGTGGCCGATGTCCCTGTGGGCGCCTTTCTCTCCGGGGGGGTGGACTCGAGCTTGATCGTGGCTCTGATGCAACGCTCCAGTGATCGTCCGGTACGGACATTCACCATTGGTTTCGCCGATGCGGCTTTCGACGAGTCCCTCGATGCCAAGGCTGTGGCGCGGCATCTGGGGACCGACCACACCACCTTGCACGTGGGTGATGCCGAGGCGCGGGCGGTGATCCCGAGCCTTGCCGAGATCTGGGACGAACCCTTCGGCGACTGCTCCCAGATTCCCACCCTGCTCGTGAGCCGCCTGGCGCGGTCTGACGTGACGGTGTCTCTGTCGGGCGACGGTGGCGACGAGCTGTTCGCCGGCTACAACCGGCATGCGTGGCTCGAGCGTCTGCAGAGGCACGCCCGGGTTGTGCCCTGGGGTGTCCGGCAACGGGTGGGGACGGCGATGACCAAGGTGTCCCCCGCGGCGGTCGACCGGGTGGCACGGCTGTCCGGCCTGCTGCCGGCCAGGTTCCAGGTGCGGAACCCTTCAACCAAGTTCGCCAAGGTCGGCCAGGTCCTGGCCGCCGACGGGGCCGAAGCGGCCTATCTGGCGCTCGTCTCGCACTGGGACGATCCGGGGTCCGTGGTCCGCGGCGCCGGGGTGGCTGATTCGTTGGCCTCGCGTCCCGATACGTGGCCCGATCTCGGCGGGGTGACCGAGCAGGTGCTGTGGCTCGACCTCGTGGGCTACCTCCCCGACGACATCTTGACCAAGCTCGACCGGGCCGCCATGTCGTGCTCGCTCGAGACGAGGGTGCCGTTCCTCGACCGGCAGGTCCTCGACCTGGCCTGGCGGCTCCCGCTGTCGAGCAAGCTGCACGACGGGGTGACGAAACAGGTCTTACGCACCGTCTTGCACCGCCACGTCCCGGCCGCTCTCGTGGACCGGCCCAAGATGGGCTTCGGGGTGCCGATCGGGTCATGGCTACGCGGGCCGTTGCGGCCATGGGCCGAGGACCTGCTCGCCCGCCATCGTCTGGAGCGCCAAGGAGTCCTCGATCCCGACCCCGTGCGGCGCGCCTGGGACGCCCACCTAGGCGGCCGCCGGGACCTCGGCTACGCGTTGTGGGACGTGCTCATGCTCGAGTCCTGGCTCGACCGGTGGTCTCCGAGTTGACGGCAGCGAGATGGCCTCAGGGCTGGGTCGCCGACGCCGGGTCGTCGGCCCGCCATTTCTCCTTGGCCGCTTCGAGTTCTTCCATGTCGTACCAGCGACGGATGCTCGTTGGATCGGGCCACGGGTGAGGTTGCACGCCCAATAGGGGATCTTCGCCGCGCAAATTATTCACCTCTGGCCAGTTTTGGGCGTACACGGCGTCGAGCGACTCGAAACGTCGCTGGATCGTCCTGTTGCCGACGGCTTCGTTGAACTCGTTACGGGCCGGCCCGCCGCACAGCAGCTCCAAGCGCCGACGGGAGAAGGACTCCTCGCGGTAGGTGATGTGGTGGGTCACGATGCCGGTGGCCGGCTCCTTGAGCGGCTCGCGGGTCCGCAGCGTGCCTGTATGGAACCCGCCGCCGGCCAGGATGAAGGGCTCGGTTCGGTCGAACCGTTGCAGCGGGTGCTTCCAGTGGGGTCCGGCGCAGTGGTGGACATGCTTCGAGGTGTACCGCTCACACAGGGGCTGGAAGTCGACGGGGTGGAAGCCACGGATGTACTCGGGCTTGGTCGACGGGAAGTGGTTGTAGTAGGTGCTGCCCACGGTGCGAAAGCGGCGGTCCAACGTGCGAAGGTACTCGACGATGGTCAGTCCGTTCGGGCCCGCGGGGAATTCGTCGGCGTCGAGCCACAGCCACCAGATGTGCGGTGCACGCGAGGTGAGCGAGATGCGGGCCACCACCCCGTTCATGAACAGGATGCGGACCCGTTCCTCGTAGACGTCGGTCTCGAAGGACTCGGCCAAGACGGCGCCCGCAGCCACGGCGCGCTCGACGGTGTCATCGGTGCTGGCGTTGTCGACCAGGTATACCGCCTCAACCCCCTGGGCGAAGGCATTGCGCACCGTCGCCTCGACGACGTCCTCCTCCATCCAGGTGCCGAGGACAGCGAAGAACCGGAAATCGTCGAGAGGCTGGGCGTCGCTTGGGTTTGCTTCGATCACGATGCGCCCCTTGGTTACCGGACGCAACACGCGACGAGCCCATTGACGTTGGCGCCTGCGCAGGTCGCGCCGGACGATCTCCACAGGGTTCACAGGGCCCGTCATATCACGACAGCTCCCACGTGGCCCCCCGTCTCATGGCCGAGCCATGTTATCGCAGCGCCCCGGCCCGACAGGTGCTGGGCGTACGCGATGTTCAGGAATTCTAATCGTCGCTGCCGGGGCGTTTGCTGGTGTCTTCGTTGCGCGGCTCCAGTCATCGCTTGTCCTCGAGCACTTCCGGGCATGCGACGCGCCATCGTCTATCGGGACGTTGACGACTCCGTGCCCCGGGAGACCCCTGGTACCTGCCCCGGCGGGCATGCGGTGCCGCCCTGCAGCAACGCCTCGGCCGTCACGTTCGGCCGGACGTCGGCCCCATAGACATGGTCGAGCCCGAATTCCTTCACAAGGGCGACGGCGCGCTCGACGCTGGCGACGGGGACCGTGTCCACCCACGACCGCAGGCGCTCGTCCGCCGACATCATCGGTGTCTTGCGATAGTTGGCGCGCGACGGGCGGTCCACGGTCGGTCGGGCCGGGTCGAAGTCCCAGGCCCCTTCTTTGAAGCGCCCCAGATACCGGGCCAGTCGCTGTAGCTCGCCGTGTGGGTCCTCCACCAGGTTCTCGTAGAACACGACATGCACCGACCCCGGGGCCAGCTGCCGGATGGGGACGGAGTTCTCCATGCACCAGCGCAGGACATGACGGTGAAAGAGGTCGGCATCGGCGCTGTGCCGGGCGATGACATCGCGCCACGGCGCCAGAGGGCCGTCCATAAGCAGCGGCTGGCCGAGGAACTCACCAAAGTACGGCTGAAGCTTGAGCTCCGCGGCCGACCACGCCATGGCGATCGGATGGCGCAGAAGGTAGATGATCGGTATCTCGGGGAACCGGTCCCTCAACCACGGCAGAAGGTTTGTGGCCCGGACCTCTTTGACCAGGCGCCGCCGGGGAAACCGGTAGACGTTGAATTTGTCGGTCCACTGGCTGCGGACCCGGCCGCCCAGGATGAGCCCCATCACGCGTTCCAGCTCGGGGTCGGCCAGGCCGGGCTCGGCATAGCGCCCCCAAGGCACGGTTGCGGACAAAGGCACTTTGTCACGGCGCATGGGCTCGAAGATCATCCGGCAGTCGAAGGCCTCGACCAGTACCTCCGACAACCACGTGGAGCCGCTGCGCCCACTGCTCACGAGTAAGAAGGTCTTGGCCGTGTCGTGATTGAGTTCGACGAAACCTGTTCCGGGAGTGGAAAGGGCCTGCAAGCGGCGGGCAGCGGCCCGCGCTGGGCGCAGCGTCCGGCGCACCACGGTGATCTCACGGGCCAGGGCACGCCTGACGGCACTCATACCGAATTTTACCAGAGCGGGCCCGGACCGAGATGCGGTTCGAACCGCGATCGGTCGCCTCGGCCACGATGTGCCCGGACATGACGCGCACCATGGACGGACCAAGTTTCGGTACATCCCTGGTATCGGGCGCGGGACCCCGAGGCGACCCGACCACTCTCGTCCGACGGTGGTGCCGTCTCTGCGGAGCCTGACCCTAAGCACGAGAGCCAACTCGCACTGTCTTAGGATCGGTACCGTGGGGGCCCGAAAAGCGAGCGGACTGCTGTAACATCTCAAACGGTATGAGAAGGGGGCGGCCAGTCAGCACCGGGCGGTCGAATTGTGCGCGAGCTGGCATCAATCGGCGCTTGCCCGGCACCGCCCCCGGCACGACGTGGTCCGACCGTCGCACGATCTCGTCGGAGTCGTCGTGACATGAGGAGTCCGATGGAGGTCGTCCGACGGCGCCAACGTCGATGGGCTCGGCAGGTGTTGCGCCCACTGATCAAGAGACGCATCCTGCCCGAGGCCAATCCGCCCGACGCTCAACCTCTGGACGACTTTCGGCTCTTCGCCGTCCTCGGCACGTGGATGGAAGAGGACATCGTCGAGGCGACGGTGCGTAATGCTTTCGCCCAGGGAGTCGAAGCCGTCTATGTCTTGGACAATGCGAGCTCGGATGCCACGGTCGAGCGGGCGCTCGCCGCCGGCGTCACCTCGGTCGAGTCGTTCGACACCGATGCCCACGAGGAACCGGTGAGGAACTTGCTCATGAACGCCATGGTGGCCCGGATCTCGCTTTCGTGCGGCGCACCACACATCTGGTGGCTGTGGCTGGACGCCGACGAGTTCCCCGAGGGCCCCGACGGTCTCACCATCGCCGAATACCTCCGTAGCTTGGATCGTCGGTTCCGTATCGTCGGCAGTACGTACTACAACCACTTCCCCAGTGACCGCCCCAGTTACATTCCCGGCTTCCATCCCATCGACTTCCAGCCCTTGTGCGAGCGCTTCTGGCCCGCGAGGGCGCGCCACTGCGTCCAGCCCCACTGGAAGCACCCGCTGCAGCGGTTCGATCGCGATGAAAGGTTCATCGTGGCCGGCCCCGGTTTCCACACGGGAACGATAAAGGCGCTTTCCGGACGGGTCCGTGAACCGCTGTGGGAACCGGAGGGCGGCATCGTGACTCATCACGTTCAGTACCGTTTGGAGTCCGACACCCGGGCACGCCTCGAGCTGTTGTGCGGATCGGACCGCACTGTGCGCGACCACGCCATGGGCAACACGCAGATGAAGAAGCGGCTGCAATCACTCGACGCCATCTACGCCCAGGACTGGCAGCACGTGGCCAACCACCGCGGCTGGGAACCGGCGCTCGGCGTGCAACCCCGCCCGTGGCCCGATCCGACGAGCACACGACGTTGGTACGACATGGGCCAGCTCGAGGAGGCACGACGCCGCTGGTCGCCCGATCACGCGATTCCCGAGGTGCTGACGTGATCCCGGCGACACTGTCGTGAACCCGGTGGCGGCCGTCGGGCGCCAGTGGCGCAAACGCCGCATCCAGTGGGCCCGTTGGGTGTTGCGTCCCACGACCAGGGGACGCATCGTGGTTGAGCCCAACCCGCCTGATGCGCAACCTCCGGACGACTTTCGCTTCTTCGCCGTCCTAGGCACGTGGATGGAAGAGGACGTCGTGGAGGCGACGGTGCGCAATGCCTTCGCCCAAGGCGTCGAGGCCGTCTACATCGTGGACAATGCCAGTACCGATGCGACGGTCGAGCGAGCGATAGCCGCCGGCGCCACGTTGGCCGAATCCTTCGAGACTGACACCTACGAGGAGCGGGTCCGCATCCTGCTCATGAACGCGGTGGTGGCCCGGGTCTCGCTTTCATCGGGCGCCGAGAGCATCTGGTGGCTTTGGCTGGACGCCGACGAGTTCCCCGAAGGTCCGGGCGGTGTGTCCGTCGCCGAGTTTCTGCGCGGCTTGGACCGGCGCTTCCGCTCCGTGGGCAGCACCTGTTACAACCACTTTCCGACCGGGAAGCCCGAGTACATATCCGGCTTCCATCCCATCGACTTCCAGCCCGAGTGCGAGCAGTACACCTCGTCGTACGTCCACCATTGCGTCCAGTCGCACTGGAAGCACCCGCTGCAACGGTTCGACCGCCACGATCTCTTCATCCTGGCCAGCAGCGGATTCCACACTGGTGCCCTGCGAACCCGTGAACCGGTGCTTGAACCGGTGGGCGGTATTGTGACGCATCACTTCCCTTATCGCGAGGAATCCGTCACCCGTCGGCGCCTGGAGTTGTTGTGCGGTGGGCCGGCACGCAATGCGGTCAACGACGCCATCGGCAACCGGATGATCCAGCGGCGCTTCGAGTCACTCGACGCCGTGTACACCCAGAACTGGCCCCAGGTGAACAATCTGCGTGGCGAGGCCCCGTCGTTGGGTGTACAGCCCGATAAGTGGTCCGAACCGACCAGTACCCGTCGCTGGTACGACATGGACGAACTGGAGGCGGCCAAAGAGAAATGGTCCAACGACTCGTCGTCGACCAGCCACTGACTCGCCTTACGACAACTCCCAGGTGGCGTCGACGTAGACCGGTGACAGGATCATGACTCCCTTCGGAGGCTCGACGGCGGTGGGGCCGAAGACGTCGAAGGATCCAATGGGCTTCCATTGCTGGTTGGCTGGTTGCTTCTCGGGCCCGCTCACTGCCAGCCAGACGTAGTAGCGACCCTTGGGGATGGGAAGGTTGCGGATTTGGCATCGGATCTCGAAATCGCCCGCAGGGAATTTCGAGTAATAGCGGGTCACGAAGATCGGCATGGCGGTGCCCTGCGATACCCCGACGAAGAAGCGCGCCGCGCCCGCCTCGGGCGCGCTCAGTACCAAATGGAGCTGGGCGTTCTCACCCGACTGGGCGATGCCGTCATCGGGACCGGTGACCTCGACCTTGAGCACGCGCAGGGCCGATGTGGCCGACGACACCATGACCGCCTGCTCCTCGATGGCTCCCCGGTACTGGGCCAGGACGTCACGGGTGGGACCCGAGGCCCTGACCATGGCGTCGGTCAGCCACATGGCGTTGTCGCACATAGCCTCCACGGCGGCGAGGTCGTGCGACACGAAAAGCAGGGTGGTGCCGTTGGCCACGACCTCGCTGATGCGACGGAGGCATTTTTGCTGGAAATTGGCATCACCAACGGCCAGGATCTCGTCGACGAGGAGGATGTCTGCTTCGAGGTGGGAAGCGATAGAGAACCCCAGGCGAACCTGCATTCCGCTTGAGTAGTACTTGACCTGGCGGTCTATTGCGTCGCCCACCTCGGCGAAGTCGACGATGGTATCGAAGCGCTCGTTGATCTGCCGGCGGGTCAGACCCAGGACGGTGCCGAACATGTAGATGTTCTCCCTACCGCTCAGCAGGGGGTGGATGCCGCCACGGACTTCGAGAAGGGCGCCGACACGCCCGAAGGTCTCGCAGCGGCCGGCGGTGTGGTACATGGCCCTGCTGATCACTTTGAGCAGGGTTGACTTGCCCGAGCCGTTGACGCCGATAAGGGCCATCGTCCCGCCGGGTTCTACCTCGAGGTTGATGTCCTTCAACACCCAGCGCCATTCCCGTTCTTTGCCGCGCAGGCGCTGTCCGACCCTCGCCAATTGATCGTTGAGTCGGGGCTTGGCCTGGTCGGCGCGGAATCGTTTCCAGACGTGCTCGACGATGATCGTGCCGTCAGCTGATGTCGGCAAAACCCACCTCGAGCCGCTTGAAGATGCGGTATCCCGCGACGAAGTACAGGCAAGCGAACACCGCCGCGATACCGAGCAGCGACCATTCCGGAGACAGGCCGAGCAGCGCCGTGCGCCGTATGTTGTCAATGACAGCGCCGAGGGGGTTGAAGGCCACGTAATACGGCCTCAAATCCACGTGGTGCAGGGGGCCCCACGTGATGTTGGCGAGCTTGGACAGGGGCCAAATGATGGGCGTAGCGAACAGTCCGAGTTGCAGGATGATCGCCATCACCTGTTGCAGGTCCCGTAGATAGACGATGAGTGCCGCCATGGCCAGGACCAAACCGGCGGTGAAGATCAACTCGATGACGAGGAAGACCGGGATCCACAGGGCCTCGATTTTCGGGACGAAGCCTTTGTCGACCAGCAGGAGCAGCAACGGTATGAGGCCAATGGTCGTATACAGCGTCTGCTCGAGCATCTGCGACAGGGGGAAGCACTCCCGCGGGAAGTGGGTCTTCTGCAGCAGATTTAAGTTCGCGATCATCGAGTTGCCGCCCGAGGCGAGCGAGCCGGCAAAATACACCCAGGCCAGGATCCCTATATAGGCGTAGATGGCGTAGGGGACACCGGGTATCTTGAGCGACTTCACATGGCCGAAGATCAGGGTGAAGAGAATGACCTGTAGCAGGGGGGAGATGAGGGCCCAGCCCATCCCGAGCACGGCCTGCTTGTAGCTGGCCCGGACGTCGCGCTCGGCTAGCGCGACCATGATCTCCCGGCGTCGGGACATCTCCCTGATCGCCGGTATGAGCGCGACGCGGTGGCGGTAGTAGCTGTCGGTCGGGGGTTCATCCGCGATGGACGCCGGATCGACGATTCGCAACCCCTTTTTGTCACCGATGACCGCGGTTTCGGAGCCGGGCTCAACAGTCAATCGAAACCCCCAGGACACCAGGGGCGCGGCCCCGAACGTCGACGGGAAAAACAGCCGCCCAGCCCGTTGTCGGTGGCCACCCCCGTCTCATACAGTCAGCCATGATACAGCAGTCCAGCGGCTTCTCGGGGCTCTGGCCACGCCGGTATGGCGACTGTGCGCAGCAATGCGGGTCCTCCGGGTCGGCCTCACCCGGACGTGGCATGGCCGTCGGACGAGCGCCGTCGGGCCGCCTCGAGGTCCTGCGCCGTGTACCAGCGGCGCACCGACGCCATGGCGGGCCAGGGTTCGGGATGGACGCCGAGAACCGGGTCCCGGCGGCGGAGGCTGTCGACATCGGTCCAACGGTGGGCGTACACGGCGTCGAGGGAATCGAAACGCCTCTGCATTTCGGTATTGCCGATGGTGTCGTTCTGCATGTTTCGGGCTGAACCGCACAACAGCGCCAGCCGGGCACGGGTAGTGGCTTCCTCGCGGTACTGAATGTGGTGGGTCACGATGCCGCCCGTCGGCTCCAACAGCGCCTCCCCGGTGCGAAGGGTGGCGGAGTGGAACCCACCCATGGCCAGGAGAAAGGCCCCGTCACGATCGAAGCGTTGGAGCGGATGCTTCCAGTGCGGTTGTCCGCAGTGGCGTGCCCGTTCGGGCCAGAAACGCTCACAAAGAGGTTGGAAGTCGAGGGGGTGGTACCCGGGAATGTACGCCGGGCTGTCGCCGGGGAAGTGGTTGTAGTACGTGCTGCCGACCATGCGGAAGCGCCGGTCCAAGGTACGCAGGTAGTCGGCGATGGTCATACCGTCGGGGCCTTCGGGGAATTCGTCGGCGTCCAGCCACAGCCACCAGGTGTGGGGCGCGCCCGACGACAATGAGGCCCGGGCTACGACGGCGTTCATGAAGAGAATCCGCACCCGCTCCTGGTACTCGGTCGTGGCGAACGACTCCGCCAGTGTGGCGCCGGCGGCGACGGCCCGCTCGACGGTCGCGTCTGTGCTCGCATTGTCCACGACATAGACGGCCTCGACGCCCTGGGCGAAGGCGTTGCGAACGGTGGCCTCGACGATATCCTCCTCCATCCAGGTGCCGAGCACAGCGCACAGGCGGATGTCGGGGAGGGCCTGCCGAGGGAATGGGTTTGGCTGCACCTCCAGGGAACCCTCGAGCGGGCGATGCAGGAGGCGGCGCAGGGCGCGGTTCACGGGACGCCGTACGTGACGCCGGTAGAGCTGTGCGAATCGTCCGGTCACCCGGTGCACGGTACCGGCGGGGACCGGCCCAGCGCACCTCGACGGCGGTGGGCTCTGGGAGAGGGGCCGGCTCTGGAAGAATCGATCACGTGAACGTCGTCCGGCGAACCCTGGTCCGTGAGAGCCGCTTCGTGCGTCGGGCGATACGCCACCCCCGTATCGTGCAGCGCAGGTGGCGGCGAGTCACGTCCTCTCAGACGGCGTTCATCGAGCTCAATCACGACACGGCCGAGACGTTGTTGCTTGTGGGCAGCGGCCGCAGCGGTTCCACCTGGTTGTCCGAGGTACTGGTCGAGGCCTTCGCCTGCCGGATGATCTTCGAGCCCCTGCGCCGGGACCGGGTGCCCTTGTCGGCAGGTGTGCCATGGGGGCGCTACGCCGAGCCCGGTGTCATGGACCCTGAGCTTGAGCACGTGTGGGGGAACATCCTGACGGGCCGGGTCCGTTGCCCATGGACCGACAAGTTCAACGCTTACCGTTTCCCGCGTCGACGGCTGGTGAAGGAGATCCGGGCCACCAATACTCTGCCATGGTTGGGCGCGCGCTTCCCCGAAGTGCCGACCATCTACCTGTTGCGCCATCCGGTCGCCACCGCGTGGTCAGCCGCGCAGCTGGGGTGGGACCCCTTCCTCAGTGAGTTCCTCGGCCAGCCGCTGCTCATGGACGGCCCTCTGGCGCCGTGGCGCGATGTCATCGCCCGGCACAGCGCCGATGCCGACCTCTTTCACCGTCATGTCCTGCGCTGGTGCATGGAGAACTCCGTCCCCATCCGGCAGCTGGCCCCGGGGTCGGTGCATGTCGTGTTCTACGAGAACCTGGTGGAGGACCCACACGGCGAGCTACAGCGACTGGCCCGGTATCTGGGGCGCTTCAAAGAAGGGGCCTGGGACTTCGACCCGGCCCGACCGACCGTGGACCGCCCGTCGGCCGCCAATTATCGCAAGACACCGATGATGGAGGCGCCGCAGCGCCTGCGGTCGTGGGTGGACACGGTGCCCGCCGCCAGCGTCGAGCGCGCCGTCGCCCTTGTGCAGGAATTCGGGCTCGACCGCGTCTATGCGGCCTCGGTACGACCGTGTGTGCCTGCTGACGCGTTGCTCGAGGGCGGAGCCCAGGCTGCCCCGGCAGAGGCGCCCGGGAGCCCGGGCCCACCCCGCCTGGGATCGGACGAATGAGGGTTCCGAGCAGAAGACGCCCCACCGGCCACAAGTCGGGGCGCTACCCATTGGGCGAGGCCAATCCGGCCCGTCCCGACCTCGTGTCGGGGTTTCGGTTTTTCGCCGTCCTCGGTACGTGGATGGAAGAGGATGTCGTGGAGGCCACCGTACGCAACGCCTTCGCCCAGGGTGTCGAAGCGGTGTACCTGGTGGACAATGCCAGTACCGATGAGACGGTGGCCGTGGCCGTGGAAGCAGGAGCGACACTGGCCGAGTCGTACCGCACCGAGGTATACGAAGAGCGCATCCGCATCCTTCTCATGAACGCCGTGGTGACTCGTGTCTCACTGGCAGCGGAGGCCGCCCACATCTGGTGGCTGTGGCTCGACGCCGACGAGTTCCCCGAAGGGCCCGATGGCCAGACCGTCGCTGACTACCTGGGAAGTCTCGATCGACGCTTCCGCCTGGTGGGGAGCACGTATTACAACCATTTTCCCACGGCCAAGCCCGAGTACATCCCCGGTTTCCACCCCATCGACTTCCAACCGATGTGCGAGCAATTTGTTCCCGCTATGCCGCGCTACTGCGGTCAACCGCACTGGAAGCACCCGTTGCAGCGTTACGACCGTCAGGGCCCCCTGCTCGTCAGCATGCAGGGCTTCCATGGTGCCACCCTGCTCAGGGATAAGCGCGTGATCGAACCGGTGGGGGGGGTCATCACCCATCATTTCCCCTACCGCGAGGAAGCGGCGTCCAGGAAGCGCATGGAGTTGTTGTGCGGGGGCCCCGACCGCAACGTCTACAACGACGCCATCGGCAACAGCAGTATCAAGAAGCGCTTCGAAACGCTGGACGCCGTGTACGGCGGACACTGGGAGCGTGTCGACAGCCTCCGGTCGCATAATCCGAATTTCGGGGTCCATCCCGAGGCGTGGCCCGATCTGTCGAGTCCGCACCGGTGGTACGAGAAGCGGCAACTCGACGCCGCTCTGGAGGCGTGGCGCCAGGACGACCGGTCCCGACACCACTGAAGCAGCCATCTCGACGGGCACACGGCGTGCCACCCACAGCGGATGCCGGACCAGCTGCCGCCGGTCACGGTCGCTGTGCTGGGGGTCGTCCCGACTCGGCCGAACCCGAGCGCGCCGTCGTCGACGAAGCCACGATGCCCATGGGCGGAGACGGACCTCGCTCGTCTAGAATTAGCAGATCATTGGATCTTGGCGGTCGAGCTCCCGGCATCAGTCGCCAGGGATGCAGGGGGGACGGAGGTGACCAGGGCCACCAACGTGCTGGTGATCGTGCTCGATGCATTGCGTGAAGACGCCGTCGAACCGTCGCTCGAAGAGCCCGGCCGGTGTTTCAAGGCAAAGTCCTGCATCTCCGCCGCACCGTGGACCCTTCCGTCGTGCACGTCGCTGATCAGCGGTCTCGACACGACCCGTCACCGTCATTACTGGCATTCAGACGCAGCCGTGGCGAGCGACCTCGTGCGTTGCGTTCCGGCCGGCTACAGCAAGGTCGGACTTGTCAACAACACTGTGTTATTACCCGCCTCCGGGCTTAACGCCGGCTTTGACCGGTGGACGCACTTCGACGACCACCGCCAACCCTTCGAGCGTGCCGCGTCGCTCATCCGGCGGGCGAGACGGCGCAAGCCTTTGTTTCTTCTCCTGCACTCGAACATCGCTCATGACTACTATCGGCGCGGCGCTGACGCCTACTACGACGAGGCGTTTCCGAGCGCCCCCGGTGAGGCGTACATGCTGGGCGACAAGGTCATCGGATGGTCGGGCACGACACCCGAAGAGCGGGTGGCGGCGGCGAAGACCTATCGGGCGTCGGCCATGAAGGCGGTGGCATATGCCCGTGAAGTCCTCGATCTGGTCCGAGCCAGGGATGACTTCGTGAGCGTCATCGTCTCGGACCACGGCGAGGGCCTCGACTACGACGGGGCCCGCATTCACCACGGAGGCCGCCTCCACGACGATCTGCTGCGGGTTCCCCTCTACTTCGATCTGCCTTCCACGATCCCACAGAGTCAGAGATCCGACATGGCGGCTGCCCTGGCGTCGACCCCCGTTGCCATGACGGACGTGCTGCCGACGGTGTTGGCGCTGGCGGGAGTGGCGTCGATCCCGAGCGTCGACGGGTGCCGGATCGGCACGGCGCCGGACGGGCGGCTGGTGGTGAGCGAGGACCGCCGCTATCTCTACCTGAACGACCGGTTCCGGCTGAACGTGAAAGGCCGCGGCAAGAACATGTCGCGGCTAGATCGGGAGCAGAACGAGCTCCTCCTCGGGCAACTCGCCGGCCCACCTATTCTGCGCTCCTACCGGTCGGATGCGGCCAAGCTCATCATGACGTGCCTTCACTCGCGATCGGGGACGGGAACCCCCTCCGACGACCGACGCTCCTTGCTGAAACTCGGAGAGCGCCTGCTCGGATCACCGGTGCTCTTCCTTCGCGGCAACCGGATGTTCGCGTTCGAACTGTACGACCTCGACGGCGACCCGACCGAGCGGCACAACCTGCTCGCTGCCGGCGGTGACGGCGTGGAGGCTCTGAGGGCCAGTCCCTGGGCGACGTCCGTCACTATGCCCATCGGCGACGAGACAGACGACACCGAGGTGGATCTCCCGACCATGCTCGAGGAGGCCGAGCGTATCTGAGTGTCGGTGCCGTCCGTCTGGCGGTCGTGTCATGGTCGATCCACCCGGTCCCGTTGAGCGTGGCGCGCCATCGGGAACATCTGCGTGAGCGTTACGCGTCGTCCGCTTCTGCGGAGAGCGACGAGTGCCTTGTGCCGCGTAGTCTCCACCAGGCGTTCACGAGGCGCATGGCGCGCGACGACTGGATCTGTCTGCGTAGGACTTCGTACTGCCGTTGCGACGCGAGGACGTCGTCGACCCACTCGGGCTCGGCACCGAGGTCGGGCGACTGCCACGGGTGGTGGGCTCCGTCGAGACCCCGCAGGGTGGCGAGCACCTCGCGGGGGTCGGCGTCGATTCCCGCTGGTCCGACGAGCGAGGAGCCCTCGTGGCGGAGGCCGGCGTCGAGCGATTCGATCGCCAATCGCTCTCGTCCGGGTTCGATGCCGATCCCGACATCGGCCAGGAAACGCACGAGCTCGTGACACGAGGAGGCCGGATCCTCGACGAGTCGACGGTACTCGGTGACGAAAGTGGGGACACCAGCCAGGTTGGCGCATGAGCTGCGGACGTAGCGCTGCCATAGGGCGAGCCCGTGAGTGAGGTTGATTTGGTTGCGGGTCCGTAGCGAGTGCGCCACCTCGAGGCCATCGCGATAAATGAGCACCGCCGCCATCGGGGGAGCCACCAGGGATCGCCAGAACGGCAGGACGATGCAGTTGCGGGGATCCTTCCAGGCCAGGGGCCGGGTGGGGAACGTGGCCGCGAAGGCGTCGGCGGCGCCACGACGCAGTGCCACGATCGCGGGTTGCAGCTCCCAGTCAGGTTCCATGGTCGGTGGTGCCGACCAGGTCCCGCCCAGTGTCCGCAGTAGTTGGTTGTCAACCCTGGTCAGGCTCTTGCTCTCGAAGTGCCCGCGTTCGTTGAACGTGGTGTCTCCCACCAGGTCTTGCCGAGGGGGGACGCCGATGTCCAGTCGAGCGAGCATCCCGGTGACGGCCGAGGTGCCGCTGCGGTGCATGCCGATGACGAACAGGCATGTGCCGTCCGGTCCCTGCGGTGACGACTCCGGGCCCCTATCGGTCACGGGGACCGCTCCGACGGCAGGTGACGGCTGGCGTCGACGGCGGCGTCGACCATGGTGATGACCCGCTGATCCACGGCGGGGTCGAATTTGCGGGCGAAGGCCGCACCCGAACGCGAGATCGCTTCGAGGTCCTCGCTGCGCAATACCATCCACGCCGGCCGCTTCTCCGAGGTGTGGGGCACGACATATGTCAGGGCTTCGCTACGAAGCCTGAGGCCGCGGTTGTTGTGAAGCACGGTTTGGAAGAATCCCTGATCGGGAATCCAGCTGTGGCGGAACCACTGCAGCACCGAAGCGTCGGTGGCGAAGAGCGCCGTGACGGCACGGCGGTGGAGCGCCATCCACTGGGACCCGCTGTACAGGGCCCAGCCCACCGGCAGGCGGCGGCGGCGGAACAGACCCACCACCCAGGTCTCCCGGCGCGGCGCGTACTCGATCTTGAACACCGGCTGCGTGTACCGGCTGATCCTGCGCACGGGCCCCAGTATGGAGCGCCACCAGCGGTGGCCGGTGTGAGGCAAGGCGCGCCACCGCAATGCGTAGCGGGCATAATTCAGATCGTCAGCGCTGGGGCGCCGACCGAATGAGGGACGCATGGTCAGTTCCCGGGCGGGGACGAGACCATCGATGTCCGACGCGTGGAGTTCGCGCTCCCATGCCGCCAGGTCACGGACGGGGCGGTCGTCACCCGAGAGCATGACGAACCAGTCGGCGTCGAGGGTGTCGGCCGCGAAGCGCATCAGACGCAGCGATGCTTCGACGAGGGACCAGTCCCCCCACAGCACCGGTATCGGCTCCACCAGGTGGGTCCGCGGCGGCGGGACCCCGTCCCAGGGCACTTCGGCCGCCGCATGGTGGACGACCACCTCGCCCGCGGGACTGAGCTCGAGAATCCGTGCCGCCAGCGCTTCGACGTGGGCTAGGTCCTTGTGGCTCAGAATGAGGTACGCCACCCGTGGCCCGGTCACCGCTTACTCCCCGGCGCCGTCGAGCTCCCGGTAAAAGCCGGGGTCGACGACGAGCTTGGCGAACATGCGGTCGGCCATCTTGTCGACGGTCCGAGCGTTCCGGGCGTCGCGCCGCAGGGCCACGGTGCGCTGAAGGGCGCCGACCGCCACACGGGCATGATGGGCCCTCAGGCGGAGCAGCTTGGACGGATCGGCCACCACCGACGTCCGCAGTGTCCCGAGGCTCGGTCTCTGCGATGACGGCCGGTTCTGGGCGTGGCGGTGGAGGTCGACGCGGGTGGGGACGCTGCGGAAGCCGGCCCCGTGGTGGTACACACGGTGGGCATAGATACCGAACAGCAATGGATGAGGGTTGCGCGTGTTCGTACGTAACAGCGGCAGCCACTCGACCCCGCGCTCCTGAAGCTGTGCCAGCAGCGATCCTCCGACGTCGGCCACCGTCGTCCCCACGTCGTTCACCCACGGCCTCCCCGGGCGCCAGTCCCCGCCGATCTCCTGCCAGAAGGCGGCGGTCGTCACGCAGAAGCACGGATGGGGCTGGGGGTCGCCGAAGTTCTCGTCCCGGCGGACGGCGGCCACCCGATACGTCGCCAGGGTGTCGGCCACCCATCGGGCGAGTGAGGCCACGGGAAAGGCGTCGCCGTCGAGAAACATGAGGACGTCGGAAGGATCGGACTGATCCATGGCGACGGCGGCGAGCTCGTTGAGTTTCTCGGCGTGTGTCCCGGAGAGGTCGGCGGCGAAGTGGAACCGAGCGGCCACGGCGCCATCATCGATGCCGTTGAGCGATGCGAACACCCGGTATGGGGCCCCGACGTTGCGCTCGAGGTAGCTCAGCTGGGGCTCGATCCATTTTGGCGTCTGCCAGTGGACGGTGATGATATTGATCACCGGACCCCTCCCCGTCGGTCATCCACTGTCTTCGGAGCACTCATCCGTTGGGCAGGCGCACCGCTTCTAGGGTAACAGCGCCTCGCCGGGGAGCAGCTTCCCGGCCCCCGGTGGCGATGGACGGCCCGGCGGTGCTCAGGAGGGGGGAGCGGAATCGTCGAACCGGCGGTAGAACTCGTCATCGACCGACATCTGGCCGAAAATGCTCTCCTCCAACGTGGCCAGGTCGCGCCCCGTTTGCGTGCGCGTGAGCTTGACGTAATGGCGATGCTCGAGTCGGAGACGGAGGGTCTTGACCGTCGCCTGTCCGACACGCCGCAGGGCATGAGGCCGCAACCCCCGCCAGGCGCCGGGATTGTCGGCCAGAGTGGCCCGGAGGGTGCCGAGACTCGGGCTGTCGATCGTCGGTCGCAGCGACCGACCGGCGACCGCCTTCTTTTCGTAGCGGTCGGCCCAGTCGACCCGTTCGACCCTGGTGGCCTGGAAACCGGCCCCGTGGTGGTAGATGCGGTGGTCGTAGATGCCGAACCAGACCGGGTGTGGGTTGTAGGTGTTCGTGCGCAGCAACGGAAGCCACTCGATGCCCGCGTCGCGCAGCTTGATGAGAAGGTTCCCCCCGGTGTCGGCCACCTCCCGGCCCGCCGAGTTGACCCAGGTGCCACCGGGTTGCCAGTCTCCTTCGATGTCCCGCCAGAATCCCACGGTGGTGGCGCAGAACGAAGGGTGGGGCTGGCAGTCGCCGAGATTCTCGTCGCGGCGGATGGCGGCCAGTGGATAGGCCCGCACGGTGTCCTCGACCCAGGGCGTGAGGGGTCCGATGGGAAAGGCGTCGCCGTCGAGGAAGATCAAGACGTCCGTGGGTGCCGCTTCTTTGGCGATGATGGAGGCGAGCTGGTTCAGCTTCGACGCGTGAGTGCCTTCGAGGTCGGCGGCGAAGTGGAAACGTGCCCATGTCTCGGCATCGTCGATCCCGTTGAGGGAGGCGAAGACCCGGTAGGGAGCGTCGAGCGAACGAGCCAGAAAGTGGAGCTGGGGCTCGATCCACTTGTCCGTCTGCCAGTGCACGGTGGCGATGTTGATCACGGGGCCTGTCCGATAGGGTCACGGAGTCGTTGTACTGGAGCTTCACCCATGCTGACCATGAGCGGCACCCCGCGCCCCAACCACAGGCCGATTGTGCTCGCTCAAGTCTACTCCCCGCCCGGCGTCGACGTGCCCATGAGGCGACAGGCAGCGACCTGTCTATCGTTTGCGAGGTGAGGTTCAGGATCATCAAACATCTGACGAGCCGGGGCCGGGGTGCGGGCGGCCCCCGAGGCGGGACGCGGCCGGTGTTGTGCGAAGCCAATCCGCCGCGGCCCGAGGTCCTGACCGACTTCCGTGTCTTCGCCTTGCTCGGCACATGGATGGAGCAGGACGTCGTCGAGGCCACGGTGCGCAACGCCTTCGCCCAGGGGGTCGAGGCGGTGTACCTCGTCGACAACGCCAGCACCGATGCCACGGTCGCTCGCGCTGTCGACGCCGGTGCGACGTTGGCCGAGTCATTCCGCACCGATGTCTACGAGGAACGCATCCGCAATCTTCTCTCCAACAGCGTGGTGGCGCGCATCTCGCTGTCGTGCGGGGCCCCGCATATCTGGTGGCTCTGGCTCGACGGCGACGAATTCCCCGAAGGCCCGGGGGGGATGACCGTGGCCGACTACCTCCGGACTCTCGATCGGCGCTTCCGGTTGGTGGGGAGCACCTACTACGACCACTTCCCGATGGAGGATCCCGCCTATATCCCCGGCTTCCATCCGCTCGACTTCCAACCGATGTGCCGACGCTTCGTTCCCGAGGGGCCCGACGACTGCTCGCAGTCACACTGGAAGCATCCTTTGCAGCGGTTCGACCGCGCCGGGCCGTTTCTCAGCAGTCTCATGGGCTTTCGCAGCGCCAACCTCCTCATGGGCGAGTCGGTGACCGAACCGGTGGGCGGCATCGTCACCCACCGGTTCGCCTACCGCCAAGAGGAGTTCACCCGCAGACGGATGGAGCTGTTGCGTGCCGAGTGGGCCCGGCATCCTTACAACGACGTCTCCCCCGACGACTCGACCGGCACCACCAGCATCACGAGACGTTGCGAGACTCTGGACGCCGTCTACGCCCGGCGCTGGGATCTGGTGGACGACCTCGGCACACGCGCTCGCCACCTCGGTCTGCATCTCGAGGAGTGGACCGGGCCTCGAAGCTCCCGGCGATGGTACGAAAGCCACGAGCTCGACAGGGCGAGGAAGTCGTGGGCGCTGGGCGGGGGCGACGACCCAGCCGGGTCAAGGGCGGGGTCGGGGTCACCACTGTGACGGCCGGCCCAGACCGGCCCGGTCGTGTCGTTCTGCTCGCCGGCCCCGGTGAACCGACCGACATCGTGTACAACTACCTTGCCTCGCGCTTTGTCGACGTCGTTGTGGTGTTGGAGCGACCGGTGCCGAGGGTCACCCTTGCTCGTCGCCGGGCCAGGCGCCTCGGATGGGCCACGGTCCTCGGGCAGGTTGCCTTCGTGACTGTGGCTCTGCCGCTGCTGCGGCGATCGTCTCGGGAGCGGGTCCGGGCCATTCTCGTGGAGTCGGGCCTCGATGCCACGGTCAACCCTGACGTCGTGCGGGTCGCCTCGGTCAACGACCCGGCCACCGCCGAGCTGCTGTGCGTGCTGCGCCCCGCTGTCGTCGTGGTCCAAGGTACCCGGATCATCTCCGACGCCACCCTTACCTCGGTGCCGGAGCCGTTCATCAACGTCCACGCCGGCATCACCCCTCACTACCGCGGCGTCCACGGGGGCTACTGGGCTCTGGTCGAAGATCGCCCCGACCTGGTGGGCACCACCGTCCATCTGGTCGATGCCGGCATCGACACCGGCGGGGTCCTGGCCCGGGCGTCCTTCACGCCGACGCCCGACGACGACTTCGCCACTTACCCCTACCGGCACCTGGCCGTCGGCCTCCCGCTTTTGGCCGAACAAGTCGAACGCGTCCTGGCCGGCCAGGAGCTGCGCGTGCTGGGCCCGGCCGACGCCGCTGGCGCGCCGTCGTCGCAGCTGCGTTGGCATCCGACGCTGTGGGGCTATGTCTGGACCCGGCTGCGGCGCGGTGTGCGCTGAACCACGACAGCGCTCGAAATGCACCAGAGGGCCGAGTCTCAGGGACCGCTGTGGCCGCCTGGGGTATCGGCCAGGGCCATGGCGCTCACGTCGCCCATCGACATCGACCGGAGCCCGTCGGAGCCGGCCAGCCGGTCGGATTCGTCGAGCAGGAAATTGAGGAGAGCAAAGCCTTCCTCCGGGTAGCGGGCGAAGTTGTGCGGATGCCACCACAGGTGGAATAGGCGGCCCCGACGGGCGGCGCTGCGCAGACCGGCAATCAGCCGGGCCCGTCGGCGGCCCTCCAGTGCCTGCCGACGCGGTGAATAGGGGCGGAGAAAGGCACTGGCCGCGATGTTGCACAGACCCGTGTCATCGACGAGCTCGTCCCAGGCGAAGGTGGGCGGCGCAGACAGACCGGCGTACGTGTCGGCCAGGCGGGCCGCACGGCGCGCCACGGTGGTGGTCTCGTTGCTCTGCGCCCGGTATCCCCACGACGGCTGGGGTCCTCGATAACACGAGAATCCGCTCTCACGGATCGCCCGCGCGTACCGGGGGTTCCACTGATTGCGTGGTAGCACGATGCTGTTCAGGGGCAGACCGAGGGGAGCGGCGATGGCCCGGGCGGCGGCCAGATCGGCGCGCAGGGCCTCTTCGTCCTGACCGGGCTCCAAGCAGTAGTAGTGGGAGAAGGTGTGCGACGCCACCTCCTGGCCCGGCGTGGCGGCGAGATGGCGGACGAGAGATCCGGCGAAGTGCAGCGGGTCGGCGTCCTCGTCCTCTCCGAGGACCTCGACGTACGGGTCGAGCTCGGCCCGGTCATAGCGAGGCCGGACGGTGGGGAGATAGGGCTCGAGCTCGCGGCGCGAGGAGGCGAAGAGCATGCCCACCGTGGCCCATGTGGCCCGCACGGCGCGCTCGGCGAAGAGATCGGCCAGGCGCCGGACATGATCGCGGCTGCGCACGAGGTCGGCCTCCGCCGCCTCCTGGACATCGGTGTGATCCCGCATCCCCCAGTGCAGCTCGAAGTCGAGCGAGATCACGAAGGCACCGGGACGGCGGGGCGTGGTCACAGAAGCAGCCCCGTCGACTAGGCGTCCGACGGACGACCGCCGGTATCCGTCGTCCCGCCGTCATCGCCGGCACCGAGGTCGTGACCGCTGGCCACCGCCACCATGGTGTCGAGAGCGAGGTGGTCGGGCAGGAGATGACGGAAGGAGAAGCTGGCCAGCCGACGCGCCGGTGTGCGACTGGCGTGGCCGATGTAGTGGATGTCGACGTTCTCGAAGCCGTTGACCGTGATCACCCGCCGCAGCGTGCTCTCGCAGTACCACGCCGTGTGCTGGGGGTGGACGCGGGCGTGGCCACCGAGCCGGTAGATGAAATTCCCGATGTAGAACGCGTTGGGCGTGGTGAGCACCAGCCGCCCGCCCGGCGCCAGGTGCCGCCGGACGCTCGTGAGGAAGCCGTGGACGTTATCGAGGTGCTCGATGAGCTCCCCGGCGAAGACCACGTCGAATTGGCGGTGCAGATCGAAGTCCTGCGCATCGGCCAGCCGGACGTCATAGCCGGCCATCTGCAGATCGTTCACGATCTTGGTGTTCATGTCGATGCCCACCAGATCGGTGGTGTCGCGCGCCAGCAGCCCGTGCAACCAGTCGTCACGGCCGTAACGCGATGCGCAGCCGATGTCGAGCACCGACTGGGCCTGAAGCCACGGCCGCACGGCGTCATAGCGCTCCCGAATGGAGTCGGTGCCGTCCCACTGCGGCTGCAGCACATGGCCCCGGCCGGCTGCCCG
The DNA here is from genome assembly GCA_003151475.1 of Acidimicrobiaceae bacterium. Taxonomy (GTDB): domain Bacteria; phylum Actinomycetota; class Acidimicrobiia; order Acidimicrobiales; family UBA8190; genus Palsa-661. The sequence goes on along the minus strand of PLXQ01000031.1, from coordinate 13,929 downwards.
CCCCCGGCTCGAATCCACCGATGTCGTCATCTCGTTGGCAAGACCCACGGTCCCCCCGGTCACTGATTTCGGCCCCGATCCGGCGCCGGACCTCGGGCCCAGCGTAACAGCTGGATTTGCCGTATTCGGGGCCTAGACGCGCCGTGCGGCGCGGTTGTCACGCACCGCCCGCCGGACGGCGACGGGGCGCTCCGAACGTGCCACGGTGACGGCGGGGTGAGCACGCTGCCAGGTTCCCCCCGACGTCGTGATGGTGTTGCTCGCGTTCGCCTGTCCCACGTCGGTGTAGCCCAGCACCGAGTCGTTCACGAACGACAGGCTGGTCGCGTTCCCGGCGTGATACAGGTCCTCGTGGATCGGGTTTTCCTTGGGGTACTGGATGGTGGTGTCCGTGACCGACACGTTGGCGCGGTTCAGTTGGAAGCAGCCCACATAGACGCTCGCTCCGCACCAGAGCGTGTCGTTCGAGAAGACGATGGGCCCCCTCTCCACGCTGGCGTGATCGGCGTTCTCGACGATCACGGCGTTGCCGCCCTGAGGGTGAAGCATCCGGCAGTTCTCGACGGTGATGTTGCGCGTAAACGCTCCGTTGCTGGCCCCGGCGTTGGCGAAGAACGCCCCACCGTTCCATGTGCTCGACGTGCAGCCGTCGATCGTTACATTCACGGCCCCTTCGTGGGCCTCGTCGGCTTCGACGTCGAAGCTGTCCATGCCCACGTTGGTGAGGGCGACGTTGTCGATGTTGGCTGTGTTCACACTCACCAGCGCGATGCCCTGACGCCCGCTTCCCGTGATGTTCACGGCGCTGATGTTCAGGTTCGTGACGGGCGAGACGATCCCGCCCGACATGTGGTCACTGCCACCGCGCAGCGGGTCCAGGGTGATCCCGTCGCCGTAGACGTGGTTGATGGTCACGTTGCGGATCACGGCCCCGGTCGTACCTTGCAGGGTGATTCCCGCTTCGAAGGCGAGGGCCGGGTGGTAGCCGCTGGGGTTGGCGCCCACGATCGTCAGGTCCTCGAAGGTCACTGCGCTGCCGCCGAGGACATTGAAGGTGGCTCGTCCCAGGCCCTGCCCGGTGAAGCTGTTCTGCGTGGTGGTGTTCCTGAACGTCCCGCCGTCGATGGTGAGACCCACGGGAAACCGCAGAGTGACGCCCCGGTCGATCCGGTAGCAGGCGCCCGCCGCCGGCCGGACGAGGATGCCGGGCGTCAAGGTGGACAGCCACGCCTGGAGCGATGCGGACACGTCAACCGAGCAGTCGGCGGCGATCGTCGTCGGGGGAGCCACACCGGCAACGCCGGCGTCGAGGTCGACACCGCTCGTCGTCACCACATTGGGCCCGGGCACGATCCGCGCCGCCTTGCTCTTGGCCGTCGGCGCCGCGGTCGTCGTAGTGACGGCCGGGGCGTTCGTCGACGTGGTCGTCGTGGTCTTCGTGTTTGCCGCCGGCTTGGCTGCCGGCTTGGTCGTCGATGTGGTGGTGGGCGGCGTCGTGGTCGAGGTGGTTGTCGTGGTCGGCGGGGTGGTGGTTGTCGTCGTCGGCGGGGTCGTCGTGGTGGCCGATCCCCCGGTGGTGGTGGTCGTGGCGGTCGCCGCCTTCGTGGCCTTTTTCGACGCCGCCGAGGCGATGCTCGGCCCGGCGGCGACGGCTGCCGCCACCAGTGCGAGCAGGCTCAGGCTGACGGCGGTGCCGTGGCACCGGCTCCAGAAGGGGGTACGGCCAGAAAGGGGGAAAGTTGACGGCATCCATGGCTAGTTCGACACTTTGGGTGGGAATCTTGACCACGAAGCGGGAGGTATTATCCCACTCAGAGTGCAAAGTGAAGCTGTGGACGTGGCTGGTGGCGGCCTCTATCGGTCAGCGGGCCAGGTCACGGATGGTGTCGGTGATCCGCTCGAGGTCGGCGCTCTCCAGGCGCGATCCGCTGGGCAGACAGAGACCCCGTTCGAAGATGGACGCCGCTACAGCGCCGCCCACGGTGGGAGCGTCGGCAAAGACCGGCTGGAGGTGGAGGGGCTTCCAGGTGGGGCGGGACTCGATGTCCAAGGCCTCGAGGGCCATCCGGATGTCCTCATGGCCGGCCCCGAAGGCCTCGGAATCGACCAGGATGCAGGTCAGCCAGTAGTTGGGCTCGCCGTAGGCGGCCCAGGGCATGAAGTCGATGCCCGGCACATCGGCCAGCGCGGCCCGGTAGGCCTCGTTGATGGCCTTCCGGGCCGCCACCCGCTCGTCCAGGCCCCGCAGCTGGGCCCGGCCCAGGGCCGCCAACAGGTTGCTCAGCCGGTAGTTGAAGCCGATGGCCACGTGCTCGTAGTGGACGACGGGCTCCCGGGCCTGGGTGGACAGGTACCGGGCCCGTTCGATCAGCGCCTCGTCGTGGGAGACGAGCATCCCGCCGCCGCTCGTCGTGATGATCTTGTTGCCGTTGAAGGAGAAGACCCCGGCGGCGCCGAAGGACCCCGCCGCCCGGCCCCGGTAGCTGGCGCCCAGCGCCTCGGCGGCGTCCTCGAGCACCGGCACCTCGTAGTCGGCGCAGGCAGCCAGGATCCGGTCGTAGTCCGCACACTGCCCGTACAGATCGACGGTGATCACGGCCGCCGGCAGACGGCCCTCCCGGGCCCGCCTCTCGAGCTCCTCGACCACCAGCGCCGGATCGATCGTCCAGGTGGCCGGATCGGAATCGACCAGGACCGGTCGGGCTCCCACGTAGGTGACGACGTTGGCGGTGGCCACGAAAGTCTGGCTGGGCACGAGCACGTCGTCCCCGGGCTCCACCCCCAGCAGAAGCAGGGCCAGGTGCAGTGCCGCCGTGCCGCTGGACAACGCCAGCGCCCCGGGAATCTGCGTCCGCTCGGCCATGTCACGTTCGAAGCCGTCCACGTGGGGCCCGAGCGGGGCTATCCAATTGGAGTCGAAGGCGTCGAGCAGCAGTTGCCTCTCGGCCTCTCCGACATCGGGCGGGGACAGGTAGATCCGCGTCACGGGGTCTCCCCCCTCTCGGGTGTCAGCACGCCCGTCACGGCGGCTCCGGCCACCAGGGCGAGAGCGACCACGACGACAGCCAGGATGGCCGCCGCCGGTCCGTGGGGCACGGCCACGGCCCGCCCCACAGCGCCGCAGCCGGCGGCCACGACGATGTAGAGAGCGCTGGCACGCGGGCCCGGCCAGCCCCGGGCCACCAGCCGGTCGTAGGGATGACCCCGGTCCCCGAGGACGAGGGAGCGCCGGCTGCGCAGACGCCGGATCACGGCGAAGAGGACCTCGGCGGCGGGCACGGCCACCAGGACGAGGCCGGCCATCCCCACCGATGCCCGCACCCCGGGCGCCCACGCCGATGCCAGCAACACGGTCAGGGCGGTTCCCAACAGGTACGCCCCTCCGTCGCCCAGATAGATCCGCGCCGGGGGCCGGTTGTAGACGAGGAAGCCGGCCAGGCCGAAGGCCAGGCCGAGGGCCAGGGCGCGCCCGTCGCCGCCCAGCATCCAGGCGAAGGCCCCGGCGCCCACGGCCACCACTCCTCCCGCCAACGCGTCGAGACCGTCGATCATGTTCACCCCGTTCATCAGCAGCACGGTCACGGCCACCACCAGCACGGGACCGACCGGACCGGGCAGATGGGTCCGCACCACGGCGGCCACCACGGCGCCGATGGCCAGCTGCCCCCCGAGCCGGACGAGCGGCGGCAGGTGCACAGCATCGTCGGTCACCCCGAGAACGAGCGCCAGGCCGAGCGGCAGCAGCAGAAGGGGCCGCCCCACGGCCCCGCCCACCACGGCGGCCAGGAACACGGCCACGCCCCCCAGGTAAGGAACGGCCTCGGTCTGGGGCTTCAGTTCCCCGGGCCGGTCGACCACCCCCGCCCGCCGGGCCACCGCCGCCGCCAGGGGAGTGGCCACCAGGGCGACGACGAGACCCCCGCCGCCGGCCAGCACGAGGCGTGCCGTCATGCGGACCCGGCCCCGTCCGGCTGGGCCCCGGGCCCCATGTCCTGCGGACCGGCACCCACCGGACGCCGCATCAGCAGCGACACGGTGCCCCGGTGCAGCGCGAAGCTCTGCCCGGGCACGAATCCGCAGCGTCGGTACAGGGCGATGGCCGGCCCGTTGTCGGCCCCCACCACCACCTGGGCACCACCGGCACCGCGCCGGGCCAGCTCGTCCAGGAAGCCCTGGACGAGCAGCGTCCCCACCTGCCGGCCCTGCCAGGCTGGATCAACGGCGATCGACAGGAGCTCGGCCACGCGGGGGCCGGCCTCTTCCTCGCCGCCGCCGCTGGTCCCGTGACGCAGCGTCTCCCACGCCCGGCGCCACGACCTGAGTAGTTCGGGCAAGGACCCCACGGCGGCGGCAACTCCGTCGTGGAGCACGAAGCGCCGGTACAGAGCCCCGAGGTCGAGCGCCCCGGCCAGGAATCCGGCCGCAGGGCCACCACCGATGCCGCTCCCATCACCGACGGGGTCGGGACCTTCGGCCACCAACAGAAAGGAGTCGTCCGACAACGCCACCCGTCGGTACAGCCGGCGCAGGAATCGGGGACCGAGGGCGGAGAGAAAGCCCTCGGTGATCAGCCCGGCGTGCAGCCGCGCCGCCACTTCGGCATCGACGGCGTTCCCGAGCCGCACCACCACGGCGGCGCCGCTGGCCGGCTGGCTCACCCCGGCCACACTACGGGGCGCCCCGCAGCAGCGAGAGGACCTTCTCGGCCAGCTCGGGCCGGCACACCAGAAGGTCGGGCAGCCACGGGTCGGGCCGGTCATAAACGAGAGCGGAACCGTCGAGCCGGCTGGCGTGCAGCCCGGCGGCCAGCGCCACGGCCACGGGGGCGGCCGAGTCCCATTCGTACTGCCCGCCGGAGTGCAGGTAGATCTCGCCCTCGCCGCGCACCACCGCCATTGTCTTCGCCCCGGCCGATCCCATGGGCAGCAACTCGGCGTCGAGCCCGGCGGCCACGGCCGCCACCTCGATCGGCGGCCGGGTCCGGCTCACCAGGATCCGCGGCCGCCCTGTGTGCAGGGCAGCCAGCGGCGGGGGCTCACCCGTATTCAGAACGAGATCCTCGCCGGGAAGAGCGACGGCGCCCACGCCGGCCACACCGTTCTCGACCAGCGCCACATGCACGGCGAAGTCGGCCCGACCTTCGCCGTACTCCCTCGTCCCGTCGAGGGGATCGACGATCCACACCCGCCGGCTCCCCTGCGCATCGCCGCTGCCGGGGGTCGTCAGCGGCGCGTCTTCATCGGCCTTTCCCGATTCCTCCGACAGCACGGCGTCGGCCGGACGTGCGTCGAGCAGCGCCGCCATGATCATCTGGTGCGCCCGCCGGTCGCCTTCGTCACCGAGGCCCGCCCTCTCGGTTCCCGCCTCCCGGCGGACATCGAGCAGCAGAGCCCCGGCGCGACCGGCGATCCGGGCGGCGAGGGCGTGGTCTTCGGTGCTGGCCATGGGGCGGATCCTCGTCCAGGGTCACAGGAGATGGGTCAGACGACCCTAATTGACGCCGCTGGAACAGGTTCCCAAGGGCTCCCGGCTAACGTGGAAAGCCATATGGAACAGGGGGTGTCCGCCGGTCCCGGCCAGTATCAGCTCTCGCATCTCCAGGCCCTGGAGGCCCAGTCCATCCACATCATGCGCGAGGTGGTGGCCGAATTTGCCAACCCGGTGATGCTCTACTCGATCGGCAAGGACTCGGCGGTCATGCTGCACGTGGCCCGCAAGGCCTTTTACCCGGCACCGCCGCCATTTCCCCTGCTGCACGTTGACACCACCTGGAAATTCCGCGAAATGATAGAGTTTCGCGACCGTATGGCTGCCGAATGCGGCCTGGACCTGATCGTGCACGTTAACGAGGAGGGGGCCAGCCGCGGCGTTTCCCCGTTAACCCACGGCTCGGCACTCTACACCGACGTCATGAAGACCGAAGGGCTGAAGCAGGCGCTGGACCGCTACCGGTTTGACGCCGCATTCGGCGGAGCCCGCCGGGACGAGGAAAAATCCAGGGCCAAGGAGCGTATTTTCTCCTTTCGCAGCGCCAATCACCGCTGGGACCCCAAAAACCAGCGACCGGAGTTGTGGGATCTCTACAACACCCGGATCAAACCGGGGGAGAGCATCCGGGTCTTCCCGCTCTCAAACTGGACCGAGCTGGACGTCTGGCAGTACATCCACCTGGAAAACATTCCGATCGTGCCGCTCTACTATGCTGCCGTCAGGCCGGTGGTGGAGCGGGACGGCATGTTGATCATGGTGGACGACGAGCGTCTGGAGCTGAAACCAGGGGAGGAGGTGCAGCACAAATCGGTCAGATTCCGCACCCTGGGGTGCTACCCTCTTACCGGCGCCGTGGAATCGGAAGCGGACACCCTGCCCAAAATTATCCAGGAGATGTTGCTGACCAGAACCTCTGAGCGCCAGGGACGGCTTATTGATCACGATCAAGCTGGCTCCATGGAGAAGAAGAAACAGGAAGGGTATTTTTAAGACATGGATGAATTATGAATTATGAAGGATGAAATTTCTAACAGCCGATGTCGTAGCGCAAGAGCGGGTTTCTTCATAATTCATACTTCATAATTCCTACTTCGAGGTTTACTATGGCCCACCAATCGGATTTGATCGAAAAGGATATTCTCGCCTATCTGAAGAGCCAGGAGGAGAAGTCCCTGCTGCGCTTCATCACCTGCGGC
>PLXQ01000031.1:0-7233 GCA_003151475.1 Acidimicrobiaceae bacterium | reverse complement strand
CCTCCACCGCCCAGGTGGCGGTGATCCTGGTGGATGCCCGCAAGGGGCTCTTGATCCAGACCTGCCGTCACAGCTATCTGGTCTCACTGGTGGGCATCCGCCATGTGGTGCTGGCGGTCAACAAGATGGACCTGGTCGAGTTCGACCGGGAGCGCTTCGAGGAGATCCTGCGCGATTATGAACAGTTTGCCGCCCCACTCGGTTTTGCCTCGATCACCGCCATCCCGATCTCGGCCCTGAACGGCGACAACATCATCGAGGCGAGCGTCAACAGCTCCTGGTATCATGGCCCCAGCCTGATGAATTACCTGGAGACCGTTCGGGTGGAGGATGACAGAAGAACACTGCCGTTCCGGTTGCCGGTCCAGTGGGTTAACCGCCCCCATCCGGACTTCCGGGGTTTTTGCGGCACAATTGCTTCGGGTACCATCCGTCCGGGCGACGAACTGAAGGTCGCCTCGTCCGGCCGCACCAGCCGGGTGGCCCGAATCGTGACCATGAACGGTGACTTGCCGGAGGCGGTTGCCGGCCAGGCAGTGACCCTGACCCTCACGGACGAAATCGATATCAGCCGGGGTGATATGCTGGCAGCCCCGGATGCTCCGCCGCATAATTCCCGGCACCCGGAGGCGCACCTGCTCTGGATGCATGACGAAGCCCTGCAGCCGGGGCAGATCTATGTGGTCAAGACCGCCGCTGGAGTGACCCCCGGCCGGGTCACTCGTGTACAGTATGCTGTGGACGTCAATACCCTGGAACAGAAACGGACGACGACGCTGGGACTGAACGAAATCGGCGTGGTCCATCTGGAGCTTGACCGCCCGGTTGCCCTGGACCCGTACCGGCATAACAGGGAAACCGGCAGCTTCATCCTTATCGACCGTTTCAGCAATGCCACCGTGGCGGCAGGCATGGTGACCGCGACATCGCCCCTGGAGTTGCCAAAGGCTCAACTGGCGGAATCGGGCACCGGTTCGTCTGAAGCAGGAGGCTCCCACCGCCTCCGTTTCATCCTGAGTGAGTTTTCCGTCAGCGGTACAGGGGTGAGCGTGGCTGATCTGACCGGAGAGTGGGGTCCGATTGAATTCGAGGTGTCAACCAGCTTCCTCGACTATCTTGAAAAGGGAAACCGGGTCCTCTTCATGCTCCGCGACCTGCGCCAACTGGAGCACGTTGCCCTGATGGCCTATGAGCTCAACCTCTATTTCGAGTTCGGCCGGTATCAGGATCGGATCAATCTGATCCTCTACAAGCGGGACGGGGAACCGGTAGTGCGGGAACTGGAGGGGGTGGGGCTGTAAGGGGCGCTACCCGCAGCACTTCTTATACTTCTTGCCGCTCCCGCACGGACATGGATCGTTCCGGCCGATCTTTTCCACCCGCCTCGGCTGGTGCGGAACGACGTGCATCGCTTCCCTGCGGCGGCGCACATCGCAGCTCCTCCCCTCCGCGCAGAGGGTCGTAACCGCTTCCGGCAGGCGTTCCAGCATGGAAAGGTAAAAGTCGGCTTTCTCCGTATCGGCAAGCGGCTCATCCCCTTGCTCCCCGTCCGGCTCGTCCAGCGCTCCAGGCAACCCGACCACGGAAACGATTGCCGCGGCAAAGGCCGTTCCTTCTCCTTTTTCAAGAATGTACCCTATATTATCCTCTTCGATCCCCCATACATTACGCCGCACGGTCAGGGCCATGAAAAGCCCGTAACACCAGTCCTGAACGAACGGAATGGATGACTGTCTTGTCATGGTGAAAGGAAACCGGAGAATCCCTTTGTTTTGCTCGTCGATCAGCCTGTTGTGCACGGCAAAGAGCCGTTCCAGAAGGAGGGTACTCTTTTTCTCGTCGTGAACGGAGAGCATCTCCTCCCCGAAGACGAGGGGGAGCCACTCGCTCGGCTTAACCACCTCCGGGGTGATCGCCAGCCCGAACAGGAAGCCGTGGAGTTCCTCCAGGGTAAGGGCGTCATCCGGGACCGTGGCAAGCTTCAACAGTTCCGTGAGATCCTTTTTTTCATCGGCCGGGAACAGAGAGGGGCGTCTCGGTTTCGGCCCGAAGGAAACTCCCGACTGGCGCGCCAGCCATTCCAAGGCTCCGGGTGTTCTGAACCAGGCAACCAGGTAGCCTTCACAGCAGGCAACAGCCTCGGACTCTTCTCCAGGGGAGATGAAACCGTCAGTTTTCTTAGGGAGCTTCTTCTTGCCGAGAAAATAATAGGGGACGTGGCGATTCTTCCCGAGCGCCTTCGCAAGAAGTGCGCGGGAGGCCCCCGTGTCACCTTCCCTTCTGAACGCCAGAAGTGCCCGTGCATACGCCCAGTCGGCAAGGAAATCCTCACCGTGTTCCTCCATCAGAGTCTCGGCTTCGTCGTCACGATTCATCTCCACCAGCAGGGCCAGCAGCCGATACCGCGTCCCCTGGTTATCGCCGGGATTAAGCCGGAGCATTTCCCGCCAGATATCGATCGCCTCCCCCTCTTTCCCCTCCGTATAGCGGAGCATTGTCGCAAGACCGTCCATGGCCCTCATAAACGGGCGGGTGTCGAGAAGGCCCCAGAAGTGGCCGACATCCTCGCGGAAAGCCTTTTTGCCCAACGCCTGCCTGCCCGCCTCCACACCCTGGCGGTAGAGAAGGATCGCGTCATCGTCGGTCTTCGCCTGTTCCTCGGCAAGGATGCAGTAGGCATCGGCGCAATCGGCCGACAGCTCCAGAGCCCTGCGAGCGAGTTCCACCGCCCGCTTCCGCGAAGGCGCCCCCCACGCTTGGTAGACGAGCTCCTGCGCTTCATCGAAGAGCTTCTTCCGGCTTTTCGGCCGAAAGGCCTTCTCCACCATCGCCTGCATCTCCTTTCGGAGTGCTATCGTCTTCGCCCGCTTCTCGCTTGTGGTATCCGTCATGTCAGCGTCCTTTCCGTTGCATCACTTTGGGCACTACATTGCCGGAAGAATAGCGGAGACGGAAAAATTCCGCAATAATCAATTGCTGAAAAACCTGCACGGTGCAGGCCTTGTTGATGCCCCTCGAATTCGCCACAGGGCGCTCAAACCGACTAGCGCAATCTTCACCTTTTTTTATTTGATTGTATAGTATCATTGTAGTACTATTTGCATATGCCGAAAAAAATACGTGATTTGATCAACCGGCTGAAAAGAGCCGGCTTTCTTGACAAGGGAGGCAAGGGGGGCCACCGCAACTTTACCCATCCGAACTGCGTGAGGCCGATCACGTTATCCGGCAGCCTCGGCGATGACGCGAAGCCATACCAGGAACGTCAGGTTGAGGCTGCCATCGAGGAGAGTTTGAAATGAAGCAAAGCGACAAGTATCTGAAGATCGTCGAATGGTCCGAGGAAGACGGATGTTACGTTGGGACCTGTCCGGGGCTCATCTACGGAGGAGTTCATGGTGATGACGAAACAAAGGTCTACGAGGAGTTGTGTCAGACGGTAGCGGAAGCAATAGAGCTGTACGAAACGGACGGCAAGCCATTGCCTCCCGCCACGGCAAGCAAGGAGTATTCGGGACGGTTCGTACTGCGGGTTGATAAAGATCTTCACCGCGAGGTCGTGATTCGGGCACTGCGTTCCGGCGAGAGCCTGAACAGCTATTGTCAGAAAATTCTGAAGAAAGCCGTTGGGCAAGGGTGAATGAAGATCGGGAGGATATGGAATGTGATCTGGTCCCGTTTTTCGGATCAGGGAGTTCCGCTTGAAATCGCTTTCAGAGAAAGGTGCGGACATGTTCAAAATTCTCGCCTATCGGTGATTGGCACAATACCTGAATCGAAGCACAATTTCGCAGAAAGTCTCCCTGGTTGACGCATTGTTGTGACAACGGAAAGTAAACGGTAAAGGCAACATTTCCGTTGACAAAAACCCTTTGATTCCGTATTCTTTCATGAAAATTGAATAGTTGACCTTATTCTTATCGAGAGTGGTGGAGGGACAGGCCCTGCGAAACCACAGCAACCGGCCCGGTAACGGGCGTCAGGTGCTAAATCCTGCTTTGAAGCATTAGCTTCGGGGCGTAGATGAGAGAGGCGCTTAACGATCGCATCATGTCATCAAGCCCCTTCTCATCATTTTGAGAAGGGGCTTTTCTTATACGGCTTCGCAAAAAGTCCCTCTGCGGCGTTGCGCTCCGGGCCATGACACTCAACGTACCTGTATAGTACGCCTCGTGTCCCGGTCCTCACGTGCCTTGCGTATGGAGCTTTTTCCTTTGCCGTAGATAAATCCAAACCGGAAACGAGCGATTGGCATGTACACCGGCATCGTGGAACCACAATCCATAACCTTCGACACCGACATCCGCCTGGAAAGCGGCCGGATACTCGGGCCGATTACCCTTGCCTACGAAACGTATGGAGAGTTGAACGCGGACCGGTCGAATGCCATCCTGGTGGCCCATGCCTGGACCGGCAATGCCCACCTGGCGGGCAAATACAGCGAAGAGGAGCAGAAACCGGGGTGGTGGGACGCCATTGTCGGTTCCGGACGGCTGCTTGACACCGACAGGTACTGCGTGATCTGCGCCAATGTCATCGGCTCCTGTTACGGTTCCACCGGCCCGGCCGACATCAATCCGAAGACGGGCAAGAGGTACAACCTGTCTTTCCCGGTCATCACGGTGCGGGACATGGTCCGGGCGCATGTCCTGCTCATCGATCACCTGGGGATAGACCGGCTGGTCACCGTCCTGGGGGGGAGCATGGGGGGGATGCAGGCGCTGGAATGGGCGACCCAGTTTCCGGACCGGATCGCTTCGGCGGTGGTGCTCGCAACGAGCCCCCATCCCTCGGCCCAGGCCATCGCATTGAATGCCGTGGCGCGCTGGGCCATCTTCAACGACCCGACCTGGAAGAAGGGGGAGTACCGGAAAAACCCGAAGGACGGCCTGGCGCTGGCACGTGGGATCGGCCATATCACCTTTCTGTCCGACGAATCCATGACCGCCAAGTTCGGCCGCCGCTTTACCGCCAGGGATGGTCTGTTCGACTTCTTCGGTCAGTTCGAGGTGGAACGCTACCTCTCCTACAATGGCTACAATTTCGTGGACCGGTTCGACACCAACTCCTTCCTCTATCTTGCCAAGGCCCTCGATCTCTACGACGTTGCCTGGGGCTGCGAGTCGCTGGAGGAGGCATTCCAGCCCGTCGCGGCGCCTCTCCAGTTCTTTGCCTTCACGTCGGACTGGCTCTACCCTCACAACCAGACCGAGGAGATGGTGCTGGTGTTGGAGAAGCTCGGCAAGCGCGTTGAGTACCACCTTATCGAGTCATCGTACGGCCACGATGCCTTTTTACTGGAGCATGAGACGTTTGCGCCACTGGTCAAGGGGTTTCTGGACCGGCTGTAGCTCCGCAGCTACTGAGGGTTTCCCTGATGGTAACAACCCCCTCTCCCCCGCATCGGGGAGAAGGGTTTTTTTTGTGTCACTGTCAGCACAACGGCCGCCGCATGGCTGCCACGACGGACAAACTCCTTGCCTGGGGAGGGTAAACGTGATATTTAATTAATCTATTTTCCCCGAGGGATGTTCAATGAAGATAACCATTCTCGGCAGCGGCACATCCACCGGCGTGCCGATGGTTGGCTGTTCCTGTCCTGTCTGCAGATCCCTCGAATCGCGGGACAAGAGGTCTCGCGCTTCCATCCTGATCGAGACTGCGGGCAAATACATCCTGGTGGATACATCGACCGATCTCAGAAAGCAGGCCATCCGCGAAAAGGTCCCCCGGATCGATGCCGTGCTGTTCACTCATTCCCATGCCGACCATATCAACGGTATCGATGACCTGCGGGGGTTTCATTTCATCCATAAGCGGATTGTCCCCTGTTATGGATTCAGAGAGACACTGGAAACGATCGGCCGGAACTTTTCCTATATCTTCAAAGGGATGGAAAGTGATGGCTACGCCCCACTGCTGGAACCCCATAGTGTCAGCGGCCCATTCCAGCTTTTTGGCAAGACGTTCATTCCCGTCCCTCTGCTCCATGGCGCCGGCAGCGCCACGGGGTACCGGGTCGACGCCATGGCCTACCTGACCGATTGCAGCGCCATCCCGCCGTCGTCCCGGGAGCTTCTGGATGGGCTCGACCTCCTGATCATCGATGCCCTCCGCTACACTCCCCATTTTACCCATTTCAACATCGACGGGGCGCTGGAGATCGTGGGGGAGCTGAAGCCGAAACGGACGGTGTTCACCCATCTTACCCATGAAGTCTCCTGCCGCGATGGCGACCGCTTCCCCGCAGGAGTCGAACTGGCGTATGACGGGATGGTCCTGGAACTTGACTGATACAGCCGCATAACCGGACGAAACCTATGCAAAAAGACATTCGCCTGCACGGTCTCATCGATCATACCATCGAGTACTATGCCATCGTTGCCGGCATAGATGCCCATCAGCGCTATTTCTTCAACATGGGACACGACGATGAGGAGTTGCGCTTCTTCTCCCCCGGCAATGAGTTCGTCATCGGCAGGGAGGGGATAAGCTCCCGAGGGAACGGCGGCTCGTTCTGCGAATATATGTTCGGGGTCGACCAGCCGATTGCAGACCTGGCGAAAGGGGACGTCATCAACCGCCTGGTGATTTACGGCGCCCATTACGACAACGCTACCGGGATCCTGGAATTCGACGATGACACATCCGGAACCCTGAGCTACGACAAAATATTTTTCGACGGGAATGCCGTCTGCAACTACTTCTTCTTCATCAACTCCGACAGGATCAGCGGTTCCTTCAGCGAGCACCAGGAGGAGATCGTCAAACTCCTGGGCAAGGGGATCAAGCGGTCGACCGCGGTGGGTGAGGAGTTCGATAACGGCATCATCGACGAAATCTTCACCATGCTGGGTGACCAGCGGGCACAGCTCTTCCTCTTCAAGCTCATCAACAGGAAGCACCGGGAATACCGCGATCTTTTCAATTCTTTCTACCTGAAAAACAAGAAGATCTCCGACGAGGATTTTGCCATGCTGGCGTCCCTGGCGGGAAGGTACGAGATCGATCGCTACCAGCAGGAGCGGGTCCGGATCGATGTCATGTACAAGCACCCCGACAACCGGCGCATCGTGGATGAGTACAAGAACATCCTCATCGACTGCAACCGGAAGGGGGAGATCAACAAACTGGAAAATGCCCGCCTCACCAGGCTGAAGACCCTTTCTGTCCGGAACAAGATCCCCGGGGCGCTCTTTTACACCCTGGACGAAATGCTGAAAAAAGACAAGA
>PLXQ01000044.1 GCA_003151475.1 Acidimicrobiaceae bacterium | reverse complement strand
GTCGCTGGCCACCAACCAGTAGCCAGCGCCGTCGGGGGTGGACGCCATGCCGACAACGGGCGCGGCCAGGTCTGCGCCTTGGAGCGAACCGAAGCTCCCGGCCTGACCGAAATTGAACAAAGGGCCCGCCACCGACCCTCCGGCGGCGACGCCCGGCGCGAGCACGGGGACGGTGCCGACCAGGACGGTGCCCACGATTGACAGCAAAAGGGCGCCCAGCAGGGCCGGGCCTCGTGTCCGAGAGGACTTCATCTGATTCCGCCCTGAATCTGCGCTGTGCGGAGGGTCGTCGGGATCTTCTCGTGAACGCCGGCGCCCATCGCGCAGTACTCACTGCGAACGGCCGACGACGGAGGGCGATGACCATGACCACGATGATCACAAGGGCGGTCCCCACCCATGGGCGGCGCCAGCGTTGTGTCCAACGGGGCCGCAGCCGACGGACGTCGGTCCGGGTGACCCTGGGCGCCGTGGTGGCGGCAGCCCTTGCCGCCTTGGTGGGGGGCGCCGGGAGCCCCGCCTGGGCCGGAACGCCGACGGTGCAGGTGGAGACCAACGCCACGTTCGGCGCCATATTGGCCTCCAGCTCCGCCATGGCGCTCTACACCTTGAACACCGACCATAACGGGCAGAGTACGTGCCACGGCAGCTGCGCCACGGCATGGCCGGCGCTGACCGTTCCCGCCGGCACCGTCGCCATTGGCGGTCCCGGGGTGACGGGAACGGTGGGCACGGCCACGCAGTCGAACGGGACGACCCAAGTCACCTACAACGGCTCCCCGCTTTACACATTCGTCGGAGACGTGGCCCCCGGCCAGGTCACAGGCAACAACGTGAGCGGCTTCTTCGTGGTGACCGCCGGTCTGACCACCAGCACCACGACACCGGGACCCACCCCGGCTCCCACCGGTACCGCTCCGCCCGCACCGGGAGGATCTTCGTCCGCCACGCCGGCGCTGCCGCAGGCCACGACGCCGGGCGCTTCGGGGGCGTCGACCTCGCCGTCGGGCGCCGCCACACCAAGCGCCAGCTCGGCGGCGGCGGGCGCTCTCGCCTTCACGGGGGTCGGGGCAGGACTGCGGTGGCTTCTCCTGCTGGCGCTTCTCCTCCTGGCGATGGGTGCCGTGATCACATTCGTCGCCATCGGACGCATCGGACGAGACGCACACGTAGGTGCGCAGTGAGAGAGGCCCGTCTCACCTTGTCGTAGCCTTTTCCTCTGAGCGCGATCCCTCCGAGCCCGATCCGCATTGCTGTCCGCGTCCATCCCCGGGCCTCCCGGGAGCGCCGGACGTGGGACGGCAGTCGCCTCGAATTGTGGATCCACCAACCGCCGGTCGACGGCGCCGCCAATGCTGCCGTCGTCGACGAGGTGGCGCGGTGGCTCGGCATCCCACGGAGGTGCGTGCAGCTGGTGTCGGGCTCGACGTCGCGCACGAAGGTGGTGGAGGTGGAGATCAACGACGTTCTCCCACCGCCCGACGCGTTGCCGTAGGGGGAGCCCCTACGGCAGACGGTAGAAACGACGGGCGTTACCCCCCGCCACGAGGCCGAGCGCGTCGTCGGACAGGCGGCCCCGGTTGTGCTCGAGAAGTTCGGTGGTGGCCGACGGCCAGGCGCCGTCCCAGTGCGGGTAGTCGCTGGCGAACATGATGCACTCGTCTCCGAGCATCTCGACCACATGGGGTACGCCGCGCTCATCGGGCTCGCAGGTGACGACCACGTTGCCGGCGGCCACGTACTCGGCCGGGGGCTTGCGCCAGCCGTCGGGGATCCAGTCGCCGCGCGATTCGTAGTGCTCGCCCAGGCGTTCTATGAACCAGGGCAGCCAGCCCACACCGGCCTCGAGGAATGCCACCCGCAGAGCGGGGTGCCGGTCGAAGACGCCGCCGCTCACCAGTGCCGTCATGGCCGTCATCTGGTCGAAAGGGAAGCTGATGCAGTGGACCTGGATGTAATTGGTGAAGCGGTCGACCCCCAGCTTGGGCAGATGGATCCCCGGCGCCCCGTGGACCCCGAGGGCCATGTCCATCTCGACGGCGGCGTCGTAGAAACGGTCGATGTCGGGGTGGTCGAGGTTGCGGGTCTTCAACGCCGGCGGGACCACCGTGCAGACGAGGCCCAGCTCCTTCGCCTCGGCCATGACGGATATGGCCACGTCGCCGTGTTCGACGGGTACGACGGCGGCGGCGAACAGCCGGCCCCCACTGCGGGCGCAGAAATCGGCCGCCCAGGCGTTGTAGATCCGGGCCACGGCGGCGCCGAGCTTCGGATCCTCGATGGTCGGCACACAGAGCCCGAAGCTCGGGAAGAGGACCATGGCGTCGATGCCGTCGGTGTCGGCGTTGCCGATGACACCTTCGGGGGAGCGGGGATCGACGCCGGCGGCGTCGGTCATGCCGCTCTCCGGCGGGCAACCGGCACCGGGGCCTTCGTACTGCGGATAGGGACGCCCTTCGACGAGGACGCCGAGCTGGGTGTCGGTCCGGATGCCGATCTGGTCGGGGAACTTCGCCATGAGTTCGGCGAACAGAGCCGGTGGCTCGATCATGTGGGCGTCGGCGTCGACCACCTCGACCGCGGCCTTCTGCGCGCCGGCCGCCATCAGGAGTCGCCGCCGGCGTTGTCGAAGACGATGACGCTGCGGACGACCTCGCCCGCCTCCATGGCCCGGAAGGCGTCATTGATGTCGTCGAGCCCGATCCGGCGGCTGACCATGCCTTCGGCGTCGATGGTTCCCTTGGTCACCAGGTCGACCATGGAAGGAAAGTCTCGGTCGGGGTCCGTCGAGCCGTAGACGCAGCCCACCAGGGTCTTCGCACCCACGAAGAGCTCGAAGGCGGAGAAGGTGACCTCTTCCGAGGGCGAGCCGGCCCCCACCAGGACGGCCGTGCCGCCCCGGCGGGCCGCTTCGAAGGCCAGGCGGATCGTCGGTGCCCGGCCCACCACCTCGAAGGCGTAGTCCACACCGAGCCCGCCCGTGAGGGCCTGGATCCCGGCCACGGCGTCCGTGCTCGACGAGTCGATGACATCGGTCGCCCCCATGGACTGCGCCGCCTTGAGCTTGGCCCCCATGTGGTCGACGGCGACGATGGTCGACGCCCCGGCCAGGCGGGCGCCCTGGATCACCGACAGTCCCACGCCGCCGCAGCCGATGACGGCCACCGTCGAGCCGGGCTCCACCCCGGCGGTGTGCCAGACGGCACCGATCCCGGTCGACAGGGCGCAGCCGACGAGCGCGGCCAGTTCCAAGGGAGCGGCCCGGTCGACGGGGACGACCTGGGCCTCGGGAACGAGGGTCTGCTCGGCGAAGGTGGCCGTCCCGAGCCCGCGGATCAGCTTGTCCCCACCCACCGAGGCATAGGGGCCGCCGATCGACTCCCCCATACCCACGTTGCACAACATGGGTTGGCCGGCCAGGCACCAGAAGCAGCGCCGGCACGGTGGCATCCAGGTGAGCACGACGTGATCACCGACGGCCACCCGGCTGACAGCCGATCCAATCTCGGCCACCACCCCCGAGCCTTCGTGGCCGAGGACGGTGGGGAACATGAAGGGGATGGTCCCGTTCTGCACCGACAGATCCGAATGACAGACGCCGCTGGCGGCCATCTGCACCCTGACGTAGCGCGGCCCCACGGGCTCGAGGGTGATCTCCTCGACCTCGAAGGGCGAGCCCACCTGGCGGAGCACCGCGGCCCGTACCACCTGGCCACCGTCCTTCGTTGTCCTGGCACCTGTTGTCATCGTCTTCCTTCCTTACCGGACGGTCACCGTGTCGGTGGCGCTGCCTGAGCGGAGCACAGATCCGGGAAGCGCCCCGGTGAAGGTACCGCCGGTGACGATCTCGGTGCCGTTCACGAGGACGCGCTCGATGCCTTCGGCCTCGGCGTAGAGGCGGCTGGCGCCGCCGGGCAGGTCAGCCCGGGTGCGTTCGGGCAGCTGACCGATGCGGTCGGGATCGAAGATGACGACGTCGGCGGCGTAGTCGGGCGCCAGGCGACCGCGCCCGCGCAGCCCGTAGAGCCGGGCGGGGACATCGGTGAGCTGGTAGACGGCCTCTTCCCAGGAGAGCAGACCGCGCTTGCGGACACCTTCTCCGAGCAGCGACGTCGAATAGATCGCTCCGCACATGACGTCCAAATGGGCGCCGGCGTCGGATCCTCCCACCACCGTGCGGGGATCGCGCCAGACGTCGGCCTTCAACTCCCAGTCCGCTTCGGACTCGGAAATGGGCGGGCGCAGGCCCGTGCGCAGTTCGTCGGCCACCACGATGTCGCAGAGCGCGTCGAAGGGATCCTGGCCGCGCTCCGCCGCCACGTCGCCCACCGAACGCCCTTCGTAGGCGGCGTTGGCCGGGGCGAAGGTCTCGTCGATCAGTAGCATTTGCCAATTGGCCAGCGCGCCGATGATGCCCGCCTCCTTCGACTTCGCCCCGGCGTCGAGACGACGGCGCTCGGCCGGATCGGACAAGCGCCGGATCCGCTCGGCGGCGGGAACGGCGAAGAGCTCGCGCCAACCGGGGAGGCCGTCGATGATGGCGCCGTGGGAGAACGAGAGACGGATCTTCATGGTGTGGGGAAGCGTCAGGGCCACCACCTTCGCCCCGCGCTCGGCCGCCGTCGACGACGCGGCCAGCTGGTGTTCGAGAGCGGCGCGGTTCATGGCCGAGACGCCGAGGACGTTCCAGTTGACGGGGCGGTTGGCCAGCAGCGACAGCGTGGCCATGAGGTCGACCTCGTCGTCGCTGAATCCATTCAGGCATCCGGGGACGATGATCTCGAGGGTGGTGCCGTCGTGCTCCCCCACCGCCGCGCAGAGCGTCTCGATCTCGGCCCGGGTGGCCGAACGCGACGGGACGGGCGAACCGTCGCCGTCGTTGTGGGTGTGGGCCTGGGAGGTCGACAGCCCGAGAGCGCCTTCCTCGAGCGACCGGTGGAGCAAAGCCACCATGGCCGCCACCTGTTCGTCGGTGGCCTCCGACCCCACCGCCGCCTCACCCATCACCGAGCGCCGGACGGCCGAATGGCCGACGAGGAAGCCGGCGTTCACGCCGATCTTGGCGTCGAGTCGGCCCAACCAGTCGCCGAACGACGTCCACGTCCAGTCGAGCTTCTCGAGCGACGACAACGGCATGCCTTCCACGCGCGCCATCATCCGGGCCAGGTAGTCCGAGTGGGCGGGGCCCGACGGCGCCAGCGAGAAACCGCAGTTGCCCCCGATCACGGTGGTGACACCGTGCAGCGGCGACGGACTGGCGGCGGGGTCCCACGACAGCTGGGCGTCGTAATGGGTGTGGAGGTCGACGAATCCGGGGGCCACCAGGAGACCGTCGGCGTCGATCACCGTGGCGGCGGTGTCGTCGATGTCGCCCACGGCAACGACGCGGCCGCTGCTTACCCCCACATCGGCGCGCCGGGCCGGGCCGCCCGTGCCGTCCACCACCGTCCCCCCGCGGATGAGCAGATCGAGGGTGCTCACGACGGGGCCGGGAAGCGCAGGACGGTACGGGGATGGGTGAAGGCCCGCATGCCCTCGGGGCCGAGTTCCACCCCGTAGCCCGACTGCTTCCAGCCGCCGAAGGGGGCCCGGTGGTCCATGGCCGAGGTGCCGTGGGCGTTCACGAAGACCGTTCCCGCCTGGAGGCGGCCCACCATCTCGTCGGCCAGCGCGTCGTCCGCCGTCCAGATCGAGGCGCAGAGGCCGAAGGCGCTGTCATTGGCCCGTTCGAGGGCCTCGTCGATTCGGCGGTAGCCGAGCACGGGCAGTGCGGGGGCGAACTGCTCGTCGCAGACGATGGAGGCGTCGTCCGTCGCCCCCTCCACAATGGCGGGCGAGACGAGATAGCCACCGGCACGGGCATCCTCGTCGCGGACACGGGCGGGCCGGTGAACGCGCGCACCGGCGGCCTCGGCTTCTCCCAGCATGGCTTCGACGCGGTCGCGCGCTGCGGGGCGGTGGACGGGGCCCATGGTGACCCCGTCGGCCAGACCGTCACCGACGATCTCCTGACCGACGCGTGCCACCAGGGCTTCGACCATGAGTGACACCTTCTCCTGGGGGACGTAGAGCCGCTTGATGGCCATGCAGACCTGACCCGAGGTGATGAAGGCGGCTTCGATGATCTTGGCCGCCAGGGCCTCGTCGATCTCGACGTCGGGGGCGATGAGGGCGGGGTCGTTGCCCCCGAGCTCCAGGACCACCGGGGTGAGGGCGGCCGAGGCGCCGGCCATGACGGCCCGACCGGTGGGTATGCCGCCGGTGAACGAGACCATGTCCACATCCGGGTGGCCCACCAGCGCCTGGCCCAGCTCGGGACCGGGGCCGTTGACGGCATTCACCACTCCGGGGGGAAGCGCCTCGGCCAGCGCCGCCGTCACGGCCAGAACCGCTCCCGGGCACGTGGGCGGGGCTTTCACCACCACCGTGTTCCCGGTGAGCAGCGCCGGCAGGATCTTGTTGCCGAGAACCGAGACGGGCCAGTTGAAAGGAAGGACACAGGCCACGACGCCGTAGGGGACGTACTCGACCGACGTCCGTCGCCCTCCGCCGCCCTTCAGAGTCCGGGGCTCGAGGGCCTCGGCCACCAGAGGGGCGAAGGCACCGGCCATGCCGCCGATGGTGCCGGCGTCGAACTGCGCCTCCCAAAGGACCTTGCCGTGTTCCCGGGTGAGCAGCCGGGCCAGGTCAGACGATCCCACCACGGCCCCGGCGGCGGCCGAGGCCTTGGCCACCAGCTCGGCCCGCTCGGCCGGAGACTTGGCCGCCCATGCCGGGGCCGCCCGGCGGGCCGCGGCCACGGCCCTGTCCACCTGGGCCAGAGACGCCGAGGGACCGTCGAGAACGACCTCGGCCGGTCGGACCGGGTTGATGACGGGGTAGCTCCCGGCCTCGCCGGACACGACCTCGCCGTCGATGACGAGTCCGATGCCCCCGCCCGCGGCGCTCGGTGCTGTCGGGTTGCGTCCCACGTCCCACCCCCAGATCGGCCGGGTTCCCACCTCCGGAGAACGCCGTTCTCCAGGATGATAGTTTCCGTTTTCGATGGCAGCAGGAGCGGTGGAGGGACGGGCTCTCGCTGCTATGGGAACTCTCGGGCCGCGGCCCGCGGTGGCGCACGACCTGGTGGAGGCGGCCCGGGTCCTGATGTGGGAGACCGGTGCCCCGGTGTTCACCGTGAGCCAGCTGGTGGCGGCGGCGGGTACGTCGCTCAAGAGCTTCTACCGGTGTTTCGGGTCGAAAGACGAATTGCTGGTGGCGCTGTTCGAGGACGACGCCCGGCGTGGCGCCGAGGCGCTCGGACGCGAGGTCGACCGCTACGAGGATCCGGTCGAACGGGTCCGCTGCGGTGTCCAGGGGCTCTTCGGTTTCATCACCCTCGACGGCCGGCTCCCCTACGCCGCCGCGCTCGTGCGCGAGCACCTGCGGCTGTCCGAGTCCCGGCCCGACGAACTGCGCGCCGTCCTGCAGCCCTTCGTCGATCTGCTGCAACGAGAACTGGAGAACGCCGGACGCAGCGGCGCCATCAAAGTCGATGACTCGGCCCGTCTGGCGCGGACGGTGTTCCATCTGGTCGTCTCCCATCTGCACGCACTGATCTGCCACCAGATCGAGGAGTCCCCCACCGACATCGCCGACGACCTCTGGTCCTTCTGCGCCGCCGCCCTGCGCCCATGACGGTTCTGCTGCCCGACCCCGAGCCGCGGCCGATCACGGTGCCCGTCATCTCGGTGGACGACCACCTGATCGAGCCGGCCGATCTCTTCGTGGGGCGCGTGCCCAAAGCGGTGTCTGGTCGCGCCCCGCGGGTGGTGGAGAACGACGAGGGGGTGCAGTACTGGCACTTCGAAGACCGGACCTACCCGAACATCGGACTGAACGCCGTGGCCGGGCGGACCCGCGATAGCTGGAGCATGGACCCGTCGCGCTTCGACGAGATGCGACCGGGCTGCTTCGACATCCACGCCCGGATCTCCGACATGGACATCAACGGCACGTGGGCGTCGCTCTGCTTCCCGTCACTGGTGGCCGGCTTCTGCGGGGCGGTGTTCTCGCGGGCCGAGGATCCCGTACTCGGGCTGGCCTGCATGCGGGCCTGGAACGACTGGCACTTAGACGTCTGGGCCGGGACCTATCCGGACAGGATCATCCCCCTGCAGCTGCCGTGGTTGGCCGACATCTCGGTGGCCGCTACTGAAGTGCGGCGCAACGCCGAGCGCGGGTTCAAGGCCGTGAGCTTCCCCGAATTCCCCGCCGCCCTCGGATTCCCCTCCATCTTCTCGGGGCACTGGGATCCCTTCTTCGCCGCTTGCCAGGAGACGCAGACGGTGGTCTGTCTGCACACGGGGGCGTCGTCGTGGGCGCCGCTTCCCTCCCCGTCACCACCTTTCGAGTTGCTGCCCACCCTCTTCCCCGTGAACGCACTGATCGCCGCCGCGGAGTGGTTGTGGTCGGGGGTGCCGCTGCGGTTCCCCGATCTGGCCGTGGCCATGTCCGAGGGTGGGATCGGCTGGGTGCCGATGCTGATCGACCGGGTCGACTACGTGCTCAGTCACTCGGCCTCGGGCGGCGAGTCCTCCGCCTGGCCGTCCGCTCTGCTGCCCAGCGAAGTGCTGCGGCGGAACTTCTGGTTCTGCACCATCGACGATCCGTCGGTCATCGATGTCCGGCACCGGATCGGGATCGATCACATCATGGTCGAGTCCGACTATCCCCATGCCGACTCCACCTGGCCCGATACCCAGGCGCAGCTGCAGAAGACCCTCGGACACCTCCCCGCCGACGAGTTGCGGAAGATCGCCTGCGAGAACGCGGCCGGATTGTTCCGGCACCCGCTTCCGCCGGCCGACGACTGGCGGACATGACCGACGGGACCATGCTGGGCGCCATCGCCGGCGAGGCTGCCCGCCGCTACGGCGACAGCGCCGCCTATGTGACCCCGGGCGGGGAGACACTTTCCTACGCCGAGCTCGACGCCGCATCCGATGAGGTGGCAGCCGGACTTCTGGCGCGCCGTGTCGGTGCCGGTGATCTGGTCGGTCTGTTGCTGCCGTCGGGCCCCGCCTACGCCGTGGCCTATGTGGCGGCGGCCAAGATCGGCGCCGTCAGCGCCGGGGTGAACGACAAATTGTCACCGCCCGAGCGGCGGCGCTGTCTCGAGATAGCCGGGGCGACGTTGGTGATCGCGTCCGAGGCTCTGGCCAGAAGCACCGACGTGGGGGCCGTGGTGGACGCGGGCGCGGTGGTCGAGGTCGAGCCCGACGTCCCCCCGGCGCAGACACTGCGGGAGCTGCGGACGGCGGGCCGGAGCATCCCCGCCTTGGGAGAAGACCCCGACCGGGCCGTGGCCGTGGTCTTCACGTCGGGGACGACGGGTGAACCGAAGGGGGCGGTCTTCTGCGAACGGCAGCTCGACACCATCAGCGAGGCCGACGGGCAACGACGGTGGGGAAGCGGCGGCCGGGGTCTGTCGTCGACCTCGTTCGCCCATTTGGGCTACATGACGAAGCTCTTCCAGGCGCTGCGCGGCGGAGGGACCAGTTTTCTGATGACCCGCTGGTCGGCGGGCGAGGCGCTCGAGATGGTGGCCCGGCACCGGCTCACCACCTTGGGCGGCATCCCCACGCAGGTGGCGCTGATGTTGGCCCACGAGAACTTCGAGACGACGGACATCTCCTCGGTCAGGTTGATCGCCCTGGGCGGAGGACCGGCGACGGCGTCGCTCGTGCGCGAGGCGCGCCGTCGCTTCGGTGTTCCGGTCGTCGTCCGCTATACCTGCACGGAAGCGGGGGTGGGGGTGGGCACCGCCGTCGACGACCCGCCCGAGGACGCCGAGGAGTCGGTGGGCCGGGCCCGGCGCGGCGTCGAGCTCAGCATCCGCGACGAATCCGATCGGACGCTGCCGGCGGGAGAGACGGGCGAGGTGTGCCTGGCGTCGGCGGCGGTGATGGCCCGCTACCACCGCGACCCCGAGGCCACGGCGGCCGTCCTCACCGCCGACGGCGCCGTGCGGACCGGCGACCTCGGCTACGTCGACGAGCGCGGTCGGCTGCATCTGGCCGGCCGGAGCAAGGAGATGTACGTCCGCGGGGGGTACAACGTCTTTCCCCTGGAGGTCGAAGAGGTCCTCTCCGATCACCCCGACGTGGCCCACGTCGCCGTCGCCCCCCGAGCCGATGCGGTCATGGGGGAGATCGGGGTGGCCGTTGTCGTGGTCCGCCACGGTGCCGCCGCCCCCAGCCTGGAAGCGTTACGGGACCATGGACGGAGCCGCCTGGCAGCCCACAAGCTGCCCGAGGCCATCGTCCTCACCGAGGAGCTGCCGAGAACGGCCATGGAGAAGATCGATCGCCGCGTCCTGGCCGAAATGGTGGCGTCACCGAGCCGTGAACCTGCCTGAATCCGTGATACTGCCTGAATCCGTGAACCTGCCTGAATCCGTGAACCTGCCTGAGTCGATGGCGACACCGAGGTTGACCCTGCGCCTCTGGCGACCAACCGACGGCGACGCCCTCGCCCGGGCCATCGAGGAGAGCCTCGACCACCTCCGACCGTGGATGAGTTGGGCCGCCGACGAACCCCTCTCGCCCCAGGCCCGGGCCGAGTTGATCCGAACCTTCGAAGAGAACTGGCTATCTGGGGGCGGGGTCGTCTATGGCGCCTTCCTCGACAACACCGTCGTCGGTGGCTGTGGCTTGCACCGACGGGCCGCCCTCTCGACGCTGGAGATCGGGTACTGGGTCCATGTCGACCATCTCGGCAAGGGCCTGGCCACCGAGATGGCGGGTGCGCTGACCGGTGCCGCTTTCGCCATCGACGGCGTGGCGCGCGTCGAGATCCATCACGACCGCGCCAATGTCCGTAGCGGCGCCGTGCCCACCCGGTTGGGATTCACCTTCGCCGGCGAGCACCCCGATGCGGTGATGGCGCCCGGTGAGGAGGGTACCGACTGCACCTGGGTGATGCTCAGAGCGGATTGGGCGTCTCAGCGGTAGCCGACGGCCGTCCGTTCGGGTCGGCAGGCGCAGCGATGAGGATGTCGTTGGGGCCACCGACATCGAGGACGGCGTCGATGATGGCAGTGGCCATGTCGGCCGCCTCGAGCAGCCCGTAGCGCATCATCTCCCCCTCGGCCCAGGCGGTGAAGGCCGCCGTGGCCATGTCGGGGTCCCAGCCCTCGGCAAAGGCCGTGACGGTGGGGCCGACGGCCACACAGAGAACGCGCAGGCCGGGCTCCTCGCGGCGGAGCCCCCTGGCCATCTCGGCCAGGGCCGCCTTGGTCGAGCCGTAGACGGTCAGCCACGGCCACGGTGCCTCGCCCATGGTGGTGGTCGTGACCACCACCGCCGGGGCCGGTGCTTGGCGCAGGTGCCGGAGCGAGGAGGCCACCACGGTGGCCGCTCCCACCAGGTTGGTAGCCAGGAGTTCGTGCCATTGGGCGGGGCTGGCGTCGGCCACCCGGACGAGCGGCGACGCGCCCGAGAGGTAGAGCACCAGGTCGATGCCGCCCATCCACAGAGCGGCCTCCTCGACCAGGCCCCGGACATCGTCGGCGTCGGTGACGTCGCAGCGCCAGGCCCGGGCCTCGGCTCCGGCGTTTCTGATCTCGGCGGCGGCCGCCTCGACCAGCTCGAACCGTCTGGCGGCCAGAGCCACCCGGGCGCCGGCCGCCCCGGCGGCGTAGGCCAGGGCGCGTCCGATGCCCGACGACGCCCCCACCACCAGGACCCGCCGCCCCCCGAGGTCACCGCTGCGCACCATGAGGAGCCCGAGAGTACCGGGACGAGACTGACGGCGCCGTCAGGTTCTCCGGCCGTGACGTAGCATCGCCGGGTGACAGCCAGCGGCCCCCCTTTCCGTCTCCTTCCACGCGTCGACGACTCCAACCGCTTCTATTGGACGTCGGGTGCCGACGGCCACCTGCGCTTCCAGCGCTGCGGTGACTGCCGGCACTACGTGCATCCGCCCGCCCCGCGCTGTCCCTACTGCCTGGCCGACGCCCTCGCCCCCGAAGCGGTGAGCGGCCGGGGGGTGGTCCACTCCTACACCGTCAACATGCAGCAGTGGTTCCCCGACGCCGAGCCCTACATCATCGGCCTGGTCACCATCGCCGAGCAGGACGACGTCCGGCTCACCACCAACATCATCGACACCGAGGCCGACGACATGGCCATCGGTATGGAGGTGGAGGTGGACTTCGTGGAGGCCGAGGACGTCTGGTTGCCGGTCTTCCGGCCCGTCGCCGGAGCCGCCGTCACGAACGCCGCCGCCTCATGAGGGCCGACCAGCTCCTCGAGCGTAAAGCCGTCATCTCGGGCATCGGCCAATCGGCCGTGGGCCGGCGGCTCAACCGCAGCGACCTCGATCTCACGGTGGAAGCGGCCCTGGTCGCCATAGCTGACGCCGGGCTCACCCGCGACGACATCGACGGGCTCTCCACGTACCCCGGCATGGGGATGGGACCGGGAGGATTCGCCGGGCCGGCGGGACCCGACGTCCAGGACGCGCTGCGGCTCAAGCTCAACTGGCACGACGGCGGCGGCGAAGGACCGGGGCAGATCAGGGCCGTCATGGCCGCCTGTCTGGCCGTGGCCGCCGGCCTGGCCCGGCACGTGCTCGTCTACCGCACGGTCACCGAGTCCACCGCCCAGGGCAAGGGGGGCAGGCAGGCGCTCGGAGGGATGGGCGGCATGACGGGCTCCGGCGGGGGGCCGCCGCGGATGATGGGCTTCATGCAGTGGACGATCCCCTTCGGTGCCGTCTCCGCCACCAACTGGCTGGCCCAGGTGGCGCGCCGGCGGATGTACGAGTTCGGACTTACCCGTGAGCAGTTGGCCCAGATCGCGCTCAACGGCCGGCGCAACGCCATGCTCAACCCCATCGCCATCTTCCGCGAACCGCTGACCATGGAGGACTACCTGGCGGCGCGGATGATCTCCACCCCGCTCTGCCTCTACGACTGCGACATCCCCTGCGACGGCTCGACGGCCGTCATCGTCTCGCACGTGGACTACGCCCCCGACGCGCCACGATCCGTGGCCCACGTGAACGCCATCGGGACCGCCATCCGGGGCCGGCCCTCGTGGGACCAATTCGACGACATGACGACGATGGCGGCCCGTGACGCCGCGGCCAGCATGTGGAAGCGGACCGAGCTGACCCCGGCCGACGTCGACGTGGCCGAGCTCTACGACGGCTTTTCCATCCTCACCATGACCTGGCTCGAGGAGCTCGGCTTCTGTGGAAAGGGCGAGAGCGGTCCCTTCGTCGAAGGCGGTGAGCGGATCGCCCTCGGCGGTGAGCTGCCGCTCAACACGAGCGGAGGCCAGCTCTCGGCCGGCCGGCTCCACGGCTTCGGTTTCCTCCACGAAGCCTGCCTGCAGCTGCGCGGCGAGGGCGGCGCCCGTCAGGTGGCCGGAAATCCCGAAGTGGCGGTGGTGGCCAACGGGGGTGGGCCCATCGCCGGCACCATGCTCCTCACCCGCGGCCCGGCCTAATGACAACGGCGCTCGGCGTTGTTAGGGCGTCGGCGTGGGCCCCTTTCGTGCTGGATCGATGGGGCTCATGATCCCCACGGCGTTGCCGTCGGGGTCCTGGACGATGGCGTAGCGCGCGCCCCAGAAGGCGTCGTACGGGGGCTGTTCGCCGTGATATCCGGCTTCTGTCATCTCCCCGTACCGCGCATCTACCGCCTGGCGGCTCTCCACTGCGAAACCCAGTACTCCCATACGACTTTTGCCGTGCCAACCCTCGTCCCACTGTGAGGCGAAGGCGACGCTGTCGAAGTCGAGGTCGATGCCTCCCGGCATCGTCGCATTGCGATGGTGCGCGTCCCACTCAGAACCGGCGTCGGCGATGGTGAGCCCCAGGCGACGATAGAAGGCCACCGTGGCCGCCATGTCGGTGACGACGAGATTGAACTGGTTCAGGACCGGTTTGCCACCCTCGTGGGTCATGCGTGGACGGGCGCGACGTCCTCCAGGGACGACCGGATCATCGTCCTGAGCTCCGACGAGTCGGCGTGTCCGTGCTTGGCCACGGCGTGAGCCACAGCGGCGTCGACGACCTCATCTTCTGTCCCCGCGATGGTGAGCGTGCAGTTGATGTCGTTGGGCACCTTGCCGCAGTCGATCATTTTCCGGGCCATGAGAACCCCTTCTCTGACAGGGCCGGACATCGTTTTCCGACCTCGATGGTGCGGACCTACTTGGCGTAGTTGCTGGCGCCGAACCAGTCCACGGTGACGACGGGCGTGTCGCCCACCACCCAGGCATCGTGACCGCTCGGCAATGACGTGATGTCCCCCGGACCGGCCACCATCTCGGTGCCGTCGTCCATGAGGATGGCCAGGTGCCCACTCACGTGGTACTGGAAGTGCGGCGCCTGGCAGCTGTCGGTTTTGGCGATCGGCCTCACGTCGTTCGACCACCGCCATCCCGGCTCGAAGACCAGCCGGCCGACCTCACCGCCCCCGATCTTCACGATCTCGGCCCGCCCGTTCGGGAACTCCCGGGTCTCGTCGGGCTGGGCAAAGCTCCGGTGCTCTATGTCCTGCATCGCCGTCCCCCTCACTTTGAGGATCCCTCCCCGCTGGTATCCTTACCTACTAATAAGTAGAAATTCAAGGGGAGAAATTCACGTGGCAGCCGTACGAAGGATCGAGCCATGAAGACGTCCACGGTCGACACGGCCACGCAGATCCTTGACGTGGCCGAGCGGCTGGTACAGGTCCGCGGCTTCAACGGCTTCAGCTATGCCGACGTCGCCGCCGAACTGCACATCACGAAGGCGGCACTCCACTATCACTTCGCCGGCAAATCCGAGCTCGGTGAGGCCCTCATGACCCGCTACACCGCGCGCTTCTCCGAAGCCGTGGCCGGGATTGAAACGCGGGTGCTCGATGCGCCGGCCCGACTCGACGCCTACGCCGATCTGTACCTCGACGTCCTGCGCATGGAGCGGATGTGCCTGTGCGGCATGTTGGCGGCCGAGTACCAGACCCTCCCGGCACCGATGCGCGACACGGTGGTCCGGTTCTTCGACAATAACGAGGTATGGCTGACGGCCGTCCTCGAACACGGTCGCGGCGACGGCACCCTGCATTTCACCGGCTCAGCGCGCGACACGGCCCGGGTGATCGTGAGCAGTCTGGAAGGCGCCATGCTCGTAGCCCGGCCCTTCGGCGGCATCGCTCGCTTTCAGGCCGCGTCGCGACAACTGCTGGCGGGCCTCAAACGCCCTTAGCGCACCTTCGCGGACCGCCGGCGGCTACATGAGGTCCTTGAATACCGCCGTGCTGTTCGGGGTCTCCTGGGCCACGGGAAAGTTGAAGCCGCAATTGGGACAGGGCTCGCCCAGCGTCTTCTGTTCGGCCGACAAATCGTAGGGCTTGTCCTCGAGCGTTCCGCACGTCGGGCAAATGCGCGGACAACGTCCTGTGGATGCCTCCCGGCGGCAGACCCCTCGGGTTCCACCAGGACTCGAGCTACGAACGGTGGGCGGTGCCCCGGACTGGGTCAGTTGCTGGATAGCCCTGGAGGACACCACCGCGCTGGGCGGCACCGTCGAGTACGTCCGCGGATCGCACCGGTGGCAGACCGTCGGCTACATCTACAGCCGCTACAAGCGCTTCGGCCACTACACCATGGACGAGGCGTTCTTTCCCATAACCTGGCGCCACGACGGCTACCTGATCCGCTTTCCTCGAGCCGTACTGCGACCGTTAGATCGGATGGGGCGCTGGACGTGCCGAACCGTGAGTATCAGGCTTCGGACGACGGGGGCAGCGCGCTCTCCAAGGTCTCCCAGCTCATGGACGCTCGGAGACGTTCGTTCTCCGCCTTCTGGCCGCCGTTCAGGCCGAACAGCCGCTTCGACCACAGGAGGTAGGCGGCGATCGCCACGTTGATGACAAACGTGATGAGCTTCAAGATGCTCACCGACGACGTCAGTTCGTAGACCTCGAACGGGATCAGGGCCACAGTGGCGATGAAGGTCAGGTACTCGGCCCATCGCTTGGCGAACCACAGCCCCACCATCTCGGTGGCTTCGAGGACCCCGTAGGCGATCACCACGACACCCGCCTCATAGAGATGGGCGGAGGTGATGGTGAAGAAGTGCTTGAAGTGGCTCAGGAAGGGATGGGCCTGGGACGGGCCGCCGAAGGCGTTGACGATCTGCGCGTAGTCCCTCTCCAGGGACCGGTGGTCGCCGGCGACGAAGAAGATGAGGACGGCCAGGACACTCAGAACAACGACGTGGATGGCCCGGTCGAAGGCGATGAGGCGCAGGACGTAGCGGTCGCGCAGCAACCGTCCCCGCAGCGGGAGCTCTATCTCGTCCCGATCCGGCAGTGTCTCGCGGGCCGGATGGGCCGGAATGGGACGGGCCACCCAGTCGTAGCAGCGCAGGCAGTGGTAAAAGCGGATGCCGTCGATCTCCCGCACGATGGCGTAATCGGCCTCGGAGACGTACGCCGCATCGGTGCCCACCAGGGCGTGACCCTCCCAGGCGCAGGTGAACAGCTCATAGCGATTGGCGGGGCGGGTGCTCTTACGAGCGCGTCTCACGTCCCTCCCCGGTCCTGGTCATCGGCCGCTTCATGGTAGTGGCGGGGCTCCTGGGGACCCTGGTGATGCCGGGGCCAGGCTGACGCCGGTGTCAGTGTCCGGGCTACGATCCCGGGGTGCAATTGCACTACGACACCGAGACAGAGGCCTTCCGGGCCGAGCTGCGGGAATGGATGGAGGAGCACCTCCCCTCCGCCGAGGACCGCCACGAGCGGATCGTGTCGTCGGCCCATATCCCCGAGTGGGCCCGGATCTGGCAGCGCGCGCTCTTCGACGCCGGCTGGCTCGTGCCCGGGTGGCCCCCCGAGTACGGCGGCCGCAACGCCACCCCCGTCCAGCAGATGGTCTATTTCGAGGAGTTGGCCCGTATCGGGGTACCCCGGAGCTGTAACCCTCAGGGCCTGTCCATCATCACCCCGTCGATTCTGGACCACGGCACCGAGCAGCAGAAGGAGCGCTTCGCACTACCCACCCTGCGGGCCGAGATCAGCTGGTGTCTGGGGATGAGCGAGCCCAACGCCGGCAGCGACCTGGCCGCTGTGCGCACCCGGGCCCAGCTCGACGGCGACCACTTCGTGGTGAACGGACAGAAGGTGTGGACCTCGGGAGCCCACCATTCCGATTACTGCTTCTGCTTCGTGAGAAGCGATCCCGATGCCCCCAAGCACGCCGGCATCAGTGTGCTCATCGTGGACATGAAGACGCCGGGCATCGAGACCCGGCCCATCGCCGAGCTCACCGACCGCGAGCATGCCGATTTCAACGAGGTCTTCTTCACCGATGTGATCGTCCCGGCCGAGAACCTCGTCGGTGAGCTCCACCACGGCTGGGCGGTGGCAGGGAGCTCGCTGGCCCATGAGCGGGGAATGCTGTGGATCAGCGAGTCCACCAACTTGGAGCGCATGCTGCAGCGGGTGATGGCCACCGCCACCACCGCCCTGCCCGGGGGACGTCGCCTCGACGACGACCCCATGTTCCGCGACACCGTGGCCCGCGCCTATGTGCAGTCCCAGGCCCTGCGGCTCCTCGGCTACCGGGGCTTCTCCAAGTTCGCCAAGGGCGAGGCGTCGCCCGAGCACTCGGTTCTGAAGCTCCTCGGCAGCGAGCTGCGCCGGGGGCTGGCCCTCGATGTCGGCGAAGCCCTCGGGGCCGAGGGCACCGATCTCGACCGTCACGAGGCGCCGTCAGTGGGCCGGGGCGACGCCGAGGCCTGGCTGATTCACTGGTTGCAGTCGTTCTCCGGGACGATCGCCGGCGGGACCTCGGAGATCCAACGCAACATCATCGCCGAGCGGGTGCTGGGACTGCCCCGCCGGTAACCGGAGATACAGCGCAGACCGAACGATCGAGCAAGGAAACGAGGAGAGAAGAATGCCGAGCTACGGGCCTGAGGTCTTCGGACCACCACCGCGCGACACCGCGCAGAAATTCTGGGATCCCGAGATCCAGACCATGGACCGCGAGCGGATGCGGGCCCTGCAGGAAGAGCGTCTGGGAGCTCTGCTGACCAAGGTGTTCAACAACCCGGTCCCTCTGTTCAGAGACAAGTTGACCGCCGCCGGGATCACCTCTCCCGACGACATCAAGTCGCTCGACGACATCCGCCACATTCCGCTCACCGTGAAGCAGGACCTGCGGGACTCCGAAGGCGCCGCCCCGCCGTGGGGGACGTACCGGTTCACCGACCCGCGCCAGGCCGTGCGGGTCGGGCAGTCGACGGGGACGACAGGTACTCCCACCATCTCCATCTGGACACGACGTGACCTGTGGATCGAGTACGAATCGTCGGCCCGGGTGTGGTGGCGCTACGGGCACCGGCCGGGGATGATCGTCACCCACGCCCACCCCGCCTACCTCTACGGCGGTGGTCCCATGCTGTCGGGCTCCTACGAGTACTTCGGCATGCTGAACATCTGGGTCCCGCCGCCCGACACCGACGAGCTGGCCGAACAGGGTCTGCGCTTCTGGACCAGAGTGACACCGGACATCCCCTTCATGGGCTTCTCCACCGGGCGGTTCTTCGAGGTGGCGAACAAGCTCGGGATCGACCCGAAGGACGCCGGCCTCGAGTTCAAGGGCATGCCCGGCTTCGGGATGGGCAAGGGGATGCCCCTCATGACGGCGGGGGCCGAGTGCTACGCCTACGTGGGCGGCGCCTGCGGCGAGATGCCCGGGGCCCACATCAACGAGGACTGGGGCATCGTCCAGGCCGTCGACCCGGCCACCGGGGCCGAGGTGGCCGACGGCGAATGGGGTGACCTGGTCGTCACCACCCTGGACCGCGACAACGGCCTTCTGCGCTACGACCTCGAAGAGGCCTGCGCCATTCTGCGTGAGCCCTGCTCGTGCGGTGAGACCTCCATCCGCGGCCTGTGGGGCGGTCGCTTCAAGGACCTGATCGCCGTGCAGGGCACCCGGTTCCAGGCCAACGAGGTGGAGGCCGCCCTGCGCGGCGTCGGGGAGATCAACGAACCCACCCTCGAGTGGCAGATGGTACGCCCGACCGAGGACGCCCGACCGCTCGTGGTGCGCGTCGAGCGGGGCACAGGAGCCGGGGGCGACGACGTCGAAACCGCGGCGCGGTGCGCGGCCGTCATCCGCGACAAGCTCGGGGTCGACGCCACCGTCACCGTGCTCGCCCGGGAGACCCTTCCCCGGGAGGGCTACAAGGCGGCGCGGGTGGTCGACGAATGACAGCGACCCATTCGACGCACCTGACGCACTCGACGCACATTCGGCCTGACGTGATGCACCAGGTCACCCTGGCCGACGTCCTGCGCGACCACACCCGCAACCGGCCCGGGTCGCTCGGGGCCGTCTGCGGGGAATACCGGCTCGACTTCCCCGCCCTCGATGCCCGGGTGAACCAACTGTCCCACGCGCTGGCGGGGGCCGGGGTGGGCGAGGGCGACCGGCTGTTGTGGCTGGGACAGAACTGCCACCGGCTGATCGAGGGGCTGCTGGCGGCGGCCAAGGTGGGAGCGGTGTTCTGCCCGGCCAACTGGCGCCAGAGTGCCGACGAGTTCGCCTTCGTGGTGAACGACGCCGATCCCTCGGTTGTGTTCTGGCAGGAGGCGGAGATCGGCGAGACCTTGCGCCAGGTGCGCCAGGACACGGGGTCGAAGGCTTTGTGGCTGCAGCACGACGGGGAGGGCGACGGGAGCTACGAGGCGTTCATCTCCACAGCCCCGACCATCGATCCGGGCGTCGCCATCGATGAGGCCACGGCCGTGCTCATGATGTACACGGCCGCCTTCACCGGCAGCCCCAACGGCGCTCTGCTGTCGCACCGCGCCCTCGTGGTCCAGGGGTCTTTCATGGCCCAGATCCAGGGCGTCGGGGCCGACTACGTCTACCTGAACTGCGGTCCGCTGTTCCACGTGGCCACCTTCATGACGACCCTGGCCACCTTTCTGTCGGGGGGGACGAACGTCTTCACCCCACGCGCCGACGCCGAGGAGCTGTGCCGGCTCATCGTCGAAGAGGGCTGTACGGGCGGGTTCATCATGGGACCCACCATGGATCAGATCATCGAGCTCAACGTCGACGGCCGCTACAACCTGAAGACGCTGCGGGCCTTCCCGGGAAAGCCCGAGTGGACGGCCATGATCACCGTCGACACGAGCGGGTGGGGCCAGAAGCCGGCCGGCTACGGCCAGACCGAGGTGATGGGGATGGCCACCTTGAACGCCCTGCAACCGAGCATCGGTTCGAGCGGCCGCCCCGCCCCATTCGTGCGCATCGCCATGCTCAGCCCCGATGGCGAGGAACTGCCGGCAGGCGAGACGGGCGAGATCGGCGTCCGGGGACCGACGGTCATGAACGGCTACTTCAACCGTCCCGAGCTGAACACGGTGCGGCAGGCCGGCGGGTGGCACCACACCAACGACCTCGGCCGTATCGAGGCCGACGGCTCGCTCACGTTCGTGGGGCCCAAGGGCCGGCTCATCAAGTCGGCGGCCGAGAACATCTACCCCGCTGAGGTCGAGGCCTGTCTGAAGAGCCATCCGGCGGTGGCCGACGCCGCCATCATCGGCGTCCCCGATCCCAAGTGGGACCAGAACGTGACGGCCATCGTGGTCCTGGCCGAGGGGCAGACGGCCACGGCCGACGAGATCATCAACCATTGCCGCGAGAGGATCGCGTCGTACAAGAAGCCCAAAGCGGTCGAATTCGTCGACGCCATTCCCCGTCAGGGCTTCGCCGTCGACTACGACGCCCTCGACGATCGCTTCGGTGGCGGCGGTTATCCCGGCGCTGGCGCCTGAGGCGCATCGAGCCGCTTCATCACTCCCGCGGATATCCGCCGGGTCAGGCCCCGGGGGCCGAAGCGTGGTGAGACGGCGACGAATTTGTTCAGGACACCGGGGACACAGACGGCCTGGTTGCGGTCGAGGGCGGCCAGGCCTGCTGCTACCACGGAGGCCGCGTCGCTCCATGCCGCGTTCGGTACTCCGGACGTCTTGACTCCCGCCCGCTGCTGGAAATCGGTACGGGTAAAGCCCGGGCACAGTGCGGTGACGTGGACGCCGTCCTTCATCACCTCGTCGTGGAGGGCCTCGGTGAACGACAGGACGAAGGCCTTGGTGGCGGAATAGGTGGCGCCGCCCGGTGCCGGAGCGAAGGCGCCGATGGACGACACGTTCAGCAGCTTGCCGCTGCGGCGCGGCACCATGACGCCGAGAGCGGCGTGGCTCAAGGTGACGAGGGCGAGGATGTTGACCTCGATCTGACCGACCTCGCCGGTGAGGGGAAGGCCGCTGAAGGCGCCGTAGTGGCCGAAGCCGGCGTTGTTGATCACGGTGTCGACCACCGCCCCGTCGGTGATCCGGGCTGCCACGGTGGCCCGCTGGTCGGCATCAGCCAGGTCGGCCACCAGCACTTCGCATTTGGCTCCGTGGCTCTGTTCGAGCTCACCGGCCAGCTTCTCGAGAGCGGGCCCGGTCCGGGCCACGAGGACGAGGTCGTGACCCGAGGCGGCCAGCGCTCGGGCGAAATTCTCCCCGAGCCCGGACGACGCCCCGGTCACCAGGGCGATCGGTTTGTTCGTCATGGCCGCACGCTACTGCCGGAGCTTCGGCACCACCTCGGCCATAAATCGCCGCAGGGTCTCGTCTCCGGGGAAGTCCCGGAGCCAGAGGATGAATTCACTGCACCCGGCGTCGATGAAGGCCTGTGTCTTCTCCACCACCTGCTCCGGCGTCCCCACCAAATTGTCGGCCAGGTAGGTATCCACCGGTTCCCCGCCCCAGAGGTTTCCGCCGTCGGGTTCCTCGCACCACGCCCGGGCCTCGGCCTCGGTGTCGAACAACCGGCAGTCGGGCCCGTGGGTGCGGGTGACGGCATCGGCGGGGCGGCCGATCTCCTCGCAGTAGCGGGCCAGCAGCCCCGACTTGCGGACGAAGGACTCCAGATCGACCTGCCAGTTGGTGGCATCGGCGTGGCGCGCCGCGATGCGCAGGTTCACCTGTTCGCCGCCACCGCCCACCAACAGCGGCGGCAGTTGCTGGATGGGCTTCGGATCGCAATAGGCGCCGACGAAGTGGAGATGCTCCCCGTCGAAGGTGACGGTCTCCTCGCTCCACAGTCGCCTGATCACTTCGAGGGACTCGTCGAGGACACGCAGCCGTTCACGGTCGGCCAGGTACGGGTAGCCGTAGGCCTCGTACTCACGTCCGAACCAGCCCGCCCCGAGACCCAGGATGAGCCGTCCCCCCGAGTACACGTCGATGCAGGCCGCTTCTTTGGCCAGGAGCCCGACGTTGCGGTAGGACGCGCAGGTGACGAGCTCACCCAGCTTGATGGTGCTGGTGCGCTGGGAGAGAGCCGCCAGCATGGTGTACGCCTCGAAGACGTGGGTCGCTTCGCGCCGGGGCACGGTCTCCACATGGTCGTAGACCCAGAGGTGGTCGTAGCCGAGCTGTTCGGCCTGCCGGGCCAGCTCCACCGACCGGGCCCAGGCGTCGGCCGCCGACCAACCCGTGTACTCGAGCTTCCAGCCCTGGGGCACGAAGACCCCGAAGCGCAAGGGCTTCGTCACGGGAACACGGTCACTGGGCGAACTCCCAGTACTGCAGCTCGCACATCAGCGGCAGGAGGTACTTCACGTACAGCGAGTGGATCTTGATCGGGCCCTGATCATCGACATGGAGGTCGATGAGGTCGACGCGGTCGTCGTGGGCGCGGAAAGCCTTGGCCCGCTCGGCCACCCCTTCGAGCTCGGCGCGCGAACCGACGGCCAGACCGAAGTGGTCCATACGCGGGCAGCGCATGGAGTCGTCATCGGCGATCAGGAAGATGAACTGGTCCCAGTGGACGCAGCTCAAGATGAGGCGCTGGCGGTCGACGGTCATGGTGGGCATCTCGGCGAAGCCGAAGACCTCGTTCCAAAAGCGCAGGATCTCGGCCCGACCCGTCTCGTCGAGGAGCTCGGCCGGCACGCTCATGGCCACATGGTTGAAGCGGGGATTGCCCGACGGGTAGTAGGGGTGCGTCACCGGGGGACCACCATGACCTTGCCGGCGATCCGGCCCGTGGCCAGATCTTGGAGGGCGGCCGAGATGCCGTCGAGACCGACGTCGGTGGGGTCGATAAGCAGCGACAGGGGGAGCGCTCCCGAGGCCAGGAGGGCGAGCGCCTGCTCGAAACCGTCGGCGTCGTAGACGAACGAACCGCAGATCTCGAGCTCGTTCAAGATGAACCGGTTCGGGTCGAAGGCCGGAGCCTCGATGCCGGCGCCCACCAGGACCAGGCGCCCACCACGCCTCAGCTGGTGGAAGCCGACCTCCATGGCCGCCTTCTTCCCCGAGCACTCGAGAACGACGTCGACGGCGCGCGGCGACAGGCGTTCCGGTTCCC
This sequence comes from Acidimicrobiaceae bacterium, assembly GCA_003151475.1. Lineage (GTDB taxonomy): Bacteria > Actinomycetota > Acidimicrobiia > Acidimicrobiales > UBA8190 > Palsa-661. Next base: position 16,058 of record PLXQ01000044.1, on the reverse strand, counting down.
ACGGTGGATACGTCTCGAGGACATCGGGGGCGATGACCTCGGTCGCTCCCAGCTCCCGGGACAGGTTCTGGCGCGCCGCACCGGGCTCGACCACGGTGACAGGGATGCCGCGTGCCACCAGGACGGCGATGGACAACGCCCCGATGGGTCCGGCACCGAAAACCATGGCCGTGTCGCCGTCGGTGACGGCGGAGCGGGTGATCCCGTGCAGCGCCACCGCCAGAGGTTCGGCCAGTGCTGCATGGCGCGCCGAGAGTCCGACAGGCAGACGGAGAAGAGACCGGGCGTTCACGAGCACGTAGCGGGCGAAGGCGCCGTTGTCGAGGTGGGAGTCGATCGTCCCCTGGCGGCCCTCGCACTGCGAAGGCTTCCCTTCGAGGCAGCGCCGGCATGTCCCGCAGCGCGGCGACGCCCCACCGACGATCTCGTCGCCCACCGACCAGTCGGTGACACCCTCGCCGACGGCCCCGATGACGCCGGTGAACTCGTGACCGCCGACCAGGCCGGGCTTGCCCCATCCCTCGAGCATGAGGTGGATGTCCGATCCGCAGATGCCGCAGTGGCCCACTTCCACCAGCACTTCGCCCGGCCCCGGAGCGGGCACCGGGCGCTGCTCCACCTCGACCGCACCGGGCGAGCGGTAGACGGCCACGGGCATCACATCGGGAACGCCGCTCACGACGACGCCGCGCCGGTGAGGCCGATCATGTGCGCCACCCGGGCGCGGTGGACGGCCCCCGAGCCGAACATGGCCGCCGTCGCCTTGACCCGCTTCACATACATGTGCATGTCGTGCTCCCAGGTGTAGCCGATGCCGCCGAGGCACTGGATGCCCTCTTGGGCGATGAGCCGCTGGCAGTCGGCCACGCTGGCCTTGGCCGTGGCGATGGCCAGGGGGCGCCGCTCGTCGTCTTCGGCCACGGTGAGGGCGGCGAAATAGGTGGTGGCCCGGGCCGATTCGAGGGCCACGAACATGTTGGCCAGCTTGTGCTTGATGGCCTGGAAGGAGCCGATCTTCACGCCGAACTGCTCGCGCTCGAGAACATAGGCGTGGACGATGTCGAAGATGGCCTGGCAGGTTCCCACCATCTCCGCCGCCACCGCCGCCGTGGCCTCGTCCACCACCCGCCGCAACACGGGCCCGGTCGCCCCCGGCTCTCCGAGGACGCGGTCGTCCTCCACGCGGACGGCGTCGAGGACGACGCCGGCGTACTGGCGGCTGGCGTCGATGTCCTGCAGGGGCGCCGAACGCAGCGCCGCCTGGGGAACGACGAAGAGGCCGATCCCCTCATCACCGGTGGTGTCACCGATCCGCGCCGCAACGACCATCTCGTCGGCCCGGGCGCCGTCGAAGACGAAGCGCTTCTCACCATTGAGCAGCCAGCTCCCGCCGTCGCGCACCGCCGTGGCCGCCACATCGGCCACGTCCCAGGACCCCGACGGCTCGGCCACGGCCAGGCTGCCCACGATGCCGTCGTTGGCCACGGCACCGAGGAAACGCCGGCACTGCTCGGCGCTTCCCGCCGCCGTGAGGGCAGGAACGAACTGCGCCGCGGTGGCCAGGAACGGGGCGGGGGCGAGGACCCGGCCGAGCTCTTCGGCCACCACGGCCAGCTCCACGAATCCGAGACCGATGCCGCCGTACTCCTCGGGGACGGTGAGGGCGGGCCAATCGAGCTCGACCATGCGGGCCCACAACTCCTCTGTCCCCTTACCCTTTTCGATCACCATGCGCACGAGCGACGGTGGGCACTCGCGCTCGAGCACGGCGCGCACCGAGCTCTGCAGCTCGCGCTGATCGTCGGACAGTTCGAGGTCCACTACGCGCTCCCCGCCGACCGACTCGCCCGGCCTACGACTCGCCGGCCGACGAGGGGGCGACGACCACGAGCGAGTCGACGGCCACCGCCCCCCGCCGCTGCACCACGACCGGGTTCAGATCCAGCTCGGCCAGACGCTCCCCGAAGGCGGCGGCCAGGCGGGCCACGGCCAGGACCACGTCGACCAGGGCCTTGATGTCGGACCGGGCCTGGCCACGGGCTCCCAGGAGAAGGGCATATCCACGCAGCGACTTCACCATCTCTTCGGCGTCACGGCGGTCGAGGGGAAGGGGCCGGACGGTCACGTCCTTCAGCACCTCGGCGAAGACGCCGCCGGTGCCGACGAGGACGGCGGGGCCGAAGACGCGGTCGCGGGTGACACCCACGATCATCTCGACGCCGCCCTCGACCTGCTGTTGGATCTGGACGCCTTCGATCCGGGCCTTGCGGTTGGCCTTGGTGGCCCGGGTGACGAGTTCGCTGTAGACGGTCGAGGCCTGGCCGGCGCTGGCCACGCCCAGTCTCACCAGGCCGGCGTCGGACTTGTGGGGGAAATCGGGCGAGGCGATCTTCATGACCACGGGGAAGCCGATGCCCTTGGCCACCCGGCCCGCCTCGGCCGCCGTGTGGGCCAGGCCCTCACCGGCGAGGGGGATTCCGAAGGCCTCGAGCAGCCGACGCGAGGCGTCGGCCCCGAGCGGCCCGCCGCCGGCACCCGTCTCGGACAGAACTGCGGCGGCGGCGGGCGGGAGCTTGGTCGACATCTTCTTGCGCGACCGGAAGTGCGAGGACGCCTGTTCGTAACGGGCGAAGTTGCGGAGCGCTCCGAAGCAATTGCGGAACGACCGGAACATCGGGATACCGGCATCGATGAGGGTGCGGAAGCCCTTCTCGTCGGTTTTGAACGAGTTCCAGGTGACGACGATGGGCTTCGGGATCTCGTCGGCGAAGGCCACGATGTCCTCGGCGAAGCGGTCGGTGAGCCGACCGAGCGCCCCGGTGAGGCCGATGACGATGACGTCGACATGGGGGTCGGCACAGATGAGGTCGAAGACCCGCTTGCGGTCCTCGATGGGATTGGTGACGAGGAACTGGGCCCCGTTGTCGACCGGGTTGTCGACGGTCAAGTAGTCGGGGATCATCTCGCGCAACGAGTCGCGGGTCTTCTGCGCCAGGATGGGGACGGGGACTCCGCTGGCCTCTGCCACTTCGGCCATCAAAGTGCCCGATCCGCCCGAGATGGAGTACAGACAGCAATTGGGCCCCGTGCCGGCGGGCAGCTTGGCGAAGAGCGCGGCCGTCTCGAGCAACTCGTCGAGATCGCCCACGCGGACCACCCCGTACTGACGGAAGAGGCCGTCGACGACGGCGTCGGACCCGGCCAGGTGACCGGTGTGGGAACTGGCCATGCGGGTTCCCGCCGAGGTCGCCCCCATCTTGAGCGCCACCACCGGCTTGCGTTCGGCGTTGGCCGCCTCGAGGGCCCGGCGCAGCTTGGGCGGGTCTTTGAATCCCTCGAAGTAGCCGGCGATGACCGAGGTGTCGTCGTCGTAGGCGTAGTACTCGATGAAGTCGGCCGCTTCGAGATCGAGCTCGTTGCCGGTGGGGACCCAGCGCGAGAAGGCAACGCCGAATTCGGTGCCCTGAACGAGCGGCCGGCCCTGGTGGCCGCTCTGGGTCACGAGGCCGATGCGACCGCCGCGGCGCTTGGGTGGTTCGGGGAGGACCTCGAAGGCGTTGGTGTTTGTGTTGGGCCCGAAGATGCGGATCCCGTAGCGGGCGGCCGTCTCTCCCACCTCGCGTTCGAGCGCCGCTCCCTTCTCGCCCACCTCGGAGAAGCCGGCGGTGAAGATGAGGACGTAGGGCACGCCGTGCTTGCCGCATTCCTCCACCACCTTGGCCACCAGGCGGGTGCCGACGTTGATGACGGCCAGGGTGACCTCGGCGGGGATGTCGGTGACGTGCTCGTAGACCTGAATGTCGCCGATCTGACCGCCCTTGGCGTTCACCAGGTACCAGCTCTCACCCCAACGCTCGGCGTGGGTGCGACGGACCCGGGCCGGGTCGGCGTTGCGGTTGACCGAACCGACGAGGGCGACGGCCTTCGGGTGGAAGAACTCCTCGAGGTCCATCCGCTGTTGCGTCACGACTTTCGCTCCCCCTGTGCGTCTGTCTGCGTGTGTCGTTGTCTGGGTGTGTCGTTGTCTGGGTGTGTCGTTCGGCCCGGTGACGACGTTCAGCCGGCCGGGGTCTCACCCATGAGGACCGAGAAGTCGAGCCGGCTGGTGAGCATGCCGGCGGAGAAGCCGCCGTCGGCGTAGAGGTTGGCGCCGGTGACGTAGTTCGCCGCGTCGCTGTTCAGGAACACGACCACATGGCCTTGTTCCTCGGGGGTGGAGTTGCGACCCCAGAGGGGCTTCGGGAACTTGTCCATGAAGTCCTTCCCCATGGCGTTCTCGAAGGACGGCATCATGGGCGTGGCCGTCGGCCCCGGAGCCGTCGAGTTGACGCGGATGCCCTTGGGGGCCAGGTCGAGCGCGGCGTGCAGGGTCCAGACGATGATCGCCTGCTTCGAAAACAGATACCCCTCGCCCACCTGCTTGGGGTGCTCCTCGCACCAGGCCTTGGCCTCGGCGTAGCCGGGAGTGGCGATGAGCTCGGCCACCTGCTCCATGGTGTTCTCCCAACCGAAGGCCCCGGCCGAGGAGATGGTGACGACAGCCGACCCCGGCGGCATGAGCGGGGCCACCAGGCCTGTCATGTGACGGGCGGCCACGAAGTTCACGAGCATGGTGTCGACACCGGAGAAAGGGGGCCCCGGAAGACCGGCGCAATTGAACAGGCCATGGATGGGCCCGCCCAGGGCGGACACCGCCTCGGCCATGGCCGTCGGGTCCCGGAGGTCGACGGTGCGGAACGAGGCCACGTCCACCGGTGGCTCCTTCAGGTCGAAGACGTGGACCTCGGCACCCAGTTCGACCAGGTCACGGACAGCGGCCGCTCCCATGCCGGCCCCACCTCCGCCGGTGACGAGAACCCGCTTGCCCTCGTAGCTCCACACGCTCGCCATGGCTTGGCTCCCCTTCGCCCGTCCCGACCTGTATCTCCGACCTGACCCAGAAACATGACACCGGCGTCAGGACGAGCAGCAGTGTATGTCAGGAAGGGCACCGGCCGAGAAGCCGGCGGGGCCGGGGGGGCTCCCTTTTGGCGGTCATTGCGCCTGGGTCAGGGCAGCGGTGCGGGCAGCTCGGCCGGGAGCCCGAAACGGGGGAAGGCGCGGCGGTCAGTGTGCTTGAGCCTCGATCCCCGAGACGATGATGTCGACGATGACCGTGGCAAAGCGGTCGCTCAGATCGAGATGCGACTGCAGGAGCCGGTGATAGGCGGAACCGAACAGGAGGTCGAGCGCGATCTCGGCGTCGGTGCCGGCGGGAATTTCTCCCCGGTCGACGGCGCGTTCGATCATGGTCCGGTGCCGGTCGCGCACCGGCCGGATGAAACGGTCGCGCCAGGCGTCTGCCAACGCAGGGTCGCGCTGGACTTCGGCTATGAGCCCGACCAGGGTGCGACCGGTCACCGTCTGTTTCACGGTCCGGATCCAGCCTCGGAGCGCGGCGAGAAGGTCACCGTGCAAAGTTCCCGTGTCCGGCAGCGGTTGCTCGGCCAGGTAGCGGGCCAGGAAGGCATCGAAGGCGAGAATCCCCTTGCTCGGCCACCACCGATAGATGGTGGCCTTACTCACCCCCGCCCGCAGCGCCACGTCCTCCATGGTCAGCGCCACGAAACCACGCTCGTCGAGGAGCTCGGTGGTCGCCTCCAAGATGGCGCGCTCAGCCACCTCGCTGCGAGGCCGGCCCCGGGGTGCAGCGGCGGGAGTACCAGATGGGTTCATGGGTTGCACTTTACACTATTTATGATACGATACGTACCGTTCAGTAAATCACCTAGGTCCCCCGAGGTCACACGATGCCCGTCTCTCCGACCCGTACCGAACGCCCGAACTGCACCTCCCCGAAGCGCCATGCGCGCGACGCAGTGAACGGAACGAAGACGCCGGACGTTTTGAAGCTGCCGGTCCGGGCCGGGGCCTCTGATCAGCAGAGCAGGGCGAGGGCCGGTTCCCCCGACGCCACGGGGCTTTCTCCCGCTGCACTCACCCTCGTCCTGGTGGCGTCGTTCATGGTCGTCCTCGACTTCAGCATCGTGAACGTGGCACTGCCCTCCATCCGCGGCGCGCTCCACTTCGGTGGGGACTCGGTGCAGTGGGTGGTGACCGCCTACGCCATCACCTTCGGGGGTCTGCTGATCCTCGGAGGTCGGACGGCCGACATCGTGGGCCGTCGGCGGATGTTCGTCGTGGGCGTGCTCCTCTTCGCCGCCGCCTCCTTGGCCGGCGGGCTCACCGGTGATGCCGGTCTCCTGGTGGTCGCCCGCGCCGTCCAGGGCGTCGGCGCCGCTCTCGTGGCGCCGGCATCTCTCTCCCTCATCACCGCCCACTACGCCGAAGGACCGGGGCGGACCCGCGCCCTCGGCCTGTACGGCGCCACGGCATCGATCGGCTTCGTCGCCGGCCAGGTCCTGGGCGGGGTCCTCGTGCAGTACACCAGCTGGCGGTGGATCTTCCTGGTGAACGTGCCCTTCGGGGTAGCGGCCGCCCTGGTGGCGCCTGTGCTCCTAGCCCGCGATCGCCGGCGGGTTCATGCCCCGCACATCGACGTGAGCGGCGGCATCCTCGCCACCACGACGGTGGCGGCCCTGGTGTTCGCCGTCTCCGAAGGCCCGGTCCTCGGATGGGGCCACAGCCTCGTCATCGGCGCCCTGTCTCTCACCGTGGCGGCGGCGGTGGCCTTCGTGATGGTCGAGAAATCGCAGCGCGATCCTCTGATCGGCCTCGCCCTGCTGCGGCGGCCCGGTCTGCGCACGGCCGGGATTCTCACTTTGCTCCTCGGGGTATGGACAGCAGGGGAGTTGGTGGTGATGTCGCTCTATCTCCAGCAGAGTTTGCACGACTCCCCCCTCGTGAGCGGCCTGGTCATCGCACCGCAGGGGGTGGTCGGCTTTGTCACCGGTATGTTCGGCGCCCGGTTGGCGCGGCGCATCGGGATGCGTTGGTTGCTCGTATCGGCCACTGCGGCCACCGGTGCGGGGTTCCTGTTCCTGATGCACCTCCCGCTGCAGGGGCCCTACAGCCCGCTGTTCGCCGCCGTCGTTCTGGTGGGATTCGGCACCGTCGGCACCGTCTTCGGTAGCACGGTCCTGGCCGCCAGCGGCATGGCCGACTCCGATCAGGGCCTCGTCGGAGGCGTGGTGAACACAACGCGTCAGGTCGGGGCCGCCATCGGCGTCGCCCTCTTGGTGGCCATCGCCGATGGGTCAAACGCTCGCGCCGGCCTGAGCACCGTGCACGGTGACCGGACGGCCATGGCGGTCGCCGCCGCCGCCGCGCTCACCGGGACCGTGGTCTCGTGGTTCGGGACGAGGGCCCGAAACCCGAAGCGCCTGGCCGTCCCCGCCCCGGTGGCCGAGGCCGCCACCGCTCGCGCCGTCGCCATTGCCGCCCCCGTCGCCGACGCCATGGCCGCCACTTCTTCCCGTACCGACGTTCCTACGCAGATGAGGAGGACAGCATGAGAACCACAACCTTGGGCAGAAGCGGTCTGACCGTGTCACGGATCGCCTTCGGCACGTGGCAACTGGGAGGCGACTGGGGGGCGACCGACGAGAAGTCCGCCACCGCCGCCATTCGCCAGGCGGCCGACAACGGTGTCACGTTCTTCGACACGGCTCAGGCCTACGGATTCGGCGCCTCCGAGCGCCTGCTGGCCGAGGGCCTGCGCGGTCGGCCCCGCGAGGATCTCGTCATCGCCACCAAAGGGGGGCTACGGCCGGGTGGCGCCGGTCTCGTGCGCGACGCCGGCGCCGAGTGGATTCGAAAGGGCGTGGACGAGAGCCTGCGGGCCCTCGACACCGACTACATCGACCTCTACCAGATCCACTGGCCCGACCCCCGTACGCCCTTCGCCGAGACGGCCGACGAGCTGGCCAAACTCGTGGCCGACGACAAGATCCGCCATGTGGGCGTGTCCAATTTCAGCGCCGGGCAGATGGAGGCCTTCAGCGCCACCCTCCCCGTCGAGACCGTGCAACCTCCGTATCACCTGTTCCGCCGGGCCATCGAGTCCGACGTCCTTCCCTACGCCGCCGCCCACGACATCGGTGTCCTCGTCTACGGGCCGTTGGCCCACGGGCTACTCGGGGGGCATCTCCAACCGAACACCCGTTTCGCTGCCGGCGACTGGCGCGCCGCCAGTGACGTGTTCCGCGGTGAGGCGTTCGCGCGGAACCTGGCCGTCGTCGCCGACCTTCAGCATTTCGCCCGCAATGAGCTCGGGATTACCCTTGGGCAGTTGGCCGTGGCCTGGACCCTGGCCCACCCGGCCGTGGACGTGGCCATCGTGGGTACCCGCAATCCCGGTCACGTCGACGAAGCGCTGGCGGCAGCCGAGATCGATCTCGGTGACGACACCATGCGTCGGATCGACGACATCATGCGCGACGCCACGCCCATCGCCGGACCCACTCCCGAAACCACCTGACCGAAACCACCTGACCGAAACCAGCTGAGAGGTGACCATGAAGAATGTCGAGAACCAGAATTCCGCAAACACCGCGCGACCCCGGGTGGCCGTGATCGGCGCCGGGACGATGGGCGGCGCCATGGCCAGCCGGCTTCTGGCGTCGGGTCTGGGGGTAGCCGTGTGGGCACGGCACCCCGAGTCGACCGCCGGGCTGCTCGAGCTCGGCGCCACGGGCCACAGCTCGGCGGCGGATGCGGTGGCCGAAGCCGATGTGGTGCTGACCACGCTGCCGACGCTCGAGGCCACCCGATCGGTGATGTTCGATGCCTCCGTCCTCGATGCCATGCGGCCGGGGACGACGTGGGCGCAGATGGCCACCATCGGCGTGGCCGCCACCGAGCAGCTCTATGGCGAAACCGTGTCCCGGCGTCCCGACGTCATCTTCGTCGACGCACCGGTGTCGGGCAGCCGGCAGCCGGCCGAGTCGGGGCAACTGTTGATCCTGGCGTCGGGGGCGGAGCCCACGACGGGGTTTCTCGAGCCGGTGTTCGCCGCGCTCGGGAAGGCCACCCTGTGGCTCGGACCCGTGGGGGCGGGCAGCCGGATGAAGCTCGTGATGAACACGTGGTTGGCCTTTCAGACCGAAGGGGCGGCGGAGTCCGCCGCGCTGGCCGAGCGACTGGATATCGATCCGGCGTTTCTGTTCGAGGCCCTGCGCGACAGTCCCATGGCCTCGCCCTACGCCGTGGCCAAGCTCACGAAGATGGTGCGGGAGGACTATGGCGCCGACTTCGCTCTTGACTGGGCGCTCAAGGATCTCGACCTCGTGGCCTCCGACGGCGGTGCCGAGGCGGCACCGGTGGCCATGGTCATCGCCGACCGCTGGCGCCAACTGGTGGCTGACGGTGCCAGCGGTCTCGATGTGAGCGCCGCCCGGCGAGGGCTGGGGGTCCCGGTCAGACACTGAAGGCGCCGTAGGACCGGGCTTGCCTTTGACCGATGGTAAGTGCATACTTACCGTCAGTCATGACTAACGCACTCGCATTCGGAGCTTTGGGCGACCCCACCCGACGGGCGATCTTCGAGCAGCTCTCGGGTCAGCCGTCGGCCGTGGGCGATCTCGCCCGGCTTCTGCCCGTGAGCAGGCCCGCGGTGTCGCAGCACCTGAAGGTCTTGAAAGAGGCCGGGCTGGTGACCGATGAACGCGACGGGAACCGGCGGATCTACCGGCTCGATCCGAACGGAATCGGCGAGTTGCGCGCCTATCTGGACAGGTTCTGGGGCTCCGCCCTGACCGCCTTCAAAACCGTCGTTGAGCAGAGAGTCGCTGCACCGAGAGAGGAAGAATCGAATGGGTGATTCGCCAAGCACGTCCGTGGAGTCCTCGATCGTGGTCGACGCACCGATTGATCGGGCCTTCGCCGTTTTCACCGAGGACATCGGCAGTTGGTGGCCCCCCGAGCACCACATCCTCGAGGGCGAGCTGGCCGAGATGGTCTTCGAGCCGCGCGTCGGCGGGCATGTCTATGACCGGGCCACCGACGGAAGCGAGTGCCATTGGGCCCGGGTGCTCGCCTACGAACCTCCCCACCGGGTGGTGTTCAGCTGGGATGTCAACCTGCAGTGGCAGATCGAGGGTGACCCGGCCAAGACGAGCCAGGTCGAAGTGCGCTTCCTGTCCGAATCGGCGGAGCAGACGCGGGTGGTGCTCGCCCACCGCCACATCGACCGCCACGGCGACGGGTGGGAGCAGATCCACGGCGCCGTCGGTTCGCCCGACGGATGGGGGGCCGGCCTGACGCGCTTCGCCCGGCGCTTGGACCCGGCGTCCATGGCCGAGCCCTCATGATGGGCTTCGTCTTCCGCCTCGTGCCTCCCCGGCCCGACATCGCTTTCGCCATGTCGGACGACGAACGGGCGACGATGATCAAACACGTCGGCTACTGGTCGGCGCTGGCCGAGAAGGGAAGCGTCGTGGCCTTCGGACCCGTGAACGATCCCCAGCGCCCCTACGGGATCGGAATCGTGCTGGCCGAAGACATCGGCGAGGCGGAGGCGGTACGCGACGGCGACCCCGCCATGGCCTCGCCCCACGGCTTTCGGACCGAGATCGCCCCCATGATGCGGCTGATAACGCCCGACGCCGTCTTCGACGCCCGGTGAGGTGACGCGGCGGAACGGACCGGCCCCCGACGGACCATGCGTCGCGGTCAGCCGCCCATCTGCAGGCCCGGGGCCCGGGACTTGAAGATGTGGGCGTTCACCGCCGCGCCGATGTCGGCCGGGTCCCAGCGGGCCGGGGCTTTCTTGGGCTCGATCGTCGGTCCGAGGGACCAGGGCTCGTAGTGGGTGATGCGGTGGCCGACGGCGCGGAAGACCTGGCCGGTCACGTGCAGGGCCTCGTCCGAGGCCAGCCAGGCCACCATGGGGGCCGAGTTGCGGGGGTTCATGGGGTTGTACTCGCCCTCGTCGGCGCCGTCGGGCTCGATGATCTCGGCGTTCTTCATGAGGGTGCCGGTGATGCGGGTCATGCCGCCGGGGGCCACGGCGTTGGCCCGGACTCCGTAGCGGGAGAGCTCCAGGCTCGAGATGACGGTCAGGGCGGCGATGCCCGCCTTGGCGGCGCCGTAGTTGGCCTGACCGACGTTGCCCTGGAGGCCGGCCGAGGAGACGGTGTTGACGATGGCGGCGCGGGGTTGGTTGCCCGCCTTGGAGGCCTCGCGCCAGTGAACGGCAGCGTGGTGGGTGGTGGCGAAGGTGCCCTTCAGGTGGACGCGGACGACGGAGTCGAAGTCCTCCTCCTTCATGGAGAAGAGCATGGCGTCGCGGACGATGCCGGCGTTGTTGACCAGGATGTCGAGGTGGCCGAAGTCGTCGACGGCCTGCTGGACGAGGGCCTTGGCCCCTTCCCAGTCGGCCACGTCGGAGTAGTTGGCCGACGCCTGGCCCCCGTTCTTGCGGATGATCTCGGCCACCTCTTCGGCCGGGGCCTTGTCGGTGCCGCCGCCGTGGACCGAGCCGCCGACGTCGTTGACCACCACCGTGGCGCCCTGGGCGGCCAGCTCGAGGGCCTCACCACGACCGATGCCGTGGCCCGCCCCCGTGACGATCGCCACCTTGCCGTCCATTCGAAATGCCATTAGGAACCTCCCCGGTCGCCGGACAACGCAGCAGTTGCCTCCCGTGTACTTGGACAGGCACCACTGGAACACACCGGCGCCCAACATAGGATCTACATCCCCTGGACGCTTCAATGGAGGTCCTGTCAATGGCCGCACGTAGCGCGTCGCGCTCGGCGCTGATCCGAGAACAACTAGGTCACCCGGTTCTCGACGGAGATGGTCACATTGTGGAGCTATTTCCCGTATTCTCCGATTTCGTGCGCGACCACGGTGGTGGTCCGGCGTTGGACTCCATCTCGCGCGGACGCGGGCCATCCGACGACATGACACCGGACGAGCGACGACGAGGCGGACTCCTCCCATCCTCCTGGCACGTACCGTCGAGTACGGAGTACTACGCGACCGTCAGCTCCCCGGCTCGCTACTACGAGCGCCTGGGTGAGGCGGGCATCGACTTCGCGGTGCTCTACCCCACCATGGGGATCGCCATGTTGCAGGTACTAGAGGACGAGGTGCGGACCACTTTGTGCCGGCTCTACAACGAGTTCATGGCCGATCAGTACCGGGCGTACGGCGACCGTTTCACGGTGGCCGCTCTGATCCCGATGAACTCCCCCGAGGAGGCCATCCGCGCCCTGGAGCAGGCCAAAATCCTCGGAAGCAAGGTCGGCCTCATCGCCAGCCACGTGCACCGGGGTGTCCCGGGGCAGACGTGGCCCCCCGACGACGACTGGGCCGCCCAGCGGATCGCGGAATGGGAAGTCAACGGGTGGATCGACACATTCGGCATCGACAGCGCCTACGACTACGACCCGGTGTGGGCCAAAGCGGTGGAGTTGAAGATACCCTTGGCTGCTCACACCGCCGGCATCGGCTTCAGCGATCGGGCATCCGTCACCAACTTCGTGTACAACCAGATCGGGCACTTCGCCGCGTCCGGGGCGGCGCTCGCCAAGTCGCTCTTCTTGGGAGGGGTCACCCGCCGTTTCCCCGAATTGCGGGTGGCCCTGCTCGAAGGGGGTGCGGCCGTGGGCGTGGAAACGTTCCTCGGGCTGGCCTCCACGTGGCAGAAGCGCGGCGGCCGAGCCATCCGTGCGCTCAATCCGGACAACATCGACGCACAGCTGCTGTACAAGCTCCTCATCGAAAGCGATCCCCGGCTCTCCCGCTATAGCGCCGAGCAGCTGAAGTGGCACGGATCCATGAAGATCCCGCACGACGATTTCGAAATGGCCGGGATCAACACACTCGAGGATGTCCGCGATCTGTTCTGCACCCCGTTCTACTGGGGCTGCGAGGCGGATGATCCGCTCGTGGGATTGGCCTTCGATTCCCGGATTACTCCCATGGGAGCCAGAGTCCCGGCCTTCTTTGCCTCCGACCTGGGGCACTGGGATGTGCCGGAATTCGACGAACCCCTCAGGGAGGCGTACGAGCTGGTCGAGCGTCAGATACTCGGAGAAAGCGAATTCGAGGACTTCGTCTTCACCAACCCAGTCCGTTTCTACGCTTCGATGAACCCCGATTTCTTCGCCGGGACTTCGATCGATGCGGCAGCGGCGAATATCTCTGCCCGCTGAGGTTCAGGAGCCCGTAGGCTTTTTTTGGCGAAGCTCAAAAATGCACCAGCCGCGCCATCGGTTCCTCCTCGACTCCGGCAAATCCATCCTCGAACCCAGGTAGGCGGTAGAGGCGGGCCACGTTCTTGCCCAGAATGTCGGCTCTCTCCTCGGTCGGAAGCTCTTCGGTCAGCCGAACAGCTTGCCGCCGGTCGTCCGGCCAGTCGGCCCCGTCAAGAGGAAAGTGGCTCGACCACAGGAGATGGGTACGGCCCAGCTTGTGGCGATTCCTCACCGCCGACCGGTCCTGGTGGACCGTAAACCAGAAGTGGCGACGTAGATACTCGCTCGGGAGCAGATCCGAGTTCTCCAGCTGGTACTGGGACAGATGCCGGTTCCTCACGTAGTTGATGTCGGTGAACTCCAGCCAGTGGGTCGCCCATCCTGCGTCACCGTGGGCCAGCACGAACCGCACATCGGGAAATCGGTCGAAAATCCCGGCCGCCACCAGTGGGAGCGCGGCGTCCGCCATGGGAGGCCGCAGGCCCGGGGCGATGCCCGCCGGCGGCGTACTGCGAGACGAACCTCCCAATGTGTAATGGATGCTCACCGGGACAGCCGCCTCGTTCACGACCTCCCAGAACCTGTCGTCACCGCGGCCCGGCGCCGGCCCCAACGCGGGCCAGGCGTCGATGATCACGCCCCGCAGGCCGAGATCGTTGACGCAGCGTTGCAGCTCTTCGCAGGCGTCGTCGAAGCCGGTCATCGGAATGCGACCCAGGCCAATGAGGCGATCTGGACGGTGCGCGCTGAACTCGGCGATCCAGTCGTTGTAGGCCCGCACGCACGCGAGGATGAGCTCATGTTCCCCGGTGGCACGGATGAGATCCCAGAGCCCGGGAAACGGATACAGGACCTCGGCCGCCACGCCGTCTGCGTCCTGGGCAACCAATCGCTGCGCCGCATCGTAGAGCGCAGGCAGGACGTCGTCGAAGGTCCGAGGCCCGTGCGGCGCGCGGCGCCAACCGGAACCATTCACCACCGAATCGGGCAAAGGTGCCGAGACCCCGTCGACGGACCAGCGGCAGACCCCGCTTGCCGTTTCGAGCCGGGGCGCCCGGTCACGCAGCTTCGCTGGTAGCCGAGCAGAGAACAGGTCGGGGGGCTCGATGACATGACTGTCGGCTGAGATCAGCCTGCAGCCGGACATGTCAAGCATTGCCCCTCCCTGTGGTCGAGCCCACCATGACGGGCTCGTCGTAGGACAGTTGATACATGTCCGCGGCATTGCGCCACATGATCCGTTGGATCTCCGAAGGGGTGGCACCGGCGCGCTCGAGGATCTCGTGGCCCAGCTCGTAATCGACCGGCCAGTTGCTGGACGAGTGTGGAAAGTCCGGACCCCACATGATGTTCCCTACGCCGATGTCGTAACGATCGGCCGCCCCCGCCTCGTCAACGATGTAGACGACGGACACGTTGCGATGGAAGTACTCGCTTGGGAGGAGGGGCAGGTCCCATTCCTGGCGGTTCCGGAGAACCGACTCGTCAAATTTTTCCAGATAGTACGGAATCCAGCCGAGATGGACCTCGGTCCCTAGGAACTTCAGGGTCGGAAACCGCTCGAAAACCCCTGAAGAGATCATCTTGTAGAGAATCACTGGGAACTTCCCGGCGTCGAGGTCGATGCCGAGGGCCTTAGCCCGGAGCTTGGTGTCCGGTACGCCGTCGGCGGTGATCTTCGAACCGAGGTCGCCGGCCGGAAAAAAGAACTCCGTGTGCACGTTGACGGGCATGTCGAGTTCCACCGCCGCCGCCCAGAACCGGTCGTCCGCAGCCGACGGCTCCGTGAACGAACCGCTCGGGTAGGCCTCCAGCTGGACGGTCCGCAATCCCATGTCGACGCACCGGTCCAACTCCCTGAGGCAGTCGTCGATCCCTGTGCTCGGTAAGGTGGCGTTGCAGATGAAGCGTTCCGGAGCGTAGTCCTGGAACTCGGCCATCCAGTCGTTGTAGACCTGGAAGCAGGCCAGACTCAGTTCCTTGTCCTTCATCAGTTTGATCCCGTTCCAGACGGTCCCCACCCCGTTGAAGATCACCTCGGCGTCAATCTGGTCATCGGTGATCTCCCTGGCCCGGGCGGCGGGGTCCCATGAGCCTTCGAACATGTCTTCAAAGCGGACACCCCGGTCCTTGATGTTCTTGAAGGTGTCGATGAGAGAAGCCCTGTCACCCCGTTTGGACGACCGGAAATACATGCAGGCGAAGCCCAGCACCGACGGCCGACTCTGACCCTCCATCACCCAGGCGTGGCCTTTCGAGTTGGGCGTCTCGATCACGCGCGGGCCTCGCTCCTTGAACTTGGCCGGAAGCCGGTCTTCGAACAGGTTGGGCGGTTCGTTTACATGGCCATCCGCCGAAATCGCCTTGTAGATCATGTCGGTGTCCTCCTCATCTTCTGATCGGCGTACGCCAGGTAGTCGTCTGCCATCCTGCTCAACAGGTCGGCCAGGTCATGCAGTTCGTCCTCGGACCAATCGTCGAGTGCCCCGGCGATCGCGGATCTGCTCGCCTCTCGTATCCGACGGGCCGCATCGCGCCCAGAAGGCGTAAGGCCGATCAGCTGAGCCCTCCGGTCGCCAACATCGGCGACCTTCGCGACATAGCCGAGGTCCTCCAGTCGTTGGACCTGGCGGGTCACATGAGGGGCCTCTACTTCGAGCTGTGCGGCCAGCTCGCTCGGGCGGAGCAGCTCCGACTCCTCCAGCCGACGAAGGATGACGGCTGCCGCCCGGTCCACCGGGATCCCGGAGGAACGACGTATCCACTCGTGCCGCCTCACGCGATTGATCAGATAGGAGATCTTGCCGAGCCCCTCCTCTATCCGCACCAGATCCGGTGAATGCTCGACGACCGTCGATTCCAAAGGGCACACACCCGTATTTTAACTACTTAGACGCTCAGCGGATAGGTGAC
>PLXQ01000068.1 GCA_003151475.1 Acidimicrobiaceae bacterium | reverse complement strand
GGATCAGAGACGGTGTATCAACTGAAGTCGATGCAGCGGCGGACCAGCGCCGGATCAGACCCGATCGATAACATCGCCCAGCGGTACATAGCGGTGTCAGGATTGACCCGGCGGAAATGCCGGGTCCTGCTCTGGGCAGGATGAGGTGCTTCCGTCCCTGAGCGTTCAGGATTGCTCTGGCCCGTCGTTTGCGGGCGGGTCACCGCTGATCCCTGACCGCTCGCCCACGGCACCACGAGGGCGGGACATCGCGAGCTATGGCAGCATGTCGAGGTCCGGGCTTCCGAGCCCCGAGCGAAAGGCTTCTATGACAGTCCTAAAGCAGCATCACGCGCCCGGCATGCCCGCCGAGGCGTATGACCAAGTCGCCGCTGGAGCGATGCCATCTCAGAGTAAGGCTGACGGCTTTGTTGCCCACTACGCCATCGTGGAAGACGGCGGTATCACGGTGATTGAGATCTGGGACTCGATCGATCAGCACGACGCCTGGTTCAATGAGGTCGTCAAGCCGCACCTCCCTCCCGACACGCCTGAGCCCAAGTTCGCGGAGGTGCACAACAGCAACACTAAGTAGCAGAACGGTTCGCAATCCCGGCGGCTTGGGCGTTTGACCCCGAGCCGCCGGGGGTCGGCTGTCCGGGTCGCCGCCTTCATCCCCAAGCAGGACGCGTCTCGCGCGACGACCGCAATCGAAGCGTGTTTGCGTCAAGTCCCTGGCTGTTGGGCGCAACCGAGCGCCGGGAGGTGTGCGGCCGACCTGGATGCCCAGGCGGCCGAACCGCTCGGGATAGCTCTGGTCCGGCGATATGGGCGGATCAGACCCGGCCCTGACCGTCCCACTCCGGCACATATCGGATGCGTAGGCGAACCAGCTCCGGCTGCGCGATTATGACTGATCGTGATGAGGGTGGCTGTGCACGATTCGCGCTCGAGGTTGAAGGACGAAGTCGACCGGATCGTCGTCCGGACGGCCGGGGCGCTCCCGACGCGGTTGCAAAGGCTGCTCGGCGGCTCTGCCCGTTCGGTCGACGGGTTGACGCTGCATCCGGAGGTACAGCTGGCTTTGCGGCTCATGGCGCTCGACCGTCGGCCGTCGTTCGAGACCCTGCCGGTGCCAGAAGCTCGGGACGAGCTCGTGCGCGAGTCACGGTTGTTCGCGGGGTCGTCAATCGCCTTGCCGGTCGCCCGAGATCAGGTCATCCCGACGGCGGAAGGAGACATCGCCGGACGCCTGTACCAACCGGAGCCAGCACACCACAGCGGCGGGCTGTTGGTGTACTTCCATGGCGGCGGCTGGGTATTGGGAGACCTCGAGACTCATGACAACACGTGCCGATTCCTCGCCAAGCACGCGAAGACCTCGGTGTTGGCTGTTGACTACCGCAGAGCACCCGAGCATCCCTTTCCTGCCGCAGTCAACGATGCAGTCGCGGCACTCCATTTCGCCACCGAACACGCCGAGGAATTTGGTGCTCGTCCCGAGTCAGTAGCGGTCGGGGGCGATAGTGCCGGTGGGAACCTTGCGGCAGTAGTGGCCCAGTTGGGAACGGCGGCTGGCATCCGTCCGGCCTTTCAACTTCTCTTCTACCCGGTTACCGATCTGTCCAAGAAGCACCTGTCCTACAAGCTCTTCTCGTCGGGCTTCTTCCTCACCGAGGCCCAGATGGACTGGTACCGAGGACACTATCTGCAGCACGAAGCCGACGCGATGGACCCACGGACCTCGCCGTTGCTGGCGCTTGACCTGAAGGGAATGCCGCCTGCCTATGTTGCGACGGCCGGTTTCGATCCGCTGCGGGATGAAGGTGAACAGTACGCCGAGCGGTTACGCGAAGCCGGTGTCGCCGCCATCACCCGCCGTCACCAAGGTCTCGTGCACGGTTTTGTGAACGCACTCGGGGTTGGAAGAACGGGCCGGGCGGCGACGTACGAGGGAGCAGTAACTTTGCGCGCAGCTCTTGCGGTCTCCGGATATTGAAGGCGTGGGACCGAGCCAGGGATATTCCTGGATCCCGCTGTACCGAATATTCGATAGTGCCGCCGCGCTTGGTCGATGCATCGAGCCGCAAAGCGAGCAGAACGATGGATCTGATGCCGCTCATCCCGAATAGGGCCTGCGGGGTGCCACCTCTTGCGAGCATCGGGCAAGTATCAAGTAGCGCAGACCCGCATAAGAGCTAATCATTGGTTTCGGTGTCATCCGGATCGATCACGTCCGGCGGCGGCTGCGTGAAAGCATCCGTGGGGCCACCCATTTGGAACCGCTCTGCTGCTTGTCCCCTGTCCTTGAGGCGGCATGATGGTTCGGTGAACAAGATGTTTCCGCGGAGTGGATACCAGGGAAGCGGTAGATCGTGCCGGGCGACGCGCGGACAGGCTCACGGTCAGCTGTGAGCAGGCCAGTGCGGCGCTTCGACGGCCAGATCGCCATTGTCACCGGGGCTGCGTCCGGTATCGGAAATCGGATCGCCCTGGACCTCGCGGCCCGGGGGGCCCGCGTCTTCGGTGTCGACGTCCAGGCGGAACCCCTGTACGAGGTCCCAGGAATCACCGCGCTCCCGTGCGATCTCGCCGACGCCGAGGCGTACCGGGCGCTGCTGATCGGCATCGAGAATGACTGCGGGCGTGTGGACGTCCTGGCCAATGTGGCTGGGATCGACGAGCCGCTGTCGGCGGTCGGTGCGGACACGGCGTTCTACCGTCGGATCCTCGAAGTGAATTTCTTCGCCGCAGTCACCGGGACGCTCACCGTCCTGCCGGGAATGACCGCGCGCCGGCGCGGGTGCGTCCTCAATTGCTCCAGTGACAGCGTGCATTCGCCGATCGCCCACGAATCCGCGTACGTGGCGTCGAAAGGTGCGCTCTCGGCGTTCACCGAGAGCGTGGCACTCGAAGTCCGATCCCTGAACGTGCACGTGCACGTCCTCTACCCCGGGTTCGTCGAGAGCCCGCTGGGCACCCGGTCGCTCGAACGAGGGATGAAGCGTCCTCCTAGGGCGATCGTGCGTACTACCGAGCAGGTCTCCGCTTCCGCGCTCGACGGCCTCGGTGGGCGTGCCATCGAGATCAACGCGGCCAGGGCGGCGGCCCTGACCCCGCTGCTCCGTATCTTGGCGCCGCCGTTGTACCGGCGGCTCATGGCGGGGCGCTCCATGCCCATTTAGGTGGGAGCTCTGTCGATCCAGGGAGTGAAGGGCCCGGCATCGGGCCACCGGTCGTCAGATCAGCTCCAGAGCGGGACCTTGGGCCCAAGGGCTAGAGGGCCGCCATAATGCTGGCCCACCCGCAAGGTGAGGCACCAGATTTCGCGGTTCGGGAACTGCTCGATAACGCCGTCGACCTCTGCACGGTGGCCCCGGCCCTACCGCCCGAACCTGCCGGTTACAGCGCCCCGTGTTTGCTCGTTCAAAGCCCTCCACCGCGCCCTATATCGCTCAGTGCCCCGCTGCCCCGGCGCCGCGGCGTTGAGACCGGACCATCGTCGCTGCCGTGACCACGTCAACCCACCCAGTAGGGCTGACGCGCGCCGTGGCCGAGCTCTTAAACCTGGCCTGAGACCTTGGAGAGGGCTGATTGACACTCCTATGTTTGTCAAGTGGG
>PLXQ01000043.1 GCA_003151475.1 Acidimicrobiaceae bacterium | reverse complement strand
GGATCACCCTGGCATGAGGCTGTATTAGTCACCGCCGAAGGCTGCATTGCCGAAGACGGTGGGTCCGTAGGAGAAGGCAAGAAATCGGTGACGCCCGCCCCCGGCCAGCTGAAACGGGGACGGGCGACCTTCGACGTCAGTGGCGCCTCTATGGCGAAGGCACCACTTCTTTTGTGGGTTACGAAGCCGAGCCGGGGGCGGCGACGGGGGCGTTGGTGTTGACCAAGGTCCCCGAGGTACCGCTACCACCGCTGGCGTCCACCGGAGCGTTGGTGTTGACCACCGATCCCTGACCCGAGCTGTTGCTCGTGCCACCGCCGCTGCCGCCATTGGCGTCGACCGGGGCGTTGGTGTTGACCAACGATCCCTGACCGGATCCGGAAGATGACGTCGCCGTCGTCCCACTACCGTCGGCGTTGACCGGGGCGTTGGTGTTGATCAGCGAGCCACCGTTGTTCGTGGTGACCGGAGTGGTGCCTGTGCTTGTTCCCACCGGGGTGGGGGTCGGGGCCGAAACCGGTGTTCCGGTGGTGGTGCCGGGGTTACCGGTGGTGGTGGTGCCGGTGTCGGTAGTCCCCGGCGTCGTTCCCTTGATGGGGCTGGTGCTGTTGGTGGAGCCGTCGCCGAGGTTCGCGGCGGGGGTGGCCTGGGAAGTGCCTGACCCCGAGCGGGTCGAGCCCGACGGTCCGTGACCGGCGACTGCTGTCCCGCAGCTGCCGAGGCTCTGTGCCGATGCGGACGGGATGGCGGCGGAGGCTGCAATCAGCCCGATGGTGGAGGCGCCGAGGGCGACCGTGACGGCCAGGATGGCGCGCTTCTTAAAGGTAGACATCTGGTGTTCTCCTATTCGATTGGTTAGTGGGATGTGTCTTCCGACTGCTGATGAAGGTCAACAGGGAACGACTAACCGGGAGGGGCGAACCTCGAATCGAAGAGAGGCGGTGGGGAAAGACGACGCCTCAGGAAGACGCTACCGATACCGGCCGCGGCCAGCAGCAGGACCATCAAAGCGATGGCGTTTCCGAGACCGTTCCCGTGGCCGGGTGTTAAAGAGCCGTTACCGGCCAAGCCGGAGCCCAAGGGGAACGAAGGAGAAGGAAGCTCATGCGCAGGTGCGGGCACCGGCGAGGCCGGAGCGGCGGGCAGCGGGTGAGCGGATCGGTGACCAGCAGGTCCGGCGTGTCCGATGGACGAGGGCTCGGCCTTGGGGGCGTGGGCCGGTCCACCCGTTCCGGGCGCACCGACGGCGGCGGCGGGAAGGATCGGGGTCGCGGTGTGGGGAACGGGCAAGGTCGTGACCTGCGGGCTCGGGAGCTTGGGGACCGGCAGTTGACCGGGCAGGGGGACCGTCGGGACCGGCGGAACACCGCCTCCCGCCGCCGCCGTGACACCTGTGATGGCGTTCGGAATTGCCACCGGCGACCCGACGAGGCCAGGCAAGGCGCCGGTCACCGGAGGAGCCGTCGCCGTGTCGACGGCAGCAGGAACGGCCGGTGTCGGAGCCGGGAGAGTGGCGGCGCCGGCGGGTCGGGCCAGGGCGATGGAAAGGGCGATGCCGAGGAGGACGGCCCCAATGCAGCCGGCGAAGAGCAGAACAGCCCTCCGAGCCCAGCCCATGTCGCACCGCCCCGTCTCCATGCGCCTTAGAGTACCCACCATAAGTGGTTAATACACCACATCGAGTGATATCACCTGGAGCGGTAGAGCGAGGACGCGGTTGTGACCAGCAGCTTCTAGCGTGACCCATATGGGCAAGTCGGCCGACACCGACACCGTAGAGGCACCGACGCCGGATGCACTGTTCTCTGCCGATGACGATCTGGCCACCTTGTGGTTCAAGGCCTACCAGGGTGAGGTTTCGGGTGAGATCGTCTTCGGCACCGTGGCCGGCCGGGCCGAGGACGCCGACCATAAGAAGAAGATGGAACGGCTGAGCCTGCTCGAGAGGCGGACACGAGAAGCGTGTGTCGGGGCCATGATCCGAAACGGTCTATCCACCGCTGCCGATGAGCAGACCGTCCGCGAGGCCAAGGCTCTGGGTGACGCGGTGGCCGGCTTAGCGTGGACCGACTTCCTCTCCGCCTTCGACCCCATCACCACGCAGTTCATCGCTCTCTACGAGCGGATCGGCGAAGTCGCCGTCGCCGACGGGGCCGAGTCTGAACTTCTGGTAGCCCACGAACTGGCGTTGCGGGAATTCGCCCGTCGGGAGATCGCCGGCCGGACCGGAGACTCGATCGAGTTGATCGATGCACTGCCTTACATGAACTGAAGAGTCCTACCCGAACGGAACGGAAGAAGCCGACCTGAACTGAAGTGGATCGCCCTCGCGCCCGGACGGCTGGTGATCGACCAGGCTCAGTGGTCCGCCTTCACGTGGGCGCGGTGCTCATGGGCCCGGTGGTTGTCCGTCTGGACCCAGGTGGCGTTCTTCATCAGGACAAGACACTCCTGGCAGATGGCGCGCTTCTTCAGCTTCTCCACCCGGTCGTCATGTTCGATCTTCGACCCCTCAGGACAGCCCAAGAAGACATGGAAGACCAAATCCTCATCATCTGACTTGCTGTAATACGCCGGCATCGCCCCTCCCTTCGGGGTCTGCCGAAACGTTATCGCCGCCGTCTTCAAGATTTGCGGATCCGAACGCCCGAGGTTGACGCCGCGATCTCTGCCAGAGTCGAGACTGAGGTTCGCCGCGATGTTCTCGGGAACACGTTCTTCGAAGCACCCCCGTCGCGCTCCCGTAGAGATCGAAGAGCGCGACGAGTGGGGCCGCGAAGACCGTGTTCGCACCTGATCACTCCCTCGGAGGGCGTTCCTGCTTCGCCCCTGCTTCCAGACCCCGCCGATTCGAAGCCGGGGTGCTGTCATCAAGGGGGTGGCCTAGATGGCCGGAGGGAATCCCGTCAGCAATGCGCCGGGATTCAACCGGGTCTCAGGGCCACCGACCAGATGAGCGGACCGATCAGATCAGCGGACCGATCAGATCAGCTCTGCTCTGTCTTCTGCTCCGGTTCGAACTCGAGCGAGAGTGAATTCATGCAGTAGCGCTGACCGGTGGGGGCCGGGCCGTCGGGAAAGACATGACCGAGATGGCCCCCGCAGCGGGCACAGGTGACCTCGGTCCGAAGCATCCCGTGGGTCCGGTCCTCGTGCTCGTTGACGACGCCCTCCTTCATGGCCCGGGTGAAGCTCGGCCAGCCGGAGCCGGACTCGAACTTGTCGTCGGAGCGGAAGAGCTCGGCCCCGCAGCCGGCACAACGGAAGAGGCCCGGGTCATGGACGTCCAAGAGGGTGCCCGTCCAGGCCGGCTCGGTGCCCTTCTGCCGGAGGACGTGGAAGCGCTCGGTGCCCAACTCTTTCTTCCAATCGTCCTCTGTCTTTACGATCTCGGGCTTTACGGTCTCGGGCTT
>PLXQ01000008.1 GCA_003151475.1 Acidimicrobiaceae bacterium | reverse complement strand
ACAGCCACCGCGCGCCTGAGACAGCGGCAGTGACCGCGGGTGTCCGGCGGCCAACCGGGCAGGTGACGACCGGTAGGCTCGTGGGGTTCCGGATCACCCCTCAGGAGACCCCATGCCGTTCGTCTACGACTTCGACCACCAGCACCGTCGGCCGCCCATGGAGATGAAGGACCTCCTCGGGGGCAAGGGCGCCAATCTGGCCGAGATGACGTCGGTCCTGGAGCTGCCCGTGCCCCACGGCTTCACCATCACCACCGACGCCTGTCGGGCCTACATGGAGGGGGGCTGGCCCGAAGGGCTGACCCAGGAGGTGGCCAAAGCCCGAGGTCGTCTCGAGAAGAAGATGGGGATCGCGCTCGGCGACAGCACCGACCCGCTGCTCGTGAGCGTGCGCTCGGGGGCCAAGTTCTCCATGCCCGGCATGATGGACACCGTCTTGAACCTGGGCCTCAACGACGCCTCGGTGGAGGGCCTGGCCAAGCAGACCGACGACGAGCGCTTCGCCTTCGACTCCTACCGTCGCTTCGTGGCCATGTACGGCCGGATCGTCCTCGGCATCGACGGCGAGGAATTCGACTCACTCCTCGAGGCGGCCAAGGAACTAGCCGGGACCACCTCCGATGCCGGCATCCCCACCGAGCTGCTGCGCTACCTGGTCGACTCCTACAAGACCATCGTCGAGCGCCACACCGGAGCCCCGTTCCCCCAGGAGCCCGACGCCCAGTTGCGCGGCGCCATCGAAGCCGTCTTTCAGTCCTGGAACGGTCCGCGCGCCATTGCCTACCGCGAGCACGAGGGCATCGCCCACGACCTGGGAACAGCCGTCAACATCCAGGCCATGGTCTTTGGCAACCGCGACGAGCGCTCGGGCACCGGGGTGGGCTTCACCCGCGACCCGGCCACCGGCACCAAAGGCGAGTACGGCGACTTCCTCATCAACGCCCAGGGCGAGGACGTCGTGGCCGGCATCAGAAACACCGAGCCCCTGTCCGCTCTCAAGAAGACCTTCCCGAAGATCCACACCGAGCTGCTCGGCATCTTCGCCCGCCTCGAGCGCCACTACCGCGACATGTGCGACACCGAGTTCACCATCGAGCAGGACAAGCTCTGGATGCTCCAGACCCGGGTGGGCAAGCGCACCGGGAACGCGGCGCTCAAGATGGCCGTCGACATGACGAAAGATGCCGCCATCAAGCTCAGCCGGGCCGAGGCCGTCCAGCGGGTGACGGCCGAGCACCTGGAGCATGTGCTCCATCCCCGCTTCGCCGGGTCGGGCCAGACGGTGCTGACCACCGGCCTCGGCGCCTCGCCGGGAGCGGCCGTGGGCCGGGCCTACTTCACCGCCGACGACGCGGCAGCGGCCGCCGAGGCGGGCGAGAAGGTCATCTTGGTCAGAAGCGAGACCTCTCCCGAGGACGTCCACGGCATGCTCGCCGCCGAAGGCATCCTGACCGCACGCGGCGGTCTCGTCTCGCACGCCGCCGTGGTGGCCCGGGGATGGGGCAAGCCGGCCGTGGTGGGTGCCGAGAAGGTCCGCATCGACGGCAAGACGTTCAAGGTGGGAACGGTCACCGTGGCCGAGGGCGACTGGCTCTCCATCGACGGCACGGCGGGCGACGTGATCGTGGGCCAGGTGGCACTGTCGGCTCCCGAACCGAGCAAGGAATTCGCCATTGTCCTCGGCTGGGCCGACGAGATCCGCACCGGCCGCCTCGGTGTCCGCGCCAACGCCGACACCGGTCCCGACGCCGCCAACGCCCGTTCGCTCGGAGCCGAGGGCATCGGCCTGTGCCGCACCGAACACATGTTCATCGCCGAGGACCGCCTGCCCATCGTCCGCCGGATGATCCTGGCCTCCACCCCTGACGAGGAGGAGGCCGCCCTGGAGGAGCTCCGGGTGGCCCAGCGCTCCGACTTCGTGGAGATCTTGGAAGCCATGGACGGGCTCCCGGTCACGGTCCGCCTTCTCGACCCGCCCCTGCACGAATTCCTGCCCCAGACCGGCGACCTGGCCATCAAGGAGGCCACCGTCGGCCTCACCGACGAGGAGCGGGCGTTGTACCGCGCCGCCCAGGACTGGCACGAGTTCAACCCCATGCTCGGTACCCGCGGCGTGCGCCTCGGGGTCTTGAAGCCCGGCCTCTACGCCATGCAGGTCCGTGCCCTCATGGAGGCCGCCCTCGACCGGGTGGCCGCCGGCGGCAAGCCCATCATCGAGATCATGATCCCCCTCACCATCGGCCGCGAGGAGATGGCCCTGGCCCGCTCGTGGGTGGAGGAGGCGGTGCAAGCGGTATCGGCCCCGGCTGTCACCTCGGCCAAGACGGCCAAGACGGCTACCCGGGGCCGCGCCGGCGCGGCCAAGGTGGAGGTCCTCATCGGCACGATGATCGAGACGCCGCGCGCCGCGCTACGGGCGGCCGACATCGCCCACGATGCCGACTTCTTCTCCTTCGGCACCAACGACCTCACCCAGATGACGCTGGGCTTCAGCCGGGACGACGTCGAGGGCCGGATGATGGCCGCCTACCTGGAGAAGGGCCTCCTGCCCCATAACCCCTTCGAGACCATCGACGCCGACGGGGTGGGCGAGCTCGTCCGGATGGGTGTGCAGCGGGGCCGGTCGACCCGGCCCACGCTCAAGATCGGCGTCTGTGGCGAGCACGGCGGCGACCCCGAGTCGATCTCGTTGTTCGCCGACGCCGGCCTCGACTACGTGAGCTGCTCGCCCTTCCGGGTCCCCATCGCCCGCCTGTCGGCCGCCCAGGCGTTGCTGGCGGCCGACGAGAAGACGGCGTCGACCAGGACGAAGACAGCCTCCTGATCGCCCGGCTGCCCGGCCCTGTCGGGAGCCGGCGGGGGCCGGTGCCGACCGGGGCAACCTCCCGGTAGCGTCCCTGGCGTGGCCATACCGGAGGAGGACGTGGCCCGGGTCCGGGCCGCCACCGACATCGTCGCGCTGATCGGCGAACACGCGGCGCTGAAGCGCCAGGGACGTCGCTGGGTGGGGTTGTGCCCGTTCCACCAGGAGAAGTCGCCCTCGTTCAGCGTGAACGCCGAAGAGGGCCTCTACTACTGCTTCGGCTGCCAGCGCTCGGGCGACGCCATCAGCTTCGTCCGTGACGTCGAGCACGTGGACTTCGTCGAAGCTGTCCGCCGCCTGGCCGACCGCTCGGGCATCACCATCACCGAAGACGCGGCGGCCACGGCCGAGCGCCAGAAGAGAAACCCCCTCTACGACGCCATGACCGAGGCCGTCGACTTCTACCACCAGCGACTACTGGCCGCCGCCGACGGCGGACCGGCGCGCGACTACCTCCGATCTCGCGGATACGACGGCGACGTCGTCCGGGCCTTCAAGCTCGGCTGGGCCCCCGCCGGCTGGGACGCATTGTGCAGCCACCTGAAGGTCTCCGACCGGGTCCTCACCGATTCCGGACTCGGCTTCGTGAACCGCCGGGGCCGGCGCCAGGACGCCTTCCGGGCCCGGGTGATCTTCCCCATCTTCGATCCCTCGGGCAAAGCCATCGCCCTCGGCGGCCGGATCCTTCCCCCCGGGGCCGGGGCGGCGACAGCGGCGCCCGAGGGACCCAAGTACAAGAACTCCCAGGACGGTCCCATCTACGCCAAGCGCCGCACCCTGTACGGGCTCAACTGGGCCAAGACCGACGTGGTGGCCAGCGGCGAGGTGATCGTCTGCGAGGGCTACACCGACGTGATCGCTTTCTTCCAGGTGGGGCTGCCGCGCGCCGTGGCCACCTGCGGCACCGCACTCGGTGAAGAGCACTTCCGCGTACTCGGCAACTTCGCCACCCGGGTGGTGCTCGCCTACGACGCCGACGCCGCGGGCGAAGCCGGTGCCACCCGCGTCTACGAATGGGAGCGTCACCACTCCGTCGACGTGGCTGTCGCCGCGCTGCCCGCCGGTTCCGATCCCGGAGACCTGGCGCGCACCGATCCCGACGCCCTACGACGGGCGGTGGCCGAGGCGCAACCTTTCCTGCGCTTTCGTATCGATCGCGTCCTCGACGCCGCCGACCTCCGCACGAACGAAGGTCGGGCCAAAGCGGCGGAGCTCGCTCTCGCCGTGGTGGCCGATCATCCGAACGCCCTCGTCCGCGACCAGTACCTGATGGTCGTGGCCGACCGCTGCCGATTGGAGCCGACGTCGTTGCGCGCGCTGCTCGACGAGTTCGTCCGCCGGGGACCGACCGAGGAGTCGATGCGCGGCCCGTCGGCGACGCGCGATTCATCGACGCGGCGCGAGCCGTCGACAGGCGGCGACTCCTCGACAGGGCGCCCGTCGTCGATGCACCGCTCGCCGTCCACAGGAAACGGACAGGGCGACGGCGTCGGACGGCCCGGGGCGTCCAATGGCGGGGCTGTGCCCATGAACGGCGACCGGGCCCGGGGCCGGGGCGCCGCCGGACACGACGGTGAGGCCCAGCGGGCCGGGCTCGAGGCACTGCGGCTGCTCGTCCATCGTCCTGAGTCCGTCGAGCAGCGCCTGGAACCGCTTCTCTTCGGTGACGAACGCCAGCGTGCCGCCTTTGTCGCCCTGAGCAGCGCAGACAGCCTGCACGAGGCCATCAGGGGGGCCGAAGAGGATTCTCCCGATGTTGCGATACTTTTGCGGCGGTTGGCGGTTGAGGAACCGGCAGCAGATGCCGATGACGTCGTTGTGCAACTTGTGTGGATCGCGTCGCGACGCGCCTTGGCCGGCCTCGAATCCGAGATCAGGCTGTCTCCGGAGGCACTGGCCGAGCTAGCACCTGTTACAGCACGCGTCAGTCGCGACGTCCAGGAATTAGAAGACCGCGAAGGGGCGTCCGCAGCGTCGCAACGATTGCTAGCCTGGCTTGTTGAAAGGGGCGAGGATAACGCATGAGTGAGGTTCACCCGCCGGCCGGTTCGGTTCGACCGGCACCTGATGGTGTCGCCCTCGAGGGCTTCGAGCAATTGCTCGCCGTCGGGCGTCAGCGCGGTTACCTCACTCAGGACGATCTGATTCTCGTGCTGCAGGCAGTGGAGTTGTCGCACGACATCATCGAAGACGTGGTGGCGCGCGTCCGCCTCGAAGGAATCGAGTATTTCGAGCAGAACAGCGTGGGCGCCGCACCGGTGGCCCTGGCGGAAGCGGTGGCCGTGGCCGTGGCCGAAGTCGTCGTCGACGCGTTGCCCGCCGACGCGACCGACGTGCGGGTCGACGTGGCCCTCGTGGACGTGACCATCGAGGGTGTCCCCGACGCCGACACCAACGGCGCCGAGGGTGCCGGGCCGCTGCAGAGACTGGCCCGCAAGGCCTTCAAGCGGGAACCGGCCGACGAGGTCATGGACAGGCAGCAGCCGCGGCCGGGCCGCGCCCGCGTCAGCTCCTACTCGTCGCCCGATCACGCCGGCGGGGCCGCCGCCGACCCCGTCCACACCTATCTCAAGGAGATCGGCAAGGTCCCGCTGCTCACCGGCGAGCTCGAGGTCGAGCTGGCCAAGCGCATCGAGGCAGGCACGGCCGCCGCCGAGGAGCTGGCGCAGCACGAGGATGGCCAGCACAAGTTGTCCTCCGACGACCGCACCAAGGTCCAGCGTCAGGTCCGCCGCGGTCAGCGGGCCAAAGAGGCGCTCATCGAGGCCAACCTGCGCCTCGTGGTCTCGATCGCCAAGCGCTACCGCAACCGGGGCCTCGCCTTCCTCGACCTCATCCAGGAGGGCAATCTCGGCCTGATGCGGGCGGTGGAGAAGTTCGACTACACCAAGGGCTTCAAATTCTCGACGTACGCCACGTGGTGGATCCGCCAGGCCATCACCCGGGCCCTGGCCGACCAGGGACGCACGATCCGCATCCCGGTCCACATGGTGGAGACCATCAACAAGGTGGTGCGGGTCCAGCGTCAGCTCCTGCAGGAGCTCGGCCGTGAGCCGACGGTGGAGGAGATCGCCAGCCGGGTGGAGTTCCCCATCGAGCGGGTGCGCGAGATCCAGCGCATCAACCAGGACACGGTGTCGCTGGAGCAACCCATGGGTGACGAAGAGGACTTCAGCCTCTCCGATCTCATCGAGGATCAGGGGGCCGAGGTCCCCGACGACGCCGCCACCCGCTCCATGCTCCACGAAGCGGTGCGCGACGCCCTGGCCGGTCTGCCCCGGCGTGAGCGTGAGGTGATGGAGCTGCGCTTCGGCCTCGAGGACGGCCGGGTGCGCACGCTCGAAGAGGTGGGCAAGGCCTTCGGCGTCACGCGCGAACGGATCCGCCAGATCGAGGCCAAGACCCTGGCCAAGCTGCGCCATCCGAACTCGGCCCAGCCACTGCGCGACTTCCTCGACGAAGCCTGAGCCGCCTCCGGGCGCCAGTCGGCGGTGACCGCGCTGCTATCTTTGCCAGGCCGTCGCGGCGGCATGATCCGGGGTAGCTCAATTGGCAGAGCGAGCGGCTGTTAACCGCTAGGTTGAGAGTTCGAGTCTCTCCCCCGGAGCCAGGCCCGATCCGACGGGTCGTACAGCCGGGTTGTGGTGCACGATGACTGACGTGCCCGGTGCGGGGCCGTAGCTCAGTGGTCAGAGCAGGGGACTCATAATCCCTGGGTCGCAGGTTCGATCCCTGCCGGCCCCACGGACGGGAGTTGTGATGGACATCGAAGAGTTCTACGAGGCCGACGAACGCCGTCGGCGCTCGGAGGAGATCGAGCTCGGCACCGACTGGCACGACGGTGACGGGGCCCGTTACGAACTCTCGTGGGTCACCGACACCGGCGAGCTCTACGTCATGGGCGAGCCGGACACCCCCATGAGCGTGGATCTCTTCGGCGACCTCTACGAGCGTCCCGTCCCCACCAGTGCCGTCACCGTGGCCGTCGTGGGGTGGATTCCCGACCGGGCCCGGCTCGAGCAGGTCCTCGACGGGTGGCAGGCGGCCATGGGCGGTCCGAACAGCATCTCGTGGCTGGCCGAGCGCCTCCGCCAGCAGGCCGTGCCCCGCCAGGCGCCGGGCTGACGAGCCCTCCGATGGGGCTCCGGGGTTCCGGTCCCGGGCACCGTCTCGGGGTACCCGGGGAGTTCCGGGCCGCCGGGTGACCCGCCGGTCGGGGGTCGGCCAGGGCACTAACATTCCAGAAGAGAAACGAGTTCTACTCGGAGGAGGGGCCGTGAAGTCTTACGACCGGTTGTTCATCGGCGGCGAGTGGGTGTCCCCGGCAGGGACGGGGAAGATCGAAGTGATCAACCCCACCACGGAAGAGGTCGTCGGCACCGTGCCCGACGCCACGACCGCCGACATCGACAAGGCCGTCGCCGCGGCTCGTACCGCTTTCGACCAGGGCCCCTGGCCCAAGATGGCACCGGCCGAACGGGCCGCCATTTTGACCAAGGTGTCCGAGGCCCTGAAGGCCGACATGGAGCCGATGGCGCAGCTCATCACCACCGAGATGGGATCACCGGTGGCGTGGGGGACCATGGCCCAGGTCTTCGCCCCCACCATGATCTTCGACTACTACGTCGGGCTCGCCTCCACCTTCCAGTTCGACGAGGTCCGCCAGGGCCTCATGGGCGAGGTGCTCGTGGCCAAAGAGCCGGTGGGCGTCGTGGGGGCTATCAGCCCCTGGAACGTCCCGCTGTTCATCGCCGCCGCCAAGCTGGGGCCGGCGCTCGTGGCCGGATGCACCGTCGTCTTCAAGCCCGCCCCCGAGACACCGCTCGACGCCCTCCGTCTGGCCGAGATGTTCGAAGAGGCCGGCCTGCCCAAGGGCGTGCTGAGCGTCGTACCCGCCGGCCGTGAGGTCGGGGAGCACCTGGTCAGTCACCCCGGTGTGGACAAGGTCTCGTTCACCGGCTCCACCGCGGCGGGCAAGAAGATCGGCGCCATCTGCGGCTCACAGCTCAAGCGCTTCAGCCTGGAGCTCGGCGGGAAGTCAGCCGCCATCCTGCTCGACGACGTGAACCTGGCCGAGGCCCTGCCCATGCTCCTGCCCAACGCCATCATGAACAACGGCGAGGCCTGCATCGCCCAGACCCGGATCCTCGCTCCGCGCGACCGCTACCAGGAAGTGGTGGATGCCGTGGTCGAGAAGGTGGCGGCCATGAAGGTCGGCGATCCTCTCGACCCGACGGTCGAGGTCGGCCCGCTCGTGGCCGAGCGCCAGCGCGACCGTGTCGAGGGCTACTTCAAGATCGGCCAGGACGAAGGGGCGAAGATCGCCCTCGGGGGCGGCCGCCCGCCCAATATGGACAAGGGCTGGTTCGTTGACCCCACCGTCTTCGTGAACGTGGACAACTCGATGCGCATCGCCCAGGAGGAGATCTTCGGCCCCGTCCTCGCCGTCATCCCCTACGACGGTGGTGACGAGAACGCCGTCTCCATCGCCAACGACTCCCACTACGGCCTGTGCGGCTCGGTGTGGACGGGGGACTCCGAGCGCGGACTCAAGGTGGCCCGCGGGGTCCGCACCGGCACGTACATGCTGAACTCCCCGGTGCCCGTGGACTTCTCCACTCCCTTCGGAGGCTTCAAGGAGTCGGGCATGGGACGGGAGTTCGGTCCTGACGGCCTCGAGCTGTTCCTGGAGAAGAAGTCGATCAACCTGCCGGCGGGTTTCTCACCGAAGGTCTGAGCTTCTCGTCCTGCGTCGCCGGCCACCGGATTCGGGCGCCAGCCCACCGGTGGCCGCTTCGCGTCCGGGGTCCGAACATCGGCCGGCGCTGTCCCTACGAACCGGGCGGGGCCGGCAGGGTGGTGCCCGTAGTGCCCGTAGTGCCCGTAGTGCCGGTGGTCCCGGGAGTGCCCGGTACACCGGGGCTGCTTCCGCCGGCGGTAACGGCGCCGCACTGGGCGCTAAGGGCATACACGAGGTCCGATTCCGGGAGCCGGGAGTTCTCGGCCAAGGTGGCCATGAAGGCCTGCCACTGCGGCGCCTCACCGGCTGCGATGGAGGCGAGCGGCGACGCGATCTGGAGTTGGCGCTGCGCCTGCGCCCGTTCCTGGGCGGCACGCCTCGGATCGGTCTGCTTCAGCGAGGAACGGTAGAGCGACAGGGACAGCTCCACGTGGTGACACGCCTGGCGGACGAGACCGAGCGCAGCGATGTTTCCACAACCGGACAGGCCGATGGTGAGGGCCAGTGTGGCGCCGCCGGCGGCGGCCCAGGTTCCAAGGGAACGCCGCCTACGTGGTGGGTTCGCACGCGGGCTATCGCGAGCGGACCCACGCTGCGTCATCCGTCGAGCCACCCGGGGGCCGCTTCGAGTAGGAACCGGCTGACCGCCAGACAGCGGTCGAAGACCTCGCACAGCAGCTCCTCGCCGCCCAAGATGCGGGCCAGCGAGACCTGATAGCGGGCCAAGATCGAGAGGCGTCGGTCGGGAGCGTCGGTGGCAGAGGCGAAGGAGTCGATGGCGGAGACCTCGAGCGGCAGGTCGATGCCACCGACGCCGGCCAGGTCGATGGCGAGGCGCAGGAGGTCGGGGCCATGGGGCAGCGGCGGGAGGCCCCAGGTGAAGGTCAGCGGAAAATGGAACGCGTCGGGCGGCTCGACGTCTTCGGGCAGGTCGATCACGGCGTCCTCGAACGACAGCAGAGTGCGGGGATCGACCTCGAGGGCCAGGTGGAGATCGAGCGGGCCTCCGCAGCCCGCTTCGGGGTGTAGATCGACCTCCCAGACCTGACGCAGGGAGTAGGTCTCGACGAAGTGCCGCTCGTCGTGCACGTGGAAACCATGGTCGACCGAATGGTCCTTCAGGTCAGCCACGTATCCGGCGACGTCGATGACGGCCACAGGAGGGAGAGCCTACAAGGTGACGGCCGAGGTCCGACCGGACTTTGTGGCCGACCGGTAGGGTCGGTTACGTGGACGACGACGCACTACTGGCTCTTTGCCATCAGGTCGCCGACGTGGTGCCGCCCGCCCTCGAGGCCGTGAAGGACCTGACGGCAGCGGGTGAACGTCCCGGGCAGTACGCCCTCGACCTGGCTGCTGACCGTGTCGTACTCGAGGTCCTGGACGTTCCCGGAATGGGAGTGTTGTCGGAGGAGAGCGGTCTGCACCGGCCTGACTCGCCGTTCATCGCCGTCGTCGATCCCGTCGACGGCTCCACCAACGCGTCGCGCGGCGTCCCCTGGTACGCGACGAGCGTCTGCGTGGTCGACAAGGACGGCCCCCGGGCTTCGGTCGTGGCCAACCTGGCCACCGGGGTCCGATACCACGCCGTGCGGGGCGGAGGTGCCTGGCGCGGGACGACCCGGATCGAGCCTTCGGCTTGCACCGAGATGCGGCGCGCCATCGTCGCTCTGTCGGGTTATCCGGGTCACCACCTGGGCTGGGCGCAGTTCCGCGCTTTCGGGGCGGCCGCCCTCGAACTGTGCGCCGTGGCCGAAGGAATGATCGATGTCTTCTCGGTCGGTGGACGCGCGCACCTGGCTCCGTGGGACTACTTGGGAGCGATGCTTCTGTGCACCGAGGCGGGTGCCACGGTGGCCGACCTCGAGGATCGAGAGCTCGTCACCACCGAATTCGCGGCGCGCCGGGCCATTGCCGCCACGGCCACACCGGCGCTGATGGTGGAACTGCGGCGGTCGGCACCTCTCGGGAACAAGTAGGCAGGCCTCGGTGGCGAGCCGTCGCCGGATACG
Source organism: Acidimicrobiaceae bacterium (assembly GCA_003151475.1). Classification (GTDB taxonomy): domain Bacteria; phylum Actinomycetota; class Acidimicrobiia; order Acidimicrobiales; family UBA8190; genus Palsa-661. The sequence continues at coordinate 10,121 of PLXQ01000008.1, read as the reverse complement.
TCGAGTCGAACAACCACGGCGCACCCGCCTCTCGCATTGGCGGGCCGACGGAGAACCCAAGACCCGTTACCGTTCCGAACCAGATGCCAACCGGGCGTGCCTCCAGGCCCGCCTCGAGCACGGGGTCGATCTGACCGCCTACCTCTGCGAGTTCTGCGGAGGCTGGCACCTCGGGAATCCCTAGTCACAGTCAGCGAAGTGGGCCCGTTCGCTTCCGGTGACCCCGTTAGGCTCAGGGGCTTGGAGCGTCGGGCGCTTAGCTCAGTTGGTTAGAGCAGCTGGCTTACAACCAGCAGGTCGGGGGTTCGAGTCCCTCAGCGCCCACCACAAAAGTCCAGGTAGATGGCCCAGCAGTCCGCCGTACACCTGTGCGATACCCTGCATCCCAACACGAAACCCAACAAAACCCAAAACACGGCCGAAGGGGCGGGGGTTGGCAGGGAGCATGCGGGAGAAGAGCGGTCAGAAAAACGTCTGGGAGTTGCGCATCTATCTCGGACGTGACGAGCACGACCGCATCAAACACAAGAGCGTGACTTTCCGCGGCGGGAAGCGGACGGCGGAGAAAGAACTCACGCGCTTGGCGGCAACGTACGAAGGGACATTTGTTTCGACGCCGGAGATTTCAGTGCGGTGGGGCGAGACCACGACGATCAACGACGCTCTGGAGGCGTGGAGCCGAAACGGCTGGCAGGACCTGAGCCCGACCACGGTCCGCCACTACCGGGAACTGTGGGACGGACACATCCGTAAGGGCATCGGACGTCGCGCCATCGCTTCTCTCAACCCCTACGAGATCGAACGGTACTTCCGTCGGCTGAAGGACGCCGGCGTCGGCCTGACGACGGTTCGTCATATTCGGGCGCTTCTCAACCGAGCATGCCGATTGGCCCGGAAGTGGAGCGCAAACACCCTGCCTAACCCCGTGGTCGATACAGAGCTCCCCGTCTGGCCGCTCGCCGAACGTGGGACCTCCGTACGTTCGCCGGAGTTGGCCGAAGTCCAAGCGATCCTGACTGCGGCGGCCAAGTTCGACGAGCGCTTCGGTGCGTTCGTCCGGCTGGTCGCCGCCACGGGCATGCGTCGTGGGGAGGCGTGCGCCCTGCGATGGACTGACATCGACTGGGAGGCGGGGACAGTCGTGGTCGATGAGTCCATCGTCGCCGCTGCCGGTGGCGCGGAGGTGAAATCTCCGAAGACGAGAGCGAGCATTCGACGGTTGGCGCTCGACGCCGGAACGTTGGCCGTTTTGCGTTCGCTGCAAACCGGCCAGGAGGAGTTCGCCGAGGCCTGCGAAGCGCGGGTTGCCGCTGACGGCTTCGTGTTCTCCTACGAGCCCGGGGGCGCCCAACCACCACACCCCGACACGATGAGCCACATGTTCACGAAGGTCCGGAAGCAGGCCCGCGTGGCATCGGACGTCCACCTCCACTCGTTGAGGCACTTCCAGGCGACGGTGATCGACCGGATCGTGCCCGAACGTCAGAAGCAGGCCCGCCTCGGCTGGTCGACTGTGCACATGGCCCGGCACTACACCGATGTGGTCGCGGGCGAGGACCTGCGAGCTGCAGAGCACGTCGGTCGCCTGCTTGAAGGTGGCGAGGAGAGCATGGCGGGTGAACCGCACGTCGGGCAGCGGTCGGAGGCAAGCTGAGCCGGGTTGGCGCCTTGCGCGGGATCGGCACCGTCGAGCAATCGTTCGACGGCACGACGAGGGATGCGGATCCTTCCCCCCAGGCGCACCACCGGCAGCGGGAAAGTCTCGCGACGGATGGCCCGATAGCACGTCGCCCGATCCACACCGAGGAGCACGGCCGCTTCCTCGACGCTCAAGAGCGACTTGGCAACCGATGACGTTTTCGCCCTTGCGCTTCCCATCGACGGCTCCCTTCGAAGATGGGTCCATCATCCGAATAGACGTCACCTCGGTCGTCACCTTCCTAGCGTCGACGGCGAACAGCTCTCCTCCAGGACCGAAGTAGCCCGAGGGTGACGGTCTTCGACTGATGCCGATCGTTTTCCAAGCACATGTCCCGTCGTCACCCTGGTTGCCCCTGTTGGATCGGCCCTCGCCGTCGAGCATCACCTGCGCCTCATCAGGAACGTCACCCTTGGGAACCCCCGGACGCTTCAAAGTCCGAACCCGTCGTCGCGACTGAAATCGCGGTCGTCGGAGCGGTCCCAGTCCCACTCGTCGATGACCGGACGTTCCCTTGGCGCTCCCGGCGTTTCGGGGAGGTGGTCGATGGCCATGGTCTGCTCCCGGCTGGATGAGAGAGAGGTCACGAGGGACGTCATGGCGTCGCGCCGGTCGTCATGGATCTCGTGGCCGATCTCCGATCGGAGGTCTTCGCCCATGGTGGCGTAGAGATGGTTGGACGTCCTCCCCCGTGACATGGCCGTGTAGGCGGCTTCCTGGAACAGGGTCTCGTCGCTGAGGACGAAGGCGTGGTCCACGGTGACCCCTTGGGCCCGGAACACCGTGAGGGCGTAGCCGAGGCTGGTGGACTCCCCTATGTAGTCGTGTCCGAGGGCGACGCGCCCTCCGGCGTCCAGGTCGACCAGGAGCGCCGGCACGTCATCCTGGATGTCACCTCTCTGACGGATGATGTCACCTCGGACGTCACCCTCCCTGGTCAGGGACTCGGATGCCGGAGGCGTGATGGCGACCACGGTCCCGAAGGTGCCGTTGCGCACCTGCAACATCGCCTCCCTCCTGGCTCCGGCATCGTCGACGGCCGCCACTCGTTCGTTCTTCTCGAAGAGCACCCGGTCGCCGACGGCGAACACCTTGCCCGAGGCCAGGCGCAGTTCCTCGCCCAGCTCTCCGGCGAAGACTCGCCGCTGGCGGGCCAGGTCGTTCAATTCGGCCACGTCGGCTCGCCGCACGGCCAGGATGGCCGTCGACTGCTCGTGGACTTCCCACCACGCCGCGATCAGCCGGTCCCGGGCCACGTGGACATCGTCGGTCAGGGTGAGGCGCTCGTGCTCGGCATAGGCGTCGAGGGCAGCCGCCACCTCGCCGGTTCGGAGCTGCGCCAGGGCCCGGCGCTCCCATGCCTGGTCGATGCCGGCCTGGCGCCGGTTGGTGGTGAGCTCGACCGTCTGCGATCCGAGCTCTCGTGACAGGGTGCGCAGCGCTCCCCCGGCGTCGATGGAGGAGAGCTGGCGGTTGTCGCCCACCAGGACCACCTTGGCGCCCGCCCGGTCGGCGTAGTGCTGGACGAGGTCGAGGCAACGGCTGCCCACCATGGAGGCCTCATCGATGACGATGACGTGGCGGTCGGTAAGCATGGTGCGGGTGGGATCGGCCAGGTCCATGCGCAGCCGGGCCATGGTGACGGACCCAATGCCGGAGCCGGCTTCGAGCTCGGCGGCGGTGCGCGAGGCGATGGCCACCCCGATCACCTCATGGCCTTCCGCTTCCCAGCCGACGCGGGCGGCGCCGAGCATGGTCGACTTTCCCGTCCCGGCCTGGCCGATGACCACGTCGAGGCCGTTGCCCGACGTCAGGAGCATTTCCACCCCTTGGCGCTGCTCGAGGTCGAGATGGGGATGGGACTCGAGCGCCCGGGCCACCATCTCGGGGGAAACCTGGCCCGAGCCGTCGCCGATGCGGGCTTGGGCCGAGTCGCAGATGCGGCGTTCGACCCCCAGCATCTCCACCGTGGAGTAGCGCCGGTCACCGAGGCTGGCTCCGACGAGTGCCCCGGACTTGGTCCGCACCTGGTCGAGTTCGGTGCCCGGGCCGGTGAGGACCCGCACCACGCTCGGGCGAGCGAGCAGCTCGTCGGTGAGGGTGACGATGTCGGCGGTGGTGGCGTCGACGGCCCGGGCCACCGCCGCCAGGGCGTCACGGCGGCTGAAGGTCGAGGCCAGCAGGGTGAGCGGGGTGGCCCGGGAGCTCGACGCATCGTCGAGGTCGTAGTCCGAGAGGGACACACCGTGTTCCCCGGCCAGGACGGCGAAGAGTGCCTCTCGGTCGACCGGGTCATGGTTCTCGGGATGGAGACTGACCACTCCGAGGACGTCGTCGACGGTGGCCGCCCTGGTGCCGGCATCGTCTCGGATCCGGACCTGGGCCAGCTCGGTCTCCCAGCCGGCGCGCAGGGTCTCGGTCGGGCCGACTGCCTCCGGCTTGGCCTTCCGGGTGGAAAGGGCGGCCATCTCGGCGGCCCGGGCGGAGTCGAGCCCTCGTTCGGCCAGAGCGGTTTCGATGTCCACCCGGCGCTTGGAGAACGCCCTCAACACCTCCTTCGGGACCCCCGCTATCTCGCCCAGCCCACTGCGGCGGACGTCCCAGGCAACCCCCAGGGAGGAGAGCTCGGTGCGGAGCGCTGAGTGGTACATGGCACTCCCGGCCTTCTGCCAGTGGTAGAGCTGGCGGCCGTCGGGAGCGCTCCACCGTCCGTCGGGGCCGAGGACCACGTTCGGGATGAGGACGTGGGTGTGGAGCTGGGGGTCGCCGGCCCGGCTGGTGCGGTGGCGAAAGCCGGCGGCCAGGAACCCGGACCCGGCGTAGGCGTCTTTACCGTCCCTTCCCCGACGGACCACGCAGGCTTCGCCCGACAGCTGGTCGACGACGCCGGCCACAGCTCGGTCATGGGCGCCGGAGACGACGTCGCGGACCTCGGGTGTGCCGAACGTCCACAGCAGCGACACGCTTTTGGGGGCGGAGAAGGTGAGGTCGTAGCCGGGGCGCCGGGCGGTTCGGCGCACGATGCCGAGGTCGGAGCCGTCAGCGGCGCGACCGTCGAGGAGGTTCCGCAAAGCCACCGGGTCCACTTCGCCGCTGAGTCCGACATTGGACGAGGTGGTGCCGATCCAATGCCCAGGCGCTTCGCCGTGGCCGAGGTAGTAGTCGTCCACCGAGTTGGCCACACAGTCGAGGTAGTAGTCGGCGCCCGAAGCGATCCCGAGACGTCCTATCGAGAGCACCCGAGGACTCCGGATGGAAAGACGAAGGACGGTGAACCCACCATGGGTCGTGATCATCCGGATGGACGTCACCCCGCACGTCACCTTCCCAGGTAGGGGCATGTTCAGGAGCACATCGGCGCTCAACGTCACCCCTCGTGTGACGCCGACTTCGGCGATCGCCTGCCCCGGCCCGCGCACGCGGGTCGGAACCGCCCGAAGGGCGGCGGCATTGCACAATGCAGGCGTGTGACAACCACTTTCGTGAACACACCGACCGTCGACAGTCGTGCACGTCATCATCGTTTCGCCGTGGATTGAAAGTGCTTGCAGTCAAGAGCAATGTGGCGAAGAGGTGACAAGACGAGGACAGTCTGACGTTCGTCCCGCTGCTGTCACCCTTCAATTGGGGGTTGAGGTATGGACTATCTCTCGCGCAAGGCAATCGTCGAAAATGCCTCATGAGGTCCGACTTCACGTAATCGACCAGGTTCTCGACCATGCCCTTGGACTCGGGGTCGGCTCCCTCGCAGAAGTCGGGCCGCACGGTGCCACCTTTCACACACCCCATCCGGTCGGTGAGTGCCGTTTTCGGCACACCGCCGATGTATTCGAAGCACTCGGCCAGCGCCGTCATGGTGGTGTCCGCTCCGAGGTTGTTGGCAAAGGACACGATGCGCACCCGGCTCCATGCCACCACGGCACAGAAGACGAAAGCGGTCCGATCTTGCCCCAGTCGATAACGACCATGGCGGCCCGGAGTCCACACCCCGGGCCGCCGTCCCGGTGGTTCTGCGAGCGCCACTGCGATTTGGACCCCGTCACCAAGCGGCGGAAGTTGCGGGCCGACCCTGAGCCGGCTGCCGCCGCCACCGGCAGAAGTCTCTTGGCCGTGATCCGACCCATGGCGCGGGCCGTCGTCTCGGCCACCAGGTTGGTCACCCCGTCGTAGTTGTGGGGCACCGAGACGACCCCGGCTCCTCGTCGTCGGGCTGCTTCGACCGACCGCCTCACCGTCTTCGGGGTCCTTCCGCAGATCTCAGCTGCGGCCCGATAGGAGCCCACCTCTCGATAGGCGGCATGCGTGTCCATGTGTATGTGTTCCCTCGCTGATTTCATGGAGGAGTCCCCTTGGTCCGCTTCGGGTGTTGGTTCGCACCACAACCGTCTCGGGCCAGCGGGTCTCTTTGGCGGATACCTCAGCGAAGGGTGGGGACTTCTCGTGGCCACAGATGGGGACTTTTCTGGCCACCAGCGGGGACATCAGCTAGCCGTAACCGGGGACTTTCTCATGGCCAAGGACATGAGGACCGAAGTGGTAGTGCTCGGAGGTGGATGACCTTCCCCACGACCTGATCTGGGTGGCCCGGGGGCTCGTCTTCGGCCGGCGGGAGCGGTTGCGTAGTCCCGCTTCGCCCTCAGCCTCGTAGAGCCGCAACCACTTGTGGTAGCAGGTCCGGCTGATCCCGTAGTAATGGCAGGTCTTGTGCCACGGTGCCAGTCACTTCCTCGGTGCGGCAGATGATGGCCAGCCGGCGGGCGGCGTCCTTGGCCAGTTCTCGTTCGGTCACATGGGTCTCCTCGCCTCATCGAGGACGCCATATGTAAACGATCTCTCTCAGTTTTAATACCCTCGGCGATCACACCCTCGGCGATCGCTAGGACCATTCAGGCTGAGGCAAAGAACACAGAGCGCAGCGATCTCCCTAGCGAGGCATTTCTCGCACGTCTGGCAGGTGCTCGAACGGTCGCCGGTCTGGGCGGGACGCGAAGGGTGAATCGGCGGTGATCTGCGGAGAGTATCGCAAAGACGCTCGACCAGCGGGGGCTTGACCAAATCCAAGCGATTCAATCGACAGGCAAGTTCCGAAAACTGACAGCCAATCAATCAGAGACAGAAGCGTACGGGGAGACTCAGCTGGAATCGGGGTTCAGATCAAGAGCTTCTTGAAACAGCTTTCGAACCTCGTCATATTCTGTGCCGTCCAACAACTGACTTATCGTTTCTATCCTCTTTGTGAATCGGCTGACACTGACGGCACTAACAAACGAATCGAAGCCGACACGGTCCTTGGCAAGGTGCGAGAGACAACGGCGCAACTGTTCAAAATTTGAAGACAGGCCAAACATGGGTAGAAGGACGCGGCCGCGTCGGTGTGTGAGTAGACATGGGGTCTGTTGAGATGGATCCCGCTCTTGATAAATGCCCCAAAGCTTTTCGATGAGCGCGCGTGCTCCAAGAGCCGCTCCATCAATGATGATTAGATCCGCTCGGTCGACTAGCAGGTTTGGATCATAGTTCCGCTCGCTGTCGCCCTCAGGAGAAGCGATAATCACCGAGTAGCGCGTTCTTTCAAGGAGAGTCCTATAGCCCGGCTCTTCCAAGTGTATCAAATGTACAGAAAAGACGCCTTGATGGGGCTTGAAGTCGGGGCTCGCTCCATGGATCCAAAGGTGGTCAGTATTGCGAAAAGTAGTGCCTTTAGTGGCATGAAGAAACTCCTCGGCGCTCCAACCGAGGGATAGGAGTCCGAGACCAGCACCCTTGCTATATGACCGTAGAAATCGAAAGACGTCTGCCCATAGCATCGTCCCGCTATCGAATTCGTCGACGAATCCCCGTAACTCAGGAGTGGTGACCCGTATCAGATCCTTGTGCGCCAGAAGAGCTCCTGACGAGACCGGACTGGCTTTTGGCTTACTTGCCATCATGGCCGACTTCCCACTAGAAGGTCACCGGGTCCCTCGCCAGGGATTCGGTAGACGCGCGGGCCATTAGCAGTTAGCGCTTCTGGTGGAACAAAAGTATCGTGAATCGGCCAACCGGAGAAAGCGCGGCATCCTCGATCCGAGCGGAGTTTCTGGAAAAGCTTTGGGAATTCCTGGATTTTTCCGCTCCAAAGCTCCAAAGCGTCAACGATGGATTCGCAATCATCATGGGAGATCAGAGAAGGTGAGGCCGTTCGGTTGACGATTGCCTTCATCAAGTCAAAGTACGGATTCTCCATCACCGGAACGTGTCGGTGCACCTGAAAGTAGGGTGAGCCACCCTTCCGATACAACTTCTCTCTCATAGAAGTTGGGTTTTGGTCGATCAGACTCCGGTATGGATCTCGGACGATGTCTGAGGATTCCAGGTCATGCGTCCAAGATCCTAGGATGGCATGTCGAAAGGGATAATCTGTCGACTCTTCGAAACGCGTGAAGTCAAGGCGGACAAATCTTCCCTCGGTGCCGTGGAGGTCAAGAAATTTGACATCGGATCCGATGCCTTTGCCAACAACTGACACGCATGGGACGCTGCCTGCGGACCCTATTCGCTCAATCGTGAAGCTCAGCAAGGAACACGTTTCGGCGCCGAAAGACTCGAGACCCGAGTGCTTTGCGCCGCACAGAGCCTTAACATCGCTCATCGATGCCAGGTCGAAGTACGGGGCTGAGAGCCCGAGCAAGTGCGATCCCATATCTCGGGTGAGACCACCGTGAAGGGTCTGAAGACGATCTGAATCGGTTGGTTTGCGTTCGAGCATGAAGAACTCGACCAACGTGATTGGGCCGATCTCTTCGAGCAAACCATCAGGGCAAAGTTGTTCTAGGACCCACAGTTGGAGAGCATAGTGATCGAGACCTTGAACTTGGGGTCGACCATCTCCGAGCGACTGCACGGCTGCACGAAATGCGTGAGCGTCCGTGGGATTCTCGGCAAAGGGTTTTTCGACGAGGATGGATGCCGCTCGAGCGCTCGGTCCGACCGTTCCTGCGTAAGATTCTGCCGTTCGCATGTGTGCATAGTCGGGTGTAACGATAAAGACGGCATCAGCATTCAAACCTGCCCACTTTTCGGATCCACTTTCGGCGTAGTTCTCAGTGATCCAAGAGTTGGACCCGTCCAGAAGATCTCGGCCGTGCCACTGCTCGCTCCGCCAATCTGGCTCAACGGGGTGATCACCACCATCCACGTACCAAACGCTCACTGGCGATTTGATGTCAGAATCGGAGTCGAGCGACAACACCGCTGACCTGTAGGAGTTCCGAGTCCAGGAGCCCAAGCCATCGATGACCAACGTCGTGGGTTGGATGGGCATGATCAGCCGATTCTCGCCTGGATGTCGCGGGCCGGCTTGACACGTTCCCGTTCCGGTTCCGGAAAACCCGGAAAGGGTGTGAACATCGACGTATCGTAAACGGTGTTCGCCAACCGTCAAGAGTTGGACGAATGCGCTCTCCGCGTTGGATCGGCTTCACCTCGAGCAGAATATCGACGCTCGGCACATGGCCACTCATTTTCTGTGGCAGGACGGGCTCGGGCCGCCACTATTAGTGTCAATGCCGGATTTTGACAAAATACCGGAACGGGGTTGACACCATTTCGGAGGTTCCGTCTTCCTTTGGATTCAGATTTCCGACTCTTTGTGGGGGTTTGAACACTTAAAATCACGGCCAGCTAGCCACCGCGGCCTGGATTTAGGGAGATTGCTTGCGCGCCATGGGCGCCGAAGGCTCCAAGCGGCAAAAAACCCCCAAGCTGCTCGTGTTGCAGCCCTCGGTCATTGGGTAGCAGGAGGCTACGATCGGACATTCGATGGCGAATGAACATTCGGAGGGGAGTGAAGCGACCAGTTCTCCTGGCTTGTTCTGACGGTAGAAGTTGGCCTCCAGCTCTGCCAGCGGGCTCCTCCCGATCTCGTTGTGGATCCGGCGGTGGTTGAACCTGTCGACCCAAGTGGGTGCCCCAACTCGACTTCCTCCGCCCCGCTCCAGGGGCCCTCGTGAAAGATCATCTCGGTCTCGTAGGAGCCGTTGAACGATTCGACCACGGCTTTGTCGTAGGAGTCGCCGCGGCTTCCCACGCTGTTGACCACGCGCCCACTTCGTCCAGGCGCTCGGTATAGCGAATGGAGAGATATTGGACGCCGCGGCCGCTGTGATGTACCAGACCCTCGAGCCCGTCTGTCCGGCGGGAGTGGATGGTGTCGGCATCTCCAGGGCGTCGATGGCCAGGTCCGAGCGCAGCGACGTGGACCCCTGCCAGCCCACGACGAAGCGGCTGAAGCGGGCGAGAGAAGTAGAGACGGTTCGTCGAGCTCGTGAGGAGTTCGCTCTAGGGACTTCTAGTGCCGCGACTGGCAACGTTGGAGGGTCGCGTCCACCACTCTGACCTCCATGTCGCGCAGAATTCGGTCTTCTCTGACGAGGAGGTCACG
>PLXQ01000028.1 GCA_003151475.1 Acidimicrobiaceae bacterium | reverse complement strand
CCGCGATGAGACCGGCCCCGACCCCGTAGCCCGCTGCAGTCAGGGCCACTGCGGACGCCCGGCCCCGAGAGCTGGTCTGCTCGGCCGCGGCGACCTGGGCCAGGGCATTCGTGGTGCTGAGCATCGGTCGCCCGCATGCGAAGATCACCACGAACCACCAGTAGCCGGGGCTGGCTGCCGAGGCGACCGTAAGGGCCAGGCCGAGAGCGAGGGTGCCAAGCAGCATGGTGCGACGGCCGTACCGGTCGGCCAGCCCGATGAATGCGAGGCTGCCCAACGACGCCAGCCGGATGACAGCCAGTCCGATGCCGAGCTCCGTGCCCGACAGCCCGACCTGGTCGGCGATGGTCGCGCCATGGGCGACCCGACCGAACTCACGGGCCACGTCGCCGAGGGCGGCGACCAGACCGAACTGACCGAAGCCGGCGGCGAGAGCCGCCATCGCCACACCGACGACCGCCCGGTCGGTCCAGCGATGGAGCCGCAGCGACAGCGGTGTACCGGCGGCCGACTCCGACTCCGTCGTCACGACGTCGGTGCCCGGCGCGGTGGCACTTCCGTGCCCCCCGGCGGCTCCAGCCAGGGCGGGTGGGAACCCGATCCGGATCCGTCCGCACTGTTGAGCGTCGAGCTTCGTCGTCCCGCCCAGAAGGGAGCATCGAGCAGGGTGAACAACACGAGCGCCACCCCCGCTGCGCTGACCACGTACCAGGGCCATGGTCCCAGAACCCGTAGCAGCGTCCACTCACCGGGAGGCTGGCGGAGGAACATGTAGTTGGCGCCGGTCACGGCGTCGACGAGGCCGACCAGAGCGGTATACACGGCAGTGACGGCGAATACCCTGGGCACCGAACGGGGCCGGGGCACGATTCGCATACCGACCACGAAGAAGAGGGCGGCCATGACGATGCCGACATGGCCGGCGACGTACTCGAAGAACACCAGGTGCGGGAACCCGATGTTCAGGTCGGGCGTGATGACCCCTTGCAAGGTGCCAGCCATGCCCCAGAAGTAAGTGAGCTCGACGAGCAGAGCCACCCGCCACCAGCAGGCCACAGCGGCGATGACCACACCGACGTTGCATAGCGCCAAGGGCAGGGATGTCTTGGGTGACCACGTGCCCTGGACCACGAGGGCAATGGAGTAGCTCGCGGCATCAGCAGCGAGCGCCAGTCCGATGAGGCGGGCGGTCATCAGCACCCAGGGGCCCGGATGCCGGCTGGCCACCGTGCAGAGAGCGACGCAGACGATCCCGCCGAGGGCCACCGACGACCAATAGCTCACGGGCGAGACCGCCGCAGTCACGCCGATCCGTTCCAGACGGCCCGCTTGCACTCGCCGGCGCCTGACGACCGGAGGTGCGAAGTCACCACCGGCCGAAGAAGGCAGCAGAGTCTTGGGTGACTGCGGGGTTGAGTCTTCATCGTTCAACCGGGCAGTGTGTACCGGGCGAACACATGCCATCCGACGAACGCCCAGACGGCGATGAGGACGATCCGCCCGGGCGGGCGGGTCCACAGCCGGGCGCCGATGTCGGTGAGGCTCGACCACCGACCACCGGACAGGTGACAGACCACCTCCCAGATGGCCCCCATCGCAAGGAGGGTGAGCCAGGCGACAGTGGCCACCACGTCAGGCGACACGACCCTGGTCCGGGGGCGCCGTCCGGATCGCACGCAGGAACGGAGCCCAGCCGGCGGCGAGCCAACCGCAAAAGAGCATGAAGCGCACGGCATGCCCGGCCAGCGCGTGGTCGATCACGGTGCTGAGTGTCGGGATCGCCCCCGAGTGTCCGCCGAGAGCGAGGCCTGCGCCCTCGAGGCCGACAGCGAGCAGAAGGAGGAACACCCAGGGGAGGGGTCGCCGTAGATGCGGCGGTTCTTGCTGCGGGGCGCTGGGGGCCATACCACCGACCCCGATGACCGAGTCCAGCACTCCCATGACAAGGAGCAGTATCGCCGGAGCGCCGACGGCGACGTAGACACGTACGGTGAATGGCGGTACCCCTGTGGCCCACCACGCGTACCCGGTGACGGCTGCGGCGAGCACGATGCCGGCCGAACGGAGCGATGCACCGCTCCATGGGGAAGGTCTCATTGCTTCACCGTTCACGCTCGCACATATGCCACGAAACCCGTCTCAAGGGTTTTCTGCCCGTGACAAGCAAGAGGAGACTACCCCCACCCCGGCCAGCGTATCGGTGGGACCCCATCGCCAAGCCTGGGAGATCGGGTTCGGACATACCGCCGCAGGTCGGCGTTTGCCTGTCGCAACTGTTCACCGGTCGATCTCGAGCTGTTGACTGAGCTCGGCGACGGCCCGTCGACAGCGATGGGCGAGGTCGACGTCACCGGCGAGACCACCTCCACCAGGCATGATGGATGGCCAGGCCTCACCGAGGAAGGGGGCGCCGTGGCTCAACAATCTCAGGGCGGCTGGTCACTTGGGCAAGGCAGGGCGAGGGTGAAGGGTGATGAGCGTTTGGACGCCGTCAGCCCCGATCACGTCCACCGCTGACCCCCCACTCGATGCCGTGGCACTGATCAAGATGCGCTGGGGATGCTCAATCACGTGACGCAGCACCACCGGGAACCGGCGGCCGCTGCCGCCGACCGCCACGCTGGCAGAATCGTCCCGGCCGTCATACTCGATGTAGGCGAACGGAACCTTTTCCGCCTCATACTGGCCGCCAGAGTCGAGGCTCAACAACTCGATTGTGACATCACTGCCCTCGTGCTGTTTGGTCAGCGACTCAAGGGAGTCGTGCCATCTGGATCGAGGGAGCTCTTCGTTGTTCTGTGTCATGGATCCAGTATCTTGCAGACTGCTACCTTCGCGGCAGGGCCAGAAGTCCCAACTGACGATCGGGTCCTGCAAGCAGCGGAATTGGGTATTTCGGCCCTTGCACCGAAACGGCTCTCGACTCATGGTGGGCGTATGGAAGATGTAGCGGATTGGCCAGGACCCGAGAAGGGGCGCCTGGGAAGGATATTCGCGGGAGCGGGTGGCTTACCTGGAAGCACACCATGGTCAGTGGTCGCATGACAATGTATGGCGAGGCCGGTACAGGCTCACCGGTGCTGTTCCCCCACGGGTGGGGACTCGACCACAAGGCGTACTAGCGGGCGTTGTCACGTCTGGTGACCGCTGGGGTCCATGTGCTTGCCCCAGCTCTGCCGGGATTCGGTGGCACAAGGGCACTTCCCCGGAACTCGACCGACTTCACCGGCTATGGCGACTGGGCGAGCGAGTTCCTGCTTGGGATGGGTATTGATCAGCCCGCTCTGGTGACTGGCCACTCCTTCGGCGGCGGTGTCGCCATTACGCTCGCACACGACCATGCGGACCAGGTCCGAGCCCTGGTGTTGGTCAAATCCGTCGCGGCTCTGCTTGGACCCGCCGACGGTCGATCGTGCGCTCGATGGCTCAACGGCCGCTGTGGGATCGGGGTCTCCATTTTCCCGCTGATCTGCTCCCGTTGCATCAGGGTCGGCGGGTAGTGCCTGTGATCGTTGCTGAGGCGCTGCCCAACCTCCTACGCGATCCGATGACCTTCTCGAAAGCGGCAGGATTGGCCCGCAGGGGGTGCGGGTGGGTCCCGCGCCGAGTGTCCTGGGACTTCACGAGGCATATGACCTCTGGCCCCCCTTTCGGTCAGAGAGGACCTTCGACCCTGGTGCCGGCCGCCCATGCAGGGGAAGGTGGACGTGTGAGTATCGCTGCGTTGACCGACGAATCCGTCAAGGCGGTGGCCAGTGCCGCCCGGCCTGTGACCGGTGTGGCCGAAGACTACGACTCGCTGTTCGATCTCATCGGTGATCGGCGCCTTGTGCTAATCGGAGAGGCGTCGCACGGCACCCATGAGTTCTACCGAGAGCGCGCTCGCATCACCCGGCGACTCATTGACCAACGTGGATTCACCGTAGTGGCGGTCGAGGGGGACTGGCCTGACGCGTACCGGGTGAACCGATACGTGATGGGCATGTCTAGCGATACCGACGCCGACACTGCACTGGGGGGGTTTCGGCGCTTCCCCACCTGGATGTGGCGGAACCACGATGTGCTGAACTTCGTCCAGTGGCTCCGGGCCCGCAACGACGCACAGGTACATTCGGCAGCCAAGGCTCGCTTCTACGGCCTTGATCTCTACAGCCTGCGGACCTCGATCGAGGCGGTGATCGAGTATCTCGACCGGGTGGACCCGTCCGAAGCTCGCAGGGCACGCCAACGCTATTCCTGCTTCGACCACGTCGATGCTGAAGGCCAGGCCTACGGGCATTCTCTGGCCTATGAAGGCGCGACCCCCTGCGAAGACGAGGTCGTGGCCCAGCTCCTGGAGCTGCGGCGTCGATCAGAGTTGTACCTGCGGCGTGACGGTTGGGTGGCCGAGGACGAGCAGTTCTACGCCGAGCAGAACGCATGTCTGGTCCGCCATGCGGAGGAGTACTACCACCAGATGTACCGGGCGGAGATCTCCTCGTGGAACCTTCGCGACCGGCACATGGCCGGCACGCTCGAGGCTCTGATCGAGCATCTCGACCGCCAATCGGGGCACACCAAGGTGGTTGTCTGGGAGCACAACTCGCATGTGGGCGACGCCCGTGCCACGGCTATGGGAGCTCGTGGCGAGCTCAACGTCGGCCAGTTGGCACGGCAGCGCTACGGAGGCGACACCGCGCTGATCGGCTTCACCACGTTCAGCGGCCGGGTGACTGCAGCGTCGGACTGGGGTGGTCCAGCCGAACGGAAACACGTGCTTCCTGCCCGTCCTGACAGTCATGAGGCGCTCCTCCATGGGGTCGGTCTTCCGCAATTCTGGGTGGCCACGGCCAACGTCCCTGCCTATGAGGTGCTTTCGCAGCCACGGCTCGAACGGGCCATCGGCGTGATCTACCGGCCAGAGTCCGAGCTCCAGAGCCACTACTTCAAGGCTCATCTGGCACAGCAGTTCGATGCCGTCATCCACATGGACCACACCCGGGCCCTCGAACCTCTGGACCGCACCCCGCTGTGGGATCGTGGGGAACCGCCCGAGACGTTTCCGACGGGCTTTTGACATGGTGATGGAGCGGGGAGTAGTCGGTATGTCGACCACCTTCCGGGACCGGCGCGATGCGGGGCGGCTCTTGGCCAAGTGTCTGATCAGATGCCTGACAGGGGCGTGAGCAGGGCCCTGGGTCTCCGATGGCGTGAGTCTCGGTCTTCCCCGCCTCGGTGTTCTGGATATGGGCCTCGTCGCCAGGCCTTCTTCCGCCACGCCGGGGCGCAAAGACTTCCCTCCCGGTCCTTAGGCCACAGAACAGCTCACCGTCCCGGCGATCTCGGATGCAGAGCCTGTAGGTCGACTGGCCATTCGGGAGCGCTCAGCCACTCATGCCAAACGATGTGCTGTCGGCCGGCCCTGGAATCCAGGGTTCCACCAGCAGTCCCTGCTGATCGGCGGGGCAGCGGATCGAGACGTTGTCGGACGCTCTGCCGGCTAAAGTTCTCCGTTAGCTTTCGGACCCACCCCGGCGATTGTCACCGAAGTCGCGATGTGGCGCCTCGTCGAAGTAGATCTGCGCGAGCCGCAGCACCTGCTGCTCGTCGACATGGTCGATGTCGACGCGCACGTCAGCTATCAGTTTCGCTGCGACGTCCGGGCGATGGTGTTCGACGTACGACACCCAGTGGTGCGATGCGTTGGCCTTGCCGTTGCCATGACCGAAGACGAGGATCGCGCCTGCGGGGGCGAGTTCCTCGGCGATCTCCTCCCAGTAGGCAGGACTGTCGTCTTCGTAGGTCCCCGATGGGTTCCCGGCTTTGTGGTGGACCTTGTGGAACCGCCCGTGCGGATTGGGAGCCACGATGCGCTCGGGCCGCTCACCGGGCTCCGCATCGGTGGCGTAGATGTACGTGTCGCGGAAGGAAATCACGGCGACCACGTTCTTGTTCCGAATGAGCTCCCCATCCTGGTCAACCATCAGACTTCGCTTCCCTTCTCCTCGAACTACCCGACCGCGCGGTCGTAACCTGCAGCGGTCAGCATCCGTCGGAGGTCGACGACCTACTGGTCTCTGTTGGGGAGGATATCGGAGTTGACCGAAGATCGCGGACCGACAGGGATGCTCTGAAACCGCAAGGGTGGTAGCGCAAGATGCCGAAGCATCCCGGCCCGAGAAGTGTGAACAGGCCCAATCGATGTCTCAGAAAGCGGGTGGTACTGGCATTTCGTCGCCAGAGGACCGATCCGGCACTTCTTCGCGCAACAGGCCATCACGACCAGCTGGGTTGTCGCCTACCAGAAATACGACTCGTAGGCCCCTACGGCAATGCGGATAGGAACCATGGACGACCCTTCAAACGGTGACCCGGTTGGTCGGGACATTTCGCCCGAACTCGTCCGACGCGGAGCCGAGGGGCCTGGCCCGTTGACGCTCCGCCAACCAACCTACGGGCACGGTGGCAACGCAAGGACCGATGAGGAGGTCACGATGGCCACGACAGACCCACCGCGTCGCAACGTGCGTCACTGCCCTCAGTGTGGTGCGCGGGGAATCTTGCCACTGGACCAACCGAAGGAGCCAACCGGGGCCATCCAAGATCCCGTGATGCTTTGCCGGTCTGCGGCGAAGAGTTCCGGGCCACGGGTATGAAGTGGCTCTGTGCATCGAGGCCACCGTACCTGGCTATGGCGACCGACGAGGACATCGAACGGTGGGTGGAGGGCTTTGTCGACGCCATGCTCGGACGCGAGTGACCTCGACCTCCATCCGATCGGCGTAGTGTTGGCCTGCGAGGAGAAGGGGGTGCTTCATGCCTCACAAGAAGATCGTCTGGACCTGTTCGGTGTGTAACAAGCCCGTCGAGGACGATGACGGCTACGTCACCATGGAGATGGCCCAAGCAGTCAGGGTCGAGGAGGAACGGGCAGCGTGGGCCGGGACCAGCCCCGAAGGCGTGACCGCTGTGACAGCGGACACCTACCCCAAGTCCGCTCATTGGCAGGTGTTCCACATCGACTGTGACCCGGAACCCGACCGGGAGGCCTACTCGTTCGACGTTGGCCGGATTCGCTCAGCCTGGGCTGCTCTGGCCTGGACGGCACACCTGATGAAGAAACGCTGGTTGGCAGCGACCGACTGGGATGTCCTGATCGAGCGGGTAGCAGCCACCCATGGTGGGACTAGGGGTCTGAACTCACACTGACTCAGTCCCGTGAACCTTCTGACGAGATCGAGAGGGAACCCCGTCATGCGGGGTAGTCGGATCGTGGCTCTTGGGCGCGGATACCAATCAGGATGGAAATG
>PLXQ01000076.1 GCA_003151475.1 Acidimicrobiaceae bacterium | reverse complement strand
GGTTATTCGGTGGATCCGGGCTAAGTTTAGGAACAACAATCAGCGCTAAGCCTCCTGCAGCACGGAGGTAGCCCATCAGGCGTGCTCGTTTCATCGGCTCACCTTCGACCTCAGCGCCGGCCATAGGGCTAAGCAAACTATCTCGATGTGCTCGAGGTGTCGCCGTCAACGGATGCGACCTATCGTTCATTTCGGGTCGCTGATTCAACGAGATCATGACGTTGCCAATCCGAGCAGGTTTCACCGATCTCGCAGTGGGATCAGCAGGCTCAGCGTTGATCGCCGTCATCATCGCTTCCATCGGGTACGGTCTTTCGTACGGCCAGCACCCGATGTCAGCCATTGCCGCCGCCACGTCCAATCACGGAACGGGCTGCGGCCGACGGCTGTAGATGTAGGACGTCGCGCAGTAACCGTCGACACGCTCCGTGATCCCCCACGCGGGCGTACTCCTGCCGGGCTGGCGGAACCAACCAGCACTTGCGACGGGGTTGGTCCGCTCGTAGGCCATCCGTCCGTTGGTCTCCAGGAGATGATGCTCATCGAGCCGAGCGGCCAGTCGCCACGCTTCAGGTGGCGGCATATTTACTCCCCGCGCGTCCGCCCGATACCCGCCGCTGAACCAACAAGACAGGTTCGCTCGAGGTGAGCGAGTTCGCCCCTAGCTCAATCGCCGAGGAAGGGCATCTCCAACATCCCCAACCGTCGAGTCGCCGTGCCGACCCAGGAGCGTTGATGTGCGTGCCAAAGATCGATGCACTCTACGAAGTCTGGTGCAGCGCCCGCAATGAGGCAGGTGGTCGCCGACGACGGTTGGCTAGGGCGTCGAGAGCCGAAGGGTGACCGAGGTGGTATCCCTGGGCATAACGCACGCCGAGGCGGCGGAGAACCTCGAGCTCGTCCTTGGTTTCCACCCCCTCGGCGACAATGTCCGCGCCAGTGTCGGCCGCGAACGTGACGAGCGAGGTAGCGAGAGCGCGTCGCACAGGATCCACGTCGATGCCGCTGACGAGGGCGCGGTCGAGCTTGATGAAGTCCGGAGCCAGCTTCAGGATGTGGGCAAGGCTCGAAAAGCCGGAGCCGGTGTCATCGATGGATAGGCGTGTTCCTTTTCGCCTCAGTTCATACAAGGCAGCGATAAGCGCCGGGTAGTCGTCGACAAGCGTGTGCTCGGTGAGCTCGAGAATGACTTCTCGGGCGGGGACATCGAGAAAGGCGTTGACGAACCGGGGACACATGACCAGCTCCGGGCCGGCGTTGATCGTGAGGGCGACACCGTTGGGCAGCATCGGTAGCTGAGCCAGCGCGAGGGTGACGGCGAGGAGTTCCAGTTCAACACCAAGACCGTGCTCGTGAGCTTCGTGGAACCACACATCTGGCGCGCGATAGGGCGAGACGTCGAAGCGGGCGAGTGCTTCGACGGCGGCGACCTCGTCGGTGACCAGATCGACGATCGGTTGGAAAACCATCGACAGAACTGTGGGATGGTCGAGCACTCGTTGAATCCGTTGGCCGCAGTCGATTCGGGTGACAGTCTCGGGGCTGAGGACACCCATCACATACCGGCTAGCCGTGTCCGCCGATGTGTTCACCGATTCGGCGGCCTCCGCTGACGCCTCCGTTGGTTGGCTGAGCCCTAGAAGCTGGCTGCTCACTCGGGACAGATCACACGCCGATCCGATGGCGACGCTCACGAAGTCCGCCAATCGGGTCAGGACCTCGAGGTCGTCGTCGGTGAAAGCATGCGGTCGGGTGGCGTTGACCGCGAGAACGCCGAGCGTCTCGTGCATCCGGGACAATGGAACACACACCAACGACGCAACCGACAGCCGACGACAGGCGGCGGTATCCACACGAGGGTCGGCGTCGGTGTCGTCGGAGCGCTGCAGCTGCCCCGTCCGCACAGCGAGGCCGCTCAGGCTGGACTCCAGGTCGACTCTGGTCCCGAGATGCGACACGCGGTGACCGGCGCCGCAGACATAAGTCACCCCGTGATCATTGGCCAACCCGACCATCACCCCGTCGGCCGCCGCTATCAACTCCAACGTCCGATCGGTAACGCGCTGCATCAACCGCAGTGGGTCAATCGTCTGACCCATAGCGGCAGTGAGATCCAGGCTTTTCACGATGAGCGCCTGACACGTTCCGGAGGCCGCGCCCCGACAGCGGGGTGTCGCGCGTGACGAAAACAGGGCACCTATGGCCTATCGGCCAACTGCGTCACCGCCTTTAACCTTGGTCCACCGGTGAACCTGGCCGGTTGCCAACTGCGACTGGGTCCCCGAAACCGCCCGATGACGCTCAGGGTTCGAGCCGGGCACCCGTCCGACCCTCGCTCGTCTCCGCCTTTCGCTCGCTGGCCGAGACAGATCGGTCAGACCCCAAATGTCACTTCACCTGCCTGACCCTCTCCCACCGTGGTTACCGTCCGTCTTCCGCACACCTGGGCGACCCTTACTCTCTTGCGCCCAGGACTCTCATCTTTGTGCCCCCGGTGGGAATCGAATCCACGCATCCGGTTTAGGAATCTGTGGCCTCGCTCAGAACTAGGCCCACTCCCACCAGCGTCTTCGTCGTCTGACCTGCGACTATTCATACACAATCTTCTGTCACTGGGTGCCACCAGCGTCCCCCATGTGCCGTGTCCCTGGGTACAGGCTGGATACAGACCGCCAAAATACTTTGGTCTCGCGCCGCCGGCCGACGAAGGGGCGACGGGTCATCGGTGTTCTCGCTTACGCCGGGCCGATCCCCAGGTGACCGCTTCAGACCCCGATCCGTCTGGCCGTTGCGGGCCCTGCAGTAATAACACTCAGATCGGACGATCGGGCGTGCAGCCGGCCCCGCAGGTCATTCGCGTGGGCGGGTGTCCGCTGTTCAGGTCCGTCCCGGAGCGATACCGATCGACCTGGTCGTAGTCGGCGCCCCTGTACTCCCCGATCGGGAGCCGCTGTTAGCGGATGGTCGGAATCGTGACATGCGCAAGGGAAGGTGGGGATACCGTCGGGCTAACCGAGATCGGAAGCCCTACGACGACACAACCGCCTCGTAGTCATCTCAGTGGTCGGGCGCCACCAGCCGATACCCGACGGAAGGGTCGCTCTGCAAGAACTGCCCGCGTTCGTCGCCAAGCTTCCGCCGGATACGATACGCATACACCTTGAGGTAATGCTGCTCTTTTGCGTATCCGGGTCCCCACACACTTTCGAGAATCATTCGGCGTGTGCACACCTTCCCCACGTGACGGGCAAGATAGGCGAGGAAGTCGAACTCTTTCGGGGCGAGATCGAGTGCGGTGCCTTCGAAGGTCGCCTCGTGATGGACCAGGTCGAGGTGAAGAGGGCCCACGTCAAGCTCCGTTGGGCGTTCGTCATCTGTTCGACGATGGCGGAGCGCAACGCGCAGCCGAGCATCGAGTTCGCGCATGCCGAACGGCTTGGTCATGTAGTCGTCGACGCCGTCGTCCAATGCTTCAACCTTGCGGTCCTCGGATCCGTCCGCAGAGAGGACAATGATGGGTACATCGCTCCACGAGCGAACTCGCTTGCATACCTCCAAGCCGTCCAAATCCGGCAAGCCCAGGTCAAGCACAATGATGTCCGGCGCACGGATCGCCGCCTCAGTGAGCCCCTCGTTCCCCGTCTCCGCAGTACGCACTACGTGACCCAGAGCTTCTAGGCCGACCGTGCAAGCGTTGAGCAAGTCCGGATCATCGTCAACGATGAGAATCTGCGACAAACCTCGACTCCTCACGTATAGCGAGTGCGATCGGCAGCGTAAAGCAGAACCTTGCCCCGCCGTCGGGCGCGTCCTCGACCCAGATGTGCTGCCCGTGTGCTTCGACAAAAGTCCGGGCGATCGTGAGACCCAGCCCGGCACCGGCGTCCCGGTCTCGACGGGCAGGCAACCCGAACACTTCGTCACGCTGTCCAGGATCTATACCGGGGCCATGGTCCGTAACCGACACTTTGATGGTTTCTTGACTGTCGGGCTCCGCCCCGATCATGATCGGAGTGCGCTTCGGCGCGTATCGGGCCGCGTTCTCTACCAGGTTCGTTAGCACCCGTGCGATCAGTACCAGGTCGACGTCGACAGGCGGCAGATCTGCAGGGACATCCATAACGACGTCGTGATTCCGCAGCGTCGCACTCACGTCGCTCACGACATCTTGAACGAGGTTCGCCAACGAGATAATCGTGCATCGGGGGGTGAGTACGCCCGATTGGATCCGACTCATGTCGAGCAAGTTCTGGACAAGGTCGGCCAACCTGTCGGCCTGCAGGTCGATGAGTTTGGCCAGTCTTTGGTGTTTCTCCGGAGCGATGTCGAGTTCTGCATCGGACAAGGTCGAGGAGGCGGCCTTGATCGATGCAAGTGGGGCGCGCAGGTCGTGGGACACAGCAGCGACGAGGGTTTTGGCAAGACGGGCCACTGCCTCGGTCAGCTTCGCCTGCAAGGCCTCCTCACGCAATTGGGCTCGCTCGACGGCAAGGGCAGCATGGTTGGCAAAGAGCAACAAGGGCTCACGGTCTTGGTTGGATGCCCCTTCGCCGGACATGACGAGCAGGCCCACGGGACGTCCAGCGGCGGTCAAGGCCAGAACCAGAAGATCGCCATGCTCGATCGATTGGGCGTCGAGGCTTGCCGGTGCCCCGTGTTCGGGGACGACGCGGTGCAATTGTTCCTCGATGAGGGGAGTTCCCGTACTGGCGGCAACTTCGAGACGGCCGTTCTGCGGCAGAAGAAGGGCAACTTGGGACGAGCCAAAGACGTCTGCCAACGTCGACACGATGACCGTGAGAAGCACGTCGAGTGGTTGGTCCTCGACGAGGAGGTCAGAGAGTTGGAACAGACGTCGTATCTCTAGACTCTGTTGACGTTCCTTGGTTCGCGTCGTGTTCATCGTGGCTACAACCTTGGCGACTGGGAGCATCACGACGGCGTACACGCCCAGAGCCACCCAGTTTTGTGGCGCTCCGACCCAGAGGGTCAGGTAGGGGGGAATGAAGAAGAAGTCGTAGACCAGGAAGCCAGCGATCACGCTGAGCACACCGGCGGTGAAACCACCGAAGACAACGCCAATGACGACCGGCACGACCAAGACCAGCGCCGTCGTGGCAATACTCAGATGAGAACGAAGCGGAAGCATCGCCACTGTGAGCAGCGCCATGCTGGCCAGTGCAGCGACCGGTCCGATCACGCTGCGCCTCATCGCGGATCCCTCGCTCCGACGAACGTATTCGGGGTCGTGGTCGCCTCCTGGCTCAACGGAACTGCCACACAACGAAGCGGGGGGGTCAAACGGGGGCTCGGAGTGACGAGAAGTGGTCCCAGGGCAAGTTCACGATTGACCTCACAATCCGGGGAAAGGCTAATCGATCCTCCACGGTCGGAGCACGAGAAGGAACCCGGGATCGCACGCTACGTTCGACAGCCCTCGCTACTTGAGTGCAGGTCGCCGTCTCGGGTGCTCCGTGGCTCGTCGTTGCGCTCGAGTCGGTACAGAGGATTCCAAACCACGAGCCCATTGTCCTCTCGCCTGACCGTGCCTTCCACTGTGCAGCGGGTGCCGACGACGAGTCCAGGGATCGCATTGCGCCCGATGAAAAGTAAACCGACCTGACCGGTCCCGTCGTCGAGCAGGCAACGGTACGAAATGACGTGCCCGACCCGGATAGTGGCAACCTCAACCACCGTGCCGGTGACAACGATCCGCCCTCGGGGACGGGCATCGGCGATCACTCGGGCAACGGGGCGGCCGCCCCATTCGCTGGCGCTGGTGAACTCGGTGCTGCTCACCGAAGTCTTGCCAACGCCTCGTTCAGTTGCAGTACGACAATGTACTGGCTGCCGAGGAATCCCAGCTCTTCACCGTGGGTTTGCTCCTTGATCAACGCCATCAGACTGGCCCGTGAGAGCCCGGTGGCCCGCGAAACCATGGGGATCTGGGCCGTGGCGTCAGCCGGGGTGATGTCAGGGTCGTAGCCGCTGCCCGATGTGGTGACCAGGTCGGGTGTGGGGTTGACGCCCTGCGTGTGCCACCACGCCACCAAGCCTTTGGCGTTGGCGAGCAAGGTGGCTGAGCGGGGACCGAGGTTGGTGGCCGCCGACTCACCACTAACCCCATTGGCTACCAGCGGGTTGTCGCCTCCGGAGACATCTTTCTTGGGGTTGGCGGCGTAGGGCCCGAAGTCGTCGGGACGGCCGTGGAACCACTTCGGGCTGGTCCAGTTCTGGCCGATCAAGGTCGATCCGTTGGCTGTGATCGAGCCGTCGGCCTGGTGTCGGAAGAAGAGCTGGGCCACGCCGGTGCCGGCGAAGGCGTAGACGAAGCCGAGGAGTACGAGCCAGATCAGGGCCATGACAACGGAGCGACGGAGGTTGTGGACGAGCATCAGAATCTCCCCATCAGTAGGCGTGGAGGGCGACCAGGAGCAGGTCGATGAGCTTGATGAAGATGAAGGGCACGATGATCCCGCCCACGCCGTAAATCCAGACGTTTCGGCGCAGGATGGCCGCCGATGAGGCGGCCCGGAACTTCACCCCGCGCAGGGCCAGGGGGATGAGGGCCACGATCACCAGGGCGTTGAAGATCACGGCGGAGAGCACGGCGCTCTGGGGGCTGTGCAGCTTCATGATGTTGAGCGTCTTGAGCTGCGGGTAGGTGGCGATGAACAGTGCAGGGATGATGGCGAAGTACTTGGCCACGTCGTTGGCGATGGAGAAGGTGGTGAGCGAGCCGCGGGTGATGAGCAGTTGCTTTCCGATCTCGACGACATCGATCAGCTTGGTCGGGTTGGAGTCGAGGTCCACCATGTTCCCGGCCTCTTTGGCCGCCGTCGTGCCGGTGTTCATGGCAACCCCGACGTCCGCCTGGGCCAGCGCCGGAGCGTCGTTCGTGCCGTCGCCGGTCATGGCCACGAGCTTCCCGCCCTCCTGTTCGGCCCGGATGAGCGCCATCTTGGCTTCGGGGGTGGCCTCGGCCAGGTAGTCGTCGACGCCGGCCTCCTGGGCGATGGCGGCCGCCGTGAGCGGGTTGTCACCGGTGATCATGACCGTGCGGATGCCCATCTGGCGCATCTGGTCGAACTTCTCCCGGATGCCCGTCTTCACGACGTCCTTCAGCTCGATGACGCCAAGGATCTCGGGCCCGTCCGCCACCACCAGGGGCGTAGAGCCAGCGCGGGCGATGCCGTCGACGATCCCCGCCAGCTCAGTCGGGGCCGTGCCGCCCTGCTCGGCCGACCAGCGCCTGACCGCGTCGGCGGCCCCTTTGCGGATGTGGCGACCGTCGATGTCGAGGCCGGACATCCGGGTGGTGGCGGAGAAGGCGACGAACTGGTGATCGCCGGTCAGCTCGCGTTCCCGGATGTCGAACCTCTCCTTGGCCAGCACGACGATGGAGCGGCCCTCAGGCGTCTCGTCGGCCAACGAGGCCAGCTGTGCTGCGTCGGCGACTTCCTGCTCGGTGTGCCCGCCGACGGGGAAGAACCCAGATGCCATGCGGTTCCCGAGCGTGATCGTCCCGGTCTTGTCGAGCAGCAGCGTCTGCACGTCCCCGGCCGCTTCGACCGCCCGGCCGCTCATGGCCAGCACGTTGCGCTGGACGAGGCGGTCCATGCCGGCGATCCCGATGGCCGACAACAGCGCACCGATGGTCGTCGGGATCAGGCACACGAGCAGCGCCACCAAGATGACTACCGACACCGTCGCCCCTGAGAAGTGGCCGAAGGGCTGCAGGGTCACGACCACCGGTAGGAACACGATCGTGAGCACGGCCAGCAGGATGGTCAGGGCGATTTCGTTGGGTGTCTTCTGGCGATTGGCCCCCTCTACCAGGTGGATCATGCGGTCGAGGAAGGTTTGGCCCGGCTCGGCCGTGATGCGCACGACGATGCGGTCGGACAGCACCCTGGTTCCGCCGGTCACCGCCGAACGGTCGCCGCCCGATTCGCGGATGACCGGAGCCGATTCGCCGGTGATGGCCGATTCGTCCACCGACGCCACACCCTCTGTGACCTCCCCGTCCGAGGGGATCACGTCATTGGCCTCGCAGACGACAAGATCGCCCTTGGCCAGCTCCGCCGCGGCGACCCGGGTCTCGGTGCCGTCGGCGTTGAGACGCCGGGCCTCGGTTTCGGAGCGCATGCGACGCAGGGTGTCCGCCTGGGCCTTGCCTCGGCCCTCAGCCATGGCCTCGGCGAAATTGGCGAAGATGACCGTCAAGAACAACCAGATGGTGATGGACCAGTCGAAGATGCCGGGGTGGGCGATGGCCTCGATGAGGGTGACGACGGAGCCCACCAGCACCACGAACATGACGGGGTTCTTGATCTGCACCCTGGGATCGAGCTTCTTGACGGCGTCGAACAGCGCCCGGCGGAGGATCTGGCGGTCGAAGAGGCTCCGGGCCTCGGCTACGCCGTGTGGCCCGGCGCCCGGCTGCGGCTGCGGCTGTGCGGTCAGGGTTGTCATCAGAAGAACTTTCCGTGAGCGAGCTGCTCGGCGATCGGGCCGAGCGAGATAGCAGGGAAGAAGGTCAGACCGCCGATGATCAAGATCACGCCGATCACCAGGCCGACGAACATCGTGTTGTCCGTGCGGAACGTGCCCAGGGAAGCAGGCACCACGTTCTTGGCCGCCAGGCCGCCGGCCAGGGCCAGCACCGGGATCATGATGGCGAAGCGCCCGAGGAGCATGTCCAAACCGCCGACGATGTTGTAGAAAGGCGTGTTTCCGGTGAGGCCCCCGAAAGCCGACCCGTTGTTGTTGGCCTGCGAGGTGAGGGCATAGAGGATCTCGGTGAACCCGTGCGGCCCGGAGTTCAATGGACCGGCTCGCCCGGCATGGATCGATACGGCGATCGCCGTGAAGACGAGCACAATGATCGGCATCACCAGTACCCCCAAGCCGGCGAGTTTCACCTCCCGGGCCTGGATCTTCTTTCCGAGGTACTCCGGTGTCCGGCCGATCATCAACCCGCCAATGAACACGGCGATGATGGCGTCGAGGAGGATGGTGTAGAGGCCAGTGCCGACGCCGCCCGGTGTGACCTCGCCGAGCATCATGCCGGTCAGTAGTCCGAACCCGCCCATCGGGGTGAACGAGTCATAGGAGGCGTCGGCCGACCCGGTCGAGGTCTGCGTCGATGCCACGCCGTAGAGGGCGGTGGAAGTGTCGCCGACGCGGACCTCCTTGCCCTCGGTGTTCCCGACCGTGGAATGCACACCGGCGGCGGCGACGGACGGGTTGTTCTGGTGCTCGGCGTAGCTGGTGAAGGTCACCCAGCACCCGAAGATGAGCACCATGGCGGCCAGCAGGGCCACGCCGTGTTTGATGCTGCCCACCATCTTCCCGAAGGTGTAGGTGAGGGAGAACGGGATGATCAGCACCAGGAAGATCGACAGCAGGTTGGTCAGCCCGGTGGGGTTCTCGAAGGGTGTCGCGCCGTTCTGGTCGAGAAACCCGCCGCCGTTGGTTCCGAGTTGCTTGATGGGCTCCATAAAGCCGATCGGGCCCCGGGGGATGGTCTGGGTGACGCCGTTCAGGTGGTTACTGACGCTGATCGGGCCGGCCAGGGTCTCTACGGCGCCCTGACCCACGAAGATGATCCCGGCCACGAAGGCGACGGGCACCAGGATGTAGAGGACACACCGGGTGAGGTCGACCCAGAAGTTCCCGATGGTCGGCGACTTACGGCGCGAGAAGCCTCGGACGAGAGCTATGGCCACGGCGATGCCGACGGCCGCGCTCACGAATTGCTGCACGGTGAGGGCGCCCATCTGGGAGAAGTACGACATCGTGCTCTCGCCGCCGTAGTTCTGCCAATTCGTGTTGGTGAGGAACGACACAGCCGTGTTGAAGCTGAGCGCCGGCGGTACCGCGCCCAGGTGCTGGGGGTTGAGAGGCAGTGACCCCTGAATGCGAAAGAGGAGGTAGGTCAGGCCCAGAGTGACAGCGGAGAAGATGACCAGGGAACCCCCGTAGCGCTGCCAGGACTGCTCACGGTCGGGGCTCGTCCCCAGGGCCTTGTAGATAGGACGCTCGGCCCAGCCGAGAAAGTGCACCCGGTCGTCGAAGACGGCCGCCATATACGAGCCCAGAAACCGCCAGGAGAGCCCGAGAGCGAGGATCAAGACGATGATGGTGAGGGCGAAACCCATCTAGAACCACTCGGGCTTGAACATGGCGATGCCGAGGTAGATGAACACCGCTATGGACACCGCGAGCAGGATGCCTTGAACGACGGTCATACCCGCTCCAAAGCCCAGATGAGGCCGAGCATCAGCGCTGCGAATAGGATGATGCCCAGTACTACGAGTAGATCTGCCATGAAGGAAGCATGACGACTTGGCCGGTAACGGCGCGGTGAACAAGTCGGCAGAGCCGGTGAACAAACGGTGAATTCGACGACTGGTCTAGCCCAGACGGGGCCGAGCTGTATCGCTCTGCCTTTGTATCCATCTGGCTCCGGCTGGATTTGCCGTGTTCGCCTGGTCATGCGATTCCTGGGTGAGCCAGCGCCGCACGGTATCGATCAAACTCGTGATTTACGAGCGGCCGGTGACGAAAGCTCCGTTGAGGAATGGTGTGCGGAACTCGGTGCCCTGACGGGGATCGAGCCGTACTTCAGGGAGACTTTTCAGACGGTCGCTGGCCTCCCACTCGACACTTCAAGACTCAGCAGCCTGATCGGTCCAGTAGGTCGTGTGAGCTTGAAGGAAGGACTAAAGCGGATGGTCAGCGCGCCGCGTCCCGACCTTGTCAAGCCTCAGAAATGATCGCCACTTCGACAGAATGCAGCACCGTTCGGAGATCCGGGTTCACCGCGATGTGGCCGGTTGCCAACTGCGACTGGCTCCCCGAAACCGCCCCATGACGCTCAGGGTTCGAGCAGGGCGGCCGGTCACCCGGGCAGCCGTCCGACCCTCGCTCGTCTCCGCCTTTCGCTCGCTGGCCGAGACAAATCGGTCAGACCCAGCTGTCACCTCGCCTGCCTGACCCTCTCCCACCGTGGTTACCGTCCGCCTTCCGCACACCTGGGCGACCCTTACTCCCTTGCGCCCAGGACTCTCATCTTTGTGCCCCGGTGGGAATCGAACCCACGCATCCGGTTTAGGAATCTGTGGCCTCACACAGATGCAAGCGGATTCCCACCAGCGCCTTCGCCGTCTGACCTGCGACTATTCATACACCATCCTGTGTCACTGGATGTCACCAACGGCCACTCGGTGCCACCTGTCTGGGTACAGGTTGGGTACAGGCCGGTCAGAAACCTGGCCCATCGTCGAGTTCGTACTTCGCAAGCCCATGCCTTGCATCGGCCAATTGGGCGACGACCGGGGATGGCGACTACTGGGCTCCGTCGTGGTGACCGTCAGCGAGAGTCTGCAGCGCCACCGTCGAATGGGCATAGGCACCGCCGGCGCGCATCTGGCGGCGACCCAGATCGCTTCCATAATCTCCTCGTCTGTTGCTCCCTTTCGCCGCGCAAGTCGTGAGTGGCCGGCGATGCAGTAGGGACACTGCGTGACGTGCGCCACGGCCACCGCGATCAGTTACTTCGTCTTCTCCGGAAGCGCTCCGGAGCTGAAGACAACGCGGCTGAACGTCTGAAAGGCTTGATGGATCTCAGGCGCCAGTTCTTTGCGCCGCCGACCGATCTCGGCCGTTGCGGGTGGAATACACGGTCTCAGCCATAGCTACTCCTCCTTACTCGGATCCGACGAGTGCTCGTTCCCTCGGATGTCGGTCCGACGCGGTGGTAGCCGGCTCGTAGCGCTCTTGCCGCTTCCACATCGACCCCGAGCGACCGCCACCGTGTCGCCTCCTTGGCAGCAAATCCGGCTCGGTGCCAGCGGAGGCCTTCAGGGGTGCCCAATCCGGCGCAGGTCCAGGATGCAGCCGTCTTGGACAGCTGACGGCGATAGTCGACTGCGAATGTCGGCGTGAATCCATCCCCGTGGGCCATCAAGGCCTCGAATGGACCGAAGCCCAGTGCCTTCCACCCGGGCACGTCTGAGGGGTCGACGCCGAACTCCTCCCACCTCTCCGCGCCTGCGCCAGGTTCGTCGACGGCTGGCACTCGCTTGTCTCGGAATTGGCGCATCTCGGGCTAGGCCTCGTTCCCAATCGAATGCGAGGCTTCGACGATGTGGCGCGCCGAGATTCCGGCATCGAGCAATTCATCGCTGGTCCCGGACGTGGGTAGCTCGCGCACCGCCAGGTGGGCGAGCCTCACGCTCCGCTCGCCTGCCTCCGCCAGGCGCGCGAAACTGTCGGCGAGGTCGACCCCGAGCCCGAGGGTGCGCTCGAGGAGGCGTCGAGCTTCGGCGGCCGTACCGTCGTCGAGGGCGCGGGGGAGCCTCGAAACTCCACAGCCAGCACGGGCGCGGCTGCGCCGGACTGTCGGCGGACGCTGACTTCGACCGGCCGGTCACGCACGACCAGGGTACGCCCGTAGCAGGTACCGTCCCAGCGGTCGACGGCGTTATGGGCACGGCGCCGTAACGCCCAGGCCGTCAGGTCCAGCCGGAACGGGGACCGCACCTCGATCACGAGCCCGCGTACCACCACCGACTGCTACCGACCCTGGTGCTCGATGACGTGGCGCAGCACGGCTGCGCCGGAGTGCTCGACGTCACGGGTGGCGGTGAGCAGGACAAGCTGCCGGCGGGCGGCCACCTCGCGCAGACAAGCGACCGCTTCGGCAGCGGGCGGCTTGGCCAGCTCACGCCGGTAGCGACGGGAGAATTCGGAGAAGCGCGCCGGTTCGTGCCCGTACCACCGGCGCAGCTCGCTGCTCGGGGCGACGTCCTTCGTCCACTCGTCGTAGTCGATGACCTCCTTCGAAACGCCGCGGGGCCACAGCCGGTCGACAAGCACCCGCCGCTCGCCGCGACGGCGACCGGCATCCTCGTACACCCGCACGATCTCGACGCTGCCCTTCACCATGTCGGGCTCACCGACCTCGGAACCCCAACGCCGTAGCCGCTTCGTCGTGCATCATCGCCGGACTCCATGGTGGGTCCCATACGACACGTACATCAACCCCTGCGGCGCTGCCCACGGCGGCTTCGACCGCGGCCCGCGCCATCTCCGGGAGGGTCTCGGAAGCGGGACAGCCCGGTGTGGTGAGGGTCATCTCGACGACGACGGTGCCTTCCTCGTCGCGCACGTCGTAGACAAGTCCGAGCGACACCACGTCGAGACACAGCTCGGGGTCGTACACACAGCCGAGCGCGTCCCACGTCGCGTCGCAGACGTTGCCGGGAGCCATCTTCACCCGGGTCGGCCCGATCGACAGCTGTCCGATCGGCTCGTCTGAACCGCTTACGTCGATGTCGGTCATGACGCTCGCCGGAAGGTGACCTGCCAGTCTCCGCCGCCGAGGTCGACCGCCTCGTAGGAAAATCCCTGGGAGGACAGGACGCCTTCAAGCGGAACCGGCTCGAATGGTGCCAGCACGACAAGCTCCTCGTTCTCGGCGAGGGTGGCGACAGCCGACATGATCGTGTCGAACGGCTCGCCACCCGCCGCGACGATCGGTCGTGCATCGATGGTTGCCATGCCACCTCCTTGCTCGGGCACCGGGCGGAGCTGACCCTTCCCGATGTTTCTTCTGTTTGTGACTAGAACTATAGCGCTATAGGATCGGTCTGTGAGTAGCTCGTCCCTCGCCGGCTCGTTGGTCGTGACGGGCCGGTCCGCGTCCGCCAAAACGCCCCCTCGCTGGCAGGCCGCCGAAGTGATCGAGATCCTCGAGGAGGCACCCGACGCCGTCACGCTGCGGCTGCGACTGGACGAAACCGACGGCTTCCTGCCCGGCCAGTACTACAACGTCCGTCTCGGCGTCCTGGGAGAGTCCCGCGCCGTGCAACGGGCATACTCGGTCGGGTCCTCGCCGCTCCCCGACCCCTCGGTCATCGACCTGGGGGTGCGGGAAGTGCCAGGAGGGTTTATCTCCCCCCGCCTGGTACGCGACCTCGACGTCGGCCAACACCTCGAGGTACGCGGCCCGTACGGCCGTTTCACCTGGACTGGGGATGACGGCGACCCGGTGTTGCTGGTGGGGGCCGGCAGTGGGCTCGTACCGCTCATGGCCATGATCCGGTACTCGGCAGCCGTGGGTCGGGACGTCCCGATGTGTCTGGTGTGCTCGGCGAGCACCTACGACCATGCCCTGTATCGCGACGACTTGGCGCGCCTGTCCGATGAGCACCGCTGGCTGCGGGTCGTCCACAGCGTCACCCGGGACCCCGGTGAACCTCGGGCGGCCTATCACCGGCGGATCGACCGGGACCTCCTGGCGGCGGTGCTCGACGGGGAGGTTCCGCCGCAGGCGTACCTGTGTGGGCCGCCGGCCATGGTCGAGGCAACGGTCGTCGCGCTGACCGATCTCGGTGTCGATCCCAGTCGGGTGCGCTCCGAGAAGTACGACTGACCCATCGACCTCGATCAGCGCTGCCGGAGTGCCCGCCTATTCGTCCACGATGAAGATGCACTCCCCCGGACACTCCTCGGCGGCCTCTCGCGCCGCGTCCTCGAGATGGGGTGGCACACCGGCGATACCCGTGGCGCCGCCGGGGTCGCTCAACACGCGGCCACCATCCTTCACATAGGCGAGCCCGTCTTCGAGGAGAACAAACACCTGTGGGCAGATCTCCTCGCACAGGCCGTCCCCGGTGCACAGGTCCTGATCGATCCACACCTTCACGACGGCGGTTCCTCTCTCACCCGGGGGGTCACGGCAGCCCCAACTCCAACCGGGCGACCCTCAACAGGCGACGTCCGGTCCCGACGGTTCCCGCGAACTCAAAATCAACCCCCCGTGCCCGGAGGACGGTAGGCACGCTGATCGGCGCCTCTTCGGAGAGCACGTCGTCCTCGATGCGCCCCGTCGGCGCCGCCTCCTGCCCGGCCATCAACCGGACTGTCTTATTATTCTGCTCACCGCTAGAGTTATGCTAGCCGTTGTCGGAGTAGAACGAGCAAAAGGAGGACAAGGGGGCCATGCCCGCCGAAACGCATCAGCTCGGGTGCAGCGCCGACACGGTAGACGTGGCGGCGCTGCTGTGGGTGCTGCTCGACGATCCTGATGCCCACGACTCGAAAGGCGCGAGAAGAACCTTGGCCGAGCTCGGCTTCGACGCCGCGGGCCTGGTGGACCTATGGGCGGCGGTCTGCGAGGAGTTCGGCGAACGCTCGCTCGGTCCGGAGCTCGACCCCGGTGCGCTTGAACTGACCATGACGGTCGAAACAGCGGCGGCGGCGATGGCCGGCCTGCTGGCCCACGGCGGCGATGGCCACTGAGCCGACCGGCGCGGCGGTACGGCCGCCGACTGGCGCCTGGGCGGGACGACCGGCGGGGGTGCCGGGCGGTGTCCCGCCGCCGTCGGTGCCGCTCAGCTTCCTCGCGGCGGCGGCCTTCGGGCTCATAGCCTGCGGCGTCGCCTTCATCTGGGCTCGAGGTGCCGGAATCCCCGACCCGACGACCGATCCCATTGTCGCCGCCACACACTTCGGGGTGCTTGCCACCCTGTCGATGGGCGTCCTCGGCGCGATGCACCAGTTCACCCCGGTCATCACGGGGCGGGCGCTACGCTCCATCCGGCTTGCCCGAGCCACGTTCCTCACCTGGCTGGCAGCATCGTGGATGCTGCCAGCCGGCATCGCGACCAAGCAGGTCGCCGTGACGGCGGTCAGCGGGGCGCTCGCCGCGCTCGCGATCACGCTGCTCGTGGTGAACTTCACCAGACCACTCGCTGTCCGGGGCAAGGGAGCACCGGTCACCGGGCTCCGCTTCGCCCTTGCCGGCTCGGTCGTGACGGCGTGCATCGGAGTTGCATTCGTCGGCGATCGCCAGGGCAACTGGTTCGACCTCGCCGGGCACGTCGACCTCACGATGGGGGTGATCGGCCTGTTCGGCTGGCTCGGGATCACTTACGTCGCGGTCGCAGAGAAACTGTGGCCGATGTTCTTCCTCGCTCACGTCCCCGGACGTCACCTGCCCGGCCGGATTGCGGTGTGGGCGGTGCCGGCCGGGGTCGCGCTGCTGTCCCCGGGGCTCCTTTTCAACGTGCCGGGCCTTGCCTGGGGGGGCGCCCTCCTCCTGTCGGCCGGCCTGGGCGCGCACCTTGTCTCGCTCGTGGCACACGTCCGCCATCGCCGGCGCAAGGCCGATCTGCACCTCGTCTTCGTTGTGACCTCGGCGATGTGGCTTCTGGTCGGGACGGGGCTCTCTCTCGCCAGCGCACTCCTGATACCTCACGACTATGTGTCCGGGGTGGCGCTCGTCGCGGCGGCGCTCGTCGCCTTCGGTGGCTGGCTCCTCACCGCGCTCGTCGGCCACGTCCACAAGGTCGTACCCTTCATCGTGTGGTCAGCCCTTCGCGCACGCGGGGTCAGTAAGGGTCCGATGGGAAAGCCGCTCATGTTCGCCGATCTTTACGACCACCGCTGGGCCGCCGTCACCTATGGGCTCGTGACGGCAGGCATCGCCGCGCTGTGCATTGGGTTCGCTGCGTCGCTTCCGCTGGCAATCGCCGTGGGCGGTGGGCTATTCGTGGCAACGGGGGTGACCGTCGCCGCGAACCTCTCGGTGACCCCGAGCCGCCTCCTGGCTACGCCGCGCGCGGTCGGTACGGGCCAGCGCGATGACGAGAACCTGGCGAGTGCCTGATCTCACTGTCGGGCCTGCCGGGACGCCAGACCCGACGGGCGTCACGCCGTCTCCGGCCGGTCGTGGACGGCGCTGGGCCACGCTGTCGGTGCTATGCGTCACCTTGCTGCTCATCAGCATCGACAACACCATCTTGAACGTGGCGCTGCCGTCGATCGTCCGAGGCCTGCATGCCACGTCCAGCCAGCTGCAATGGACCGTCGACGCCTACGCCGTCGTCTTCGCCGGCCTGCTGCTTTCCCTCGGGGCGCTCGGTGACCGGGTCGGGCGCAAGTGGGTGTTCATGGCCGGCCTGGCCGTCTTCGGCGGCGGATCTGCGTTCTCCGCCTGGTCCGGCTCCCCCGACCGCCTCATCATCGCCCGGGCCTGCATGGGTGTCGGTGCTGCCGCCATCATGCCGTCGACCCTCTCCATCCTCACCAACGTCTTCACCACTGACCGGGATCGGGCGCGGGCCATCGGCATCTGGTCGGGCACCACCGGGCTCGGGGTCGCGATCGGACCCATTCTCGGCGGCTTCCTGCTCGACCACTTCTGGTGGGGATCGGTCTTCCTTATCAACGTCCCCATCGCCATCGCCGGCCTCATTGCCACGCTCTGGCTCGTCCCCAACTCTTGCAACGGGCTGTCCAAACGCCCGGACCCGCTCGGCGCGCTGTTGTCCATGACCGGCCTGGGGTTGTGGCTGTGGGCGATCATCGAGGCTCCCAACCGGTCCTGGACCTCACCGCTGACCCTGGGCGCGCTGGGTGGCGGCGCCGTCGCCACCGCCGCCTTCGTGTGGTGGGAGCGGCGCTGCGACCATCCCATGTTGCCATTGGCGTTCTTCCGCAATCGCCGCTTCAGGTCCGCCATCTCATCGCTGGCCCTCGTGCTGTTCGCCCTGCTCGGCATGTTCTTCCTGATGACCCAGTACCTCCAGTTCTCACTCGGCTTCAGCCCCCTGCAGACCGGCCTGCGGGTTGCCCCCATCGCCCTGGTGCTGCTGGTGGCCGCACCCTTGTCGGTGCTGCTGGCCCGCTCCCGCCGTCTCGGCACCAAGCCGGTTGTCGGCGGCGGCATGCTGCTCATCGCCGTCGGCCTCGGCCTCCTGTCGCGCTCTAGCGTGCACAGCACCTACACCGACCTGCTGCCCGCCTTCCTCCTCATCGGTATCGGCGTCGGCCTCGCCCTGGCCCCGTCCACCGAGTCGGTCATGGGCTCGCTCCCGGCGGCGGAGGCCGGGGTCGGTTCGGCCACTGACGACACCGCGCTACAGATCGGCGGTGCGCTCGGGGTCGGCGTGCTGGGAACACTGCTCAACGCCCACTACCGCTCTCAGATGAGTGCCTTCCTGAGCTCTTCAATCCCCGGAGGCGTCCGACGATTGATCCTCGGGTCGGTTGGCGGCGCCTAAGCGGTGGCCCAGCGTGTGCCCGGCCCCTTCGGCCACGCCCTCTCCTCGGCGGCCCTCACGTCGTCCGTGAGCGGCATGGACCACGCCCTCATCGTGGCCGCCGTCGTGGTGGGTGTCGCCGCCATCGTCGTACTGGCTGCCCTGCCCAACCGAGGCATGCCGACCCCCACGGCAGCGGCGGCCGAGTTCGGCGACCGACGGCGCGAAGCGCCGGCAACCGGGGGGCACGATGAAGAAGCCAGAACGGGCTCGGCGCCGAAGCCCCAACAGCGTGGGGCCGGCTCAGCCCTCACCACTCCCAGCCCCGCCGGCGGCGCTGTCCCACAGGCCAATCAGGGCTCGGGCATCTCGATGAAGACGTCGTCGCCCTCTGTGACGATCCGGTAGGTACGAAGCGGTGTCGTCGCGGGCAACGACACCGCGGCACCGTTATCAAGCGAGAACCGAGCCCCGTGGCGGCAGCACTCGATCTCCCGTGCCTCGGCATCCACCTCGCCCTCCTCGGTGAGCGACGCGCTCTCGTGGCTACAGGTGTCATCGAGGGCGACAAACTCCGCACCCAGCGCCATCACCACGATACGACGCCCGGCGACGTCGAACCGCTGCAGGGGCTCAGCCCTGAGCTCGCCCAGCGAGCAGAGGCGCGAGCGCACGGACAGCGAGCTCATGGCACCGGCCGGCCGACACTCCGCCCGATCCGCACGCGCCACACCTTGGGCCCGCTTTCCAGGCAGTCCCAGGTGAACTCGCCGGGGTGCTCGGCCTCGAACTGGTAGCGCAGGGGCTTCGGGTCGTGGTCGTTCACGAGGACGAAACCGGCTCCGGGGGCAAGGGCGTGGTACTCGGCGAAGATCGACTCGTGACGCTGCGCCGGGGCAAGGTCTCGGACGTCGAGGTGGGGATCACCACCCCGGTCGTGGCCGTCGTCTGCGGCGTGACACGTCACCGGCTCAGCGCTGACCAACCGGGCGAGCCGGTGTAGCGCGGCAGTGACTCTCACAGCGAGCTCGGGTCTTGGCACGCGCAGAGCAGCCCATGCTGAGGCGGCGAGCTTGCACGCCCGGTCTCCCTGGCCGGCCTTCGCCAGGTCGGTCGCCGCCTCCAACAGCAGCGACAGCACCACGGCCTCGGGGTCGGGTGTCGATGCGTCCTCACTGAACGACGTCGCCTCGTGGGCCGCCTCGGTGAGGCGGTGCATGTGTACCAGCAGCTGCGCCAGGTCCACCTCGTCGTCGACAAGCAACGGAGGTAGCAATAGGTCGTTCTCCTTCGCCACGTGCGCCGCGAAGAGCGCGGCGATCGCCTCGGCCTGGCGCGCCGCGTCCGGTCCGGTCGAGGCGGTGGCGAGCTGCTCGATCCCCGAGGCAAGGCTCCGGTGCTCTGCGATCATGTCGGTCACGGTCGCCGCCAGCTCGGCGCGGGTTGCGGCGACGCGGTAGATCGTGTGCTCCTCAGCCAGCGCGTGGGGAAGCACCTCGTCGGCCAGATAGGCGACCAGCTCGGCCGTTGCGGCTTCGGGCGAGCTTCCAGCGGCGACGGCGTTGACCAGGGTGGCCACCCGCATTCCCACGTGCTCCTGAAGCGCCCGGTGGTGGGCGATCATCAACTCGAAGGCCTCGGTCTTCGTCACCGGATCTCCCTTCTCATCCTGCCCGGGCCGACCCGGCTCCAGGGCATCTCCCACAGCAACTCTATTTCGAGTCTACACTAGAGAAATGGGCCAGCGCAACGAAGACCGAGGGCGAGCGGGTGAGCGGCCCGCTACCTAACGGGGTCGAGCGCGAGGCCCGCGCCCTCGGCGATCCGACGCGCCATCGGATCTTCCGTCACATCGCGGACGCCCGACGACAGGTGGGGGTCGCCGAGCTCACCGCGCTCGTCGCCCTCAACCACAACACCGTGCGGCAACACCTGACCGTGCTCAAGGACGCGGGCCTGGTCGTCGACGAGGTAGAACGACGCAACCGGCCGGGGCGCCCCCGCCTGCTCTACCGACTCAACCCCGACATCGGCGGCACGTGGGAAACCGACGGCCCTTACGAGCTGCTCGCCACCCTGTTGAGCGAGGTCGTCCACACCCAGGAAACTCCCCGCGACGTCGGCCGTGCCGCAGGCCGCCGTCGCGCTCGCAACACCTCAGCGCGCCATGACGGCATCCTCTCGGTGCTCGAAGAGGACATGACCGCCGACGGATTCCACCCGGTCGCCGTCGCCCAGCGCCGGGGGTGTGACTTCGTACTCGGGCGCTGTCCGTTCGTCGAGGTCGCGGCGATTGATCCCGCTACCGTCTGCCAGTTGCACCTCGGCCTGGTGGAGGGTATCGCCGCGACCCTCGACGAGGGCGCGGTCGTAGACCTAGTGGTCAAGGACCCGCGGCAGGCCTGGTGCCGCGTGCGGTGCGGCACTTGGCAGTCGAAAACACCTCGCCGTAGGCCGGGCACGCCAGCGTCCAGAAACTGGCCAGACGAAAAGGGAGCAGGATGCTAATAAGGACACCGTTGGTCGCCGTAGAGCTGATCGCCGCTTGCATCTGGGTGGGCAGCCTCGTCTGCCTGGCGCTCGTCGCCAACGTGGCCCGCAAGGTCCTCGACGGTCCCTCCCAAGTGACTTTCTTCCGTGCCATTGGCCGGCGCTACGGCATCGTCGGCAGCGCATCGCTGCTGGTGGCCATCGGGGCCGGCGTGGCGCTCGCCTGGCCGCCCTCGTCGTGGTCGGGAACCATCGACGCCGCGGTTGCCTTGTCCGGAGTCCTGGTGCTCGCCACCGCGGCCGGAATGGCCCAGGCCCGGACGATGACGACCCTTCGCCGCCAGGCGATGAGTGCGCCCGACGACCTCGACGTCGCCCGCGCCGTGCGCCGGGGCCGATTGGTGGCCGGCGGGCTGCGCAGCCTGATGGCCCTCGTCACGCTGGCCGTCGTTGTGCTCGCCGCCCAGGCCATCTCCCACTGAGCCAAAGCGCACGGCTCGAGCCGGCGCCACGCTCAAGACTCGGTCGACCCGCCCGGAACGTAGCTGCCGACTGGGGAGCGCAGCCCCACCGCGAAGCGGTTCCACCCGTTGATGGCGACGATGGCGAGCGTGAGAGCCACGATCTCTTCGGGACTGAACTCGCTCGTCATCTGCTCGTAGACGTCGTCGGGTGCTCCCGAGCTCGGCAGCATCGTCAACGCCTCGCACCAGGCGAGCGCGGCGCGTTCGCGTGGTGAGTAGACCGGCGCCTCCTTCCAGGCGACCACGAGATGCAGCCGTTGCTCCTCCACGCCGATCGCCTCGGCGTCCTTGGTGTGCATGTCCACGCAGTAGCCGCACCCGTTGAGCTGGGACGCCCGGAGCTTCACCAGCTCTAGCAGCTGGGCGTCGAGGGGGCCAGCATGGACTACCTCCTCAAGCCCCACCATGGCCTTGATGGCAGCGGGATAGACCTTTCGATAATCGACGCGCATCTTCCTGCCTCCTCGCTATGAGCCGGCCCGAGCCGGCACCTCCACTGCTTGCGGTCCTCGGAGCCGAGTCCGGAGCGCTCGTCTCACGCGGCACGCTCGGAGACATGCGCGACGACGAAGAGAGCGTCGCCCACCCTGCGGGGCTCGAGCCAGACGGCGATGGGTACCAGCGTGCCGTCGGGGCGCTGCGCATGCGGGTCGAGGCCGGGATCCATCCACCTCGGGCTCGGCTCGGCGAAGTACCCCCTGCGGTAGGCCTGGTGACCCCACTGCATGCCCTCGGGCACGAGCTGTTCGTGGTATTCGCCGACCATGTCGTCCCCTGACACGCCGAAGATCTTCTCGGCAGCGAGGTTCATCAACACCACCGTGCCCTCGACGTTGACGACGACGATCGCCTCGTCGGTGTCGTCAAGCACCTCCAGCTCGTATGCCAGACCAGACTGCATCGTCAACGGACATCCTCCAAGGTCTCGGGTCCCAGCCACTTGCTTTTCGAAGTCGCCACCGAACTCACCTCCTGGCCGGGTCTCCCACGGCGAAGTCCTTCATATGGCAAATCCGGCCGATCACCATGGGCGTTGGCGCAGACGGCGGAGAGGCGGCCATCGCGGTTACTCCCATATACTAGGTTGTACTAGAAATAAGTGCCGAGGAGGACCCTAATGACGATCCAGTTGGGCGACACTGCCCCTGACTTCACCGCCGAGACCACTGAGGGGAAGGTCAGCCTGCACGAGTACCTCGGTGATGGGTGGGGCATTCTCTTCTCCCACCCAGCCGACTTCACTCCCGTGTGCACCACCGAGCTCGGCGATTTTGCCCGGCGGAAGGATGACTTCGCCAAGCGCAACACCAAGCTCATCGGCGTGAGCGTCGACTCCGTCGAATCCCACCGCGGCTGGTCAAACGACATCGCCGAAACACAAGGCCAGGGGCTCAACTACCCGCTCATCGGAGATGAAGATCGGACCATTGCCAACCTCTACGGGATGATCCACCCCAACGCCATCGAGACCGCCACCGTTCGCACGGTGTTCATCATCGGATCCGACAAGAAGGTGAAACTCACTCTCACCTACCCGGCTGCCATCGGTCGTAACGTCGATGAGATCGTTCGGGCACTCGACGCATTGCAGCTGAGCAGCCAGTACGCCATATCCACGCCGGTGAACTGGAAGAACGGCGACGACGTGATCATCTCGCCGTCCATTTCGGACGATGACGCCCTTGTGAGATTCCCTAAGGGCTTCACCACTTTGAAGCCTTACCTGCGTCTTACACCCCAGCCGAACAAGTAGCGCCTTCGGCGAGTACTCCCGGTCCGAGCCCCCCGAGGGGTCCCTCCCCACTCGTATCCAATCGCAATGCTTTGGACCATCCAGCCGATGGCCCTGCGCCGAGCCCACGGCAGATGGCCTCCCAAGCCGGGATCCATTCGGCTCTGGGGTCAGGCCGAGGCGGCCGTCGTTGCTGGAGCTCGCTGCAAGATCAGGCGACAACCCGCTCGTCGGGGGTTCTTGGCCACGAGCCGCTCCACCGTAAGACCTCCGATCCCTTCGGTTAGCCCCTCGGCCAGACCGAGGTGGAGCTGGCAGACCGTGTCAGGGTCGGAACCCGCGACCTCGGCGAACGGGCAGCGGCCGAGCACGAAGTCGACCCGGCGGCCTCGTTCCACCCGAGTCGGACGAAAGCCTCGCCAAGTCATCTCCTCTTCGAGCAGATCAGCACTATCGCCCGTGCCTGCGAGGTCGGCCGCCCGACGATGCCCATCTTGGCGGCCTGCCTGGCGGGGGTTTTGCTTGAGGCGGATGGCATCGCTCAAGAGGCTCGCCAACCACGCATAGGCACCGGGGGTACCCCAACGGCCGGCTGCCTCGGGGTGGAGGTGGTACAGCAGACGCGGGCGGCCCGGACGGTCACGATCCTCGACCTCCTCAACCACCAGCTCGGCGTCCTTCAGCACCGCCAGATGCTGGCGAATCGCGTTGTGGTTGAGGCGCACGTAATCCGTGAGCTCGCCCACACCCACCGGTCCCGACGCATCGACGATGTAGCAGAACAGGCGGTAACGCGTCGGGTCGCCAAGGGCACGAGCCTCTCGCTGTATATCCGTCTCCATCGGCGCCTCCCTCCGGTGATCTTCTATCGTATACTGGAATAATCCGAGAGGGTCGACCAAGAAGTGGAACACCGCTCGGTCGTGCCACAGCCCGTAACGTCGATACGTGCCTGAGGGCGCGCCAGCGTCTGCGTGCCTGGTCGTCAACCCGCTTCAGGATCGAGCCCTCCAAGAGAACCGCTCAAACCTCCTCTGGTCCCCCGGTGCTTGGCCGCAAACGGCACGACCACCTGGTAGAAGCGCCGCACCGCTGCCTCATCGCGGTGCCTGATGGCTCGACCTAAGCCCGTCACCTTCCAGAGTCACCGCAGTCGAAAGCCCGGTCGTCCTGTGGATCGCATGTGGGGGCCACCCGGACAGGAGCGATTTCGGACGCAAGCTCTGGTGGCTCGTCTGGTATGCGGCCCAGTCCGTACGGGCCCGAAGTCGGGCACCCTGATGTTATGGCGTCAGAGTGGCGCCCGAGTCGCTGGGCGCCCTGGTCCGGCAGGAAGGTGAGACTTTCTACGACTCACAGAGGGTGTGACACGGCCCGGCGGGCGCCCGGTGCAGGTGAGCGAGCGGTGAACCGGAATCCAAATTCGTTCGCTTCGACATCTGGGTCGACGAAGCCGGCCCGACGAAGACGGTCGGCAACCGTGGCGGGGTCGACCGGGACGCACACGTCGCCTTCGTGCAAGTCCCGAAACTCGGGGCTGTCGATGCCGTCGACCCCGACGAGAACTCCTCCAGGGCGCAGGACGCGAGCAAGCTCAGCGAGGAGCTGGTCCTGCAATTGTGGCGAAGGGACGTGATGCAACATGGTGAACGACCCCGCGGCACTGAACCGGTCATCCTCAAAGGACATGTCGGTGGCATCCGCATGCACGACCTCGACGTTGGTGCCCACGACCCGAGCGGCGAGGCCTGCGGCCAGTGCGGCGTCGGTCTCCACCGCCGTCAGCCGGCTCACATGCCGCCGCAGCACGTCAGTTGTCAATCCAGGGCCCGGGCCGACTTCGATGACATCGTCACCAAGGTCTATGTCCTTCAGTGCCTATGGCAGTATGAACTCCTCGACCGCCTGGGCCCACTCAGCGCTCGAGCAGCGCTGCAGGTGCACTTCGTTCACTGCCCCCTCCGCATTGTCGCTCGGGATCGCTCGTCGCCAGGCATCGTAGAGGGAGATTGCCTTCGGCGCGAAGCTGTAGCGTCGCGCAGAGAACCAACCCACGGGAGCTCGGCGTCACCGGGCTGAGAGGGCACCAAGGCGGGTGCCGACCGCAAGACCTGATCCGGGTAATGCCGGCGGAGGGAGAGCCATGGGACCACAGGGTGACTACGCCACCTTCAAGGTGGAGCGACGCGGGGTCGACTATGTGCCGCGGGCGCTTCGACCGCTCACACCGCGCCGGCTGGCGGGACTGTGGGCCGGCGCGAGCTTCAACCTCGAGTACGTCGTCTACGGCGCGCTCGTCGTCAGCCTCGGGCTCGGGTTCCTCCAGGCCGTCCTCGTGATCGTGCTCGGAAATCTCGCTTGGGTGATCACCGGCCTGGCCAGCCTGCAAGGGCCCGCGGCGGGTACCACCGCCTTCGGAGTGGGGCGTGCTGTCTTCGGTCCACGACCGAACCGCGTCCTCGCCGGGCTCAATTGGCTGACCCAGGTCGGCTTCGAGACCTTGGGCCTTTCCCTCGTCGTGCTCGGGGGCTTGGCCCTCGTTCGTGAGGCGGGGGGGCACCCTGGACGACCGGCCGAGTGGGCGCTCGTCGCCGCCGCCGCCGCCGTGCAACTGGTCCTGCCGTTGTTCGGCCATGCCACGCTCACCTCGGCACTCAGGAAGCTCGGATGGCTCTTCGCCGCCAGCTTCGTCCTGCTCGCCGTGCTGGCAGCCCCGAAGATCCACCTGCACGGTGGGTTCCACGGCGCCAGCTGGGAGGTGATGACCGTGGCGGCCGTCGTCGTCCTGTCGGGTGGGGCCATGAGCTGGACGTCTGACGCCAACGACTATTCGCGCTACCTCCCCGCCGATACGAAGATCGGCCCCGTGGTGGCCGCCGTCGCTCTCGGTGCGGGGGTGCCGGTCCTCCTCGCCGAGGTGCTCGGTGCCGCGGTAGCGGCCGGGGTCCCCCACCTTGGCAGCGTGTCGGTGGTGGCCGGCCTTCCGGCTGTCTTCCCCTCGTGGTTCACGATCCCGTACCTCGTGGTGGTGATCTGTCAGCTGTTCGCCATCAACGGCCTCGACCTCTACTCCTCGGGGGTCTCGCTGCAGGCGGCCGGGGTGCCGCTGCGCCGGGCGCAGTGTGTTGCCGTTGACACCATCATCTGCGCGGGACTGACGGCCTGGGCCATCCTCTCCAACTCGTTCACCATGCTGCTCGGGGACTTTGTGCAGTTCATCATGGTATGGCTGGCCCCGTGGGTCGGCGTCTACCTCGTGGATGCCGCCTTGCGTCGGCGTCGCTATGACCTTCGCTCCCTCTTCGCCTCCGACGGCGGCCTCTACCGTCGACGACACGGTGTGAGCTGGCCGGCACTGATCGCTCAGCTGGCCGGCATGCTTGGCGCCCTGTCCTGGATCAACACGGGCCCTTTCACCGGCCCACTTTCGCGCATCACCCATGGCGCT
The DNA here is from genome assembly GCA_003151475.1 of Acidimicrobiaceae bacterium. GTDB lineage: Bacteria > Actinomycetota > Acidimicrobiia > Acidimicrobiales > UBA8190 > Palsa-661. The sequence continues at coordinate 79,478 of PLXQ01000076.1, read as the reverse complement.
GATCTCTCAATCTACGTGGGGTGCGGTATCGCCGGTGGGCTGTACTGGGTGCTCGCCCGAACGATGGTGCGACGCGAAACCGACGACAGCTGCGCCGATGAAGCACCCGACCTCGTCGGGTTCAGCCATGAGGCTTCCTCCTGAGTTCGTTCTCTTCTAATGCTCTTCCCGGGATCCGTCGTGCGATAGGCGGCTCGCTGTCCTCTTGCCGCTTCCCCATCGACATTCAGCGACCGCCACCGTTTCGCTTCCTTGGCACCATCGTCCCTGAAAGCTCGAGATCGCGGGTGACGGTGAGAAGGGTGAGTTGATTCTCTACGGCAATTTGGCACACACGGCCGACTATGGGAGCCGCCGGATCGCCCGCTAGTTCCCGCCGGTATTGCCGGGCGAACGTGGCGAATCACTCGTGATCATGCCCATACCACTTGGGAACTGAAGGCCAAGTCCTTCGCCCACTCCTCCATGTCGACGGATTCTTTCTTGACGCCTCGTGGCCAGAGCCGATCCACCGGTACCCGGTAGTCGCCCTTGCGCCCCTGATCGTCGTACACCCGAACGATCTCGATCCGGAGCTTCTTGACGTCGCCGTGTCGCTTCGCGCTCAACTCTCCGAATTACCTCCCCGGATGAAGCCCTCAACGGTCCCCCGCCAGTGTGGCGAGATCAATATCGGGGTCTTCGAGTTGGCCCACGTCCACTACACGCTTCGACCCCACGAGCGAGGCGATCTGGTCCGCAACGTCCCACACATTCACGTTCATCCCCGCCACGACGCGGCCTTGAGCGAGCCAGAAAGCGATGAACTCGCGCCTTTCCTGATCTCCCCGAAAGACGAGGGTGTCCCAATCGACGGCGTATCCGCTGTACTCCATGCCGAGGTCGTACTGGTCGGAGAAGAAATAGGGGATCTTGGTGTAGGCCGCCTTCTGACCCACCATGTTCTTTGCCGCCACCGGACCCTGGTTGAGCGCGGCCGACCAGTGCTCGAGACGGATGCGGGAGCCGAGCACCGGGTGATAGGCATTGGCGACGTCACCCGCGGCCCAGATGCCGGGCACGTTCGTCGCCAGGTACTCGTCCACGATGACGCCGTTGTTGAGCTCAAGACCGGCTCCTTCGGCCAACTCTGTTCGCGGAATCACGCCCACGCCGACCACAAAGAGGTCTCCATTAACAGCGGTGCCATCGGCGAGCACCACCTCCTCGGCCGAGTCCATGCCCCGAAACGCCTCCACGCCCACCCCCAGATGGAGCTCGACGCCGTGGTCGGTGTGCAAATCCTTGAAGATCGTCCCCACCTCGGTGCCGAGGACACGCTCGAGCGGAACGTGAGCCGCCTCGACCATGGCCACGTCCTTGCCCAGTTGGCGGGCCGAGGCGGCCACCTCGGAACCGATCCAACCGCCACCAACCACGACGACCCGCTCCGCGGTCTCGAGGGCGCCGCGCAATGCGTCGCAGCTCTCGATACTCCGCAGATAGTGAATGCCGGCGAGCTCCGACCCGGGAATCGACAACGACCGGGGGGCCGCACCGGTCGACAACAGAACTTGGTCGTAGGGGAGCGAGCCCCCGGGGTCGAGGGTCACGACCTTGCTCGTGGGATCGATCGCCGTGACGGTAGTCGACGTGAGTAGCTCGATCGACTGGTCCTCGTAGAAGCCCTCGGCGTGGACCGCGGCGTCGTCAAAGCCCACCTCGCCTCGAAGGTATCCCTTCGACAGCGGCGGGCGCTCGTAGGGTCGAACGGGCTCGTCGCCGACGAGAACGATCCGCCCGTCGAATCCTTCGGCCCGTAGCGTTTCGGCGGCCTTGGCGCCGGCCAGGCTGGCACCCACAATCACGAAGGTCTGGCTATCAACCATGGTGTCTCCCCTGTGTCATTGGCGATCGAGCCGAGCGGTGCGCAGTCGGGCGGTCTTAGTCTCGATGGAGTCGAGCAGCGCGGCCCAGTCAGCCTCGAACGCCTTAGCCCCCTCGCGCTGGAGGGATTCGGCCAACGCATCCACGTCGACACCCTCTCCGGCGATCTCGGCGATGACCTTCTGGGCGGAGACCGAGTCAGGCTCCAGCATGTCGTCGAGTTTGCCGTGATCGGCGAAGGCCAGCAACGTCTCCTCCGGCACGGTGTTGATGGTGTCGGGCGCGGCCAGCTTTCCCAGGTAGTAGGTGTCCGGGAAGGCGGGGTCCTTGGTGGAGGTCGACGCCCACAGGACGCGCTGGGGACGTGCTCCGGCTTGGGCCAACGCTCGCCACCGGTCCGATGAAAGCAGCGACCGATACGAGACATACACCTCTCGAGCGACGGCGATCCCGAGCCTGCCGTGAAGGTTCTCGGGGAGTGACGGGTCGGCAGCTTTATCCCACCGGGAGACGAACACCGATGCCACCGACGGTACGTCGAGCGACAGGCCCGCAGCCTGGCGCCGCTCCAGGGCACGGAGGTAGGCATCGGCGGTCTGGAGGTAGTGCGCGTCAGAGAACAGGAGCGTGACGTTGATCCCCACCCCTGCCACCACGGACTCCTCCATAGCCGTGAGCCCCTGAGGGGTCCCAGGGATCTTCACGAGGAGGTTCTCTAGCCCTGCCTGTTCGTGAAGACGCCTGGCGAAGGTGACGCTGGCTTCGGACGTATAGGCGAGTCCCGGAGGAACCTCCAACGAAACATATCCGTCTAGACCTCTGGTCAGATCCCAGACGGGGCGGAACAGTCCGGCGGCCTCGGCAAGGTCCTCGAGGGCCACCGCGTAGACGAGGTCCTGGGGATCGGTGATCGATGCCTCCGTGATGCGGGAGATGGACTCGTCGTAGTCGGTACCCCCCGCCATGGCATGACCGAGGATCGTCGGGTTCGAGGTCAGTCCGCTCACGGCGAATTCCTCGATATAGCGCGCCAGCGACCCTGTTCTGAGCATTGCCCGATTGATGTCGTCGAGCCAGATGCTTTGGCCAGCGGCGTGGAGCTTCGTCGCGGCATTTGGGCGATCTCCGTGTATCACTGGTGTCACGTCCTCGATCGATGGCCCTGGGTTGGACTCAGCGATACCTATTCCCTAAGGGGCCGTTGTGGTCAGAGCAAAGAACTCCTGGCGAGAACGAGCATCGTCGCGTAGCAGCCCGTGAAGCGCCGAGGTGAGGGTGCGCGCGCCTGTCGCCTTCACTCCCCGCAAGGACATGCACATGTGGTCGGCCTCGATCACCACCCCCACGCCCTTTGGCTCTAGCTCTGTCACCAGCCAGTCGGCCACCTGGGTGGTGAGGCGCTCTTGGACCTGCAGGCGCCGGGAGTAGTGCGTCACCACGCGAGCCAGCTTGGAGAGTCCGAGCAGGCGCTTTCCCGGCAGATAAGCGACGTGTGCGACGCCCGCAAAGGGCAGAAGGTGGTGCTCGCACAACGACGAGAACGCGATGTCTCGCACAACGACGAGCTCGTCGTAGCCCTCGTCGTTGGGAAAGGTGGTGGCCTCAAAGCGTTCTGGCGTGAGCATCTCGGCATAGGACCGCGCCACCCGCTCAGGCGTACCGGCCAGGCTCTCGTTCTCCCGGTCCACGCCCAACGCGTCGAGCAGATCGGCCACCGCCTGAGTCGCCCGAACAAGATCCACACCCCTATGGGAGCATTCAATGGGCGTGGGCAAACGCTCGTGGCTGAATCGTTGCGGAAGTGGTGCCACGGGGCGCCCGATCTTCACCGTGCCCACGACCCCTTCCCCGTCGGCGCCGATCGCTCGGGTGGCCCGCCAGTCACGCGCCTTTTCTGTTCGCTTGCTCCGCTTCACCTCCAATTCGCTGGATTGGACAAGGTGGACTTCCCGGTCCAGCTCTCGTCGCTCAGGCGGACGCCGTGTAGGCGGACCAGCATGACCCGCGCCTTGATCGACGCTGCCCGGGTGCGACTTGCCCATTCCCCCACTCCCTTTCGACTCGTATGCCCTGAAGTGTCGTTCTTGCGCATGTTGACCGACCGCCACGTGTGCCAAGCGGCCCCGTCCAGCCAGCGGCGCCCACGCACGGAGAGTCACCAATGGCCGGTATGACGCCGGATCCAGGAGCGATCCCGGTGGGACGTCGACGCCGGATCAGGCGCGATGTGAATGGAACAGTCGCTGCGGGGCGAAGGCGGCTGCCAGCCGGGCCAGCGCCAGGGCGGCGAGCAGCAGGCCGAAGTCCCGCAGGGCAATGTCCCAGTAGCGCGTGTGGCCGCCGTCGGCGATGCTCAAGATGACGAGGTTGGTGATGATGCCGCCCAACCAGCCCACCACCACGTACGGGGCGAGGCGCGGTAGGACAAGCACCCCGAGCCCGGCGGCGATCTCGATGACGCCGACGCCGTACATGAAATGTTGCGGACTCACGCTCAACAAGTGGGGGAAACCCACCCACAGGTACTTGGGCCAGTAGGTCATCCAGTTGAGGAACTTGTCCACTCCGAAGAGGATGGGCGCAACGATGAACGCCGTGCGCAGGAGCATGTAGGCCTGGTACTTCGGGTCCGACAACCTCTCGGATCGGGTGGTCGGCACTTGCCCGACGGCGCCCGGCGACGGCGCCGGCCTTGCGACAGTCGTTGTCATGGGGGGGGTTCCCTTCTGGTGGATTCGTTCTAAGTCTTGTTGTTGTTGACTTTAGAAGCCCAGATGTATTCTGTCAACGCAAATGTGTTTTAGAATGGAGAAATGGCCTCAGAAGATGGACGTCTCGCCGCCTTCGCCGCCCTGAACGAGCCGATGCGTCGTCGCCTCTATGAGTACGTGGCCGGCCAGGAAGAAGAAGTCGGCAGGGACCAGGCCGCCGCCGACCTGGGCATTGCCCGTTCGGTGGCAGCGTTCCACCTCGACAAGCTGGCCGACCTCGGCCTCCTCGAGGTCGAGTTCCGCCGCCCGCCGGGACGGGGGGGCCCGGGAGCGGGCCGACCGGCCAAGCTGTACCGCCGGGCGGAGACTGAGATCGCGCTCAGCGTCCCCGAGCGTCACTACGAAATCGCCGCCCTGCTCCTGGCCCGAGCGGTGGAGCGGGCGGCAGACGGATCGGTCACCGTGGCAGACGCCCTCCGTGCTGTCGCCCGAGAGTACGGTCGCACCATCGGGGCCCGGCTCCACCCCGACGAGGAACAGCCCTCACCGCTGATCGAGCAGCTCTGCGATCTCCTCGCTGAGCACGGCTATGAACCACGAGTGGCTGGCGCCACGATCACGCTGGCGAACTGCCCCTTTCACGCCTTGGCTGACGAGCACCGAGCGCTGGTCTGCGGAATGAACCACGAGCTGATCAAGGGAGTCGTCGAAGCCGCCGGCCTGCCTGAGTCTGCGGCTCGCCTCGATCCGTCGCCGGGGCATTGCTGCGTGACGCTCGTCGCATGAACGCCGAGGCAACGAACTACGTGGGGCGCCTGGCGCGTGTCCATGAGGGCGACACGCGCAATCAACGTCGGGCATTGCCGGTCGTAGGTCGGCACTGGCCGACCCTCGCCAGTGAAGTGAGGTGAAGAGTGGCAGCACTCTCGACAGCTTGGTCGCGAACAATGGGCCTTGGCACCCCGATCCTCAATGCCCCCATGGGAGGGGTGGCAGGAGGAAAGCTGGCCGCCGCGGTGTCTACCGCCGGCGGGCTTGGGATGATCGGGGTCGGGAGCGCCGGATCGGTGGCGCTCTTGGAGCGGGAGGCTGAGCATCCGCGCCAGGCCGGGCGGCGCTTCGGTATCGGACTGCTCGACTGGAAACTGACTCGCGAACCGGCGCTACTCGATGCAGCATTGGCTGCAGCGCCTGCCCTGATCTCGGTCAGCTTCGGCGACGACTGGTCATGGGTCGAACGCGTCCGGGATACCGGGATTGTGGCGGCCACCCAAGTGTTCGACGTGGAAGCCGCCCGGCGGGCGGCCGATGCCGGAGTAGATGTCTTGGTCGCCAGAGGTGCAGAAGGTGGCGGACACGGCGAACCCAAGGTCGGCACGCTTCCGCTACTCGAGGCCGTTCTCGATGCAGTTTCGGGACCGGTTCTCGCCGCCGGCGGGATCTCGTCATCCCGTGGCCTCGCTGCGGTGTTGGCGGCGGGTGCCTCCGGGGCGTGGCTAGGTACCGCGTTCGCCGCGTGCGCTGAATCGCTCGCATCCCAGTCCATCCGAGAGGCCTTGTTGCAAGCGGGAGAAACCGATACGGTGACGACGCGGGTTTTCGATGTGGCTCTCGGCTACGCGTGGCCTTCAAAGTTCCCGTCGCGCGTCCTTCGCAACGACTTCTCAGATCAATGGTCGAGGCGCGAGGGAGTTCTTGCCTCCGATGCCGCTGCGCGCGCTGGATTGGCAGAAGCTATCGCTGCCGATGATCGTCGTATCGCCCATGTCGACGCCGGCCAGGGCGTCGGTCTGCTCACCGACGTCCGCCAGGCCGCTGAGGTGGTGGAGCGGTTGTCCGTCGGCGCCGCGCAGCTGCTTGGCTCGTGGGCGTTCCTCGCAGAGGCGGTGGCTACCGAGACGACCGTCGCTTCGGGAGCAACCGACTCGGTGATAGATGGGTTCGGGAAATGAGTGCCCTGGTTGTCCTCGATGGCAGCACCTTCTTCGTTTCCGACGAGCGAGGAGATACCGAGGGCGAAGGATCATCGGGGTTTTTCTTCCGCGATACCCGGCATCTGTCGCGTCTGCAGCTCCTCATCAATGATGAGCCGATTCAGGTCCTGACCAGCAAGGCCGTCTACTACTACGCGGGACGGGTGTTCGGCACAATCCACACAGGGCGAAACGTGAACCCCCGGATCTCCGTGCAGAGGGATCGCCTGGTAGCTGACGGCATCCATGAGGACATCGTCATCACCAACAATCACGATACCCAACACGAGATCGAGGTGGCTCTGCACTTCGGCACCGACTTTGCCGACGCGTTCGAACTGGACCCTCCCTCGAACCGGCTGCCACGCAAGGTCCACGCAGACGTGAGGAATGGCGAAGTCGTGCTCGGATACGAGAACCGGGGCTTTCGGAGAGCCACGCGCATCCTCTTCAGCACGAAACCGACCGACTTGGCAGCCGATCTGGCCACGTTCTCGCTCGTGCTCGAGCCCAGGCAAGAGTGGGTTTTGTGCTTCGATGTTCTGCCAAGCCGGCGACCAAGAATACGGACCCCGGGTCGGCCACGGTGGGTTCGGCCAGCTCGAGCCGCAGATGCCCGAGACTCTCGATGAGTGGCTCGATTCCGCGCCACGGGTCGACACGGACGTCGAGAACATCGGTCGCAGCTATCGCCAGAGTTTGCTCGACTTGGCCGCACTCCGATTCCGGCCGGTGCCGGAGATCAAAGCCTCGCTCCCCGCGGCCGGGCTGCCCTGGTTCATGGCCTTGTTCGGCCGCGACAGCCTGATCACCGCCTACCAGGCACTCCCCTTCCACTCCGAGCTGGCGGCGGGGACGCTCGCGACCCTGGCTGACCTCCAAGCCACCGCCTCTGACGACTTCCGGGATGCGGACCCAGGCAAAATCCCCCACGAGCTGCGCTTCGGAGAGTTGACCGCACTGGGAGAGTTCCCGCACTCTCCGTACTACGGCAGCCACGACGCTACTCCGTTGTTCTTGATCCTCCTCGACGAATACGAGCGTTGGACCGCAGATACAGAACTCGTCGGCCGGCTCGAACCGGCCGCCCGGGCCGCGCTGGCATGGATCGAAGGGGCCGGGGATCCCGACGGAGATGGATATCTCGAATACCAGACCCGTTCGCCCAAGGGTCTCGTCAGCCAGGGCTGGAAGGACTCGTGGGATGCCATTGCTTTTGCCGACGGCCGGCTGGCCGAACCGCCGATCGCGACGTGCGAACTGCAAGGATACGCCTATGACGCGAGGCGCCGAACGGCGCGCCTGGCCCGGGAAGTCTGGGGCGACACGACGTTGGCTGACCAGCTCGAACGCGACGCCCTCGACTTACGCCAACGCTTCAACCGGGACTTCTGGCTCGCCGATCGTGGCTACTTCGCACTCGCCCTCGACGGGGACAAGCAGCCCGTCGACTCGCTCAGCTCGAATATCGGTCACCTCCTGTGGAGCGGCATCGTCGATCACGAACACGCCAGGGCCACGGCTGAAGCGCTCATGGGACCAGCGATGTGGAGCGGCTGGGGCATACGCACCATGGGCAGCACCTGCGCGGCCTACAATCCGATCGGCTACCACACCGGTACGGTGTGGCCCCACGACACCGCCATTTGCGCCGAGGGGCTCCGTGCTTACGGCTTTCACCGAGAATCGAAGACCGTCGTTCTAGCTTTGCTCAAATCGGCGGCGGCATTCGACTACAGGCTGCCCGAAGTGTTTGCCGGCTTCTCCCGCGAGGCGACTGCGATTCCAGTCGAGTACCCCACGCCCTGTCGGCCTCAAGCGTGGGCGGCCGGAGCTCCATTGCTCGGACTCCGCACCCTCCTTTGTCTCGACCCTGACGGTGAAGAACTGCACTGTGAGACGGTGTCGCTGGAGGGCGGAGGGCGCCTCGGCGTTCGGGGAATCCACTACCGCGGACGGCGAATCGACGTCGTGTGAGACGCTCAGATCGATCACGCCGATACGCTGGCCAGGTGGACCGAGTGATCACCGCCTTCCGCTGCGACGAGGTGGGCGACTGGGTTGCGGAGCTCTCGTGCGGCCATGGCCAGCACATCCGTCACCGTCCGCCCTTCCAGCTCCGAGCGTGGGTGCTGGAAATCGAGGGTCGCCGGTCGCACCTGGGCACGATGCTCGACTGTCCGCTTTGCGACCGAGCCGAACTCCCGGACGGCCTTCGGCTGGTTCGGTCGACCCCGGAATGGACAGAGCTGACGATGCCGGCGGGACTTCGTCAGGCGCACCGCGTCGCACAAGGTACGTGGGGCCGGATCGTGGTTCACCATGGGCAGTTGCGCTTCCTCGCGCGCACCGAACCGGAGCTCGAAGTGGTGGTGGTTGCCGGCTCGACCCAGGCCATACCTCCAGAGGTCGTACACCAGGTGCAACCACTCGGTTCGGTGTCCTTTTCGATCGACTTCTTGTCAGTCGGCGAACCAAAACCGATCAGGAGCAGTGCCGACGGTGGGCAAGGCGGAGAGTACGCAGGTTGGCACGTGGGAGACGAAGGCGGTGATCCCGCCTGTTGGGCGCACCTAGTTTGCTCGGAATGCGGAATCGTCCTCGATGGCGGATCGCATCGCAGCGCCTGCAGTTTGGGTTCGACACCTTGATCTGTGTGGTCGAGGAAAAGGGTCGTATGAATTTCCGCAAAGGGCTGCCGGGAGCCTAGGAGGCTCGTATGGTCGAGCACCTCAACTACGAAAACATGAAGAAGACCGTTGCTGAATGGCTAGAGAGCGACGGCAACATGTCGGAGGACGATACCGAGCCGTCGGCTCTTCTCGAAGCCCTTGGCATACCAAATCTCCTCGAAGCTCTCGACGTGTCAGAACGGATCATTTGCGCTGCCGATGGGTTCCATCCCGTCGCCCGATTCTTCGCCGATGGCAGTGCAGAACAGCAATACATCCTCGAGGTGCTACGCAGGGCTCCCCATTGGGGAGGGGCGGTCACGCGATAGCAGCGGTGCGGTGGACCTCGCTGAACTGGTCGAATGTTTCAGGCCGCCGCTGGAGGTCGAACAGGCGACAGATGCTCGGCCTTCCGAGGAATGAGGGCGCGGGCCCGCGTGGGCCACCCATATGGAGTCGCTCACTCTTGGTGAATGCGGCGTTTGAGCGGCCTCCTACTCTTCAATAACCCAGATCTCCTGGACTTTTGCGCCCCCGGCAGGACTCGAACCTGCGACGCACGGTTTAGGAAACCGACGCTCTATCCTCTGAGCTACGGGGGCAGTACCTGGTAGACCCTACTTTCTTGCACTCTCCCCTCGGTCGGATCACGCTGGTCCTGCGGAGTCGATCCGAAAGTGCAGCCCTACGGGTGACGGGACGATCCGCCGCGGTTCGGACAGTTGTCGGTGCGTCACTCGCTCCCCAAGCGAGTCCGTAGCAAGGCCCGTTTGGGTCGTCAAGGGATGGCCACCGCCCCCCAGGGGGCAGCCGCGTCTGCAATAGGCTGGCGCCGATGGCTGGACAAGGAAGCAAACACTTCGACGTGCTGATCGTCGGTGCCGGTCTTTCCGGGATCGGCGCTGCCTGTCATCTCCAGAACGAATGTCCGGACAAGACGGTGGCGATCCTCGAGGCACGGGGTGAAAGCGGGGGTACCTGGGATCTGTTCCGCTACCCGGGCGTCCGCTCAGACTCCGACATGTACACGTTGGCCTATTCGTTCCGACCGTGGAAAGGCACGAAAGCGATCGTCGACGGTCCTTCGATACTCAGTTACATCCGTGAGACGGCGCGCGACCGCGGTCTCGACACGAAGATTCGGTATCACAGCCGTGTGATCAAGGCGACATGGAGTTCGACCCAAGCTCAGTGGACTGTCGAAATTGATCGTGCAGACACCGGTACCACAGAGCAATTGACGTGTGGATTTCTGTTTGCCAATACCGGTTACTACCGCTATGACGCCGGACACACGCCCCATTTCGAGGGCAGCGAGACCTTCAACGGCCAGATCGTGCACCCTCAGCAATGGCCGGACGATCTCGACTGCACTGGTAAGCGCGTCGTGGTGATCGGGAGCGGCGCGACAGCCGTGACCTTGGTCCCTGCGCTGGCGGAGCACGCCGAGCACGTGACGATGGTCCAGCGCTCGCCGAGCTACATCGCCTCTATTCCGGCTCATGACCCTCTGGACGACCTGTTCCGCCGGCTCCCGCCAAAGGTCGCCGGACATCTGGTGCGGCTGAAGAACATGCTCATGGGCTGGCTGATATTCCAGCTCAGTCGCCATTCACCGCAGTTCATGAAAGGCGTGTTGCGCAAAGGAGTCGAGAAGCAACTTCCCGCCGGGTACGACATCGACACCCACTTCACGCCTCCGTATCAGCCCTGGGACCAGCGCCTATGTCTGGCACCCGACGGTGATTTCTTCACCGCCATCCGCAAGGGGAACGCGTCCGTAGTCACCGATCGCATCGATTCGTTCACAGCCACGGGGCTGAAGCTCGAATCGGGTGACCTGCTTGAGGCCGATGTGATCATCACCGCCACCGGCCTCACCCTGCTGATGCTGGGAGGAATGAAGATAGAAGTCGACGGCCGCCCGATCGATGTCTCGGAAGCCGTGACCTACAAGAGCGTGATGATCTGTGGAGTGCCCAACTTGGCATTCACTTTTGGCTATACCAATGCATCGTGGACGCTCAAGAGTGACCTGGCGGCCACGTACGTCTGCCGGCTCCTCAAGCGGATGGACGAGCGCGGCTTCGTCAGCTGCACCCCGGTTGAGCCGGGTCCGTTGGTACCGACGGCGCCGTATCTCGATCTCTCCTCGGGCTATGTGCGGCGCTCCGAGGGGACGCCCGGGGCGTTCCCGAAACAAGGGACAAGAGCCCCTTGGCGGGTTCGTCACAACTACCCGCTCGACATTCTGATGTTCAGGTATGGCACCGTGGAGGACGGAGTCGAGTTTTCGAGGCTGGCACCTGAGAGGGTGTCTCCGAAACCCTCGACTATCTGAACGCTCGGCGAGCCTCTCCGCGGATCGACGAGCCAGCCCCGATGCCTTATTCCCGTGCCAATGCGATGGACCACGTGGTACTGGTCCTCTTCGAGAATCGGTCGTTCGACAATTTGCTGGGCCGGCTCTATCAGCCCGGCGAGGTCCCTTCATTCGAGGGCGTGTTGGCCAGGGACTTGTCCAACCCGATCCCCGACTGGGCAGAACATGGCGCCGAGCGCAAGGTCGTTCCGTACACGGTGGCCACCGATATGGACTCTCCGAACCCCGATCCGGGTGAGGAGTATCAACATACGAACACCCAGCTGTACAACATTCTGAACGAGGCGAACCGCTTCAGAGATGCCGGCGACATGGTGGCACCGTTCAACGCACCGTCCCCGGGGCAACGACCCACCATGGACGGATTCGTCACCGACTACATCAGCTTCCTGACCGTCGAACTGGGCCGACAGCCGACCTACGACGAGTACAAGGAGATCATGACGGGATACACGCCCGAGCAGATTCCGGTCCTCAGTGGGATCGCTCGAGGGTTCGGCGTGTTCGACCACTGGTTCAGCGAAGTTCCGTCACAGACCCTCGCCAACCGTGCCTTCTGGACGGCAGCGACGTCATCGGGATTCGTAGTGAACCGTCCCATGCGGAACTTTTTGCACCACAACCATGCCGAGACGATCTTTGACCGGCTCGAGCAGCATGGGAAGACCTGGAAGGTCTATGTGCTCGAACCCGACTCGGTGTCCTTTACCGGAATGGTCCACATGGCGCGTCTCAGAGAGCGGTTCGACACCCACTTCGTGCCATTTGCCGAATTCGAGCGCGACACATCGAACGGCACTCTTCCGGCTTTCTCTCTCATCGAGCCCAACCTGCTGGCCGGCCACGGTGACTACCACCCCGCCTTCGCCCGGGCTTTGCTTCCCGGTATCGAGGTCCCGATAGATCCGCCCTCGTCAATCCTGGCTGGAGAGGCGTTCCTGTCGCGGATATACGAGGCCGTCAGGTCGGCTCGCTCGAGCACCGGTTCAAATGCCTTCAACACGACCTTTTTCATCGGCTGGGACGAACCCGGTGGCACCTACGACCACGTGGCACCGGGGCCCGTGGCTCCTCCTGATCCTTCGGCTCCCCTCGGTCAGTTCGGTTTTCAGTTCGACCGTTCCGGCTACCGGGTTCCCGCCATCATCGTTTCGCCCTGGGTGCAAGAGGGTGTCGTCTTCAATGCCGAGTATCGACACACCTCGATGATCGCCACCCTTCGCCAGGTGTGGGACCTCGGTCAACCTCTGACCGGCCGTGACGCCGTCGCCCGGACTTTTGACCACGTACTCAGCCTGGACACGCCCCGCCATCCCGACACCTGGCCCCAGATCACGCCACTGCCTTGTCCCGAATTTCAGATGGCCCGGGTAGCGGCGGGCGAGGCCTTCAGCGCGTTGGGCAGGCATCTCTGCCATGGTCTGCTCCAGCATGCGAAACAGACCGGGATGACGGTGCCCCAGGCGCCGGCGGACGCTGATTCGGAGATCTCACCGGCTTTGGCCCTCGACCTGGTCAACCGGATCGCCGGGCGGCTCTTCTCCCGGCTCGGCTAGCCGGTAGCCGGTGCGAGCCGAATGGATAAGACCTGTCCGCTCTTGTCGGCCCACGTTGTCGCCGGTCGCTCGCTGCGTGGCAAGATTCGGAGATGACGAACGAGCGTTTGGAGGTCCAGAGGACGATCGCCGCTGACCCGGCCACGATCTTCCGGTTGCTGTCCGACCCGAAAGTTCATGTGGCGATCGACAGCTCGGGGATGCTCATGCAGTCCACCGGCGAGCCCGTCACGGCCGTGGGCGACAGCTTTGTCGTACACATGGACCGAGAATCGCTGAATGACTATCCCATGGGTCGCTATGACGTGACGGTGACGATCACGACCTACGTTCCTGACCGCGAGATCGCCTGGACGATCCTCGGCCAGTTGCGTCCCCAGATCGGCCACATCTACGGCTACACGCTCGAACCGGTGGAGGACGGCACACTGGTCACGTCGTATTACGACTGGTCGTCGATCCACCCGGACTGGCAGAAGGCGGGGATATTTCCCGTGATCTCCGAAGGAGCTCTCCGGGCCACGCTCGGTATCCTCGCTCGGACGGTGGCACCGGGCGGTGTGGCGACGCCAGGCTGAGTGAGCGGCGACTCCGGCTCAGAGAATCCGGGTGGGAAGAGGCGTCTCGCGGGCGGTGTCGCCTTCTCGGCAAATCTCATAGGCCAGGGCACCCGGCTTCTCCGTGATGGCCTCGTACAATTCGGACCCGTGATAGATGAGCCCGGCGCCGTTGTCGGTGGCATATCCATCGGGCAGCGTTCCTGAGGCCACCAGCTGGTGGATGAGAGGCCGTCGTCCGGGCTCGGCGTCATGGTGCGGACTGTTGCTGAAAGGGAGGAACCCGAGGCAGTCGGTCACTGGTTGTAGGGGCAGTCCGAATGAGTCGGTGGTTCCCCCGATGTGCCAGCAGATCGAGCCGGCCGACACGCCCATCAAGACGACCCCGGCCTGCCACACTGAATGCAGGATCGTGTCGAGCCCGTGAAGCCGCCAGAGGGCGAGCAGGTTTGCGGTGCTCCCCCCGCTTACCCAGATGACGTCCTGCCTCGACAGGTGGTCCTCGATGTCATCGAAGTTGGGCATGGGGAAGAGGTCCAGGTGAGAGACGACCATGTCGAGTTTCGAAAATGCATGATGCATGGTCGAGATCCACGCCGGGTTGTCTCCTACGGCGGTGGCGATGATGCACAGTCTCGGATGGTTTCCTGCTCGCGCCAGTTGCGCGGCCAGTGCGTAGGCAGGACCTGGCCGGAAGTTCCATTGATCGGCGCCGTCGGGTTGGAAGCCGATACTCGTTGCAAAGATGGTGGGTTGCGGTGCGGGCACTCCTATTTCTACCGCGGATGCAACGCACGGCCCGATGGAGAGCCCCGCCAAAGCAGGCAGCACGCCGTATCATCGGTCGGGACCGACCGGACTAGCCGATGCCTCGAAGGGCGACCCGAAGCTCAGCCAGGCGTTCTCGGTTGACCGGGACGAGCGGCGAGACAGACACCGACGGACGACGGGGCTCTGTGGCGAAACGCATCTTCGACGATCGATCCCAGGGTCCGAGCTCTCCTGGCCGAGCTTTCGGTCGGCCCGCCGTCCGAGGGCGGATCAGGCCGAGAAGTCGGGGATGTTCGAGCGAGCTTTGGCCGAGCGTCCCTTTGGTTCCTCCCACTCCTCCTGGCGGCCGAGGGCGGTCAGATCGAGGAAGTAATAGGAGCCGCCCAGCATCTCAGTGCCACGCGCGTACACCGAGTAGGTATGGAAGATGACATCACCATCACGGAGGAACATGCTGTAGCCGGGTTGCTCGGACGATCCCTCTCCGAGCCAACCCATGTCGACCTTCTCGAGCTCGTCGAGCGTCCGGTAGTTCCACATCACAGGGGCCACCGATGCGTCGATGGTTACGTTGAAGTCGTAATTGAAATCGCTAGCCAACGACGAGTACCAAGGAAAGATCCAACCCTTGGCCTCTTTGTACCGCTCGATCTTGTTCAGGGGAGCACGGGAGACCACCACGAAGGACGTATCTCGGGCGTGGAGATGGTTCAAGAGCCCCGCTGACGTCTCATCGGCCGCCGCCGTGCAGCTCGGACAGCCTTCGGACCAATCCGGATCGAACATGAAATGCTGGACGATGAGCTGGTCGCGGCCTTCGAAGAGCTCGGCCAGGCCAGTCTTGCCGTCGGGACCGTCAAAGGCATAGTCCTTTTCGATCTTGACCATGGGAAGCTCCCGCCGTCTCGTGTTCAGCGCGTCACGGGCCCGGGTCATCTGCTTCTCGGCCGCCAACAGCTCCTTACGGGCGAGCAGCCACTCGTCTTGAGAGACCACTCTCGGAAGACTCATGTCGGATTCCTCGCTTCCTCGAGCCACGGCGCGAGATGCCGAGGCGGCGCAGAAGACTCAGACTCCCACGCTTTGGGCACCGACGGCTAGGAGGCGAGAGCTGAGCATGTCCAACCGAGTTCGTGGAGCCGGATGTCGACGGACGTGAACCCGGCCTCCGTCAGACGAACCTCGAGTCGATCGGGGTCGATGGGGTTGTAGATGTCATCTTGGTGGAAGGCCAAGAATCCTTCGCTGTAGACGCCATCGGCAGCCACCAGCCGGCCCCCAGGCATGAGGACTCGGCCCAATTCTGAAAAGGCGCGGTCCTGTGCTTCAGCCGTGGGGACGTGGTGGAGCATGTGGAACGATGCCGCCGCGGTGAATCGACCGGCGGGAAGGTCGAGAGAGGTGGCATCGCCGACCATTACTTCCACATTGGAACCTGAGAGCCTCGCCGCCAAAGACTCGGCCAGCCCGGCATCCAGCTCGACGGCCGTGAGGTGCGCCGTCAGAGTGCGCAGGACATCGGTCGTGAATCCGGGGCCGGGCCCGATCTCGATGACATCAGACCCGAGCTCCGTGCCTCTGAGCGCTTGGGGGAGGATCGACTCCTCGACGATCCGGCGCCATTCGGGGCTGGCACAGAACTCCATGTGGGCGGCGTTCATGGAGCGATCCTAAGACGCTTCCGTGAACGCTCGAGCAGCGCCGACCACCGTCGCCATCGCTCTCTCGTCGCTCCGGCCACGCTGCACCGTCGGTCGGCGGCGAAGATGAGAGCTCTGATCGGTGGATACTGGAGTGCAGGGAGACGGCGAGGCAGGGAGAATCATGAGCGACGCGCAAGAGGGGCCAGGGTGGTGGCAGGCCACGGACGGAAAGTGGTACCCGCCTGAGTCCCATCCTTCGCAGCAGGCTCCCCCGCCGCCCGCCGCGTACCAGGTCACGCCCGGCTATCCCCCACATCCCGGTTACACGACTCCGAGCGGTTACACGACTCCGCCCGGTTACTCAGCTCCACCCGGCTATCCCGCCGCACCGGGAGCGGGGGCGCCCCCCGGACAAGCGGGGCCGCCAGGGTATGCAACGGCGCCCACGGCCTACCCGCAGTGGGGGCCCGGCTACCCCGCTTATGGCGCCGTCAGTCCCGCACGGCAGACCAACGGGCTAGCCGTGGCGTCGCTCGTTTGCTCGGTGGCGGGAATCTTCTTCGGCATCACCAGCGTCGTCGGAATCGTCTTGGGGTTCGTGGCCCTGAGCCAGATCAAGAAGTCGGGTGGGGCACAGGGAGGACACGGCCTCGCCCTTGCCGGTGTCATCGTGGGTTTTTCGCTCATCGCCTTGATCATCTTGTTTCTGGTCGTCGCCGGGGTGTCCTCCAACAATTAGCCCAGCGCCTGGTCGGCGAGGAATCGCCGGCGTCCTGAGACTCAGTCGACGGGCGGTGCCTCTGTGTAGTGCCCCGTCAGGGCACTACACCAAGTCCGTCAAGAGCTCCCAGCCGGTCGGCGGCGGGTCGATGCGCCAGTACTGCTCGGGCACATTGGCGGCCAGGCGTTCGGAGAGAACGTGGTCGCGCTCGAGTGGCGCCACCTGGCTCTTGTAGAGAGAGATGGCGGCCCGCTTGCGATCCATGTCGGGTTCGATGGGTACCACCGCCGGAGTGGGCCAGATGTTTGCTTTGAACAACTTCGTCACGCGCCAGGCCAGGATGCCGGGGATGTGCTTGTAGCCGTGGTCTTCGTAGCAGAACCACGCCGGGCTGTCGGCCGATTCGTTCCCCGTCGATCGCACGATCAGACCGGCGTCGTGGGTGAGCACGTGATCAGGATTGGCCAGTCCCATTGGCAGGAAGACCGCCGTGGCCCGGGCGTCGGCGATGGCGTCGCCGAGTGCGGGCGCCACGTCGGTTGGTTGCGGCCACTGGTCCTTCGGCAGGTACTGGTGATCGGCGAACTCGAGCCAGACCGGGGTGGCCCCGACGAAGGCCATGGCCGCTCTGTCCTCCTCGCGTCGGGCCGTCACCACATCATCGCCGGCGACGAAGCCACCGCACGCATCCCAGTCCGTCGCTTCCGCCGGATAGGCCGGAGGCGGGCCACCGAGGACGGTGATCACGGTGCTACCGGGATAGGTGGTGAGGAGATGGGCGGTACCGAGGAGGGCGTCGTCGAAGTGCGGTGAGACGACGACGATGCGGGTCAGAATTTCCGGCTCTACCAGTCCCCAGGTCACCTCTTCGTTGGCCATGGCAGGCACCGTACCGCGAGGTCGACGGCGACGACGACGACGACGACGACGGCCGGGTCATGCGGGACTGCCGCGCTTGAGACACGGCGACGGTTCAGCGACGGCCGCTCCCTCGGGGACACCCAAGATGAGACGGCCGCGTCGTCGGCACGGCCGGCCACCGATGTCGGAAGATCAGGGCGCCGCCTCGGCCAGCATCTCGGGTTCGGTGTCGGGAACCGGGGCGGCGGCAGGGGGCGACGGCGGCTGGGGGAAGTCCTTGCGGCGGACGAGGACGGCGAAGAGCGCACCGATGAAGACGACGGCGGCGCCGGTGACGAGGAGATCGTTGATGCCGAGGCTGAAGGCATTGCCGGCGACGCGGGTCATGTGGGCCCGGGCCAGCATCGGCGCGTCGGCGCCTCGGGTCCCTTCGGCCGCCACCACGGTGGCCAATGTCCCTGCCGGATGACCGAGGGCGGAGGTGAGCGAGGCCGAGATGCGCCCCTGGAACAGAGCACCGAGACCGGCCACCCCGGTGGCCAGACCGCCGATGCGGAAGGTGTTGCTGATACCCGACGCCATGCCGCTGCGCTCGGGGCTGACGACGCCCAGGGCGATCTTGGCGATGGCGGGGTTGGCGATGCCGATACCGAGGCCGCCGAGGATCAGGCCGGGGAGAAGCGTCGTCCACGACGAGGAGGCCGCCACCCCGTGCATGAGAGCGAGGCCCACCGCCGATAGCGCGAGACCGACCCCGAGAGCCGTCCCCGGAGGGGTGCGTTCACCGAGATTTCGGGTGACCAGGGGCACGACGAAGGTGAGCACCGTCAAGGGCAGGATACGGAGCCCTCCCTGGAGAGGAGAGAGACCGAGAAGATCCTGTAGGTAGAGCGTGAGATAGGTGAGCATGGCGAACATGCCGGCACCGATGGCGAAGGTGGCCAGTGAGACACCGGTGAAGGCCGGGTTGCGGAAGAGCGACAGATCGAACATGGGTCGATCCTGATGGAACTCGGCAAAGACGAAGGCGGCGAAGAGCACCGCGGATGAGCAGAAGAGGGTGAGGATGAAAGCGCTCGACCAGCCGTCGTCGTTGCCCCGGGTGAGGCCCAGGATGAGGAGAAAGAGAGCACCCGAGAACGTCAGGAGACCGGCGACATCGAGGCGCTTGGTGTCGGGATCGCTGACATTGACCATCCGCTTCAGCGAGACAACCAGGGTGGCGATGCCGATGGGAACGTTTACGAAGAAGATCCAGCGCCAGCCGAGACCGCTCGTGAGCGCGCCACCGGCGAGGGGCCCGACGGCGACGGCGCCGCCGACGGTGGCGCCCCAGGCGGCGATGGCGGTCCCCCGGTCCTTGCCCCGGAAGTCCTGGCCGATGAGGGCGAGAGAGGTGGCGAACATCGCCGCGCCGCCGACGCCCTGGACGGCGCGTCCGACGATGAGGAAGATGGCGCTGTTGGCCAGGCCGCAGGTCAACGAGGCCAGGGTGAAGATGGTCAGGCCAGCCACGAAGATGCGTTTGCGGCCAAAACGGTCGGCCAGGGTGCCCTGAGTGAGGAGCAGGGCCGCCAAACTGAGGGCGTAGGCGGAGATGACCCACTCCAGTTGGGCGAAGCTGGCGTCGAGCTCTCGCTGCATGGTGGGCAGTGCCACCTGGACGATGGTGACGTCCACCAGGAGCATGAAAGTGGCACCGCAGACGGCGATCAAAGTCCACCAGCGGCGGTCCATACCGGTGGTCGTACCCACAGGAGACGGAGTCGTACCCACCGGAGATGAAGAGTTATCCGTCATTGTCGTCCCGCCATGGTGTGTGACCCCATTTCGTCATACCCGGTCCGGGTCCGGCGTCTTCGATCGACCGACATCATCGCCCGTCACGGCCAGAGACATCATCCCCGGTCACCGAGGGAGCCCGGCCGGTCGCGGCCAAGTCTGAAGGTCATGGTCTGCCATGTCCAGATCCGGAGTGGTCGGCCGCCGCTACCGCGGCCCAGGCAGCGGTCGGTAGCGTTGGGTCGGTGCACAGCAGGCGATCGTCACAGCGCAACGCCTTCACCCACCTGACGGCGCTGGTGGTGGTCCCCGGCTGCCTGGCCCTGGGCTGGTGGCAGGTCACGCGGGCGCTGTCAGGAAACACCCTGAGCTGGGCTTATGTCTTTGAGTGGCCGATCTTCGCCGGTTACGCCGTGTTCATGTGGTGGAAGTTGACCCACGACCAGGCCTCCGCAGCGACGGTGACTGACCGGGAGGCCTCCGACGCAGATCTGACCGCCCCGGGCGAGCCCCTAAGCGACGCCGGCCGGACCGCTGGCAAAAGGCCCGGTGGCCAGGCGAAAGAAGCCGAAGAGGATGCGGAGCTGGCGTCCTACAACGACTATCTGGCGGCACTGAACGCCAGTGGGAGGCGCAAACACTGGTGAGCTGGCGAGGTGTTGTCGGGAAGAGCCACCCGCGCGCCACAACCCCACGACAAGATATGCCGATGCACGACGACGGGGGCGGGGCGCTGCTGGCCCCGGTACAGCCCATGCTTCCCTTGGACGAACCGGGCCAGGCGAGTGAACTCGAGCCACAGGCCCGAGCAGCCACCCCGACGATCCGGTCCATCCGACCGAGCCCTCGCACCCCCGAGGTCTCCGAACTCCCCGAGGTCCCCGAGGTTTCAGGAGCGGAGGAGATCTCCGTGCCCGAGCGACCCGAGGTCGAGGTCAGGGTGAGCACGCGGCGGCGGAAGTCGGCCAGTGCCTTCTGGCGCGACGGTCGGGTGGTGGTAGTACTCCCGGCCAGCATGCCGCGCGCGGCGCGGGACGAGATGGTCGAAGACCTGGTGCGACGGGTGCTCAAGTACCGGCCGCACCTCGCTGCCTCGGACAGTGACCTGGCCGACCGGGCCCGGCTTCTCGCCAACAGCTACCTCGACGGGGTACGGCCATCGTCCATCCGTTGGGTGGCCAACCAAAACAGTCAATGGGGGTCGTGCTCGTGCGGGAGCGGTGAGATCCGGATATCGGACCGGCTCCGGGTCGTTCCCAAATGGGTTCTCGACGCCGTGCTCGTCCATGAGCTCGCCCACCTGGTCGAGCCGAACCACTCGGAGCGTTTCCGGGCCCTCGCCGATAGGTACCCCCGGAGCAAGGATGCCGACGTCTTCTTGGACGGATTCTCCCTCGGTCGCGAGTACGCCCGCTGAGCCCGGGACGCTGACGCCGTGACGCTGGGGATCGATGACGCGTTAGCCGGGCCACCGAGCGGGGCGGCGTCATGAACTGGGTGCTGCATCACGATCTGCGGGCACCGGACTTCGGCACCGCTCCGCGCGAGCTCTACCGGGCCGCCATCGAGATGTGCGAGTGGGCCGACGGGCGGGGCTGTCCGAGGGTGGTCCTCTCCGAGCACCACGGGTCCGCCGACGGGTACCTGCCGTCGCCGTTCGTGTTCGGCGCCGCCGTGGCGGCGCGGACGCAAGAGATGCGGATCATGATCTCGGCTCTGGTGTTGACACTGCGGGATCCGGTGTCCGCCGCCGAGGACGCGCTGGTACTCGACGTGGTGAGCGGCGGGCGGCTCGAGCTGACTCTGGCGGCCGGCTACGTGCCCGAAGAGAACGAGATGTTTGGGATTGCGTTCGCCGAACGGGGGTCGGTGTTCGCCGAAAAGGCCGAGGCTTTCGTGCAGGCTCTCACCGGGGAGCCGTTTCAGTACCAGGGGCGGACGATACGGGTGACGCCGGGGCCGGTGCAGCGTCCCCGGCCCTTCGTGGTGTTCGGGGGGTCTGCGCCCAAGCGGGCCGCCCGGCTCGGCGACGGCTACCTGCCGCCACTACCGGACCAGGCGTTGGCCGATGCGTACGTGGCCGAGTGCCGACGTCTGGGGAAGGGCGACGGGATCCTGCTGTGGCCGGACGGACCCATGTGGGTGTTCGTGACCGATGACCCCGAGCGGTCCTGGGCCCAGATCGGGCCGCACGCAATGCACGAGACGAACGGCTACGGCGCGTGGACGGTGAACGATCCGCGGGCGAGCCTCTGGCGGCCCGTGACGAGCGTGGACGAGGTGCGACGGGCCGGGCTCTATGCGGTGGTGACGCCCGACGAATGTGTGGCGCTGGCCCGGTCTCTTGACAGCCGGTCGGGGCTGAAGCTCAAGCCGCTGGTCGGCGGGCTCGACCCCGAGATCGGGTGGCCGTCGCTGGAGATGTTCGTCGACAAGGTGCTGCCCGTGCTCGACGACCCCCCGTCGACCGCAAGGGCCGACCCCGTTGGAAAGTAGACGGCGAAGAGGTCAGACGCGGTGGTCGAGGACGGCGGCCGCCACCAGTTCTTCCAGATAGCGGGTGTCCCACCACGAGATCTGGAGCTGCTTGGCCCGGCGGAAGTAGAGCTGGATGTCGAACTCCACGCTGAAGCCGATGCCGCCGAAGATCTGCTGAGCCATGGCGGTGACGTCACGGAAGGTCTGGGCGGCGAAGAGCTTGGCCATGGGAGCGAGGCGTTCGACGGGCCGGCCGGCGGCCCGGGCCCAGGCTGCCTCGTGGACCAGCGTGGTGCCGCCGTCGACGGTGGTGGCAGCGTCGGCCAGGTAGTGGGCCAGGGCCTGGAAGGCGCCCAGGGGCTTGTCGAACTGGAATCGGTCCTTCGAGTACTGGACGGTGATGTCGAGGGCGTGGCGGGCTCCGCCCATGGCCTGGGCTCCGAGGAGGATGCAGCCGTCGTGCATGACGGCGTCCCAGGTGCGCCAGCCCGATCCCGGCTCCCCGATGCGATCGGCGGCGCTGACGCGGACGTCGGTGAGGTCCAAGCGGTACTGGGCGTCGGAGCCGATGGAGTGCTGCTGGGTGAGGGTGACGCCGTCGGCGGCCGGATCGAGAAGGAAGAGGTCCACGTCGGTCGGGGCGTCACCGGTGCGGGCGAGGACAACAAGGCGGGTGGCGGAGGAGGCGAAGGCGACGTGGCGCTTGGTACCGGTGAATAAGAAGCCGTCGCCATCGGGGCGGGCCTGGAGCTGGATACCGGCCGGCGCCCCGCTGTTCTCCGGTTCGAACCAGGCCGGGGTGAAGATGGCCTCGCCGGTGACAATAGGAGCGATCCAGGCGTCTCTTTGGGCGGCGGAGCCGGCGCTGGCCAGCGCCGCGCCGCAGAGGACGGCGCTGACGAAGTGGGGGCTCGGGGCGAGGGAACGACCGAACTCCTCGTAGAGGACGACACCCTCGATGAGCGACATGCCGGCGCCGCCGTACTGCTCGGGGAGAAGGAGGCCGATGAGATCGAGTTTGCCCAGTTGCTTCCAGAGCTCGACCGGGTAGCCGACGGGGTCGTCCTCCAGCTGGCGGACGATCGACAGGGGGCTGTGGGTGGCGC
This sequence comes from Acidimicrobiaceae bacterium, assembly GCA_003151475.1. Lineage (GTDB taxonomy): Bacteria > Actinomycetota > Acidimicrobiia > Acidimicrobiales > UBA8190 > Palsa-661. Next base: position 56,398 of record PLXQ01000076.1, on the reverse strand, counting down.
ATACCCCGCGGACCGTGTCGCGGAGCATCTCCTGTTCCGCATCGAAGTCGAGGTCGAGCACCGTCAGCTCCTCTCCGCCGTCATGACGGCTGCCACCGGGTACCGGTGCGGGTCCAGGGGTTGTCATCGGTGGCGACCGGGACGGCCACGCGGGCGTCGCAGGTCGTCTTCACATCGCCGTCGACCGAGAGGGTGACGTCGATGCCCACCCAGCCACAGCCGGTGGCGTCCACCGTGACCTCGTCCACCACGCCGGAGAGGACCATGGTGTCGCCGGGGAAGACCGAGCCGAGCATGCGGAAGGTCATACGGCCGAGGCGACCGTGGGGGCCCGTCCAGTCGGTGAGGAAGCGCTCGAACCAGGCCGCCTGATTGGGTGTATTGAGAAAGATGTCGCGGGTGCCGTTGCGTTCCACGGCGAAGTCCTTGTCGTGGTGCATGGGCCGCCAGTCCCGGCTGGCCAGAGCCCCGAGGACGACGGTAGTGGCGGTGACGTCGTAACCGAGGTCGGGCAGACGGTCGCCCACGGCTATCTGCGAGAGGATCAACTCCGGATCGGGCGCCGCGCTCACGCCGATGCTCCGCTGGAAGCCCCGGCGCGGCGGTAGCCGAAGCCGGTGTAGGACTCGACACCGACGAGGGCGTCGTCCTGGTTGGTGTACTCGACGTCGATGACCCAGAAGCGGCCCGTGCCCAGCTTGGTGGTCTTCTCGTCGGAGACCGAGCGCAGGATCTGGCGGGTGGTGAGGACGTCGCCGGGGCGGACCGGTTCGTGGAAGGTGATGGTGTTGTCGGACATGACCGCTTCGGGGAGACCCAGACGCTCTTTCAGGTCGAAGTGGATCTGGAGCGGGAGATGAGGGGCGGAGCGGCCGGGAGCCCAGTGATGGGGGCGGAACCAGACAGAGAGCATTGTCGGCGGCGCCACAAAGCCGGCCGTGAGGGCATCGGCGATGTCCTCGTCCCAGAAGAGAGGATTGCCGTTCTCCACCGACGAGAGGGTCGTCCAGATGTAGCCGCGCTCCACCGGGAAATCGCCGGTCTCCTCGTATTGGGGAACACCGATGAGAGAGCGGATCTCGGTCACCGGGTCGGCCGTGGCCGTCATGCCACCACTCCCTCGCGTCGGAGATCGGCGATGCGGGCCCGGTTGATGCCGGCCGCTTCCAAGAGGTCGTCGGTGTCGGTCAGCGTCGGATCGCGGACGACGACGGGTGTCGGTAGCGGGGGCATGCCGGCCAGGACGGCGCCGACCTGGCAGAAACTACGGCCGTCGGTGTCCTTGGCCTCGACCACGGCGGCACGCTCGACGAACTGCGGATCGTGGGCGACCTCCGATACCGACTGGACGGGAGCCACGCAGGTGTCTTCGCCGGCCAGGACCGCCACCCAGGTGTCGCGGTCGCGCTGCGCGAATGCGGCGGCCAGAGCGGCGCGCAGCTGATCCTGGGCATCGTCGTCGTACTGTCGGTCGATCCAGTCTTCGCAGCCGAGGGCCCGGCAGAGATTGGCGAAGAACTTGGCTTCGATGGCGGCCACCGCCAACCAGCGGCCGTCGGCCGCGCGGTAGGTCTCGTAGCAGGCGTAGCGACCGGTCAAGACGTCGTGTCCCGGGCCCGGTTCGGACCCGGTGGCCAGATGCTCGTCGACGGCCAGTGACATGAGCCACAGGGCCCCGTCGGCCACAGAGACGTCGAGGAAGGTGCCCTCACCGGTGAGGCGACGGGAGAACAGCGCGGCGGTGATGGCCAGGGCCGCGTGCATGCCGCCGGCGGCGGCGTCGGCGATGGTGGCCCCCGGGATGGGCGGTCCCCCGTCGGCACGGAGCCCCGAGGTGGCGAGGTAGCCGGAGACGGCCAGATAATTGAGGTCGTGGCCGGCCCAACCGGAGTGAGGACCCGATTGGCCGTAGCCGGAAGTCGAGCAGTAGACGATGCCCGGGTTGAGCGCCCGCAGGGCCTGGTAGCCGATGCCGAGGCGGTCGACCACGCCGGGACGGAAGCTCTCGACCACCACGTCGGCCGTGGCCGCCAGGGCAAGGAAGGCGTCGCGTCCATCGGCGTGGCGGACGTCGAGTTGGACGCGGCGGAAGCCGCGCTGGGCGCTGTAGGCGAAGAAGGGAGGGACCGTGGCGCCGGGACCTCGGCCCGGGATTGGCGCCACCTTGACCACGGTGGCGCCGTAGTCGGCGAGGAGTCGGGTGGCGCGCGCCGCGGGGCCCACGCTCGAGAGGTCGAGCACGGTGATACCGGCAAGAGGACCGGCGACCGGAGCCACAGCGGCAGGGGCCATCAGAAGTTCTTCGGGAGACCGAGCTTGCGGCGGGCGATGATGTTCTTCTGGATCTCCGACGTGCCGCCGCCGATGGTGTCGATGACGGTGTAGCGGTAGGTGGACTCGGCCCGTCCCTCCATGGGGGCGTCGGTCGTCTTCACCCGGAGCTGGGCGCCGGGGCCGCCGATGTCCATCGAGGCGGAGGCCAGGCGCTTGGAGAGTTCGGTGGCGTAGAGCTTGTAGGCCGACGCCTCTGCCGTGGGGGCGGCGCCGCCTTTGGACGACTTGTTGACGAAGGCGAGACCGAGGACGCGCGCCACCTCGGCCTGGGTGGCGAGCTGGGCGATGCGCTGGCGGACGACGGGGTCGTCGCGCAGTGGCCTGCCGTCGCGCACGGCGTGGGCCACGTAATCGCAGAGGACGTCGAGGCGTTGGGCGATGGGGGAAAAAGTGAACATGGTGAAACGCTCGAGGTCGAGTGCCTCGGAGATGTACTGGAAGCCGTGATTGAGCTCGCCGACGACGTAGTCGTCGGACACCCAGACCTCGTCGAGGTAGACCTCGTTGGTCCGTTCGTCGCCCATGGTCCAGATGGCCTTGACGGTGATGCCGGGGTGGTCGAGGGGGACGAGGAAGAGGGTGATGCCGGCATGCTTGGCCGCCTCGGGATCGGTACGGGCGCCCACCCAGTACCACTCGGCGAAGTGGGCCGAGGTCGTCCATGTCTTCTGGCCGTTGAGCCGCCAGCCGTCGCCGTCGCGGGTGGCCTTCAGCTGCATCGAGGCCGCATCCGAACCGGCGTTGGGCTCGGAGTAGCCGACGGCGAACTCGACTTCGTTGCGGAGGATCTTGGGGAGGAATTCCTGCTTCAGCTTCTCGCTGCCGTGGCGGATGATCGTCTTGCCCACGATGCCCACGCCCTTGCCGATCTGGGGACCGCCGCGGCGGGCCAGGGCTTCATTCAGGAGGTGCTCGTAGACGCCGTCGCCTTCGGTGCCGCCATACTCCTTGGGCCAGGTGATGCCGAGCCAGCCCTGCTCACCGAGGAGGGCCATGAAGGCCCGCCGGGCCGGGGTATCGACGATCTGGGCCATGTTCTCCCGGGTGACGTCGAAGACCTCGGGGTCGTCGTGTTCGTCGAGGAAGCGCTCGACCTCCTCCACGAAGGCGAGCTGCTCGGGCGAGAACTCGAAATCCATGGCTGGGACCCTCCCCGGCAGTATCTGACTGGCCGTCAGATCAGGGCGCCATCATATGGGCGCAGGCGGCGGCCCACCAGCGACCGAGGACCCCCGTCACTGCCCCGAGGACCCGTTCCCCGGCGCGATCTGGTTCCCCAGGAGGGCATAGGCCCGGCACGGCTCGCCCCGCAGTGCCCCGCAGGCCGGCATGGTCGCCGTCGGGGTCACGCCGGGCACCTCGTTCACGACGAAGGTGGAGCCCGAGACTGCCCCGAGAGCCACCGTGTCGATGACCGATCCGTGGGTGGGCGGTGTCTTGAAGGTCCACGACGGACGGTCGCCGCCCGGAGCGGTGATGACAATGCGGAGCCGGGTGCCGGCCCTGAAGGTGTGGGCGATGGGGTCGACCGGTATGCGGACCAGGGTGAAGCGGCCGGGGGGCAGGTCCTTCTTGTCCGAAGCCCGGTAGGTGGGGACGGGATCGAGCACCGTCGAGGCCGGCGTGAGGGTGCGATTGGAACTGCGGAGGAATCCCGAGGTGACGTAGTCCTCCTGGGTCTCTCCCGGTCGGACGGCGGTCACCGTCACCTGGAGGTCACTCACTCTGGCCGTCGATTTGAGCATCAGATCGAGGCTGGCCGGCCCGACGACGGTCGTGGCTTTGGTGAAAGCCGGCGTCTGGAAGGCGATGCCGTTCGCCGCCGGAACGGTGGTCCAGTCGTACGGCGGCTGGGCCGCCCAGGCGTTTCCGGTCGGAAGGTCATCGGGCGGGCGGACCGACGGGTCGGGACGGAAAACGGCTGTCGAAGCCGTCCGCGGGGCCGTGGTGGACAGCGCGCCGTTCGGGGCCAGGCTGAAGTGGGTGACGGTGCCGGCCGGGGGCCAGCTGGAGAAGCCGGCCGTGAACGCCGGCTGGAGCGCACCGGGGCCGAGGCTGCCGCCGCCGTTGTCGAACAGGACGCGGACCCGGGGATCTCCGGCTGCATAGGCCTTCTTGGCGGCCGCCACCGACGGTTCGGTCGTGAAGCGGAGAGCGGGAACGGTGGCCGACTTCGCTCCGGAGGTGAGGCTCGTGTAGATGGCGGAGGCCAGGGGGCCCAGCGTCGACGAGGGTGCGGGCACCTGCCCGGCGACATAGATGTCGAGGAATTCGAGCCAGCGCGAGATCGTGTCGGGACCGAGCGAGTCGGTGTGGGTCCCGTTGAGCATGGTGACGTAGACGTTCTTGTCCGCCCGCAAGGCGGTGATGAGCGCCGGCCACTGCGGTCCCACCTCCTCGTCCTCCAGGGAGCCGACGAGGAATACGGGCACGTTGACGTGGGTGGCCCAAACCGCCGGGGAACGGCGCTCGAACAATGACGGCGTGCGGGCCAGGCCCGGACCGACGAGTGAGGCGAGGCTCTCGGCCTCGGGGTGGAGGCGCTGGTTGGCCAGGCATGTCGTGTCGCCGGTGGCGATCTCGGCCGCCGCCCATGGTTGACCACCTTGGGGCGCTGCCTCGGCATCGACGATGCGTTGCTGGATCCAGCTCTTGGCGAAGCCGTCGTTGTAGATCCCTCCCGGATAGCCGGTCGAGAAGAGGTCGTCGGTGGGGCTCAAGGGTGTGATGGCGGCCAGATCGGGGGGATCGGTGCCGGCCACGGCGAACTGGGAGAGGCCCGAATAGGAGATCCCCACCAGACCGACCTTGTGGTGCAGCGCCCAGGGCTGGGCCCCGACGGCCTGGACGATGTCGTAGCCGTCGTAGTCAGACGGGTAGCCGAGGAGATCGAAGGCCCCGCCCGAACATCCGGTACCGCGCATCTGCACGCTGACGCTGGCGAAGCCGAGCAAGGGGGCGACCAGTGCGCCGACCACGGTGGAGGAATCGGGCAACAACGGATCGTTCGACGGCGCCGAACCCTCCTCGGCCGCGATCAGGCTGTCGGGCGCGGCGGTGGCGTAGCCGGAGTACTCGATGACAGTCGGGAAGGGACCGTCGGCCAGGGTCTTGCCCGGGGGCAGACGGACGGTGGCGGCGATGAGGACGCCATCACGCATGCGCACGTAGTTGAGACCGGCGTGGAGGTGTTGCGACGAGTAGAACGAAGGCGGCGGCGGCGACCCGGTAGTGGACAGGACCGAGAACGGCGCCGTGGCGCGCTTCTGCGCTCCGCTACCTTGCTCGAAGCGGAAACCGGAGCCGGGAGTGAGATTGCGCACGATGAGGCTGCCGAGCTTGTCGACGACCCCGGACCCGACCCGGGTGCCGGCCCCGTTCACGACGGTCAGGTGGGTTCGCGCCGGGGCACCGAGGACATAGGCCTCGTCGATGGAGCCGTGACCACGGAACGTGGCCCGCGCCAGCGAAGCGTCGGCCGAGCCCGACACGGCAACGGCCACGGCTGTCGCCGCCAGGGTGCCGGCCAGCGCCGCAACGGCGATCCGATGCGGCAGCCGATACCTCGAGAAACCGTTGCTCGCCACCGGACCTCCCCCGTCGTTGGCGCAGGCATGACCGGTGCGGCCCGCGGCGACAGGGTACCCGTGGCGCCATAGGACCGTGGTCAAACGGGCAGCTACCTGGTGGGGATGGCCCGATGCATGACCACCCGACGCTCGAGGTCGAGGCCGAGGCGGGCGTCACTGTCAAAGACGGCGCGCAGACCCGGGGTCCAGCGTTCCTCGGGAAGAACGTGGAAGCCCAGGTGCTCGTAGAGGGGCCGGTTCCACTCCACGTCGGAGAACGTGCAGAGGGTCACCGCCGGCATCGCCTGCTCCTGGGCCCAAGCACAGACGGTCTCCACCAAGCGACGGCCCACACCTCGTCCGTGGCAGGACCTGACCACCGACACCTGCTCCAGATGAACGTTGCCATCGACGATCTCGGCCAGAGCAAACCCCACGAGATCCGGGCCGGGTGCCGATGCGCCTACCACGGTCTCTGCCACCCATAATCGACCGTCGACCAGGGCCTCATGCAACTGCTCGGGTGCGGCGGCGTCATCAAATCCGTCGGGGACACCGGCATAGCCCCGGTAGCGGCGGTCTCCGTCGCGTTCGATCTCGCCCAGGCGCGGAATTTCCGAGAGCAGCGGCGGGCGGATGACGATGTCCATTCCCCGACAGTACGGTCGGTCGCCCAGGTCGGGTGACACGAAGGAGGCGACGTGGCCGACAGCGAGGATGTGGGGGGCGCCCTGCCCCACCTTTATGCCGTCTATCTCGGCGGTGATCCGGCTCCCGGGCGACTGGGAGAGGACCACGAGGTGGTCTTCGTCGTGAGCACAGATCCGCGCTCGGCGCGGCGGGCGGCACGGGCCAAATGGTCGGGGGCCGACCCCAAACCGCATATCGACATGATCCAGGAGCTCGATGCTGTCGACGGGTTCGAGGTGACACTGGCTCTCACCGGGAAACGCAGTGCCGAGCCGGCGGCGCCCGGCTATGAGCCTGCATTCGACGACGACGAGCCCCTTTCACCGCCAACCACACCCTTCTGACTGATCGTCAGAAACGACTACCATCGGCCTTGATGCGAGGGATTATCAGCAGCGCCGCATACGTGCCCTACCGCCGGCTGGCCCGGACCTCGATTTCGGCCTTCCTCGGCGCCGGAGGAGGGAAAGGCTCCCGATCGGTCGCCTCGCACGACGAGGACACCACCACCATGGGGGTGGAGGCGGCGCGTATCGCCCTCCGATCAGCTCCCGCCGCCGCGCCCGGAGCGGTCTGGTTCGCCACCGCTACTCCCGCTTATCTCGACAAGACCAATGCCACCGCCGTGCACGCCGCACTGCGGCTGCCCTCCGACGTGGCCGCTCTCGACTTCGGTGGTGCCATCCGGTCAGGCATGGGCGCTCTGATGACGGCGATGACGGGCGCGGGCACCGTCTTGGTGGTGATCTCCGACCAGCGCGACGGTCTGCCCGGAGGAGCCGACGAATCCTTCGGCGGTGACGGTGCCGCCGCCATGATCATCGGTGACGATGGACCCGGAGCACCGGTGGTGGCCGAGTTCCTGGGCGCCGCCTCTGCCACCGACGAGTTTCTCGACCGCTGGCGGGCCCCGGGGGAACGTCGGTCGCGATCGTGGGAGGAGCGATTCGGCGAGACCCGCTACGTCCCGCTCGGCCGCGAGGCGTGGAGCCGCGCGTTGAAGAACGCGGGCGTCGAATCCGGCGACGTCTCAAAGGTCGTGGTGACAGGGATGCACGGACGGGCCACTAAGGCTTTCGCCAGCAAGCTCGGGTTGGCCCCCGAAGTCCTGGCCGACGACCTGGCCGGAACCATCGGTCAGACCGGGGCCGCCCATCCGGGCCTCGTGTTGTCCTCGGTGCTCGAGCAATCCGAGTCCGGTGACGTCGTCGCCGTGGTCCACCTGGCCGACGGCGCCGATGTCGTCGTGCTGCGCGTGACCGAAGCACGCGCCGCCTGGACGCCGGCGCGGCCGGTGGAGGCACAGATCGCCTCCGGAGCAGATCTGAGCTACGGGCGCTTCTTGTCGTGGCGTCAGATGCTTACCCCCGAGCCTCCCCGTCGGCCCGAGCCGGCACGGGTGTCGGCGTCGGCCGCCGGACGCAGCGAAGACTGGAAGTTCGCCTTCGTCGGGTCGCGTGACCGCTCGAGCGGCGCCGTCCATCTCCCTCCGGCGCGAGTCTCCATGGAAGGTGGTGCCGTAGACGACATGGAGCCGCTATCCATGGCTGACACCCAGGGCACGGTGGTGACCTTCACCGTGGACCGGATGGTCTACTCGCAGAGCCCACCCGTGGTCTTCGCCGTCGTCGACTTCGACGGCGGGGGTCGCTTCCCTGTGGAGTTGACCGACGTCGACGCCGACGGGCTGGCCATCGGCGACAGGGTGGAGATGACTTTCCGGCGGCTGTTCTCGGCCGACGGAATCCACGACTACTTCTGGAAGGCGCGCCCCGTCCGGGACCCGGCAGCGGCAACGGGCCCCGAAGTGGCGCCGGGCTGAGGAGAGCGATGTCTTCGCACGGGATCCGCGACCGGGTGGCGATCGTAGGCATGGGGTGTACGCCCTTCGGCGAGCTGTGGGACAAAGGGCTTGATGACCTCATCGTCGACGCGTCGACCGAGACCTTCGCGTCGGCCGGCGTCACCAAGGATGACGTCGACGCCTACTGGCTCGGCACCGCCCAGTCCGGCATGAGCGGCATCACCCTGGCCCGCCCTCTGCAGCTCGAGGGCAAGCCCGTGAGCCGCGTCGAAAATTACTGCACGACGGGATCCGAGGCGCTGCGCGCCGCCGCCTATGCCGTCGCCTCGGGCGCCTATGACATGGCCATGGCCGTGGGTGCCGAGAAGGTGAAGGACAGCGGCTACCAGGGTCTCAATGCCAACAATCCCCCGAACGACGGCACGGGTAGGACCCTCACGGCGGCCGCCATGTTCTCCATGGTGGCCCCCGCCTACGCCCAGAAGTACGGCGTCGACGCCGATCAGATGAGCGACGTGCTCGCCACCATCTCGGCCAAGAACCATTACAACGGGGCCCGGAATCCCCGCGCCCAATTCCGCCGGGAGGTGTCGAAGGAGACGATATTCGCCTCGCCGCGTGTCGCCGGTGGGCTCGGAGTATTCGACTGTGCCGGCGTGGCCGACGGTGCCGCCGCCGCCATCGTGGTGCGGGCCGAGGACGCCCTGCGCTACACGGACAAGCCTCTCTACATCAAGGCCCTGGCCTTCTCGACCGGAAGCGGCTCGGGACTCATCGACCCCGGCTACGACTACACCCATTTCCCTGAATGCGAATGGGCCGCCACCGATGCCTACGCCCAGGCCGGGATCACCGACCCCCGACGGCAGCTGGCCTTCGCCGAGGTGCACGACTGCTTCACCCCGACCGAGCTCGTCCTCATGGAGGACCTGGGATTCGCCGAGCGCGGAACGGCCTGGAAGGAAGTCTTGGCTGGCACGTTCGCGCTGGACGGCGAGCTCCCGGTGAACCCCGACGGTGGCCTCAAGAGCTTCGGCCACCCCGTGGGGGCGTCGGGACTGCGGATGTTCTTCGAGTGCTGGCTGCAGCTGCGCGGCGAAGCCACCCCCGAGCGGCAGATCACGACCGATCGGACACTGGCACTGACCCACAATCTCGGTGGATATCCGGGAGAGATGGTGTCGTTCGTGTCGGTGGTGGGCACCGAGCTCGGCTGAATCGACCGAAGCTCTCGCCGACCACAAAGCCGCCCCTTCTCAGCCTCGTGAACGACGCGCTGTTTCACCCCGACGGCGACCGATGGGTCGCCACCGATTTCGCCCGTGGCCCGTGGTCGCCCGACGCCTTGCACGGGGGACCCGTCGCCGCCTTGGTGGGACGGGCCGTGGAGACCTGCCCGAGCGACGAGCCCATGCACGTGGCCCGGTTGACGGTAGAGCTTCTTCGCCCCGTCCCCCTTGTCCCGTTGACCGTGACGGCCACGATCTCGCGGCCGGGCCGGAAGGTGCAACTGGTAGACGTCGTCGTCCGCTCGGCCGACCACGATCTCGCCTGGGGGCGGGCCCTGCGCATCAGGCGGCTTTCCGATGATTCGCCCGGCGCCATCGGTCTGGGCACCTCCACCGCGCCCCCATCGGACGTCCCGGCACCGCCCGGCCCCGAGGAAGGACAGCGGTCACCCGAACCGCTCCGGGATTATCGGGCCTTTCACTCACACGGTGCCGAGCTGCGTTACCTGTCGGGCGATTTCAGTCGCCGGGGTCCTTCCGCCGTTTGGGTGCGCCTGGCCGTTCCCATCGTCGCCGGAGAGGAGCCCTCGCCGCTCGAACGGGTGGCCGCGGCCAGTGATTTCGGCAACGGCGTCAGCTCCGTGCTCGACTTCGAGCACTACCTCTTCATCAATCCCGATCTGACCGTGTATATCGATCGGCCCGCTGTCGGCGAATGGATCTGCCTGGACGCCCGCACCACGCTCGGGACGCCAGGGGTGGGTCTCGCCCAATCCCTTCTCTGGGATGTTCACGGGCCACTGGGCCGATCACTCCAGAGCCTCTTGATTGAAAAGCGGCGCTGAGCGTCACCCTGGCTACGCGTGCGTAGGCAAGCGAGGGTTCGCAGCAGTCACAGTCCCATCACAGGCTGCCTAGAGGGGCCCCACATGAACGGCTGGCACTCTCTACTTAACGCATAAGCAAGAGGAGCGCCATCATGAACGAGTACGACCCAACAAGCCCCGACGAGACCTTCCCCGATCGCCCCGTATCGAGTGCGACGTCAGGGCCGTCGGCTGCTGGAAGTTCAGGCGACGCCGGCGCTGCGCCGCCTCCCCCGCCGGCGTCTGCGCCAGACTGGTCGGCCTCGGAGACCATGGCCAAGGAGGCACGCCGGCCAAAGGTACAGCGATTGCTGTCGAACAGAAAGAACCGATGGATCGCGGGCGCTGCGGTGATGTGTGCGGTTGTCGGACTTTCCGTCGGTCTGGCGACGTCCCCCTCGGCATCGGCAGGGCAAACTGTGTCCACCAGCCGCTCCACCGGCGGTCCCCTATCCGGTGGAGCGGGATCCAACGCTCGGTCTGGACCGGCCGCAGGGGGAGCATCCGGCACAGTCGGCAGCGTGTCCAAGTCGGGCTTCACAATGACGACATCAGCGGGTCAGAAGGTAACCGTCGACGAGACGTCCTCAACAAAATACGAGAAGAAGTCGAGCTCGATCTCGGCGAGCGCCATTAAGAAGGGCGAACGCGTCCTCGTATTGGGCATGACCAGTTCAACGACCATCAAAGCCACGCAAGTCATCGTGCAAACGACCGGCGGCGGATCTGCGACTTCCTCGGCGGTGATCCCCTTCCAGCGCGGCGCGGCGACCACGTCAAAGCAGGTCGGTCAGATCCCGGCGAACTGGAGTCAGGGGTCGGGGACGATCGTCAGCGGAACGGCAGCAAATAAGGCGACGGAAGCTGCGCTGGCTGCCTACCCGGGGGGAATCGTCGACCGTGTTGTGAAGCTGAGCAACGGTGAGTACAACGTCCACATAATCGGCGTCAACTGGCCGCACCACATCTTCGTCAACCAGAACTTCAAGGTCGTCGGCGCCTTGTAGCCGCCGAGGGAGACCATGCATCAGCCCGGACGGCTCTTCGGCGCTCGCCAGCGACGTTGCCCGACCCGCAGGCGCGGACCCTCTGGTGCTCCGACCCCAAAGGTCGACCTTTCAAAGCCACGATCGCTGGTCCTGTCAGGCGCGCCGATCGGCGACGAGTACAGCCAGATCTCCCTGCTGCCAGGCCACGGCGGCATCGAATCCGGCGTCACCGAGCCAGCGGAGTTGATCTTTCACGCTGTCGGGGAGGTCGTAGCCGCCGTCAACCGGTGTCACGGCGTCCTCGGGATTCTCGGGCACGACGACGTCTCCCATGACGAAGCGGCCCCCATCCGACAACAAGGAGTAGATCCGGCCGAACAATTCGGCCTTCGCCGGTGCGTCCAGGTGGTGCACGGCCAGAGCGGACACCACCACCTCGAACGGTCCGGTTGGGAGCGGGTCCTGCAAGCGGCTTACGAGCAATTCGACACGCGATGCGGGGAGGGCTTGACGGGCCATGGTCAGCATCTCGTCGCTCTCGTCCACGCCGACCAGGAAAGCGCCGTCGTGGACCGCTAGCACGCGTCCGGCCGTTTCTCCCGTACCCGTGCCGAGATCGAGGACGCGTCGGGCATTCACCTCTTTGGTGGCCGCGGCCACCGCGTCTTGGAGCTCGTCGTAGGCCGGCACCTCGCTGCGCATCAGCGAGCGGTACGTCGCGGGATCCCAATGGAACTGCGCCATGGCTCTCATTGTCCCTCGCGGACGTGCTCATGGCTGTCACCGGAGGCGGGCGCAGGCCGTAGGCTCACCCGAGGCCCGGAAACGAAGGGCCGAATGGAGCGAGAAAGACGGAGGATCTATCGATGAGTGCCGAACCGCTACGGGGAGCCAAGGTCGTCGTCACCGGCGTCACCGGGCAGGTGGGCGAGCCTGTCGCCTGTGCGCTGGCCAAGGAGAACGAGGTCTACGGGGCCGCCCGCTTCCGTGACGACGCCGCCCGGCAGCGGCTCGAAGCGGCCGGGGTGCATTGCGTGGCCATCGACCTTGCCACCGGTGATGTGGGTGGCCTGCCCGCCGACGCCGACCACGTCCTCAACTTCGCCGTGACCAAGACCAACGACTGGGATGTCGATCTCCTGGCCAACAGCGGCGGCCTGGCCTGGCTAATGGAACATCACCGGGAGGCGCGTTCGTTTCTTCACTGCTCGACGACGGGCGTCTACAAGCCAATGGGCCATCACGTCTTCAGCGAGACCGACCCGCTCGGTGACAACCACGGGGTCTGGCCCTTCTTGAGGACCTACAGCATCTGCAAAATCGCGGCCGAGGCCACGGCCCGCTGGGCGGCCCAGCGCTTCGAGCTCCCCACCACGATCGCCCGGCTGTCTGTCCCCTATGGCGACCGGGGGGGTTGGCCCGCCATCCACCTCGAGATGATGATCAACGGCTCCGATGTCCCGGTCCACGTCGACGCACCGAGCATCTACCATCCGCTGCACGAGGACGACATCATCGGCATGGTCCCCGGCCTACTGGGCGCCGCGTCGGTCCCGGCCACCATCGTCAATTGGGGCGGAGACGAGGCAGCGAGCATCGAGGAGTGGTGCAGCTATCTCTCGAAGCTCACCGGGGTGCCGGTATCATTCGCCCCCACCACCGAGACCATCGACAGTGTCGATATCGATCTCACCAAGATGCACAAGGTGGTGGGCAAGACCACGGTGTCGTGGAAGGACGGGATGAAGCGGATGGTCCAGGCCCGCCACCCCGAACTGCTGTCGGACTGACGCCGCTGGTCGTCAGATGGTCGGAGCCGGCGGTGCGACGTCGCCGTCAGCCACGGTGAACCCATCTTGAGTCGCGTTGGCCGGAGAGGGCGTGGCGAAGACCGTCACCTCTTGGTTCCCGTCATCGACCTCCATCGTGACGCTGTTCAACACGGCGTCATTGGCGGAGCCGAGAAGGCCGAGATACACAGGAGCCAGTCCCACGGGAGCTTCGCTATAGAAGCCCGGCTCGAAGGTGATGTCGGGGGTCTGGGCCAGATCGGCCAAGTGGCTGGAGCAGGGCTCGGCGATGCACGGCCGCTCATGGATGACCTCGGCACTGAGGCCGCTCGAGCGGTACCGGACAGGGCGGCCGAGAGACTTGCCTGTGGTCACGTCGTCCACCGTCATGAGCCATCGATTGGTGGCTGTTTCCTGCACGGTGGCGGTGATCACGTCGCCGACGCTAATCGCGAGCTTGAGCGGCTTTTCGGCGTGGGGAAGGATCTCGGTCCACGCGTCGTAAGACACCGTGGTCGTATTGTCCGACGTCGTCACCACTGCTTGGATCCCGTCCTGGACAAGCGAACCGTCGTGATCGTTGAAACCGCCGATGCCGACCCAGTCCGCTGCGTACTGGGTCCCGGCCACGCTCGATGTCACCGTGGGCACCACGAAGGTATCGGTCACCGCCGTGAAGATGTGGCGGTTGAACGCCGACTGCACGTAGCCCGACCAGTTACTCGACCACTGGTTCACCAGGCCCCGGGCGGCGTGAGTGTGGGTATGGGGCCGCCCCGGCGCCGGTATGAATGTCCCGCTCGCCACCGCCGGCACTAAGGACGCCGAGACGGTCGATGTCCCACCGGCGATCAACGCCAACGATGAGCACGAGATAACGGCCGACGCCGCCCCCAACACCAGGCGCTTCACCACAAAGACCCCCCAAATCACATGCGTCGCGGCGAGGACCGGACCTCCGACAGGGGCCGGCGACGGTGAGAACCGCCCAGAGAAAAATTACAAGGCCGTTATCAACCGTTGCTCAACGAGGTATCAACGACCCATGGTCCCTCAGAGCTTGTCGCTCGGATCGTAGTAGAGCTCCTGCTGGGCGATCTGCCCGTCGCGGTAGCGGTATACGACGACATAGACCGACCGCAGCCGCCGGTCACCGAAATCAAAATCGAAGAGGATCCGCGTGTAGGCACTGTCATCGGCGATGACGGCCCGCTCGTCGAGCGCGTAGTCGACGTTCGCCACGGCGCTGATCGTCAGCTGGATGAACTCGAGTGTCCGCTGCCGACCTTCGATCCGCCGTGGCCAACCATAGAGGCGAGTGGTCGGGCTCAGATAGACGACGTCGGGGTGGTAGAGAGCCGAGGCCTGGAAGATCTCACCGGCGCGGAAAGCGGCGGCGAAGACCTCTTCTTGCCCGTCGATCGCCTCCAGGCTGAGCGATCCCGATGTCATGGCCTGTGCGCACCGACAACGAAGATCGTCGTTGTCACCGGATCAGAGGAGGTGGATATGCGACAACGGCCAGAAACCGAGAACGGCACGGCCGACGATGAGTGACTCGCTCACGGGCCCGATGAAGCGACTGTCGTCGGAGGAACCACGGTTGTCACCCATGACGAAGACCTCACCGGCGGGGATCTTCTGCGTCCTGATGGGTGGCCCGGGATCGTTACGGGCGTTCGCCGTCAACCACGACTGCTTGATGAGCTTTCCGTTGATGAAGACCTCGCCACGCGGTCCCGAGGAAATCGTCTCACCGGGCAAGCCGATCACGCGCTTCACGAGATCATTCACCATCAGGACCTTTATCTCCTCGGGCGGGGTGGCGAAGACCACGACGTCGCCTCGATGCACCGCGTGCAGGTGGTAGCTGAGCTTGTCGACCAGGATCCGGTCGCCGATCTGCAGGGTGGGAATCATCGACCCCGAAGGGATCGAGTAGGTCTGGATGACGAACGTCCGCAGGCCCACAGCCAAACCGAACGCCACCAGCAGGACAAGGCCCCACTCGACGAGCCACCGGCTTCCCCGCGGTTTGCCGCCTCGGCTCGACCCGTCTACACGTTGGTCCAGGTCGCTAGCCACGAATGGACAAGCTTACTCGGGCCTCTGATCGAGCGGCGGCGCTCACACACCTCCGCCGGCGTCGTCGTCGGGCGCCACTTCCTCGGCCCGCACGGCGGCGTTCTGGCGCGGTCGGCGGCCGCTCATGGACGCCATCATGGCGCGGACGTCGGAGGCACCGGTGCACAGAGCGACCAGGTCGGTCGACATCTGCAGGTGGACCCGCATTCCCATCATTTCCCACGCCCTCTTCAAGCCGGCTTTGGTGGCCATGATGGTGGTGAGCGGCATCTGGGCGATGGTCCGGGCCATCTCTTCCACCGTGGCATCGAGATCGGCTCGGGGCACGACCCGGTTCACCATCCCCCAGTCGAGGGCCTGGGCGGCATCGATGGTGGGCGACAGGAAGAGGTACTCCGCTGCTCGCTTGAAGTTCATGAGCACCCACGGCTCGATCATGGTCTGGGCGCCGGGCAACCCGAAGCCCTGCGGGAGAGGCATCTGGAAATAGGCGTCGTCCGAGGCGATGGTCAGGTCGGTGAGGAGCCCGTAGACGGTGCCGCCACCGACGCAGTAGCCGTGGACCTGGGAGATGGTGGCCTTCGGGAATTCCCACAGGCGTAGCGGCGGCCACAGGAACAACCCGTAGTGGTGCTCCTTCCATGTCCGTTCCGGGGTCGGCCCGGTCGTCGGATACACCTCGGGCATCTCGTCAGGCCCGACGATGGCGTGCCCGGCGCAGAACCCCTCACCGTTCGCCTTCAACACGAGGACCTTGACCTCCTCGTCGCGGTCGGCCAGCTGCAAGGCCTCGTCCATGTCCCACACCTGTTGGGCCGTCTGGATGTTGGCTTTCTCGGGGACGTTCAGGACGATCCGGGCGACGGGCCCGTCCTTCTCGTAGACGATCGTCTCGAATGGCACGCGCTCCACAACCACCCTCCCTGTCTGCGCCGGCGACCCGGGCCTGAGGGCCCGACCGGGGCCCCGACTCTACGGCCTCGGTATCGTGGGCACATGTCCGCCACCGACATCCTCACAACCGAGGCCGAACAGCTCGTCCGCTCGCGCCTCGAGGAGCTTCTCGCCACCTTCGACCCGAAGTCGATATCGGCCGTCGAGTTCGCCGGAGCCCGCTTCGACGCCGGCCTGGCCTGGGTCTGGTTCCCCGACGGCCTCGGGGGTCTGGGCGTGAGTCCCGACCTGCAGGGCATCGTGGAGAGCAGGCTCCGCAAGGTGGGGGCACCCAATGAGGTCGAACGCAACGTCATCGGCTACGGCATGGCGGCGCCGACCATCCTCACCCACGGCACCGACGAGCAGTGCCATCGCCTTCTCCGCCCCCTCTTCACCTGTGAAGAGATCTGGTGCCAGCTCTTCAGCGAACCGGGGGCCGGCTCCGATGTGGCCGGGCTCGCCACCCGGGCCGTCCGTGACGGCGACGAATGGGTGGTGAATGGCCAAAAGGTCTGGACCACCCTGGCCCACACGGCCAAGTGGGGCCTTCTCCTGGCCCGCACCGATCCCGACGTGGAGAAGCACCGGGGCATGACCTACTTCGTCGTCGACATGCAGGCACCTGGAGTCGAAGTCCGGCCCCTGCGCCAGATGACCGGAGAGGCCGAGTTCAACGAGGTCTTCTTCACCGACGTCCGCATCCCCGACAGCGCCCGCCTCGATGCCGTCGGGGCCGGTTGGCGGGTGGCCATGACCACCTTGATGAACGAGCGAGTGGCCATCGGTGGCGGCGTCTCGGCACGGAACTCCGGACCGATTCACGATGCGCTTCACATCTGGCGCCAGCGCGGTGGCGGCACGGCGGCGGAGCGCGACCGTCTGTTGCGGCTCTGGGTGGACGCCGATGTCTCGCGCCTCACCAACATGCGGGCCCGTGAGCTGCGTCGCGTCGGCACTCCCGGACCTGAAGGATCGGTGGCCAAGCTCATCGGTGCCGAGCTCAACAAGGACATCTACGACCTCTGTGTCGATCTTCTCGGCATGACCGGCACCCTCTATCCCACTCACTACGAGATGCGCAGTCCCGACCGGGCGGGAAATGCCGGCGATGTCCGGCACTCCTTTCTCCGTTCCCGGGCCAATTCCATCGAGGGGGGCACGTCGGAGATCATGCGGAACATCCTCGGCGAACGCGTCCTCGGCCTTCCCGGCGAGCCCCGCACCGACAAGGGCATCCCCTGGTCGGAAGTTCCCCACAGTTAACACCGGTACTGTTTCCTCGGTGCACTTCGTCGAAGACATCGTCGCCAAAGGCGTCCGCGAGCGCCGTTTCGACATCGAGCGCCAAGGACGGGTGGTGCCGGGTCTTTTATGGACACCCCCCGACGCCGAAGGGTCCCGTCCCCTCGTCCTCATCGGCCACGGTGCTTCGGGCTCCAAGCGCGAGGACTACGTCGTCGCCCTCGGACGCCGCCTCGTCCGTCACCTGGGCTACGCGGCGGTCGCCATCGACGGTCCGGTTCACGGCGATCGGCGCACGAAGACCGGATCGGCCCCTGACGCCCCCTTCTTCGACTTCGGCCAGATGTGGTCGTCGGACATGACAATGACCGACGACCACATCGGAGATTGGCGGGCCACCATCGATGCCCTCCAAGCCGAATCGGACATCGGAGTCGGTGCCGTCGGGTACTGGGGACTTTCCATGGGCACCATCCTCGGCCTCCCCACGGTGGCCGCCGAATCCCGCATCAGCGTGGCCGTCCTCGGTCTCATGGGCCTCACCGGCCCCACCAAGGCCCGCATCGCCACCGATGCCGCCACCATCTCGTGCCCTGTTCTTTTCCTCATGCAGTGGGACGACGAACTGTTCCCCCGAGACAAGGTCTTCGACCTCTTCGGCGCCCTCGGTAGCTCCGACAAACGACTCCACGCCCACCCGGGCCGCCACGGCGACGTTCCCCTCGAAGAGTTCGAAGCGTCCGAGCGCTTTCTGGCGCTCCACCTGGGCGCCTGAAAGCTTCGCTCCCCCTGAGCCTCATCTGACGGGGGCCATCACCCCACGAGCGCAGCGGCGGCCCGCGCGGCGAGGGCCACCAAAGTGAGCGTCGGCCCGTATCCGGCTGACGTCACGAATACCGACGAATCCGCCACCACCACGTTGGGCAGATCGTGCATCCTCCCGTACGCGTCGACCACCGACGTGGCCGGATCGGTTCCCATTCGTGTCGTGCCCATGACGTGACGACTGGCGGGAATGGCCGATATCGGACCGCGGTAGTTCGTGGCACCGTCACCGAAGGGCGACCGGGCGGTGGCGCCGGCGACAAGAGGCGACGTGGTGGTGGCCGTCCATGTCGCACCCATGTCTTCGAGCACGCGGATATGCCGAGGTCCGTGATGGGCGGAGGCGACGAGCTCGTGCCGATGAGGTTTGAACGTGATCCGGGCCACCGGGAAACCCCTGGCGTCGCGCACGGTGGGGTCGAGGTCCACCCGGTTGGTGGCCTGAGGGAGGTCCTCCCCCTGCATGATGAAGGCCCACAGCCGGTCGCGCAGCGGGGATTCGGCCATCAGCTTCTTGTGGCTGGGACCCCACGGGTAGAACTGGCCCTCCATCACCGGGTGACCCCCTCCCCCATGCTCGACCAGCCCCCCTCGGATCCACGGCAGGCCAGCGGCGCGCGCCGCGTCCCGGGCGTCGTCGTCGACCAGCATGCAGTCGTCATGGACATGGGTCACCGACCGTCCCCGGTGGGCGTGGAGACGCTGCGGCATGATTCCCACATTCATCGTCTGGAAGTGCATCATCAGGTGCCGACCGACGAGCGGGTGCTCGATCCCCGACAGCAGAAGCAGCCGCGGTGTCTCGATGGCCCCTCCCGCCACCACGATGAAGCGTGCCCCGAGAGTCCGCTCTACTCCGTCGGGCCCGATGACATCGACACCGGTGGCTTCGCGTCCGTTGGTCCGCAGCCGCGAGACGAATGTCTCCGACAGCAGCTCGGCCTGTCCCGTACCGAGCGCATGTTGCAACATGGCGACGGGGTCGCCTTTGGCATGGATGGGGCAACCGAAGTAGGCGCAGTGTCCGCAGTTGTTGCACGCCGGCCGCCCGTCATAGGGAACGGAGTTGGCCGCCGTGGGCGCCGCATAGGGATGGAGCCCTTGACTCTCGGCCGCCGCCGACGAAAGAACGGCTCCGTACATGGGGGCACCCGACGGCATCGGGTAGGGGCCTGACCGCCAGCCGGCAAAGGGGTTCGCCCCCGCTGAACCGGCCACTCCGATTAGCCGTTCGACCTCGGCGTAGTACGGCTCGAGCTCGTCGTAGTCGACGGGCCAGTCGGCCACGGCGGCATCGTCGATGGGACCGTAGGTGCTGTGCAGCCGGAAGTCCTCGGGGCGGAAGCGGGGCACCTTCCCGTCGGCGTGTGTCCCCCCGCCTCCCACCGTCGAGGGGATGCTGTTCACCGCGCCCGTGTAGGACCTCTCACCATCGTCTTCGCTCACCCGGAACGTCCGCGGCTCGATCAACGGATCGGGTCCGAGGAAGTGACGATGCAGGAATTTGATCTCGTCGTTGGAGTAGTCCTGGGCCAGCCGGCTCGGATTCTCGGGATCGAGGAGGTGGTTCCGACCTTTTTCGATGATCGTCACCGTCCACCCCGCCCGGGTGAGCACATCGGCGGCGGTGGCTCCCCCCGGTCCCGATCCGACGATGATGGCGTCGACCGTCACGGCTCGGAGACCTCGGCGTCGGTGAATCCCCGGGGCTGGACGTCGCCCAGAAAGTCGATAGCGGCCCATGCCACCGTGTCGCGGTTGCCGCCATATTCGGGGGCGCCGTACATGCCTTCGCAACAGTGCTCATACAGCACAGTGGTGAACTCCTCCCCGGCCCGCAGCCGGGCGTCCTGCTCCTCCCCGCTCAGTTCGCCGAAGTCAGAGCCCAAAGCGGCGAGACCATCGCGGTAGATCTGCTGCCAACCGACGACGGGGCCGTTGAATTCGCGCTCGGCCATCCCGAGAGACCCCTCGATCCGCATCCGCCAGGCCAACTCGTCGAGTGCCGTCAGCCGGTGGAAACGGGAGAACCCGTCCGTTCCGCCGAAGCGTCCCGAACTCGGACCTCCGGCCCAGATCAGCGGCGGGTCGACCAGGAAGGCGCCGAGCATGCCGTCGATGTACTGCGGGACCCCGGCCTCCACCGCACCCGCCGTGTCGTCGGTCGGGATCAGCCGTCCGCACGCGGCGCTCAGAGTCCTGAATTCGTCGTCGTTCAGCCAGATGGGCACTGCCGCCCCCGCCGCATCCGACCCCGGCGGGGCCCGTTCCCTGACACGAGCGTCACCGTAGCAGCGCACTCTCGTTACCCGAACACTTCAAGTACCCTTCAAGTCAGTGCCGGAACTTCTCGACATCGGCGAGGTGGCGGCCCGATCGGGAATGCCGCCCTCGACACTCCGCTACTACGAGCGCGAGCGGATCATCGAGAGCACCGACCGCAAAGGCCTCCGGCGCCAGTATCAGGCCGACGTCCTGAACACCCTGGCCGTGGTGGCCATCTGCCAGCCGGCTTCCGCCTGGCCGAGATCAAGATGCTCCTGGCCACCGGTGGCGATCCGTCGTGGAAGCCATTGGTGCGGCGCAAGAGAGACGAATTGCGCTCCCAGGTCAGGCACCTGACGACGACCGCCGATCAGCTCGATCATGCCCTGCTCTGCCCGAGCGCCAACGTCTTTGACTGCGAACACTTCCAGGGTGCCCTGCGCCATGCCCTGCCCGTCACGGACGTCGCCGCGCCGGTCACCTGATCGTGCACGCGGCGGTCATGGAAGTCGAGCTGCACCTGCCCGAGTGCAGCTCGCTCAAGGAAAAGCGCTCCGTCATCCGTCATCTTCTCGAGACCGCCCGACGACGCTTCGCCGTCTCTGCCTCCGAGGTGGACCACCACGACCTCCACCAACGCGCCGCCCTCGGATTCGCCGTCGTGGCCCCGACGGCGGGCCGGGTGGACGAGATCCTCGACACCGTCGAGCGCCTCGTCTGGTCCGAGCCCCGGGCCACGGTCCTGTCGTGCGCGCGACACTGGCTCGATCTGGACCCCTGATCGCTCCTTCCCACGGTGAGCACCCCGTCGCCGACACCGTCGGCCTCGGCCCGGCGGCGTCTCCCCGCCTGGTTGGCCTCCTCGATGCGTGGCTACCAACGGGCGTGGCTGGGCGCTGACCTGGTCGCCGGCGTCACGCTTCTGGCCATCGCCGTGCCTGAGCAGTTGGCCACCGCCCGCCTGGCCGGGATGCCCCCCATCGCCGGCCTCTATGCCTTCGTGGCCGGCTCCGTGGCCTTCGCCCTCCTCGGCTCCAACCCCCTTATTTCGGTGGGGGCGGACTCCACCATCGCTCCCCTCTTCGCCGTCGGCATCGGCCATCTGGCGGGAATCGGCTCGGCCCACTACATCGTCCTGGTCGGCCTCCTGGCGGTGGTGGTCGGCGTCCTCGTGGTCCTGGTGGGGGTCCTTCGCCTGGGCTGGATCTCCGAATTCCTCTCGGCCCCGATCGTCACCGGGTACCTGGCCGGCGTGGCCGTGATCATCGTCGTCGACCAGCTCGCCGATCTGTTCGGTATCCCGTCGGCCTCGGGGACCACTCTCCACCGGGTCGCCGATCTCGTCCGGCATCTCGGTTCCACCAACGGATGGACTCTGGCCATCGGCGTGGCCGTCTTCGCCATCGTCCTGGCGGCCGAGCGCCTGAACCGCCGTGTACCCGGGGCCCTGATCGGGCTCATCGTCTCGACGGTGGTGGTGGCCGCCGCCGGTCTCCACGCCCGCGGCGTCGCCATCCTCGGTACCGTGGCCCACGGCCCGCCCCACGTCGGTCTGACCGACCTCTCGTGGTCGTCGGTGGGCAGCGTGCTGCCTGTCGCCGCCGTCGTGGCCCTCGTCGTGGTCAGCCAATCCGCCGCCACGACGAGTGCCTTCGCCACCCAGGGCGGCAACGAGATCGACGTCGGCCGCGACTTCGTCGGCATCGGAGCCGGCAGCATCCTCTCCGGCCTCTTCGGGTCTTTCGCCGTCAACGCCAGCCCGGCACGTACGGCCGCCGTGGCCTCCACCGGTGGTCGCACCCAGGCGGCCGGGCTCGGGGCGGCGGTTGCCGTCGTGGCCCTTGTCCCCGCCGCCGTGCTCCTCACCGATGTGCCGCGCGCCACCCTGGCCGCCGTCCTCATCTTCGTGGCCACCCGCATCTTTCATGCCAAGGACCTGCTGCGTATCGCCCGTTACGACATCTGGGAGTTCGCTCTCGCCCTGGTCACACTGGTGGTCGTCGCCTTAGTCGGGGTGGAGCAGGGCATCGCCGTCGCCGTCGTTCTCGCCGTCCTCGACCGCACCCGCCGCAGCGCCCGCCCCAAGAACTTCGTCCTCGGTCGCATCCCCGACACGACCAGCTGGGAGCCCGTAGAGAATCCGAACGCCGCCGCCTGCGTCCCCGGCGTCGTCGTCTTCTTCTTCGGCGCTTCGCTCTATTTCGCCAATGCCGGCTTCTTCCGCCTACGCGTCCACGCCGTCCTGGCCCAGGCCGTGCCCGCCCCCCATCTTCTCGTCCTCGACGCCGTGGCCATGGGTGACATCGACTTCACCGGCACCCGGGCGCTGACTGAGATGCTCGACAACCTCGCCCGCACCCACGTGACCGTCGCCGTGGCCCGGCCGACGCCGAGCGCACAATTGCACCTGGCCCGCAGTGGCCTCCTCGATCGAATCGGTCGGGACCATCTCTTTGCCTCCGTGGACGAAGCGGTGGTCGCCCTCGGGCCCGGCGCCGCCGGACCCGGTGCGACCGGACCCGCTGGGACCGGACCCGCCGGGACCCCACTCTCGGGGACCGGACCTCCTGTGGCCGGGCCCGGGGAACCAGGAGCCGCCGGCGGGTGACGAACCGATCCCGGCCTATCGGTTCTGCCGCTGCGCTGTCTTCCATTCGCGCTCGTACATCACCCAGATGAGACGTCGTCCCTCTTCGCCCGGAGATTCGGGCTCGTGGTCTTCTGACCCCACCAGCCGGTAACCCAGCTTGGTCGGCACCGCCGCGCTGGCCACGTTGGCGGCATCACAGTGGATCTCCATGCGCCGGATACCGGGCAAGGCCAGTCCAACATCGGTGAGCGCCCGTGCCGACTCGGTGGCGATGCCGCGTCGGATGTGGTCGGCGTGGACCCAGTACCCGATTTCGAGCGCCCCCGGGCCCACCCGGCGATGGACTCCGAGGGCTCCCACCAACCTGCCGTCGGCCACGAAGACGCCGTACCCGTAATCACTGTCGGGCGTCCACGACCACGCCGGACCGGACATCCGCAGGCTTTGGGCTTCGACCGAGACCCCTTCGGGGGTGGCCCACGGCATCCACGGACGCAGATGCTCGATGCTCTCGCTGGCCGCCACGGACAGCGCTGGGGCATCGCGCACGGTCATCCGCCGCAGCACATAGCCGCCGGGGAGCTCGATTCGTTCCGGGGGCACGACCTGACGTGCACTCTTGCGAAGGATCACCGCCGCGTCCCCTGAGCGGGTCGCACTCCCCTGAACACGAGCTCACGGAACGGCGGGCACTCAGCCGACGAGCCGGTCACCGTGACCGCGGTGCCGTCGGCCTCAGCCCCGTCGGCGGTGAAACCGTGGAGTACCACCCTCACCGCCTCCGGAGAGGGAAAGTCGCCCTGGCGCTCCCACGTGAACACCGCCGTCGCACCGTCGACCGCCCCTCTCAATTGAAGCGTGTCGTGGCGCACCGGGCCGTCACCGTCGCCGGCATCGTCGCTGCAGGTGCCGGCGGCCTCGCCGCCCTCTGTAGGCCAGCAGTGAAAGGCCAGACGCACCGGCGCGTGATCGAGGCCGAGAGCCGGCGCCGAGGCGGCCTCGAGATCGCCGTCGGCATCGATCCGACACTGCCCAGCGGGGCCGGTCCACCCGTCGTCGAGAGCGATCACCGATCCGGCGCGCACGAGAAGGGGGATCCGACCGGCGGGCGCACTCAGACGGACCACCGTGCCCCCCTCCAGGTTGGCGCCATCGTCGGCCCACAGGCTGCTCCAGCGGCCCGGTGGCAGTGCCAGAGTCCTTTCGGTCGCACCGGGAACCGTGATCGGCGCCACCAGCAGCGCGTCGCCGAGCAGGAAGGCGTCGTCCCCCTCGCCTCTCTCTTCCTCGTCGCTCGCCGTTCCAGAGGCGACTTCTTCGCCCCCGGTCCCCGTGGCCGGCCACCACAAGGGCCGAACGAGCGGCGCACCGCTGGCCGACGCCTGGTGGGCCAGCGTGTACAGGTACGGCAGCAACCGGTAGCGCAGTCGCAGCCACCCCACGATGACACTGCGTGTCGGCTCGTCGAAACGCCACGGCTCACGCGGGGGAGCTCCGAGCACAGAGTGGGTCCGGCAGTACGGCAGCAGCACGCTCATCTGCAACCAGCGGACGTAGAGCTCGTCTTCGGGCACCCCGCTGAAACCACCGATGTCGGGACCCGAATACGGCACGCCCGACAGCCCGAGGCCCATCACCGTCGCCATCTGCTGGCGCATTGATGCCCAGGTGGTGGACACGTCTCCGGTCCAGTTCCACGCCCAGCGCTGCATGCCGGCCCAGCCCGAACGCGACACGATGAAGGGCCGACGGTCGGGACGCGCCTGGCGCAAGCCCTCGTAGCCGGCCCGGTTCATGAGGAGGCCGTACAGGTTGTGGCCCTCGGCGTGGTCTCCGCCGCGTCCGTCGAAGTCATGGCGCGTCGACAATGGCAGCGATGGGTCTCCCAGAAGCGAGATCGAGGTCGGCTCGTTCATGTCATGCCAGATACCGGCCACGCCGGCGTCGGTCAGGAACCGGTACCTGGCGGCCCACCACGCCCGTGTCGCCGGAGAAGTGAAGTCCGGGAACGCCACCCGGCCCGGCCACACCACTCCTTCGACGAGACGGCCGCTCTCGTCGACACAGAAGCGACCATCTTTAAGACCCTCGCCGTAGACGTCATAGTCGGGGTCCACCTTCACGCCGGGGTCGACGATGGTGACGATCCGTACCCCCGACTCCGCTATCTCAGAGGCCAGTGCCGCGGGATCGGGGAATCGGGAGCGGTCGAAGGTGAAGACCCGGTACCCGTCCATGTAGTCGATGTCCAAGTGCACGGCACTAAGCGGAACGCCGAGGGCCTGGTACCCGCCGACAACCTGGCGTACATCAGCTTCGGTCTTGTAGCCCCACCGACTCTGGTGATAGCCGAGAGCCCACCGCGGTGGCAGCGCCGGACGGCCGGTGAGCTCCGTGTAGCGGTCAAGGAGGTGCGAGGCCTCTCCCACCATGACGTAATGGCGCAACAGCCCGCCGGCGAATCCGACCGTGGCCGTACCCCCGGCCCGACGGCGCACAAGTCGCACGTTCGGCGTCTCGGGGCCATCGACAGAGACACCGAAGGAGAATTCGCTGCGGGTGGAATTCTCGTAGAACGTGAGTGTGTCACCATCGGGGTGCGTCCCCAGGACCACCGGGATCCCCAGATAGAGAGGCCCCTGCCCCGAGCTCCACGAACCCCCGGCATCGGTGTTCCACAAGATGAAGCGCCCACCGCGCAGGTCGACGCCGGCCGACTGCTCCCCCAGTCCCCCGAAGCGCTCGCCGGGCCGCATGTTGTGTCGTAGCTGCCAGCCATCGCCGTGGCGGACCGGAGGCGCCTCCGTGCGGAGAACGGTTCCGTCGGGTCGCAACAACCGCACCGAGCCCTCTCTGTCGACAGAGACCACCAACTCGGTGCTGCGCAGCAGGAGCCGTCCGTCGGCGAGGGTTCTCGAGACCACGTCCGGCGTGGGCCAGACCACGTCTCCGGCCAAAGCGTAGGGAACCGGCTCCGGCCCCGGGCCCCACGACAACCGAACGACATCGCTGGCGAGAAAACGGACCTCGAGCTCGGCCTCCTCGAACACGACCCGGGCACCGCTGTCGTCGGTAATGACCTCGACAACACGACCCGGCATCTGACCGACGCCGAGGTGGCCGCGACCATACGAGCTCCTCCATTGCACGATCTGGCGGCGAACGGAGTTGGTCGCCACCAGGCCGACGGTGGGAAGGCCGAGCTCAGTGACGGTACGGGCCACCAGCCGTATCCGGGCGAGGGCCCGGCGGTACGACAGACGCAGGTCAACCATGGATGGCGAGGCTACGCGGCCGGAGCCCGCCGGTGGCGCCCGCGGCGTCGCCCCACTAAGACTGTCGTTTTCCAGGGGAGGCAACTCATGCGCACACGACTTACCCAGATGCTCGACATCGAGCACCCCGTCATGCTGGCCGGCATGGGCGGCGTCTCCTATCACGGCCTCGTCGCCGCCGTGTCCGAGGCCGGGGGCTTCGGATGCTTGGGCGCCTCCACCATGTCGACCGAGGGCATGGTGCAGGAGATGCGCAAGGTGCGCGAGCTCACGGCCAAGCCGTTCGGTGTCGACCTCCTCACGGCCATGCCCGGCGGCATGGTCGCCCAGGTGGAGAAAATCATCGAGGGCGGTGCGTCGGTGTTCGTGGCCGGACTCGGCATTCCCCTCGAGGTGGTGGAGCTCTGCCATCGCCACGGTCTGCTCGTCATCAACATGTGCGGCCGCGTCGACCACGCCCGGCGCGCCGTCGACGCCGGATGCGACATCGTGGTGGCCCAGGGCACCGAAGCCGGTGGTCACACCGGCTTGATCGCCACCATGCCTCTCGTCCCCCAGATCGTCGACGCCGTGGGCGACCGGGTTCCGGTGGTGGCCGCCGGCGGCATTTCCGACGGACGGGGCCTGGCGGCCGCGCTGAGCCTCGGGGCCGACGGCGTCTGGGTCGGCACACGCTTCATCGCCACTCCCGAAGCCCGGGCCGTCCTCGGCTACAAGGACGCGCTCCTGGCCACGGCCGAAGACGGCACCACCATCAGCCGGGCGTATTCGGGCAAGACGATGCGCGTGGTCCGCAACAGCTATACGGCGTACTACGACGAGCACCCGGACGAACTCGAACGCTTCCCCGGCCAGCTCGGGCGGTCCATGGCCGAAAAGGCGTTCCACCTCGGTGGTGATGCCACGACGGTCGAGGTCGATCCCACCCGTGAGTGCTACCCGGCGGGTCAGGGGGTCGGTGCCATTCACGAGCTGCTTCCGGCCGGCGACCTCGTCCACCGTTTCGTCGCCGAAGCCACCGACGCGCTGGCCCGGGCCACAGCGGTGGCGGCAGGGGCCTGAACCCACATCCCGGAGATAAGCGGGGTGGCTGCGGTAGCCTCGAAGGCTGTCACTATGCGCGTTCCTGCACTTACCTCGCCCGCGGGCCGGGACCGGACCCACCGGTCTCCCACAGCCCAGCGCACAACCAAGATCTCTCTGTGCGCGCGCGGAACAGGCGATCGCCAACGGGCCGTCGGCATGATCCCGGGCAAGCTCATGCTCGACGATCGCCGCATGCGCTACGCCGTGACCGACAACGAGGACGCCTGCGGCCCCGAGGGTCCCGGCAGTCCACCCATTTGGGCCGTCAACTTGCACGGCTACTTCGCCGGCGGCGGCATGTACTGGCGCGAATCGATACACCTGGCCGAGACGCTCGGTTGGCGCGTCGTCAATCCCAACCTTCCCGGATTCGCCGGAAGTGAACCCCTGCCGTGGGAGCGGGTTTCCATCCGGGAGCTGACCAACGAGATTGCCCGGCTCCTCGACCACTTGGGGATCGACCAGGTGGTGCTTCTCGGTCACTCCATGGGGGGCGCCGTGGCGGTGGAATTCGCCGACGCCCACCCCGAGCGCACCCTGGGCATCATCTACCGCGACGGAGCGGCCACTCCCGAGTGGAAGCACCGCCGCGGCCTGCTCGTCACTTTGATCTCGCCCCTCCTTCCCGACGTGGCCGGCGTGGCCGACCTCATGGTGGCGGTCATGCTCGACACGCCGGGCGTCCTCATCGGACGGCGCCTTCCCTCCACATTGCGCGGACTGTGGCCCGATGCCCGTCGCAACCTGCGCACCATGGGCCGCTCCCTGCCCGTGGGCTCCATGCTCATGGCCATCGATCTCCGCCCCGGCGTCCGCCACATCGTCGACGAGGACGTCCCTGTCCTTCCCATCTGGGGGTGTTTCGACCGCATCGTGAACGCCGCCTGCGCCCAGGAGTTCTCGGCCCTCGTACACCGGCCCGTGGTCTGGGTGCCGGGAGGCCACTCCTGGATGCTGCCGCGACCGCAGGCTCAGGCCGACATCTTGCGCTACCTCCCGAACGGCCGGGACTTCATGGACGACGTCTTGACCCGGCGGAGAAAGCTGTTGGGGCTCGACGCCTCTCGCCTCACCCGGGTTTTCTCGGCCACACACTGATCTCCCGGCGACAGTCGGGCGAGGCGGGGCGGCCGCTGGTCGGTCTCAGAAGGGCTCCCCTAAGCTGCTCACGAGCGCGATGGAATCGTCGTCATCGCCGAAAAGTCGTGACGGAGGGAGCAGGACCATGCGGTGGGAGATCGAGGACACCCCGGAACGTACGGCGTTCCGGACCGAGTTCCGCACCTGGCTCGGGGACGCACTTCCCGCCACGTGGATGGACCTGGCCGAAGCGGGGGACGACGCCGGACTGGAGCGGCTGAGAGCCGACAACAACTTCAATCCGTTTGCCTGGCAGGGGACCATCGGACGCAGCCCCTACGCGGCGCCCCTGTGGCCCAAGGAGCACGGCGGACTGTCGGGCGAGACCTGGATGCAACAGGTGATCCGCTCGGAGCTCGTCCGTTACCGGCTTCCCACCGTCTCGATCAATCTCCTCGGAGTGGGTCTGGCCGGCCCCACCCTCATCGAGCACGGCACCGAAGCCCAGAAGGAGCGCTACCTGCGCAAGATTCTCTCGGCCGAGGAGATCTGGTGCCAGCTCTTCTCCGAACCCGGTTCCGGTTCAGACCTGGCGTCTCTGTCCACGCGCGCCGTGCGTGACGGCGATGAGTGGGTGGTGAACGGCCAGAAGGTGTGGACGACCATCGCCCAGTTCGCCGCCTTCGGCATGCTCCTGGCCCGCAGTGACCCCGACGTCCCCAAGCATGAAGGCCTCTCCTACTTCATCCTCGATATGAAATCGCCGGGAGTCGACATTCGGCCCCTCAGGCAGATGACAGGCTCCTCGGAATTCAATGAGGTCTTCCTGACCGACGTCCGCATCCCCGACGCCAACCGGGTGGGTGATGTGGGAGACGGATGGCGCTGCGCCCGCACCACTTTGATGAACGAACGAATGGCGCTGGCCGGGGTGTCTCTCGACCCGGTTTCGTTCAGCGGCGGCGTCCGCCGCGACGCCTGGCAGTCCTATCTCGATCAGATCCCCGACAGGACCGATCGGCGCGTCCGTCAGAGCTTGGCCCAGTTCTACATCGAATCGGAAGTGAAGGAGATCACGGCTTTCCGTGCCAATTCGGCCCGCATGCGGGGCCAGCAACCGGGGCCCGAGGGGGCGGTGAACAAGGTGTTCAACGCCGAGTACAACCAACGACGCTCGAACTTCGCCGTCGACGTCAACGGTATGGCCGGTATCGCCTGGGCACCCGACGATTCGAAATCCCTGGCCCGGGCCACGACGTTCCTGCGGGCGCGCGCCAACACCATCGAGGGTGGTACCTCGGAGGTCCTGCGCAACCAGATGGCCGAACGCATTCTCGGACTTCCCCGGGACTTCGAGGCCGACAAGGGCGTCGCCTGGGGCCAGGTCACCCGCAATTGACCGCCGTTGACCCGAGCGACGTCAAGGCACCCGATGGAGACGGAAGCGATCCGTCGCCCGGCCGCCTGGCCGCCGCCGACGCCATGCGTCAACTGGGACATGCCATCGTCGGTCACGACATCGATGACGACAGCTTCCGTCATCTGACGAGCACGTTGAAGGAGCTGCTGGCTCAGGTGAAAGCGTCGGCACCACGGCCGCCGCAGACGCTGAGCATGAACAGCGACCTCTTCGTGACTCCGCCGCCGCAGGGCGGTGTCCGGGGCAGCCATTTCCCCGACTGCATCGTGACCGGTCCCGCCAATCCCATGGGTGTGGCCGCCCGGATACTGCGAGACGGCGACGATGCCGTGTTGCGCGCCACCCTGGGCGATGCCTTCGAGGGGGCGCCGGGGAGGGCCCATGGCGGCATCGTGGCTGCCCTGTTCGACGAAGCCATGGGCTTCGTCTTGTCCATTGCCTGCACCCCGGCCTTCACGGGCAGGCTCTCGGTGACCTATCGGGCTCCTGTCCCCCTCGGCGTGCCGTTGGAGTTCCGGGCCCGGCTCACGCGCCGTGACGGCCGCAAACTGCTGATGGCGGGCGAGGCCCGCCACGGTGACACTCTCCTGGCCCAAGCCGACTCCCTCTTCGTGGCGGTCGATTCGAAGCGCTTCGCCGCCGGCCAGGGCTGAAGTGACCTCGCTGTCGGCAGATCACCTCGGGGCGTCGAGCACCGATCGATCACCGGCCCGTAGGCCTTCGATGATCCGCCGGTAGGCGCCGGCGGCATCGGCCCCCATGGCATCGGTGTCGAGAACCCGCACCCCCCGCTCGCGATCGACGGCGTGGATCCCGAACCGCGGCTCATAGCTGCCCCACTCGTAGTTGTCGGCCAGGGTCCAGTGGTAATAGGCCCCGACCGGCGCTCCGCCGTCTATGGCACCGACCATCGAGGCCAGGTTCTCCCGCAGATAGCGCACGCGGTCCCACCCGTCGAGCCGCGGATAGGAACGACCGCGACGCACCCGGTTGCAGATCCCGTTCTCGACCATCCAGAGCTCGAGACCTTCGGTGGCGTTGGCCCGGCAGTAGCGGGCCAATCCGGCCGGGTCAACGAGGTCGTCCCACAGTGCGCGCGTGGGCAACCAACCACGTCCACCGGCGCTGCGCGCGCCAGGAGGGCGTAGGTGGTGCGACGAGACCGGGTCGTAGTAGTCGATACCGACGACGTCGAGAGTGCGCTCGTGGGGGCTGGCGGCAACAGCCTCGAGCGTGTTGCGGAAGCTCTCGGTCGGTGTCGCGGCGACACGCCGAGCGGTACGGCGCAGAATCCTCTCAACCGGATCGGGCACCGGTAGTGACGCGTACCACGCCGCCCGGCGTTCGGACACATACCCATCGATGTCGCCGGCCCCGATACCGGCCTTACGCACCAGCAAGAGATCGATGAGCAGGCGATCGAGCTCGTAGATACTGGCCGACGTGTTGTTCGTCGTCACGGTGGCGTCGATCTGGAGCCGGTGGAGCACGTCGTAGGCCCGCACGTGGGCGCTGAGCATGTTGTCGAACGCCCGCGTCATGTCCGGTATGGCGGCCCTGCGCCCGGGCGGGAACATACCGAGCAGATAGGAACCCATCCCCACCACGTTGATCTCGTTCAGCGTCACCCAGTTCCGACAGCGTGACGCCAGGTGCCCGGCGACGAGCTCCACCCATCCGGCGAACAGTGCGGGCGAGTCCCCCGATAACCAGAAGTCCTCGCCCAGCCATGCCGGGTGCGTGAAGTGGTGCAGGGTGACGAGCGGCTCCAGTCCGCGCTGGCGACAGGCGTCGAGAACAGCTCCATAGCGATCGAGGGCATCGTGGTCGACGACGCCCGGCGAGGTCTCGACCCTGGCCCACTCGACGCTCAGACGGAAGGCGTCACAGCCCATCGCCGCCACCCGGTCGAGATGCTCCTCGTAGCGATTCCAGAAGTCGACGGCGATGCCCGACGGCTCGACGCGCCCGCTGCGTTCCCAGCGGACCCAGTTGTTGGTCGGCTCCCCGGGGCCGTTGTAGCCGCCTTCGATCTGGAAGCCGGCGGTGGCCACGCCGAAACGGAAGCCCTCGGGCAGCACTCCCCCGCCCAATCGAACCGGTCGCGCCTCAGCCGATGGGTCAGGCGGGATCACATCGCTCAGCATGACACGCCCGCGCATGACCCGTAGCTTGGGCCGATGAGGCCAGGAGCTGAGCCCAGTGCCATCAGATGACCGGCTTCCGGTCGTGGTGGCAACCGGACAATCCATCGAACGCCACGCAACGGTCACGGCTCTCGATCTGGCCGAGCGCGCCGCACGCTCGGCGCTCGACAGCGTGCCCCGATTGCAGGCGGGTATCCAACGCCTCTCCGTCGTCAACATCATCTCGCCGGTGGGTACCGCGCCGGCGGCGGAGCTGGCGCGGCGGCTGCGGCTGACGCCGGAACGCACCGAGGTGACAACCGTCGGCGGAAACTCGCCGCAGTGGTTGATCAACCGTGCCGCTTCGGCCATTGCCGACGGCGCCGTGGACGTCGTTCTCATCGCCGGGGCCGAGGCGCAGCACTCGGCGCGTTCGGGCGGCCCAGGTCCGGGGGGCGTGCCGCCCACGGAAGGTCCACCGGACCCGGTGGTCGGCGACGACCGGCCACCGGTGAGTGCGGCCGAGTTCCAGGCGGGCCTGATCGCCCCCATCCATCTCTATGCCCTCTTCGAGAGCGTGCTCGCGGAGCGGGCCGGCCGGAACTTCGAGGAACACCGTGCCCATCTCGGTCGGCTCATGGCGCCCTTCACGACGGTGGCTGCCACCCACCCCTACGCCTGGTTCCCCGAAAGCCGGACCCCGGCGCAACTTTCGGAGATAACGGCGGACAACAGGATCATCTCCGAGCCGTACGCCAAGAACATGTGTGCCATGTTCAGCGTCGACCAGGGAGCCGCCGTCGTGGTCGCCTCGTTGGCCGCGGCACGACGGGCCGGGGTCGACGACGGTTCCATCTTCTGCTGGTCGGGTGCCGAGTGCAACGACGTCTGGTTCCCCGCCGCGAGACCGGACCCGGGGTCCGCGCCCGGAATGAGTGCGGCGACCACGGCAGCGATGGAGGCGGCGGGAATCGGGGTCGACGACCTGAACGCCCTCGATCTCTACTCGTGTTTCCCGTGCGCCGTGGAGCTGGCCGCCGAATCGCTCGGTCTGGCCCCCGACGACGAACGCGCGCTCACCGTCACGGGCGGGCTTCCCTACTTCGGGGGACCGGGAAACAACTACTCCTTGCACGCGGTGACCACCATGGTCGACCGTCTGCGCCGACAGGGCGGCAACGGCCTCGTCACCGCCCTTGGCTGGTACCTGACCAAGCATTCGGCCGGCGTGTACGGGGCGGGCCCTTCGCCCCGTGGCTGGCGACGGGGCGACACCAACGCCGAACAAACGGCCATTGACGCCAGCGCGGTCGAGATCGTCACCGACGTGGAGGGCCCGGCCGTGGTTATCGCCTCGACGGTGGCGGGCGGACGCGACGGGGAGATCACAGCCGCACCGGTGATCGCCCGCCTGGCCGACGGACGTCACGTGGCTGCCGCCGCTCACGGCTCGGAACTTCCGTCCCTGGCCGGCCGCAGCCTGGTGGGAACCACGATCGAGCTGAGCGGCGCTCCCCTGCGGTACCGGATCCCCGGCTGAACCGACCCGAGGGGATCCGTCGGACGGCGGCCGGGTGGCGGCACGACCCGGGCGCGGCGAGACTCACGGCACAAAGGGCACAAACCACAGGCAACGTCCGGGCCCGGTGCCGGTGGCGTCGGCCAACCGAGATGGACGACGAAAGGGAGCGGAGATGTCAGCAGTCGAGCGTGAGCGTCGCGGACACATCGAGATCCTCACCATCAATCGGCCCGAGGCCCGCAACGCCATCAACGGCGATGTCAGCCAAGCGATGTCCGCCGCCCTGGACGAGCTCTCCACCGACGACGATTGCTGGGTCGTGATCCTCACCGGGGCCGGGGAGAAGGCCTTCTCCGCCGGCATGGACCTGAAAGCCTTCGCCTCGGGTGAAGGCGGGCCCATCATGGGAGCACCGGGAGGCTTCGCCGGCATCACCCAACGGGTCTTCCCGAAGCCGATCATCGCCGCCGTGAACGGTGCCGCCCTGGCCGGGGGGTGCGAGATCATGTTGGCCTGCGACATGGTGGTGGCCGCCGACCACGCCACCTTCGGTATTCCCGAGGTGAAGCGGGGGCTTCTGGCCGGAGCCGGTGGACTCTTGCGCCTGCCCAAGCGGTTGCCCCTGGCCATCGCCCTCGAGTTGGCCCTCACCGGTGAACCGATCGACGCGTCACGGGCGCTGTCGCTTGGCCTCATCAACCGGGTGGTTCCCGCCGCGGAATTGATGGACGAGGCACTCGCCTTCGCCAATCTCATCGCCGAGAACGCACCGCTGGCGGTGCGATGGACAAAGAAGGTCCTCATGGGCGCGGCCAGCGTCGGGGAGGACGAGGGCTGGGCGCTGAACGCCGAAGCCGTCGGCGTGATTTTCACCTCGGCCGACGCCATGGAGGGCCCTGTCGCCTTCGCCGAGAAGCGCAAGCCCCAGTGGCAGGGAAAGTAACCGACAGGTGACGATCCCCGACCCCGGCGCCGTCGGTCCCGCCACTCTGGCGCCGGCGCTCGACGCAATCAGGCTGTCGCTCCACGTCCTCGCCGCCAGTGTCTGGGTCGGCGGGCAGCTGACGCTGGCCGGGCTCGTGCCCACGGCGCGGGGCCTCGGCGAGGGCGCTGCCCGCAGCCTGGCGCAGGCCTTCGCCCGGATCCAATGGCCGGCCTACGGCGTTCTCCTCATCACCGGGTTCTGGAACGTGTCGGCCACCCATGGCGGTCAGCCCACAGCCTGGCAGGCGGTGCTCGGCGTCAAAATCGCCGTCGTTCTACTGGCCGGGCTGGGCGCCGCCATGCACAGCCGGGCCTCCAGCAAGGCGGGCCTCGCCATCTGGGGAGCGGTGACCGCCCTGTCATCGGTGGCCGCCCTGGTCCTCGGGGTTTTCCTGTCCGGGTGACCGGCGACGGACCCGGAAAGGGCTGCGGATGTCGGCCGGGGCTGCGCAGGTCTAACCTTGGGGTGAGGGTCCGGTCCATCGACGGGCTCCGGAAAAGGGAAGGCACCCGTGCACCCAGTCCTGGCTGAGATTTTCGGAGTGGACGGCATCATCGTCCTCGTTGTCGTCGTCGTCGTCCTTTTCGGCGGCACCCAGATCCCGAAGCTGGCTCGTTCTCTCGGTTCGGCCCAATCGCAGTTCAAGAAGGGCCTCGAAGAGGGAAAGGGCGAGACCCCGGAGTCAGGAACAGACAAGGCCTCATCGGCCGACGGTGACGGCCCGAACGCGTCGAAGGCCTAGAGCCGCCGTTTCTGATCACGACAGCGGCCTTGCTGGCGGCGTCGCTCCTCGCCGACGCCCCATCGCCTTCGGGCTCCACCAGCTCTTCGAATATCTCGTCGCTGTCGCGCTCGTGGTCTTGTCGGTCCACATCGGACGTTCGCATCTCCTTCTCATCGGCGGAGTGATCCTCGGCGTCCTCGCCCTCACCGCTCGGGGTCCGCTCGGGATCGTCCGTGTGTGCGGACCACGGCTCCACAGAGCCCTCGACGTCTGCGCCGGCGTTCTCCTCGCCCTGGCGCCACTGGTCGCTCCGCTGCGACCGGGCATCGCCGGCATCGTGGCCGTCGAGCTGGCGGCGGTGTCATGGCTACGCGTCGTCATGCTCACCCGGTACCCGCTCAGACCCGAGCGCGGCGAAAGAGACACGGGTGCGGCGCCCACCACGACCACGAGAGCGGCCGCGGGCGGCGCCGACCCCTCAAGCTCCCCACCGGCGAGCGAGCCGTCGACAGCGCGCACACCGCCCCCTCAGGTGCTCTCGGTGGCGCGGGGGTTGGGTCGCATGACAGCCACGGCCAAGCGCCGGCTGCCCGAGGCGCAATCGACGCTCGAAACGGGCGCCCGTCAGATGGGTGGACAGGCCGGCCGTCTGCAACGCGCCTGGCGCCGCCGCGGCCACTGACCGACGAAACCGACCATCACCACCTAACCGGCCGGCTCCCGTCCCGATCCGAGAGGGGTGCCATAGGATTGACGCACCGGTGACGGGGCGGAGGGGGCCATGGCGGACGATGTGCTCGAGTTGGCCGACAAGCTGTGGCGGGGCGAGATCGACACCGCCCGGATGCACCCGGTGGGCGGACACAACGAGGGCCTGGCCGAGATAACCGACGGGGTTGCCTTCGTGCCCTCCTTCGCCAACGTTTCCGCCTTCAGCACGGACGACGGCTTGGTTCTCGTCGACACGGGGTCGGCCTTTGTGGCGGAGGCGGTCCACCAGACGGTGCGCCGGTGGTCGGACCGGCGACTCGACACGGCCATCTACTCCCACGGCCATATCGACCACGTCTTCGGTGTCGGGGTCTTCGAGCAGGAGGCCGGCGAACGGGGATGGCCGATGCCCGTGGTGGTGGCCCATGACGCACTGCCCGCCCGATTCGACCGCTACATCTTCACCGCCGGTTACAACGCCGTCATCAACCAACGGCAATTCGGTATTCCCGGTCTCCAGTGGCCCACCACGTACCGGTACCCCGACCGGACCTACGCCGACCGGCTGTCGCTGGAGGTGGGAGGAACCGGGTTCGAACTCCACCACGCCCGGGGCGAGACCGACGACCACACCTGGACATGGGTGCCGGAGAAGAAGGTGCTGTGCAGCGGCGACCTCTTCATCTGGGCCTCGCCCAACGCCGGCAACCCACAGAAGGTGCAGCGCTACCCGCGGGAGTGGGCGGTGGCGCTGCGGGAGATGGTGGCCCTCGAGCCCGAGGTCCTGCTCCCCGGTCACGGCTTTCCCGTCATCGGCGCCGACCGGGTCCGTCAGGCCCTCACCGACACGGCCGATCTCCTCGAGTCGCTCGTCGAACAGACCCTGGCCCTCATGAACTCCGGCGCCCGCCTGGACGAGATCCTCCACAGCGTGGCAGCCCCGGCCCACCTGCTCGACCGGCCGTATCTCCGTCCCGTCTACGACGAGCCCGAGTTCATCGTCCGCAACATCTGGCGCCTCTACGGGGGCTGGTGGGACGGCAATCCCGCCACCTTGAAGCCCGCCGGCGAGTCGGCACTGGCGGCCGAGCTGGCGGAGCTGGCCGGGGGGGCCGGAGTCCTGGCCGACCGGGCCCTCGCCCTGGCCGCGTCGGGATCCGACGCCCCCGACGGCCCCGACGGGTCCTCGGCGCTGCGCATCGCCGCCCATCTGGCCGAGTTGGCGGCCCTGGCGGCGCCGGCCGATCCGGGTGTCCACAGGGCGCGGGCCAGGGTGTTCACGCTGTGCGCCGAGAGGTCGACCTCGACCATGGCCAAGGGCGTTTTCAACTGGGCGGCGCGGGAGTCGGCCGGGCACGACCACGACGGTTCCTGAGGCGCCTCCACCAACTACTACTTGCCTGGCGCCGTTGGCTAAGGTCGGCGCCGTGACCGCCCCGACCACCGGCTCGACCGGCGCCGCCGCGCTCAAGCGTCATCCCCGTCGTCTGGCCCTGATCGCCGCCATCAGCCTGCCCGTCGTCCTGGGCGGCTGCCAGCTCCCCACCTTCCAGGGCTACCGCGGCTCCACCCACCAGGGCCACGACGAATTCCTTCTCTATGCCGGAACCTTCATCGCCGCCATTGTGGTCGGCGTCATCACGGCCGCCCTGATCATCTGGTCCATCGTCCGCTACCGGCACCGCTCCGACCAGATCCCGCGCCAGTTCCAGTACCACTTCGGTCTGGAAATCGCCTACACCATCATCCCCGTCGTCATCGTGCTCATCCTGTTCGGATTCACCGTCTGGACAGAGAACAACGTGGACAACGTGGCCGCCCATCCGGCTCAGATCATCGACGTGAATGCCTTCCAGTGGGGCTGGCAATTCAACTACGCCGACAAACACGTGAGCGTCGAGGGCGAGACCCTGAGCGATCCCGACCCGATCGGTCTGAACGGAGTGGGCTGTGCCCCCGCCAACCACTGCTACGGCCCCGGCCTGGTGGTCCCCGCCGGTGAGACGGTCCGCATCTACCTGCGCTCCAAGGATACGGTCCACGGCTTCTACGTGCCCGAGTTCAACTTCAGCCGCTACGCCCAGCCCGGGGTCCTGAACACCTTCGATCTCACCGTGCAGCACGTCGGTGTCTACCGGGCCCAGTGCACGCAATTCTGCGGTCTCTACCACTCCGAGATGTTCTTCCATGTCGTGGCCCTGCCCCCGGCCCAGTTCCAGGCATGGCTGAGCTCCCAGCAGAGCGCCACCGTGGCGGCCAAGCGGTCCTCTTCGTCAGCGACATCGGGCTCATCAGCGACATCGGGCTCATCAGCGGCATCGGCCGGGACGGCCGCCGCCGTGCGCCACCGGTCGACCTCAACCAGGGAGGCGGCAGCATGACTGTTCTGGCCGAACGCCAGGCCGTCCACGACGACCATTCCGAGCACCACGAGGGACCCACGGGGCTGCTCAAGTGGATGACCAGCACCGATCACAAGGTGATCGGGATGAACTACATGGTCACCTCGCTGGTCATGTTCTTCCTGGCCGGCCTCATGGCCCTGGCCATCCGCTACCAGCTGCTGAGCCCCGGAGGCGGCATTGCCGGCCACGGGTTGTCCAACCAGCAGTTCAACGAGCTGTTCACCATGCACGGCAGCTTGATGCTCTATCTCTTCGCCGGGCCTTTCGCCTTCGGCGGGCTGGCCAACTACATCCTGCCCCTGCAGATCGGCGCGCCCGACATGGCCTTCCCCCGGCTGAACGCCCTGTCGTACTGGCTGTACCTGAGCGGGTCGATCACCATGATGCTGGGATTTCTGACCGCCGGGGGCGCCGCCGCCTTCGGTTGGGTCGGATACGCCCCCCTGTCGGAGCCCACCTTCTCGCCCGGTGCGGGTCCCGACCTGTGGATCCTGGCCATCGCCCTGACCGGCTTCTCGGCCATCTTCACCGCCGTCAACCTGGTGACGACGACCTTCTACCTGCGGGTGCCGGGTCTCACGATGTTCCGCCTGCCGCTGTTCACCTGGGGCATGTTGGTCACCGCCATCCTGATCCTCATCGCCTTCCCCATCCTGACCGCCGCCATGGTCTTCCTCTTCGCCGACCGGCATTTCGGCACCCACGTCTACACGGTGGCCGGTGGAGGGGTGCCGGTGCTCTATCAGAACCTCTTCTGGTTCTTCGGCCATCCAGAGGTGTACATCCTGGCCTTGCCCTATTTCGGCATCGTGTCGGAGATCATCCCCGTCTTCTCGAAGAAGCCCATGTTCGGCTACAAGGGCATGGTGTTCGCCACCATGGCCATCGGCGCGCTGTCCACGGGGGTGTGGGCGCACCACATGTTCACCACGGGAACGGTCCTGCTCCCCTTCTTCTCGCTGCTCTCGCTCCTCATCGCCGTGCCGACGGGTATCAAGTTCTTCAACTGGATCGGGACCATGTGGCGCGGCCAGATCCATTTCGCCGTGCCCATGTTGTTCTGTGTGGGATTCCTGTTCGCCTTCTTGATGGGCGGGCTCACCGGCATCATGCTCGCCGCCCCCCCCATCGACTTCGCCACTCACGACACCTACTTCGTGGTGGCCCACTTCCATCAGGTGCTGTTCGGCACCGCCGTCTTCGCCGGGTTCGCCGGCTTCTACTACTGGTATCCGAAGTTCACCGGCCGGATGCTGCGCGAGGGCCTGGGCAAGTTGCACTTCTGGCTCATGTTCCTCGGTTTCTGGCTGACCTTCATGCCCCAGTACAAGCTGGGCCTGGAAGGGATGCCCCGGCGGGTGGCGACCTACGTGCCGGGCCTCGGCTGGCAGTTCCTGAACGAGCTGTCGACCATCGGTGCCTTAATCATCGCCTCCTCGTTCGCCGTGATGCTCATCAACCTGTGGGTGTCGTGGCGTTCGCCGGTGGCGGCCGGTGACAACCCGTGGGACGGCCACACGCTCGAATGGTTCGCCACGTCACCGCCGGTGCACCACAACTTCGAGAGGCTCCCGCCGGTGCGCTCGGAACGACCGGTCTGGGATTTCCACCACCCTGACGCCATCGCCCTCTCGCACAGCAACGGCAACGGCAACGGCAACGGCAAGGTGCGCCAACCGATCACCGTCGGTTCCGGTTCCGATGGCGAGCCCGAGTAAGGAAGGACGCGGACAGTGCGCATCGAGGCTCTCTTCCTGATCGGCATCGCCGTCTTCTTCGGCATCGTCGGTGCCGTCTACTGGTTCTGGGCCTACGAACAGGGCGGGACCATGATGCTGGCCGGGACCACGCTGCTCGGACTGCTGCCCGGTGCCTATTACTACTGGTGGTCGCGCCGGATGAAGCCGCGACCCGAAGACCGCCCCGACGCCTCGATCGAAGAGGGAAGCGGCGTCATCGGCACCTTTCCCAATTCGAGTATCTGGCCTTTCGTTCTGGGCATGGGCCTCTTCCTCGTCGTGCTGTCCCTGGTCTTCGGGATCTGGCTTCTGGCCCCGGGATTCGCTCTCGTCATCTCCGCCGCCGTCGGCGTGACCGTCGAGAGCAGACGGGGTGGAACCGTCTAACACGGGGGCCGTGAGCGCGGCCTAGGGTGGCGCGCATGGAATCGAGGGTCTTCGAGCCGGCGAGACTCGGTCCGGTCACCTTGCGGAACCGGATCATCAAGGCGGCCACCTTCGAGGGCGTGATGCCCGACGGTCTCGTCAGCGACAAGCTCGTCGAGTTCCACCGACGCGTGAGCGCCGGAGGGGCGGCGATGACGACCGTGGCCTATCTGGCCGTCTCCCCCGAAGGGCGGACCGACAAGCGCTGCATCTCTCTGCGCCCCGAGGCCCTCGACGGACTGCGTCGGCTCACCGGCGTGATCCACGACAACGGAGCGGCCGCCGCCGCCCAGATCGGTCACGCCGGCCCCGTCGCCAATGCCCGCTCCAACCGGGCGCCGGCGCTGGCACCGTCGAACGGCTTCAGCCCGATGGGATCGAGGCTCCGCGGTGTGAGCGAGCAGGACATCAGCCGGATCACCGCTGACTACGGCCGGGCTGCCTCCCTGGTCGTCGAGGCCGGATTCGACTGCATCGAGATCCATCTGGGCCACAACTACCTCCTGAGCGCCTTTCTGAGCCCCAAGCTCAACCGGCGGAGAGACAGATGGGGTGGGAGCCTCGAGAACAGGGCCCGGTTTCCCCGCCAGGTCGTCCGGGCCGTGCGCGATGCGGTGGGGGGCCGGGTGGCGGTGACGGCCAAGCTGAACATGGCCGACGGGGTGCCCGGCGGACTGTGGCTGGACGAGAGCGTCGACGTCGGCCGGATGCTCGAGTCCGACGGTTGTCTCGACGCCCTCGAGCTCA
This sequence comes from Acidimicrobiaceae bacterium, assembly GCA_003151475.1. GTDB lineage: Bacteria > Actinomycetota > Acidimicrobiia > Acidimicrobiales > UBA8190 > Palsa-661. The sequence continues at coordinate 14,938 of PLXQ01000076.1, read as the reverse complement.
CCGGTGGGAGTTCCCTGGCCAATCCCATGTACCTCTTTCGGGGTGAGGCTCCTCTGCGCGAGTTCGGCGCCACCCTGCCGCCCGCTCTGCGGCTGGGCTTCCGCCTCTTCGGTCATCGCTTCTTACCCTCCTATCCGTTCGAAGAAGCGTTCTTCCTCCCCTACGCCCGGCAGTTCCGTGACGCGCTGTCCATGCCGCTCATCCTGCTCGGAGGCGTCAACCGGTTGGACACCATCGAACACGCCCTGGCCGAGGACTTCTCTTTCGTGGCCATGGCCCGGGCGCTGCTGCGCGAACCCGATCTCGTCGAGAAGATGCGCAAGGGCACGTCGAGCGAGTCGCTGTGCATCCACTGCAACAAGTGCATGCCCACCATCTACCGCGGTACCCGCTGCGTCCTCGTCTCCGGTCCCGGCGCCGGCGCCGGCATCGGCACCGACTCCGGCCACTGAAGCAGCCGATCGGCGCCGTGTCCATCGCTCCCTTTCTGCGACGGATCCGCGAGCTGGTGGGCCACGAACTTCTCGTCTTACCCGGGGTGGCGGTGCTTCCGCGCGACCCGAGCGGTCGGATCCTTCTCGTCCGTATCATCGACACCGGTCAGTGGGCGATCATCGGTGGCGTCATCGAACCCGACGAATCCCCGCAGACCGCCGCCGTGCGCGAGACCGAAGAAGAGGCGGGCGTCCGCATCGCGCTCGGTTCGCTCCTCGGCGTGTTCGGAGGCCCCGAGTTCCGCATCACCTACCCCAATGGGGATCAGACGTCGTACGTCTCCACCGTTTTCGATGCCACTGTCATCGGTGGGACCCCGACACCAGACGGTGACGAGACCTCAGAGGTCAGATGGTGGGCGCCCGAGCAACTCCCCCATGAGCAGATGGGCGCCTTCACCTTGGCGCTGCTTCACGCCCTGGGCTTCGCCGTCCCTTTCGCTGATGGTTGAACACGGCCTCTGACCAGGGAATTCTCCGTAATTCCGGCCCGACAATCAGCTGTTGGCCAGGAGGATGTCGCGCGAGATCTCCATCTGTCCGAGGTGTTGATAGAGCTCCTCGACGATGTGGAGGAGAACCCCTCCTTGGGTCTTTCCGTAGGGCAAATCGGCGTCCTCGGGGTCCGCCACGTGACGCGTGGGCGCGGTGCCGTCCATGCCGTCCATGTCATCTTCGAGGCGACGGCGGGCGGCGGTGACCCGGCCGGCGAGTTCGTCCCCCCTTCCCTCGGCGCGGAACTCGGCGGCGCGGTCTCTCGTGATCGGTCGACCGGCCACCATGTGGCCGCCCCAGTACTCCATCACCCCCAGGCAGTGGGTGAGAATGGCAAAGGGCGAGTTGGCACCTTCGAGCTCCGGACGGGTATTGGCCAGGTCGTCTCCGAGGTCGCCGAGGATTGCCACCATGGCATCGAGAGCCTGATCGACGAACCACAGGAAATCCGCATCCGAGACAATGAGCACCGTGGTCTCCAGTGGGCGAGGGGTTCCAGTGGGCGGAAGGGCTTCCAGTCTCCTTCACAGGACCGGGGGCGGGCCAGTGTCAATGCGATCCGGTGAGCGACAGGGCGGCCACGGCGGCGGCCATCGACAACGGCGCCGACAGCACTCCGAGAACGGTGGCACGGGCAATCGAAGGTGTGGCGCCCGCCGTCCGTGCCGCCCGCAGCCACAGGATCCAGGCCAGAGAACCGGTGACAAACAGATTGGGACCGATGTCGAGACCGATCAGCAAGGCGTAGGGCCGCGGGGGCAGGCGCGAGGCCAGCAGCGACGCGGCGGGCAGGTTGTTCACGAGCACGGTGGACACCGCCGCCACCGCCGCGGTTCCCCAGGCGTCGAGATGCGAAAGGGCGGTGGCCGGACCGGACCAGGAGCGTCCGAGCGCCCCCAGGGCGACGGCGACGCCGAACAACCCGACGAGCACGGGAAGGCCGAGGACGCGCAGCACCTGGTCGCCGTGCTGCCGGCGGGTGGCGAGCCTGATGCCGATGACGAGCACACCGACCGCCGCCACCGGGATGGCCGGCGAGCGCAGAGCGAGAACGAAGACGGTGACGGCCACCACGGCGGCGAGGCCCAGTCCCACCGTGAACGGAGCGGGGGTCGTTCCGTCCCCGGCGCCGGTGCGCAGCGACCGGCGCTCCACCAGGCCGACAACGGTGGCTGTCACCACGACGGCGCAGATCCACGCCGGTGCCATCCGGGAGAAGAAGGCGGCGCCGGAAAAGTGCAGGTGACCGGCCACGATCAGGTTGGTCAGGTTCGATCCGGGCAGAAGCAGCGAGCCGGCATTGGACAGAAGCAGGCAGCCGTAGAGCAGGGGTGCCTCGTTCTGGCCCCGACTGCGTGCAGCGTGCACGAGGACGGGCGTGAGGAACACCACCGACGTATCGAGGTTCAACGCGGCGGTGACCACGCTCACGAGAAGAGCGGCGCCGGCGTAGAGGGCGACGGCGTTGGGGGCGAGCCGGGCCAGCCGGTAACCGGCGAAAAGGAACAGCCCGTCCTCGTCGGCGACGAGGCCGACGAGGAGAAGCCCGGCCACGAGGACGAACGGTGACCACACCTGCGATGCCGCCGATTGGGCGTGGGTGGCGTTCAGGGCAACGGCTATCACCGCGCCCGCAGCCCCGACGCAGGCCAGAATCCAGCCACGGCGCGCTGACCATCGCGTGGGGGCCGTCCCCGACGATGCCGATGGCCGCTCCGGGGAGATCACGGTGTGTCAGCATGCCTGAAGATCATGAACGGAGCGAAACACATGGTCGGCAGACGGGAATCGAGGCTCATCAGGTGACCCGGTGGTGACGACCCGAAACCTCGGTGTCACGGCGGCGGTCCGGGCGTCCATCGCCCTCATGGCCGGATTGGTGGCCGGGCCCGTGCTCGCTTTTCACATCGCCTGGCAGGCCGCCTCCCTCCTCGGCTGGGACTGCACCGCCGTGGTCTTCCTGGTGTGGATCTGGGCGACCATCGGTGCACGCGACGCCGTCGAGACACGCGCGGTGGCGGTCAGGGAGGATCCAGCCGTGGTGGCGGCAGACACGGCGATTGTGTCGGCCGCCGTGGCCTGCCTGGGTGGCGTGGCCTTCGTCCTCATCAAGGCGGGCCACTCGCACGGTGGGGCCAAAGCTCTCTACATCGCCACCGGTGTGGCCAGCGTGGCGCTTTCGTGGGCCGCCGTCCACACCATCTTCACTCTGCGCTACGCCCGGATCTACTACGGCAATGTCAACGGCGGGATCGACTTCAACGAAGACGCCAAGCCGAACTACATCGACTTCGCCTATATGTCCTTCACCATCGGCATGACCTTCCAGGTCTCCGACACCGATCTCACCTCCAAGGAGATCAGGGCTACGGCGTTGCGCCACGCCCTTCTCTCCTACCTCTTCGGCGCCGTGATCGTGGGCCTGACCATCAACGTGGTGGCCAGCCTGCTGAAGTGACAACGCTCTTCACGACGTCGTCCCCGACACCCCGAACCGGGCCAGCAACCGCCGACCGGCGGGCCGTACGGCGGCGGCGGTGACGGCGAAGATGCCCGCCAGTAAGAGAAACGGAAAGGCGTCCACCGTGGCCTGGGCGATCGCACCACTCGACGCCGCCGCCACCGCCTGGCCGGCGGCCCAGGCCAGATTGGCCAGCCCGAAGCCGAGGCCCTGGTGGAGCATCCGCCTGTCGGCACCCTCGCTGATCATGGCCGATGCGGGTACGAACAGGACGCCGAACGACGGCAGCCCGACCACCAAGACAGCGACCAACAACCACGACGGGGTCACGAACGGTATGGCGGCGTTGACGGCCACGGCCACGAGAAGAGATACCCGCACGGGGGCGAGCGCGCCGTGGCGGTCCGAGAGTCGGCCGATGAGGGGCGAGAAGGTGGCTTCGAGCGCGGCGGCACCGAGGAAGGCGGCGCTGATGACGAAGGCGGTGGCTCCGAGCGCATTGAGCCGCAGGGGGACGAGGACGTCGATCACCCCGAAGGCGATACCGGCCAGCGCCGTGAGCCACATCCCGGCCGCGATCCCCGGGTCCCGCAGCGCCGGCAAGGCCCGGCGCAGGCTCTGTGGCTCTCCTGCCGCCGGCTTGGGCATCGTCATGCTGGCGAGCAGCAGAAGCACGCCGGCGATGCCGGCGGCGGCGAAGGCGGGACCGGTTCCCACCCGGCTGGCCACGGCCCCGACCACAGGACCCACGAGGGCACCACCGAGGGCGGCGGCGAAGGCCACCCCGAGGACCCGGCCCCGACGCTCGGGTGCGGCGGCGGCGGCCAGCCAGGCCAGACCCCCGGCCCAGGTGCCGGCACCGGCCACGCCCTGGACGAACCGGGCCCCGTCGAGCACGGCCGTCGAGGAGCTGAACCCGAAGACGAGGGTGGCGACACTCATGGCGCTCAGGCCAAGCACAACGGCGGGCCGGACGCCGAGACGGGTGGCCACCATCCCCCCCGGTAGGGCACCGATCAGGGTGCCCACCGGATAGGCGGCGACCAGGATCCCGGCCTCCGCCTTGGACAGCCCTAGGCCGTGGACGTAGTGGGGCAGCAACGGCGTGAGGGCGGTGAAGAAAACGGTGTCGACCAGCACCACCGCGCACACGAGCGGGAGAAGCCCCCGGGGGAGCGTTGGTCCTGAGGGTCTGGGCTCCTCTGTCTCCCCGCTCACCGGCCCAGTATCGCCGGGAAAATCCCCCTCCGACGCACGACGCGGCGTGCGGGCTCGCTCACGAGCGCAGGCGCTGCCTCGCTCCCGATGGACCGGGGCTGCGCATCGCCGTCGCGCTCACGACGAGGCGCTGCATGAGCCAGGATCGGAGGCGCCCGAATCGGCGTTCACCGTCAGGCACGACTCGTCCACCACCTCGAAATCCGACCCCGTGATCTGGGTGAGCGCGTGCAACGTGTCGTTGTTCCAGTAGGCGCTCGGCACACCGCTGATGTACCACGGTGATCCGTTGTCGGCCACGATCACCCCGTATGTCTTGAGGGCCTGGAGGATGACTTGGTCCGTGGCCGGGAACTGCGAGATGTCGACGCTGGCCTTCAGACGCAGCCGCAGGCCCATGGGGGGAAGCGCCGGGTTGGCCGTGCCCGCTTCGTGACGGGCGGGCCAGATGTAGGTGTCGTCCGACGCCGGCACGGTGACCCGGATGGCGTGGTCGATGACGCCGGCAGCGACCTCGTCGGGGCGCACGAGCCCGGGAAGGATGGGCAGACCGGCGGCGTCGGCCGACGTGAATCCGGCGCTGCGCAGAGCATCTGATCCGAGCGGGAAGACCGCACCTGATCCCGCCTTCCACGACTTCCCGCCGTGATTCTTGTGGGCGGCGAAGAGCTCGTAGTCGGTGCAGGTTCCCGAGTTCACGACGAGGACGTGGCGGTCACCTTTGGAACGGGGGCCGCCTTCGATGGTGGCGTTCTTCGGGATCGGATAAGGACCGGGGTCGCTCTCCGAGGCGTAGTGGAACTGCACGGGGACGAGGGGTTGCGACGAGGGCACCACGTTGTAAGGGATGCCGATCGGCTGGCCGTGGTACTTCCCGCTGCGGAAGTCGGGATGCAGCGGTGACGAGGTCCCGATGCTGGCGACGAAGGTGGCGGAGTTGGGATCGACGGGCAGAGCGGACACGTTGGCGTGCCAGACATTGTCCGCCGGGAGAACGGTGCAGCCCGGCGCGCCCGGTAGTGCCTCGGCGTGGCTGACACCGGGCGTGAGAGCGATGACGAGAGCGGCGGCGGCGACAGGCACCACGCTCGGCACGATGATCAGGCGCAGTCTGCGCGAAAACCTCATCTGAGCTCACGCTACGGCACCCGGAGCAGGGGAATCCTGCGTAGAAGGCCAAAATCTTCCCAACGGCAGGACTACGGTCGCGGACGTGACCGACGGCGCCGTCATCTTCGACCTCGACGACACGCTGATCGTCGAGGTCGAGGTGGCCCGCTCGTCTCTGCGTCAGGTGGCCGGGCTGCTGCCCGATCAGGATCCGAAGCGGTTCGAGGAATTGGTGCTGCGTTGCGCCCGCGCCGCCTGGCGTACCGGGCCTTGCTTCGATCTCTGTGTCGATCTCGGCATCGCCTCGTGGGAAGGGTTGTGGGCCACCTTCGACGGCGGACACGCAGTGCTCGACGATCTGCGCCGCTGGGCCGCCGGTTACCGGCCCGCCGTGTGGCGCGAGGTGCTGGCCGAGCTCGATATCGATGACCCCGAGCTCGCCGCCGCCATGGCGGCTCGGTACATCGAGGCGCAGCGCCACGGCCACAGCCTGATCGAGGGGGCCGACACGTTGGTGCGGTCCCTCGCCGGTACCCGTCCGCTCGGACTGCTGACCAACGGCCCCGCCGACATCCAACGCCTCAAGTTCGAGGGCACCGGGCTGGCCGACTGCTTCGGTGCCGTTGTCATCTCCGGGGAGATGGGGATCGGCAAGCCGGACCCGGCTGTCTTCGCCTCGACACTCGAGCAGCTGGGAGCGACAGCGGCGGCTTCGATCATGGTGGGCGACAGCTGGGAGCGCGACGTCCTCGGTGCCCTCGGGGCCGGGATGTCGGCCATCTGGATCGCCGACGGCCGACCGCTGCCCGAGGAGCTCGGCGACGTGACCGTCGTCGACCGCATCAGCGAGCTCGGGGCCGTCCTTCCCGACTGATCACAGTGCCGTTACAACAGTGCCGTTACAACAGCGCCGGCACGAACCCCTGTCACCGACGTCCGACCTTGGCCCGCAGCTCACGACGCCAGACGAAACGCAGGCCCGACCAGTCCTCGCCGATGGCCGCCACCTTGATGTCGACCAGGCCCGTGCGGAGCGCCGCGCTACGGACGACGTTGTCGCCCAGGTCGCTCTCGTGACCGGCGGCCTTGCGGGGCCATGCCAGCCACAGGGCGTCCTCGGGCCCGAGGACCGGCACCACCCGGGTGAGGATCTTCTCGAGCTCTGCCGCCCGGTGTAAGAAGCAGATGACAATGTCGGCCTGACCGCGCAGGGTGCGACGGAGCCGGGACCCGTCAGGCAGCTCTCCGGGCGACCACAGGGGCGGTGCCCCCACGAGGGCGACGACATCTCCGGGACGGATCCCGAGCTTGCGGGCCAGTGTCGGGCCCGTCACCGGACCCCCATCTCGGGCCTTTGCCGCAGACGGACCGGAGGCCCGACCCGCCGCCATGGCGACTAGAGCTCGCGCGGGACGCGCCGGACCCCCTGCCCCTCGCCGGCGGCACCGACCGGCTCGGGTTCGGCCTCGACGAAGTCGGGCACCTTGGTGGGGGGCAGCTCCTCGTGGACGTCACCCGGACGGGGCTCGGTCTCATGGGTGGCGTACTCGCCGGTGGCGGACCGGGTGACGATGACGGCCCGCTTGCGCTTGCCGATCCCGGACACGCCGACCATCTCCCGGCAGATCTGCCAGGTGGCGAAGCCCACGATGATGGGAATGATGAATACGGCGAAGCGGAAGAACCACAGCACCGTGTTGAGCGATATCTGGAAGAAGTTGGCCAGGACGTCGGTCGAGCTGGCGGAGAAGAGCATGAAGTAGAAGGCCAGCCCGGCTGCCCCCACGGCGGTGTGCAGGGGCCTGTCCCGGGGACGCTCGAGCAGGTTGTGCGGGGCCCGGTTGCCCGTGACGCGCGATTCGATGAAGGGCCAGAGGTAAAAGAGGTTGAAGGTGAGCCCGGGGAAGAGCACGGCGGGCAGGAACACCACGAAGGGGATGGTGTGGCCGAAGCCCCTGAATTCCCAGCTGGGCATGATCCGCAACGCCCCGTCGAGCCACCCCATGTACCAGTCGGGCTGCACGGCGTAGCTGATCCGGGTGGCCTCGTAGGGGCCGAACTGCCAGATCGGGTTGATCTGGGCCAGACCGCCGAGGGCCCAGAGCACGCCCGCCACCATGAAGAGGAAACCCGTCGTCTTCAAGATGAAGGTCGGGTACATGGGGGTACCCACCACGTTGTTCTCGGTGCGACCGTGGCCGGGGAACTGGGTGTGCTTCTGGCGCACGAGCAGGCCCAGGTGGGCGGCGATCAACCCACCCATGATGACGGGGACGATGAGGACGTGGAGGATGAAGAAGCGGGGGATGATCGTCCCGTCGCCGGGGAAGTTGCCGCCGAAGACGAAGGTGGCCAGGTAACTGCCGACGACGGGGATGGACAAGATGATCGAGTAGGCGATCCGGATGCCGGTCCCCGAGACGAGGTCGTCGGGCAGCGAGTAACCGAGGAAGCCCTCGATTATGGCCAACGTCAACAAGGTGACGCCGACGAACCAGTTGAGCTCACGCGGCCGGCGGAAGGCACCGGTGAAGAAGATCCGGGCCATATGGACGGCGATGGCCCCGACGAAGACGTCGGCCGCCCAGTGGTGCATCTGACGGATCACGAGACCGCTTCGCACCTCGAAGGAGAGATTGAGCGACGAGGCGTAGGCGGCCGACATCTTGGCCCCCCGCAGAGGCACATAGGCGCCGTGGTAGATCACCGTCGATGCCGACGGTACGAAGTACAACGACAGAAAGACGCCGGTGGCGAGCAGGATGATGAAGGAGTAGAGGGCGATCTCGCCGAGCAGGAACGACCAGTGGTCGGGGAAGATCTTGTCCAGAAAGACGCGGCCGCCCTTGGCGATACCGAGGCGGTCGTCCAGCCAGCGGACGGTGCCGTCGACGGGCTTCGGCTGCTTCTTGCCCAGCGCCTTGCCGTCGGCCGAACCGCCGTTGGCCGAACCGTTGCTCGCGGTGGGGGGAGCCGTCGTGCTCATGAGCGCTCCCAGAAGCCGGGGCCGATGGGCTCCAGGTAGCCGCTCTGCGAGCGCAGGAACCCCTGTTTGTCGACCATCAGCGGCAACTGCGGCAACGGCCGCGGTGCCGGCCCGAAGACCTGCTTGCCCCCCTGGAGGACGTTGAAGAGCGACTGGTGACAGGGACAGAGCAACTGGTAGAGCTGCTCCTGGTAGAGCCCCACCGGGCAGCCGGCATGGGTGCAGACCTTCGAGTAGGCCACGTATCCGTCGGGGGTCCAGCCCTCGCGTCCCGGCGGCGCCGGCCAGGGGTTGGCCTGGGGACGGATGAGCATGGTCTGGTCGACGGCCTGGGCGTTCTCCGAGTCGACGAAGCGCTCGGGGAAGACGGTGATGGCCCCACCCACCTCGATGTCGGCTTTGTGGATGCGGCGACCGGTGATGTCCACCAGGTAGCTCCCCACCGCCCAGTTGGTGCGGTCGAGGGTCTTCTTGGGAACGGGACCGAGTGAGCGCAGGAGCGGGAAGCCGAGGACGACGCCCATGATGCCCGACCCCGCCGCCAGCAGGCCGCCCAGGAATCCCCGGCGCCGGACGACCATGGTGCCCCGGTCGACCACGGCGGCCGTCATGGCCTCGATCTCGATCTCGCTGGAGGCGAAGGAGTGGCGGTCCTCCACGAATGGTCCGCGCGGGAGCAGGTACTTGCCCCAGGCCGAGAGGCCGAAGCCGAAGCCGAACAGGCCGACACCCAGGAAGATGCCTTCGAGCTGAGTCTGGCCGCCCACCCAGTAGACGCCGCCGTAGGAGGCGAAGCCGGCCACACCGATGAGAAGGAGAACGGCCACCATGAGCTCGGCCCGGCGGGGGTTCTTGGCCAGGGGCTGCAGATGGGGGTCGTCGAAGGAGGCGATGGAAAGGGCCACGTCCTCGTGTCCGGCGTCGCCCGAGCCCGGCGGCTGCGTCGTTGTCCCCTGCCCGTGGTCGCTCATGACCGGTCCCCCACCCAGAAGGCCACCAACATGAGGCCTCCGACGCCGATGAAGAGGGCGATGAAGCCCTCGGCCACGGGACCGATACCGCCGAGGCCGAGACCACCGCGGTTGTTCGGGTGTTGGATGGGTCCCATGACGTAGGCCACGACGTCGGCCGCCTGCTGGTTGGTCAGCTGTCTGGGTCCGAAATGGGGCATGTTGGCCGGGCCGGTGCGCAGGGCCTCGACGGCCTGGGTGACGGTGGCCTTGTGCAGCGTCGGCGCCGAGTTGCCGTCGGCCAGCGCATCACCGGAACCGGTGATGGTGTGGCACGCCGCGCAGTTGAGGACGAACATGGCGTTGCCCTCGGTCAGGTCGGCGTGCTTGAGGTTGATCGAGGGGATCCCGCTCGGAAAGCCCTTGGCGGCGGGGCCGAGCGAGCCGACGAAGGCGGCGATCTCGAGGGTCTGCTTGCGGGTGAAGCGCGACGTTTTCTGAATCGGCTGCATGGCGATGTTGCCGAGCGGCATGCGCCCGGTGGACACCCAGAAGTCGGCGGTGGCCGGACCCAGGCCGACCAGGTTCACGCCGACCACGCCACCGGTTCCGTCCACGCCGTGGCAGCTGGCGCAGTTGGCCTCGAAGAGATTCTCACCGGGGGTGATGTAGGACTTCGGGAGCTTCATGTAGGTGATGGGGTCCGGCGGGCGCAGCGCGTTGATGGCGCCCATGGACGTGGACGTCGACGCCGCAGTGGTGCCGGGACTGAGCAGCCCCACCACGGCCACGCCGATGACAACCAGCGCGGGCAGGAAAAAGAGCCGGCGTCGCTTCTTCATCATGGCCTTGGTCGTCTCCCCGGTCATCAGCCCGATTTCAGTAGGAACAGGCAACTGAAGATGCCGATCCAGGCGATGTCGACGAAGTGCCAGTAGTAGCCGACCGCTTGATAGACATTCGTCTCCCCGGGGTCGCCCGCCTCACCTTTCATGCGGCCGAGAAGAAAGAGCATGGCTATGAGGCCGAGGGCCACGTGGAGACCGTGGATGCCGGTCATGATGAAGAACAGCGACCAGTAAGCGTTGAGCGAAGGCCCGTGGTTGTGCGAGGCGAAGTCGTGCCACTCGTAGAGGGTGTTGGCCAAGAAGGCGGCGCCGAGAAAGAAGCTGGTGACGATCCACTTCCGCGCCACGCTCCTGTCGCCGCGCTCCTCGGCCCAGACGCCGAGCTGGAAGGTGGGACTGGACGCCAGGAGAAAGACGCTGAAGATGCCGGCCTGGACGTAGTCGAGGTGCTCCCCGGCCAGCGGCGGCCACACCAGGTGGGCGTTGCCGGCGTTGGCCCGGATGGTGAAGTAGGCGGCGAAGAGGCCGCTGAAGAACATGACCTCCGAGCCGAGCCAGATGATGACACCGACGGCCAACAGAGCGGGTCGATCGGGGACGTGGCGCTGCCCTGGCGCGGTCTGTTCCACCGACAGTGCCTGCGTCACGGCGTCTTTCCTAGCGGACGACGACCCCTCCGCGCCAACACCGTGGCGGAGCTGGGTCGGTGAGTGGTGTCAGTCGTGGAGACACGCGGGCAACGGCCGCGCGTGGACGACGACGAGACGCTGGGTGGGCCGGGTGAGCGCCACGTACAGAGCCCGCAGCCCCTGGGGCGATTCGTCGGCGATGGCCGCCGGCTCCACCACGATGACACCATCGAATTCGAGACCGTTGGCCAGATCGACGGGCAGCAGACTGAGCGGCGATCCGAGGCCGTCGCGGCGGGGATCGATGGCTTGGTAGCCGGCGTCGTCGAGAGCCAGGGCCAACTCGCCCACGAGCGAAGCAGGGGCGAGCACGGCGGCGGTGCCGGGAGAGACCTCGGCCACGAGGTCGGCGGCGGCCCCGACGACGGCGGCGGCCAGATCGCCGGGGGCGTCGACAAACACCGGCGCATGGCCCGAGCGGCGGACGGGCCGGGGCGGGGAGAGGGCCGGGGCCGCTTCGGCCAGCACCCGGGCCGCCACCTCGACCACCTCGGCCGGGGTCCGGTAGCTGACGGTGAGCTCGACGAGCCGGGGCGGCCGCTCCCCGGGGAGATGCGCCGTGACCTCGTCCCAGCTGGAAGGGGCCCAGGGGCCGGTGGCCTGACCGATGTCGCCGACGACGGTGACCGAACCCGAGAGCGATCGCCGCGAGACCATCCGCAACTGCATGGGAGAGAGGTCCTGAGCCTCGTCGACCACGATCTGGCCGTAGGTGCGCGGTCCGTCGTCGGGCTCCGATCCCGCCCCGGCGCGCCCCCGACGCTGGCCCAACAGAACCCGGGCATCGTCGATCAGGGCCAGGTCCGCCGCCGTCCAGGGGATCTCGGACAGGGCCGTGCTCCGGTCGCGGACCAAGGTGGCCTGCTCGGCAGGACTGAGGACACCCCGGGTGGCCAGGGCCAGAAGCGGCGGGGATCCGAAGAGGTCGTGCAAGAGCTCCTCGGCACTCAGCCGGGGCCACATCCGGTCGAGCGCCTCGTTGAGCTGCGGGAGCTGACGGATCTGGCGGGAGAACTCGGCCAGATCGAAGACGGGCTCCTCGGGAGAACCGTCGTCCTCGTCGATGTCCGTCGCTATGCCGTAGCCGTCGAACGAGCCGTGGCCGTTACTGGCCGGCCCCGCACCAACGGGTGCATCGTTCTCTGCGGGAGCGCTGTTCTCCGCGTGGGCGCCGTTCTCGGTGGGGGCGTTCTCCGCGTGGCCGTTGTGACTGGCGGCGGGATCGAAGAGGGTGGGCGGGGCGGCCGGCTCTGTCGGGCTCGTCGTGGGTGAGCCGTTCGGCGGTGCGTCCGGAGAGGTGGCCCCGGCCGGGGGCAGCCAGGGCTCGGGGGGCAGATCCGATCCGCGGTGGATGCGCATGGCGCGCTGGTAGTCGTCGGCCAGGCGGCGGATGACCAGCTGCTCGACGAAACGGCGGCGGGCGTTATGGGTGCCGGGCCGGCGCCGGGCGGCGGCGATGACCGACGCCGAGACGTCAGAGGTGAGATGCAGGACGGTGGCCCCGTAAGGGACGTCGACGCTCTGGCGCAGCGGTCGCTGGCGGGTACGGACGGCGTGGGTGACGAGGTCGGCCATCCGGGCCTCACCCTTCAGGCGGGCCACGGCCGGAGCCTCGGCGGCGCGTTGCTGGACGCCGTGGACGATGCCGGTGATCGTCGACAAGGTGACCCCGCTCTCACCGAGCGAAGGCAGGACGTGCTCGATGTAGCGGAGGAAGAGCGGATTGGGGCCGATGACGAGGACGCCCTGGCGCTCGAGGGGGAAGCGGTGGGTATAGAGGAGATAGGCCGCCCGGTGCAGTGCGACCGCCGTCTTGCCCGTCCCCGGGCCGCCCTGGACGACGAGGACACCGGGTAGCGGGGCCCGGATGATCTCGTCCTGCTCCCGCTGGATGGTGGAGATGATGTCGCGCATGTAGCCGGTGCGGGCTCCCTCCAAGGCGGCCAGCAGCGCCCCCGGACCGCCGAGCTCGAGGGCCGCTTCCTCGGCCGAGTCGTCAAGGTCATCGGTGGATGTAGCGCCGTCGGCCGATGCGGCGGCGCCGTCGGAGAGGGGCTTCGTTCCGAAGCGCTCGTCCTCGATGCCGACGATCCGCCGTCCGTGGGCGGCCAGGTGACGGCGTAGGACCAGGTTCATGGGCTCGCGACCGGTGGCCCGGTAGAAGGGCTCGGCCACCGGGGCCCGCCAGTCGACGACCAGGGGCTCGACGTCGTCGCCCGAGATGCCGAGGCGGCCGATGTGGAAGCTCTCGACGGTGTCGTCCTCGCTGCAGCGGTCGATACGGCCGAAGCAGAGCGCCTGCTCGCCGATGTCGAGCTGGTCGAGGCGGGCCAGGCTGGTGCGGACGATGACGTCGCGCTCTTCGCGGAATTGGTGGGTCCCGCCACGGCCCTGATCGAGGACGGACTGCAAGAGGCCCTCGGCGTCGGACCGAAGCTGGTCCAGCCGCTCGTAGGCCCGGTCGATATGAGCCTGTTCCGCATCGAGCTCGGGGTGTGCGCCCACAGCCGCTTCCTCTCCCTGCTGCGCGCAGTGAACCCTCGATCATACCGTTAGGTGCCTGGGCACTCCCCCGGGGTAGCGTCGGCGCGATGTCAGTCGCCGACTCGGCGTTCCTGCGCGCCTGCCGGTGCGAACCGACGGACCGGGTGCCGGTCTGGTTCATGCGGCAGGCCGGGCGCTCTCTGCCCGAATACCGCGCCGCTCGCGGACCGGGGAGCATCCTCGACGCCATCCGCCAACCCGAGCTGGCGGCGGAGCTGACCCTGCAGCCCGTCCGCCGCTACGGCGTCGACGCCGCCATCTTGTTCTCCGACATCGTGGTGCCGGTGGCCGCCGTGGGCTTCGGGGTCGACGTGGAGCCGGGACGGGGGCCCGTGGTCTCCCGGCCCTTCCGGGCCGCCTCCGATCTGGGCCGGCTGCGGCCGCTCGATCCCGAGGCCGACACCGGCTACGTGCTCGAGACGATCCGGATCCTCGCCCGGGAGCTGGAGCCGCTCGGGGTGCCCCTGATCGGCTTCGCCGGCGCCCCCTTCACGGTGGCCAGCTACCTGATCGAAGGCGGTCCCTCCCGGGACTACCGCCACACCCGGGCCCTGATGGCCGACGAGCCCGGGCTCTGGGCCCGGTTGCTCGAGACCCTGGCCGAGCTGGCCCTGGCCTCGCTGAAATCCCAGGTCGCCGCCGGTGTCTCGGCCGTCCAGCTCTTCGATAGCTGGGCGGGCGCGCTGTCGGTGGAGGAATACGAGACGAGCGTGCTGCCGGCCAGCCGGCGGGTGCTCGAGGGGCTGGCCGGCCTCGGGGTCCCCCGGATCCACTTCGGGGTGGGGACCGGTCACCTGCTGCCGCTGATGGCCGCGGCCGGAGCCGATGTCGTCGGGGTCGACTGGAGGGTGCCGCTCGACGAGGCCCGGCGGCGGATCGGGCCCGGCCGTGGCGTGCAGGGCAACCTGAATCCGACCACCTGTCTGGGGTCGTGGGACTCGGTGGAGGCAGAGGCCCGTGACGTCTTGGCCCGAGGTGGTGGTGTCGGACACATCTTCAACCTCGGCCACGGGGTACTGCCCGAGACCGACCCGGCCATCCTCGAGCGGTTGGTCCGCTACGTCCACGAGCAGTCCCCCGCCGTGGCCGCCCCCGTGGCGGAGACGGGATGACGACACCCGGGGGGCCGGGGACGCCGGCCAC
>PLXQ01000030.1 GCA_003151475.1 Acidimicrobiaceae bacterium | reverse complement strand
CCGTCGGCCGCCACCAGCCAGTACCCCTTCCCGTCGGGCGTCGACGCCATCGCCACCATCACCGAGTCGAGTGTCCCGCTGGGCGTCCCCTCGGGCGGGGCGTCGCCGAAGCCCATCACCCCGGAACCGGCGTAGGCGTGGGGCACCACGGCAGCGGAGGCACTGGACACCCCCGGTCCGGCCCCGGCGGTGACGGCCACGACGCCGCTCACGCTCAGAACAACGCCGGCGAGCCCCGATCGCAGGATCCCGAGCGGCCGGACCCCGGAGGTCAGGAACCGCAGAATGCGGGGCAAGCGGGTCAACCGGGGGGCGTGCCCCGGGAAGGACACGGGTCTTGGCACCATCGAATCATCGGCCATCGGTGCCCGGAACAGAAGGGCCCGCACGCTGCGATTTCCCGACGCTCTCAGAGCGAGGTCCTCATCAGGGGGCAAAGTACCACTGGAAGTGCCTAATGCAACACGAGAAGCGATGAAATTTCCGAGTTTCAGCCGCCGGCGACGGTTGTGGTGGTGCTCGTCGTCGTGGTGCTCGTCGAGGTCGTCGTCGTGCTGGTGGTCGTGCTCGTGGTGCCCGGAGATCCACCGCCGCCACCGGACCCGCCCCCACCGGAACCGCTTCCGCCCACGCCGTTGGCGGGCAGGAAGGTCCACGCCGCGCTCACGCAGTCCGGCGGGGCCTGGGCCACCACGACGAAGACGTTCGGATCGGCCAGCAGTTCGCTCACGCTCAGGGGCTGTCCCGACATCAGACAGCCGGCCGCCGGGTCGTTGGTCGAGAAGCCGGTCAGGGGACCCACGGGCTGGCTGGCG
Organism: Acidimicrobiaceae bacterium; assembly: GCA_003151475.1. Classification (GTDB taxonomy): domain Bacteria; phylum Actinomycetota; class Acidimicrobiia; order Acidimicrobiales; family UBA8190; genus Palsa-661. The sequence continues at coordinate 70,070 of PLXQ01000030.1, read as the reverse complement.
CCGTGCGCGGGAAGGGAGCCGAGCACCACGGGGGCGAGAGCGACCGACAGTCCGTTCCATACGCCCGAGTAGCTGTAACCGGAGCCGCCCGCAGCGGTCGTCGTGGTCGTGCTCGATGTCGTCGATGCGGTGGTGGGACCGGGTCCGGGTTGGAAGTCCTTCACCACGGGTGCGTTGCCGAGCAGCGCGCCCAGCATGGCCGGATCATTGCCGTCCATGCCGAGTGCCCATACCCCGAGACCGGCGATGTGGAACGTGTTGGCCAGCTGCGCCTTGAGCGCCAGCGACGTCGGGTCGTCGAACCATGTCTGATGCCACTGGGTGCCCACCTGGTACGACGTCCACGCCGTCTGCGTGGTCGGATCCCAGTAGACGGGATGCTTGGCTTTCGTGACCTGGGAGTAACTCAGCGGCGAGTAGCCCCCCGTCGCCGTCGCCCCGAGACCGGGTCCGTTGGTGGGCCAGTCGTAGCCGTAGTACGGCACTCCGAGGATGACCTTGGAGGAGGGGACCACCGCCGTGTACTGCTGGAGCGCTTTCTGGTCGGTGAAGCCCGCACCGCTCAGCGGCGCCGTGGGCGACGGCGTCTCGGAGTTCATGTCGTACGCCATCACGAAGAAGGCGTCGACGCTCGGAGCCAGACCGGCGATGTTGTAGAAGCCGCCGGGATCGGCGGCCGACGACGCGTAGGTGTCCATCGTCACCTGCCAGTGCGGATCGGCGGCCCGCATCGCACCCGACACCTCCGAGACGAGAGACGTGAGACCGGCCTGGTCGGCGTTGCCCTGGCCCTCGAAGTCGAGGTTCACCCCGTCCAAGTTCTTGGCCGACACCAGTTGCACCAGCGTCGCCGCCAGCCGCTGGCCGGCGGCGGGGTCGGAGGTGACCTGATGGAGCGCGCTGGCACCGAAACAGGTGGCCGTCAGCACCACCCGGGACCCCGCGGCGTGGGCGCGGGTGATCAGATCAGCCAAAGCCTGGCTCTCGTACCCCGTCCACCCGGGCCCGGAGTTCTGCACCGTTCCGTCACCGTTCACGTCGACACTGAAGTAGGCGATCGTGGTCAGGTCCGACACGTTGAAGCCCGACTCCTGCGGCAGCGTCCAGTACGGCGCGAAACCGAAAAGCTCGTGCGACTGCAGGGCCGGAGATCCGGCCAATGACGGCGGGGCGGGAGCGGGAACAGAGGTAGCGGGCGGGAGCTCCGACGCCGTCGTCCGCCCACTGAACTCCCGGGCCATCCGCGACATAATCGAAACCCCGCCGCCTCCTCCTCCGGGGTTGGCGGCCTGGGCGCCACCGCTGCCGATGGCGCCCAATGTGGCGCCGCCGCCGATCAGAGCCACGGCACCGATGCAGGCACCGACCGGTCGCACCCGGAGCAACCGCGCGTGGCGCGGCCGTCCACGTCGCACCACGCCGGCGGCGGCGATGGGCGACGCCCACCGCGACAGCGAAGCGGCCAGTCGGGACAGCGCAGAGCCTGAGGAGGCCGGGCGAGCGGCCGCCGCAGCCGGGGCGGCCGTGGCCGGAGTCAGGTTGAGAGACCATCCGCCGGTGTTCTCCAAGAACACCGAGAGATCGGGTGCGCCGACCAGGAAGCGGTGGCTCCGGCCTCCGGCCGACAGCTCGAGGACCTGCAGCGGATGGCCCTGCGATCCTCGTTCCCAGTTATCGGCTTCGAGCCCGCTGATCTCGGCCCAGCTCCATGAGCGCAAAACCTGCTCCGACGGCCCGGTCACGGTCACGACGTCCGGCGACGCGCGGAGGGTCAGGCCGGGGACCAAGACATCGCCGTTCTCCGTCGACGCCACGAGCTCCAGGCCGCGTAGGTCCACGGGTGCGGTGGTCGTTCGCCTGCGTCGGATCATCGTTCTCGATCAGCTCGTGTCTCGTCGGCCATCAGGGTCCCTACCAGGGCCTTTCGGGTGACCGTGCGAGAGCCGCCGGGAGGGCGGAGAGGGAGTGTGGGGGGGTCCGGCTCTCGAAGGTCACCAAGTGTTGTGGTTGGGGCAGGTGTTGACAAGGGCCTGCCCGAGAATTGCCAGAAAGGTGTCGGCATTTCGACGTCGGACCTTCAGTGTCTGCCCGAGAAGGTCGATGAATTCCGGGTGACCCCCGAGCGCGCATCGGCCGACGTCGGCTCAGTTCCTCCCGAAATCAGCTCCAACGGCGCTCCCGGCATCCCCACCGACACCCCCGCCGACCGGCCGCCCGGGCTCTTCAAGAGGCACCGCCTGGTGAGCATCGACAGCCTCATGGGTCGCGACGTGCCGCCCCGGCGGGTGGGCGACGTCCTGTTCGTCGAGGTCTTCCGCCTCTTCCTCGTCATCGCCGGCGTCATCGGCGGCCTGGCCATCGGTGACCACATGGGCCGCAACACCACGGCGCCGCTGATCGGCATCACCCTGGGCGCCCTCGCCACCTACCTGGCCGGTGGGATCGTCGGCCGCTTCCTCGACCGGGGTGTGGCCGGGGCCGTCGACGAGCTCAGGTCCATGCCCGCCAGCGAGGTCTTCGCCGGATCGGTGGTGGGCACCACCGGTCTCCTGGCCGGCCTGGTGGCGGGCCTTCCCCTCGTCGCCCTCGTCCATTCGAGCGCCGACTACCCGGCCGTGGCCGCCCTGGCCTGGGTTCTCTGCGCGGCGGGCACCCGGCTCGGTGTCACCAAGGGCCGCGAGATCATCAGGGCGGCGGGCTTCTCCCATCTCGTCGAGCGTCCCGACGATCCGCCGCCGCACAATGCGCTCCTCATCGACACCTCGGCCGTCCTCGACCGCCATCTCTTCGTCCTCGGCCGCTCCGGTCTCCTGGCCGGCGGCGTCGTCGTTCCCCGCTTCGTGGTGGACGAGGTCCGTGCCCTGGCCGAGAGCCCCGATCCGGTGTCCTCGCGCCGGGCCCGACGCGGCCTCGAATCGATCGACTCGCTGCGCGCCGGCGGTGTCGATGTCCGCATGACCGACGACGAAGTCCCCGACCTCGACGATCCCGGCGAGCGCGCTCTGGCCGTGGCCCACCGGCTCCATGTCCGCCTGGCCACCTGCTCCGCCGATCTGGCCGAGCGCGCCGAGGCCGAGGGCATCGCCGCCATCGATCTCCGTCGTCTCATGTCGGAGCTCGCTCCCGACCATCCCCCCGGAGAGAAGCTCACCATCGATCTGGTGAAGGCCGGACGTCAGCCCCGCCAGGCCGTCGGTTACCTTCCCGAGGGAGATATGGTCGTGGTCAACGACGCCAGCCACCTGGTGGGCCGGGACCGGGTGGACGTCATCGTGGCCTCGGCCCGCCAGACGAGCCAGGGCTACCTCGTCTTCGCCCACCTCGTCGACGGCGGTCCCTCCGCTGTCACCAAGCCCCAGTCCGTCACCGTCAGGGCCTGAGCAGCGCCTGAGTATTTGGATAGTGCCGGACCCAGCTGGATGGGGCCGGCTGTAGATATTGCCGGGGTAGATAATGCCGGGGTATTCGGTCAGACCGAGCGGACGGCGGCGACCAGTGCCGTCAGGGTGTCCTTGGCATCGCCGAAGAGCATGGTCGTCTTCGGGTCGTAGAGCAGCTCGTTGTCGATGCCGGCGAATCCGGGACGCATGGACCGCTTCAGAAACACGATATTGGTGGCCTGATCGACGTTGATGATGGGCATGCCGTAGATGGGGCTCCCCGGCGTGTTCTTGGCCGCCGGGTTCACCGTGTCGTTGGCCCCGACCACGAGCGCCACATCGGTGGTGGCCATCTCGGGGTTGGCGTCGTCCATCTCGACGAGCTGCTCATAGGGGACGTTGGCCTCGGCCAGCAGCACGTTCATGTGTCCGGGCATCCGTCCCGCCACGGGGTGGATGGCGTAGTAGACCTCGACGCCGCGCGCGGTCAGGAGGTCGGCCAGTTCCCGGGCCACGTGCTGGGCCTGGGCCACGGCCAACCCGTAGCCGGGCACGATGGCCACCTTGCGGGCGTAGGCCAGCAGGACGCCGATGTCCTCGGCCGTCCCCGTCCGCACCGACCGCCCGTCTGGTCCTCCATCGGCGCCGGTGGCGGTGATCACAGAGCCGAAGGCGCTGAAGAGGATGTTCCCGATGGAGCGGCCCATGGCGTGGCTCATCATCCGGGTGAGCAAGATGCCCGACGCCCCCACCAAGGTGCCGGCCACGATCAGCAGATTGCTGTTCAACGTGAAGCCCGAGGCGGCCACGGCCAGACCGGTGAACGAGTTGAGCAGAGAGATCAGTACGGGGACGTCGGCGCCGCCGATGGGCAGCACGAAGATCACACCCAGAGCGAGCGACAGCACGAGCACGACGACCAGCAGCGCCGTGTTCGCCGTCAAGATGGTGGCCAGCAGCACGGCCACGATGGCCAGACCCACACCGGCGTTGATCGGTTGCTGGCCCGGATAGGTGATGGGCCGCCCGGTCATCAGCTCCTGCAGCTTGGCGAAGGCCACGGCACTGCCGGCGAAGGAGACGGCTCCGACGAGGACGCCGAAAAGGATCTCGCAGATCTTGTAGATGGCGATCTGTTTGCCGGGGAGCGAGATGAACTCGGTCACCGACACCAGAGCGGCAGCTCCTCCGCCCACCCCGTTGAAGATGGCCACCATCTGGGGCATGGCCGTCATCTTCACCATCCGCGCCGCCGGCACCCCGATGACGGTGCCGATGACGACGGCCACGATGATCAGGATCAGGTTCTTCGTCTGCCCGTAGACGGCGGGAAGCGAGAACGTCCACGCCACGGCGAGCAGCATTCCGGCTGCCCCGGCCAGGTTCCCGAGCCGGGCGTGCTTCGGTGAGCTCAACCCGATCAAGGCCAAGATGAAACCGACGATGGCGATCAGATAGACGAGATCGGTGGCGGTGGCTCTGCTCATGACCCCGCACCGTTCATCAGGCCAGGATTGTTCATCAGGCCGGGACCGTTCATGAAGCCGGGACCGTTCATGAAGCCGGGACCGTTCATGAAGCCGGACCGTCGCCGGCGGCCGGCGGCTCTTCCTTGGCCGGCTTCGTCTCGCTCCGGGGCTTGAACATGTGGAGCATCCGGTCGGTCACCACGAACCCGCCCACCACGTTCAAGGTGGCGAGCACGACAGCTAAGAAACCGAGGGTCAGCTGGGCGGCGCCGTGGGCCTGGCCTAGCACCAGCATGGTGCCCACCAGGATGATCCCGTGGATGGCGTTCGAGCCCGACATCAACGGGGTGTGCAGGATGCTCGGGACCTTGGAGACCACTTCGTAGCCGACGAAGGCGGCCAGCACGAAGATGGTGATGAAGCTCATCAACCCTGGTCCGCCGGCCACTGCGGTGACGTGATGGGCGTAGTCCACCATTACGGGTTCACCTTGCCTTCGACGAGATCACGCGTCGGTGCATGGACGATCTCCCCGGCCCGGACCACGCAGCAACCAGCGACGATCTCGTCGTCGAAGTCCGGCGTCAGCTCGCCATCGGTCAGGATCAGGGTCAGGAAGTTGAAGACGTTCCTCGAGTAGAGGAAGCTCGCATGGGTGGGCATGGCCGACGGGGGATTGGAGAGACCGGCCACCGTCACCCCGTGGTGGATGATGTCCTTCCCCGCTTCGGACACCTCGCAGTTCCCGCCCGAGTCGGCGGCCAGGTCGACGATGACCGACCCCTCGGCCATCCGTTCCACCATGGCGGTGGTCACGAGGATGGGCGCCTGGCGCCCGGGGATGGCCGCCGTGGTGATCACCACGTCGGAGGCGGCTACCTCGTTGCCGATCAGCTCCCGCTGCTTGGCTAAGAAGTCCTCGGACTGCTCGCGGGCGTAGCCCCCCGAGCCTTCTTGGGACTCGAGTCCCAGTTCCACGAAGGCGGCTCCGAGTGACTGCACCTCTTCCTTGGCCGCGGCGCGCACGTCGTAGGCCCGGACCTGGGCGCCGAGCCGCCGGGCGGTGGCGATCGCCTGCAGCCCCGCCACCCCCGCGCCCAGCACGAGCACCTTGGCGGGCGGCACCGTCCCCGCCGCCGTCATGAACATGGGGAAGAACTTGGGCAGCCTTTCGGCGCCGGCCAGTGCCCCCAGGTACCCCGACACCGTCGACTGGGAGGACAGCGCGTCCATGGACTGGGCCCGGCTGATCCGCGGCAGCAGGTCGAGGCTGAAGGCCGTGGCCCGCCTTTCCACCAGTGCCTTCACCGTGTCGAGCTGGGCCCCGGGCTGGAAGAAACTCACCACGGTGACCCCCTCGGGGGCGCCGGCCACCTCGTCGGGGGTGGGGGCCTGCACCTTGGCCACGGCGGCCGCCCCCGCCATCAGCTCGGCCACGCCGGCCACCACGCTGGCGCCCTTCTCGGCGTAGGCGGCATCGCTGAAGTGGGCTTCGGACCCCGCTCCGGCCTGCACGGCCACGTCCACGCCGGCGCCCGTCAGCCTCCCGGCGACGTCGGGAATCATGGCCACCCGCCGTTCACCGGCACGGGTCTCTGTGGGAACGGCGAGTTTCACGAGCCGCTATCAGAGCACGTCGGAGTGCCCGTCTGCACCTTGTCACCCTTTTGACTGTTCTTCACCGGCTTTCGACCCTCACCGGCTGTCACCCGCCGGGGCGAGGTTCCGAGCGGTCACCGGCCCCGGACTCCACCGCGGTCAGGAAGGCGGGCCACTCGCCGCCCCCGTGGACCACGACCTCGGCCCCCGACAGATAGCCGGCCAGGGGGGAGGCCAGAAAGAGGCAGACCCCGGCCACGTCGTCGGGCGTGCCCAGCCGGCCCAGAGGCACGGTGGCCGCAACCGCCGCCAGCCCGACGGCTCCCCCGTAGTGGTCGTCGGCCGCTTCGGTGGCCACCATCCCGGCCACCACGCAGTTCACCCGCACCTTGGGCGCCCACTCCACGGCCAGGCTCCGCGTCAGGTTGATCAGTCCCGCTTTGGCGGCGCCGTAGGCGGCGGTCCCGGGCGAGGGCCGGAGCCCCGAGACGCTGCCGATGTTCACGATCGAGCCTCCCTCGCTCTGCTCCTGCATGACCCGGTTGGCCGCCTGGGCGCAGTAGAAGGGCGCCACCAGGTTCAGCGCGATCACCTGGGAGATGAACCGGGCCGATGCCTCGGCCGCCGGTACCGCCGGCGATCCGCCGGCATTGTTCACGAGTACGTCGAGCCGACCGAACCGTCCGCTCGTCTGCTCGATCACCGCGCCGGCCTGTTCGGCGTCGCGCACATCGGCCTGCACGAACACCGCCCTCCTGCCCCCGTGGGCCGGCAGATCGGCAGCCGCCGGTTCGCTGCGTCCGCAGATCACCACCTCGGCGCCGGCGGCCAGGAAGCTCTCGCTGATCCCGCGGCCCACCCCGCGCGCTCCGCCGGTCACCACCACCACCTTGCCGCTGAAGTCGAGCGGGTTCGCTGCTTTCTCGGAGTTCACCGGTGCCTCCTGGCCGGCTCGTGGGCCGGCGTCCGGGCCAGCTTCTGGACCAGGACGACAAACTACCGAAGCTCGCCCGCCTGGCCTATCCTCGCCACGTTTCCTGACGCTTCATCAGATGAGGATCTTGAGCCATCCATGACCATCGAGACCCATGAACGCCTGCCCGGCACGGCCGAGGTGGTGATCGACGCCCCTCCGGTCAATGCTCTCGACGTCGCCGGCTGGTTCGCCCTGGCCGACGCCGTCCTGGCCGCCGGCCGCAATCCCGATACCCGGGTCGTCATTCTCCGGGCCGAGGGTCGCGGCTTCTGCGCCGGCGTCGACATCAAGGAGATCCAGGCCGTCGGCGACGCCGCCCTGGTCGGTGTCAACCGCGGCTGCGCGGCGGCCTTCGCCGCCGTCTACGACTGCGAGGTCCCCGTCGTCGCCGCCGTCCACGGTTTCTGCCTGGGCGGCGGCATCGGTCTCTGCGGCAACGCCGACATCGTGGTCGCCTCCGACGACGCCACCTTCGGTCTGCCCGAGGTCGACCGCGGCGCACTCGGCGCGGCGACCCATCTGGCCCGCCTCGTTCCCCAACACAAGATGCGCCAGATGGTCTACACCGCCACCACGGCCACGGCGGCCGAGCTCCACCACTACGGCTCGGTTCTCCGCGTCGTTCCCCGTGACGCGCTGGTCGACGCCGCCTACGAAGTCGCCGCCGTCATCGCCGCCAAGAGCCCCACCATCATCCGCCGGGCCAAGGAATCGCTCAACGGCATCGATCCCGTCGACGTGAAGCGCTCCTACCGCTTCGAGCAGGGCTTCACCTACGAGCTCCATGTCTCGGGCGTGGCCGACGAACAGCGCGCCGCCTTCGTCGAGAAGCGCGACCCGAACGTCTCGAAGTGAACCATGGTCGATAAGCGCGCCAGCCTCGACGAGATCGTGGCCGAGCTCCGACCGGGCATGACCGTCGGCTTCGGCGGCTGGGGGTCGCGACGCAAGCCCATGGCTGTCGTCCGGGCCATTCTCCGCGCCGGCATCGGCGATCTCACCGTCGTCTCTTACGGTGGCCCCGACGTCGGCCTCCTCTGCGCCGCCGGCCTCGTGAAGAAAGTCGTCTACGGCTTCGTCACCCTCGACTCCATCGCCCTCGACCCCCACTTCCGTGCCGCGCGCCAACAGGGCACCATCGGGGCCATGGAGGTCGACGAAGGCATGTTCTACCTGGGCCTTCTGGCCGCCTCCCAGCGCGTCCCCTTCCTCCCCACCCGCGCCGGTCTCGGCTCCGACGTCATGGCTGTGAACCCCGAACTCCGCACCGTCACCTCCCCCTACGCCGACGGCGAAGAGCTCGTGGCCATGCCCGCCCTCGTCCTCGATGCCGCCTTCGTCCATCTCAACCGGGCCGACACCCACGGCAACGGTCAGATCCTCGGACCCGATCCCTTCTTCGACGAGCTCTTCCTGGGAGCGGCCACCCGGCGCTTCGTCACGGCCGAGAAGATCGTCGCCCCCGGAGCGCTCCTCGATGAAGGTCCGATCCAGACCGTCACCATCAACCGTCTTCTCACCGACGCCGTGGCCGAGGTTCGCCTTGGCGCGCACTTCACCTCCTGTCCGCCCGACTACGACCGCGACGAGGCTTTCCAGAAGCAGTACGCCGGCTCGGGCGCCGACGCCGATGCCTGGAAGGTCTTCTCGGCGCGCTACCTCGAGGTCGACGAGCCGGGCTACCAGGCGGCGGTCCGCGAGACCACGGAGCAGGCGGCCCGAGCGAAGGCGGCACAGTGACGGCGGTCTTCCCCGAGGTGACACGGTGACCGAGCCGGCGGTGGATGTCACCCGGGCCGAGGTGGTGGCCGTGGCCTGCGCCGAGGCCTGGCGCGGCGACGGCGAGATCGTCGCCAGCCCCTTCGGGACCATCCCCGCCATCGGAGCCCGTCTGGCCCGACTCACCTTCGCCCCCGACCTCGTCCTCACCGACGGCGAGGCGGCGCTCATGGCCAACACCCCGTCGGTCTCCTCGGCCCGTTCCGACTTCGTCCTCGAGGCCTGGCTGCCCTACCGCCGGGTCTTCGACGTGGTCTGGTCGGGCCGCCGTCACGTGATGATGATGGCCACCCAGGTCGACCGCTTCGGCAACCAGAACATCAGTTGCATCGGCGACTGGGCCCGACCGAAGACGCAGCTGATCGGCGTCCGTGGTGCGCCGGGCAACACCATCAACCACACCACCAGTTACTGGGTCCCCTCCCATTCGCCGCGCAGCTTCGTCGAGCACGTCGACATGGTGGGCGGCGTCGGCTACGACCGGGCCGCCGCAGCGGGGCCCGCCGCCACCCGCTTCCACGAGATCCGCGTCGTCATCTCCAATCTGGGCGTCTTCGACTTCGCCACCCCGGACCACGCCATGCGTCTGCGCTCGCACCATCCCGGCGTGACGGTCGCCGACGTGGTCGCGGCCACCGGATTCGAGCTCGTCATCCCCCCCGACGTCGCCGACACCCGCTTGCCCGATCCCGAAGAACTCGAGTTGATCCGTGAGGTCCTCGACCCCCGACGTCTGCGGGACAAGGAACTGCCGGCGTGACAGCGGTGGCGCAGTGACCGGCGTGGCGGCCGAGTGACCGACTCTTGCGGCGAGTGACGGACGCGGCGGGCGGGTGACCGACGTGACGGGCGGCGCCGACGCACTTCCCGATCCCCATGCCGCCCTGCGTACCAAGCTGTGCGAGCTGGTCGGGGTGCGCTACCCGATCGTCCAGACGGGAATGGGATGGGTGGCGGGCCCCCGATTGGTGGCGGCCACGGCCAACGCCGGCGGGCTCGGCATTCTGGCGTCGGCCACCATGACGCTCGACGAGTTGGCGGCCGCCGTGGCCGAGGTCCGCAGCCGGACTGCCAATCCCTTCGGCGTGAACCTGCGGACCGACGCCCCCGATGTCGAGCAGCGGGTCGACTTGCTGGTGGCGTCGGGCGTGACGGTGGCCAGCTTCGCCCAGGCGCCGCGGCCCGACCTCGTGAAACGACTGGCGGGAGCGGGGATCATCGTGATCCCCACCGTCGGGGCCCGTCGTCACGCCGAGAAGGTGGCCGAATGGGGTGTCCACGGCGTCATCGCCCAGGGTGCCGAGGGCGGGGGCCATACCGGCCCGGTCCCCACCACGCTGCTGCTCCCGTCGGTGGTCGACGCCGTGGGGGACAAGGTCTGTGTCATCGGCGCCGGCGGTTTCTCGTCGGGTCGTGGCCTCGTCGCCGCCCTCGCCTACGGGGCCTCGGGTATCGCCATGGGTACCCGCTTCTTACTCAGCCGCGAGAGCACCGTGCCCGACAGCGTCAAGCAGATCTACCTGGGCACGCCCGTCACCGGAACGGTGGTGACGACGCGGGTGGACGGCGCACCGCAGCGCGTCATCCGTACCGGACTGGTCGACCATCTCGAGGGAGCCGGTCGCCTCGGGGCTCTGCCCCGGGCGCTGCGCAACGCGCTCGCCTTCCGCCGTGAGACGCACAGCTCCATGCGGGCGCTCGCCCGCGAAGGTCTGGCCATGAAAGAGGGCAACGAACTCTCGTGGGCCCAGGTCCTCATGGCGGCCAATGCGCCCATGATGACGAAGGCCGCCCTCGTCGACGGACAACCCGAGCACGGCATCCTCCCCACCGGCCAGGTGGTGGGTGTCATCGACGAGCTCCCCTCGGTGGCCGAGATCATCCGAAGCATCATCACCGAGGCCAACGCCACCCTGGAGCGGCTCGCCCGCTCCTGAACAGCGGGTCGAGCAGCGGGCCGGCGGAGCGAGGAGCGGGCCGGCGGTCGAGGAGCGGGCCGGAGGAGCGAGGAGCGGGCCACCGGTAAGGTCGCGCCATGGCCTCTCTCACCGATCTCAGCTCCCGTCGTGTCCTCGTGCTGGCCGCCGATCTCTTCGAAGACATGGAGCTGCTCTACCCCGTGGCCCGTCTGCAAGAAGAAGGGGTGACGGTGACGGTGGCCGGTCTCGACGAGCAGCCGGTGCACGGGAAGAAGGGCTACGGACCACTGCCCGTCGACACCACCGTCGACACGATGAAGGAGAGCGACTTCGACGCCCTCGTCATCCCCGGCGGCTTCGCTCCCGACAAGCTCCGGCGCTCGGAGACGGTGCTCGATCTGGTGCGCGCCTTCGACAGCGCCGGCAAGCCCATCGCCTTCATCTGTCACGCCGGGTGGGTGCCCATCTCGGCCAAGATCCTGAAGGGCCGGCGAGCAACCAGTGTGGGGGCCATCCGCGACGACATGGAGAACGCCGGTGTCGACTGGGTCGACGAGGCGGCGGTGGTCGACGGCAACCTGATCTCGGCCCGGACACCGGCCGATCTCGGGCCGTGGATGAAGGCCCTGATCGCCGCCCTCGCCTGAGCGCCCGAGCCGGCGGTCAGGCCGGTGTCGACGCGGCGCGGGCCCGGAGCCAGCGCTCCCAGGTGAGCTCACCCCGGGCGTGGTCGGGAGTGAGATGGTGGCCCTGATCGAAGCCGGCCAACATGCCCACGGCCGGCACCGGAAGAAGCAGGGCGGCGGAACCGACGATCTGGCGTCGGGCGGCGGCGAGCTCGCGCAACGGCACGACGGCCGGGCCTCCGAAGTCCTCGGCCCGGCCCCCCGGTCCGGCCTCGACCAGATCAACCAGCTGCTCGCTGACTTCACCGACGTCGACCGGTTGAAAGGCCATGTGCTTGGTGGCGGGGAAGACCCGCCAACCGAGGAAGCGGTCGAGCAGGTCGTGGAATTGGGTGGCCCGCTGGATCGTCCAACGGGCGGGCCCCGCTTCCACCAGTCGTTCGGCGTCGCGCTTGGCCCGGTAGTAGCCGAAGCTCATGGCGTCGACGCCCACGATGGAGACATAGATGAGATGGGCCGACACTTCGGCGGCGGCGGCGATCACGTTGGTGGTGCCCTCGAGCTCGACGACCCGTGCCATCCGGGTCGAGGCCACGGCATGGATGACGGTGTCCCGGCCGGCGGCGGCGTCGGCTAGTCCCTCTCCGCGCTGGACATCGCCGCGGACCTGGGTCACGCCTTCGACGTCGGCCGCATGGGGCTTGTGTCGGCTGAGGCTGCGCACGTCGTGGCCCCGCGCCGCCAGCGCCACGACCAGTGAGGATCCCAGCGTTCCGGTACCGCCGGTGACGAGGACGCGGGCCATCGACGGGGTGTGTTCAGCCCAGACGTTCGATGATGGTGGCGTTGGCCTGGCCGCCGCCCTCGCACATGGTCTGGAGCCCGTAACGGCCTCCGGTGCGCTCGAGCTCGTTCAGCATGGTGGCCATGAGGCGCGCCCCCGAGCAGCCCGTCGGGTGGCCGATGGCGATGGCCCCGCCGTTCGGGTTGACCTTGGCCATGTCCGGGTGGAACTCGCGCTCCCAGGCGAGGACGACCGAGGCGAAGGCCTCGTTGATCTCGATCACGTCCATGTCGGACAGCCGGAGCTTGGCCTTCTCGAGGACGAGGGCGGTGGCGGGGATGACGGCGGTGAGCATGATGACGGGATCGTTGGCCGCCACGGCGAAGGTGTGGAAGCGGGCCCGGGGACGCAGGCCCAAAGAGGCGGCCCGCTCCTCGCTCATGATCAGCACGGCGGCCGAGCCGTCGGAGATCTGCGAAGACGAGGCGGCGGTGATGAGGCCGTCCTCGGCGAAGGCGGGGGCGAGGGCTGACAGCTTCTCGATGGTCGAGCCCCGGCGGACCCCTTCGTCGTAGTCGAGCACGGCGTCCTCGTCGGCCTCGGTGGGCGCCACCAGAGGGATGATCTCGTTGGCGAAGCGGCCCTCGTCCTGGGCCTGCGCGGCGCGGTTGTGGGACTCGAGGGCGAAGGCGTCCATCTCGGGTCGGCTGACCTTCCAGCGGGCAGCGATCTCCTCGGCCGAGAGGCCCTGGTGGATGAATTGGTAGCGGCGGTGGACGGTGGGGCCGTAGGCCTCGCCCGGCCCGGGGTCGGTGGTCGAGCCGATGGGCACTCGGGTCATCGACTCGATGCCGGCGCCGATGACGATGTCCATGGCGCCCGACATGACAGCCTGGGCGGCGAAGTGGACGGCCTGCTGGGCCGAGCCGCACTGGCGGTCGACGCTCGTCCCGGGGACGGACTCGGGGAAGCCGGCGGCGAGGACGGCGTTGCGGCCGATGTTCATGGCCTGCTCGCCCACCATCATGGTGCAGCCCATGACCACGTCTTCGACGAGGGCGGGGTCGAGGTTGCTGCGCTCGACCAGGGCCCGAAGGGGCTGGGCGGCGAGATCGACCGGGTGCCAGCCCGAGAGCCGGCCGTTACGGCGGCCCACCGGTGTGCGGACGGCGTCGACGATGACGGCGTTCGGCATCTACTTCCTCCTCATGGAGTGGGACTCCATTGTTGCCGAGTATCTGGCGGTGTGTCAGATTCGACGGGCCATGGACCTCCTGTTCACCGACGCACAGGACGAGTTCCGCCACCAGGTCCGCCGCTGGCTGGAGGCGAACGTCCCTTCCGAAGCCCGAGGCACGGGACCGCTTCGGTCGCTCGACACGGCCGAGGGCTTCGAGGCCCACCGGCTGTGGGAGCGGACCATGTACGACGCCCGCTGGTCGGTCGTCTCGTGGCCCGCCGAGTTCGGCGGCCGCGGTGTGGGGCTGATGGAGTGGCTGATCTTCGAGGAGGAGTACTACCGGGCGGCGGCGCCCACCCGGGTGTCGCAGAACGGGATCTTCTTACTCGCCCCCACCCTGTTCGAGTTCGGAACACCCGAACAGCAGGCCCGGTTCCTGCCCTCCATGGCCTCGGGCGAGGTGATCTGGTGCCAGGGCTGGTCCGAACCCGACGCCGGTAGTGACCTGGCCGGCATCCGGAGCCGGGCCGAGCGCGCCGGGGGCAGTGCCGGTGCCGATGCCAGCGCCAGCGGGGGCTGGGTGCTGAACGGGCAGAAGACATGGTGCAGCCGGGGCGCTTTCGCCCACTGGTTGTTCGGTCTCTTCCGGACCGATCCGGCCGCCCAGAAGCACCGGGGCCTGACCTATTTCCTGGTGCCGATGGACGCGCCGGGGGTGACGGTGCGGCCCATCGCCCAGCTCGACGGGGAGACGGGCTTCGCCGAGGTCTTCTTCGAGGACGTCTCTGTGCCCGAGAACCAGGTTCTCGGAACAGTCGACCAGGGCTGGTCGGTGGCCATGGCCACGGCGGGATCAGAACGGGGGCTGTCGTTGCGCAGCCCGGCCCGTTACACCGAAGCGGCCGGTCGCCTGCTGTCTCTCTACCGGCAGCGCGCCGAGAGAGATCCCGTCGCGGCGCGACGGGTGGCCGACGCCGTGGCGCGCGCCGTGATCGACGCCGAGGCCTACAAGCTGCATACCTACTGGACCGCCACCCGGGTGCTCGACGGGGGAAGCGTCGGTCCCGAGGCGTCGATGAACAAGGTCTTCTGGTCCGAGACCGACCTGGCCATCTACGAGGCGGCATTGGCACTGCTCGGTGAGGAGGCCGAGCTCTTCGGGGCCGACGGCCATCCGTCATCGTGGCTCGACGGCTTCCTCTTCGCCCTGGCCGGGCCGATCTACGCCGGGACGAACGAGATCCAACGCAACGTGGTGGCCGAGCGGGTGCTCGGGCTGCCGCGGGTATAGCCGGAGCGGGAGCTGCGTTCGATGCACTTCGCCTTCGACGAGAACCAACTCGAGTTCCGCAGCCAGCTGCGTGCCCTCACCGACAAGTCCTGTACACCGGCCGACATCCGTGAGGCCTGGGCATCAGAACGTGGGTGGTCACCGTCGCGGTGGGCCGCTCTGGCCGAGATGGGGGTGCTGGGCCTGACCGTCCCCGAGAACTACGACGGGCTCGGACTGGGTCTGGTGGATCTGGTGCTGTTGCTCGAGGAGGCCGGGAGGTCGGGGCTGCCCGAGCCTCTGCTCGAGACGACGGCGTTGGCCGTGCCCGTGCTGCGCGACGCCGGCGGGGCCGGGGCAGAGCAGCGGCGGGCGCGGTGGTTGGGGGCCATCGCCGCCGGTGATGCCGTGGTGGCCGTGGGGACGGCCTCGATGCCGGCCGTTCCCGGCGCCGGCAGAGCCGACCTTCTTCTTCTCGAACGCGGTGGTGAGCTCCATGCCGTCGAAGCTGCGGCGACCCGGCAGACGGCGCGGCGATCTCTCGACGGTTCCCGGCGACCGGCCGAGGTGGCGTGGGAGCCGGCCCCGGCGACTCTGCTGGCTTCGGGCGGCGATGCTGTGGGTGTCCTCGCTTCCCTCGCTGACAGGGCGGCGATGGGCACCGGGGCGGTGTTGTTGGGGGTGGCCGACCGGCTGATCACCATGACGGCGGCCTACGCCGTGGAGCGGGTCCAGTTCGGCCGACCCATTGGTTCCTTCCAGGCCGTGAAGCACCATCTGGCCAACGCCCTGATCCGGTTGGAGTTCGCCCGGCCCGCCGTCTACCGGTCGGCCTGGTCACTCGACCACGGTGACCCCGAGGCCAGCCGGCACGCCTCGATGGCCAAGGCCCTGGCCGCCGACGCGGCGACAGGGGCGGCCCGGATGGCGCTGCAGGTGCACGGGGCCATCGGCTACACCGAGGAGCACGACGTCCAGCTCTGGATGAAGCGGGCCTGGTCCCTGGCCGCCGCCTGGGGTGACGCTCCCACCCACCGGGCCCGGGTCCTCGAGCGGATCCTCGGCGCCGGCGGCCACTGAGTCGAGACCCAAGGAGAGGTCCATGGCGAGCATCGTCGAGCGGTACCTGGAGAAGATGGTGGCCCACGACTTCGACGCCATGGCCGCCTGCCTGGCCGAGGACGTCGTACGGATCGGCCCCTACGGTGACACCTATACCCCGCGCGCTCCCTACGTGGCCATGCTGTCGGAGCTGATGCCCAGCCTGCCCGGGTATTCGATGGAGATCAGCCGGGTCATGGTGGGAGACGATCTGGTGCTGGTGGAGCTGACCGAGGTGGTCGAGATCAACGGCGAGTCCCTGGTGACGCCCGAGGCCCTCGTTTTCGAGCTGAATGAGGACGGGCTCATCGCCCACATTGCCATCTACATCCAGCAGCTGGCCAAGACCCCGCCCGCTTAGACGCGGCCCCCTTAAACTAAGAGGGGGCTGCCGGCGGTGCGGTCAGGACCTTCCGGTAGCGACCTACTGGTTCTGCACCTGAACGGATTTTCCGTCGCGCCACGACCGCAGGACGAGGTAGCGGCCCTTCAGCGCGCCGTGGTCCCAGTGGCCGAAACCCATGGTGGTGCCCTCCAGTCCCGTCGCCGCCGGGAGCCGCTTCACCCGCTCGAGGCCCTCTTTGATCCCGTTGCGGGTCAGATGGGCCGAGCGGGCGATGGCTTCGCCCAGGAGCCGTCCGATGTCGTAGGCAGCGACACCCACGGGACCCCTCGCCGTCTTCGGCGCATGTTCGGCCAGCCGGGCCCGCTCGGTGTTCTCATCGGAGACACCGTCGACGTAGACCCAGCCCTCCCAGCCGGCGCGCCAGTCGCGACGGGTGTAGCCGAACATCAGCGAGGAGTTGGCCACGATGGGCAGCTTCCAGTCCTCGGCCTCAACCGCCAGAGCGACCGCCCGGGCGGCCACGCCCAGCCCGAGATAGACGAGGCTCTCGGGATCGCTCGCCCGGAGCCGGCGAATGGTGGGGGAGACGTCTTCGGCCAGGGGCGAGATCGCCGCACTGCCGGTGATGTCGATGCCGGCGGTGGCGCAGGCCTCAGCGAGCGAGTCGGCGTAGCCGCGGCCGACGGGAGAATTGTCATAGGCGGCGGCCAGGCTCGAGATTCCCTGCCGGACGAGATGCTCCACCAGGACGACGGGCTCCTCCTGGAGCGAACCGACCTGGTAGTGGAACATGAACTCGCCGCGCGTCATCTCCCCCCCGGTGTAATTGATGGTGGGGAGCCGGGCCCGGTCGGCGAGGGGGCCGACGATCAGTCCGTTGTCCGAGATGGACGGTCCGACCACGGCCAGGACGCCCTGATCGACGAGCTCCTGGTAGCACTTCTCGACGTCGTGCGCCGTCCCACCCGGCAGACCGCGCGCCTGTCGGGGCAGCAGCTCGACCGCCCGGTCGATCCGGCCGGTGGCCATCACCTCGCCCAGGCCGAGGTGGATCGCCTCCTCGACACTGGCGCCGCCGTCGGCCTGGGGGAAGTCGTAGAGCACGCCGATCAGAATGGGTGCCGCCTGCGGTGCTGCGGATCCCGGCACCATGGACATGATCTGACCTCCTCGGGCCGGGTCGGCGCGCGTCATGGCGGACGGCTCCCCGCCGGACCGTCGCAGTGTACCGACGCCGCCCGGCGCGCCCGGGGCGTACGCATCGGGCGGCCCGGCGCAGGCGCGGCGCTCGGCGGGGCGCAAAGAAATGCAGCATGCCAGGATGGCGCGGTGAGCAGTCCCGACCATCTCCGTCTGCCTGACGGGCGACGCCTCGACCTCCGGGTCAGTGGGCCGCCCGACGGAGCGCCCTTCATCTTCCACCACGGCACGCCCGGCGCTGCCACCGCGTCGCGTGCCCTCGAACGTGCCGTCCACGAGCGGGGGCTCTGTTTTGTGACGACCTCGCGGCCGGGCTACGGGGATTCCAGCCGGCAACCGGGACGCAGTGTGGTGGACGTGGTGGCCGACACGAGAGCCGTCCTGGCCGTCCTCGGCGCCGAGCGCTGCCTGATCGGTGGCTGGTCCGGTGGTGGCCCGCACGCTCTCGCCTGTGCCGCCCGGCTGGAAGAGGCCGTCGCCGTGCTGAGCATCGCCAGTGTCGCCCCCTACCACGCCGCCGGTCTCGACTGGATGGCCGGCATGGGCGAGGAGAACGTCACCGAGTTCGAAGCGGCATTCGAAGGTGAGGAGCGATTGAGGGCCTACCTCGACCAAGTACGCGAGCACCTGTTGGACGTCACCGTGGCCGACATCGTGACGTCGCTCGACACCCTGCTTCCCGATGTCGACAGAGCGGCACTGACCGGCGAATTCGGTGAGGACATGGCCGCCAGCTTCCGCCAGGCCCTGCGGACAGGCGTCGACGGCGTCGTCGACGATGACCTCGCTTTCACGAAGGACTGGGGCTTCGAGCTCGACGAGATCGCCATTCCGATCATGATCTGGCAGGGAAGCGCCGATCTGATGGTGCCCTTCTCCCACGGCCAATGGCTCGCCGTCCGTCTTCCTCGTGCCTCGGCCCATCTGGAAGACGGTCAGGGCCACCTCTCGATCGGACTGGGTGCGCTCGATCGGATGCTCGACGAGTTGGTGGCCGTCCCCGGTTGGAGCTAGCCGAGCCGGTGTCGATCCTGCCTGATCATCTGCGGACCGTGGCCGAACGGTTCCCCGACCGCCCGGCGCTGCGGGTGGCGGGCGACGACGACTTCAGCGAGATGACCTATGCCGAGTGGGACAGCCGCTCGAACGCCGTGGCCCGCGCCCTGCACCAGGCGGGGGTGGGGCGCGGCGACCGGGTGGCGCTCTTCGTGGGCAACGACTGCGCCGCGCTCTACCAGGTGGGCTACTTCGCCGTGCTGAAGGCGGGCGCCGTGGCGGTCCCCGTCAACCCCCGGGTGGCCCGGCGCGAGCTCGAGCACATGGTCTCTGACTCCGGGGCGAGCGCCATCGTGGCCGGCCCGGCCGAGCTGGACCGGGTCCGGGCGCTCCCGCCGCCGCCGGCCGGCGCTCTGCTCGTCATCGGTCCCGGCGCCTCGGAGCCGCGAGAGCTCGACTGGGACCGGCTCATCGGTGCCGACGCCAGCGAGTTCCAGGTCGCCGTCGGCCCCGACGACATCGCCGACATCCTCTACACCTCGGGCACGACGGGACTGCCGAAGGGCGTGGCCGCCACCCACCGGTCCGCTCTTGTCTCTCATCCTCTGATGCCGATCGACAAGCCCATTTCCCTGCTGCACTCGATACCTCTGGCCACTTTCCTCGGTACCCACGGCACCCAGACCCTCTGTCTCCGCTTGGCCGTGACCAACCTTCTGTTGCCGAGCTTCGACGCCACCCGCTTCGCCGCCTTGATCGACACCGAGCGCCCGGCGTGGATCGTCATGGTCCCCGCCCACGCTCTGCTGTTGATCGAGTCGGGGACGCTCGAGCAGACCGACACCTCGTGCGTCCGCATGCTCATCTACGGAAGCGCCCCCATGCCGCACCACGCCGTCCAGCGGCTCTCCGCCTCTTTTCCGAGAGCCACCTTGATGAACGGCTACGGCCTCACCGAGGGCGGGACGTCGGTGGTCACCATGCCGCCGGGCGAGGCACTACGCCGGCCCGGTTCGGTCGGACGCCCGGTGGAGTCCGACGTCGTCCGGGTGCTCGATGACAGCGGGGCCGTGGTGGGGTCCCGAACCATCGGTGAGGTGGCCATCAAGGTCGAAGCGGGCCAGCGCTTCTACCACAACGACCCCGACGCCACGGCGGCGACCTGGCGCGGCGACTGGGTCCAGTCCGGTGATCTCGGCTACTTCGACGACGACGGCTTTCTCTATCTCGTGGACCGCAAGAAAGACGTCATCGTCCGCGGCGGCTACAACGTCTCCTCCATCGAGGTGGAGTCGGCGCTGCACGAACACCCGGATGTGATCGAAGCCGCTGTCCTCGGCGTGCCCCACCGTGTTCTCGGTCAGGACGTCGCCGCCGTCGTCCGGCTCCGAGACGGCGGCGCGCTCGATGTCGCTACCGCCCGTGATTTCCTGGCCGACCGCGTGGCCGACTACAAACGCCCCCGTCGGATCGTTCTCTGCGATGGTGCTCTGCCCCGGACGGCGATGGGCAAGCTCGACAAAGAGGCCCTGCGGAAGATGCTCGGAGTCGACGAGAAGGCGATCTGACCCCTACGTCGTCTCCGGGCCGATACCGGCGCTCTTGAGCATCCGGCGCAGGTCGATCACCTGCTGCTCGTCGATATCGTGATGCCTCGGGGTGTCGAATATCTGGGTCTCGGATCCGAGCGTCACCTTGTGCCGGCCGTCGTGTTCCTCGACGACGGTGCCCACGTTCTTGAGCAATGACAAGACGTCGTGCCACTGGATGTTGTGGTTCATCGGGTGCCCGTAGATCTTCTCCACCGTGGCCCGATGATGGGCATCGAGCTTGCCGTGCTCTGTCATGTCACTCTCCTGGTCCCTGAGGGCCCATCTGTCTAGTCCTCCACGCCGTCGGGATCATCGATCCCTCCGTCGAGGGTGGCCATCTTTTCCGGATCATCGAGCTCCACCCCGGCTTCTTCGAGCTCGCGCTCGTCGACCAGCAGGGTGGGGTCGAGCGACGGGTCCTGCTCGACGTCTTCGAGCAGATCGGTCTCCGACGTGGCGTCGTCATCGAGCGCTTCGTCGCCCTGCTCGAAGGTCTCGGTGCCGAGGGCTTCGTCCGGGGACCACTCGTCGTTCTGGCTCATCGGGGGGTGCTCCGTTTCCTGGAGGGCGACGCTCCGATCGTAGACCCGGCTTCTAGTCGATCCGGGTTGCCAGGACCGTCAGTCCGGTCCCCCCGGGGTCGACCATGGCCACCCACGGCGTGTTCGCCCCCTCACCATCGGAGGTGGCGCCGAGCGAGGACAACCGACTGATCTCGTCGGGAAGTTCGCAGCCGACCGGGTTCAGGTAGAGCCGGTTGCCGGGGGTCTGCCCCTCCCGGGCTTTCACGAACACCAGTTTGAGGTCGTGTTGCTCAGGATCCCCCGACGCCGACAACCACGGGATGTTTCCGGGCTCGTGGGCCCGCAGTTCCCAGTCGAGCGCGGCGCTCCAGAATGTCGCCGCGCCGTGGGGATCAGTGGACTCGATGACGATCTCGGTGAGGGCGGAGCTCATCTGCTCATTCAAGCCCCGCTGCGCTCTCAGGCCAACTCGTCGGCTGCGAACACCCGCCGCGCGCTCGGTGTGCTCGGTGTGCTCGGTGTGCTCGGCGCGCTCAGTGTGCCGGTGGTGCCCGGTATCAGCCGAGGAGGCTGTTGCCGATGGCCTGGTCGGACTTGCCCCAGTGCACGGTCACGTCGTCGCTGCGCATGGCGGCGGTGAATCCGAAGATGGAGATGGTCACAGCGGCGGCGGTGAGGGTCCAGGTGGCCGCCGTCCGCTCGAGGACGAACATCTTGAGCGACGACGACACCAGCATCCACATGACGAGGCCGGCGTTCAGCAGCAGGACGGCGGCCCAGACCACCGAGATCTGAACGAAGAACTTCTGGACCCGCGGCCGGGCCAGCAGCTCGGGATCGAGCGGGCAGAAGTCGTGGGCGAAGCGCTGGGTGAAGGGTTTGCGCATGACGGCGGAGATCAACAGGATCACGGCCACGAGAACAGCTCCGGCCGTCGGCTGGATGAAATAGACGAAGGCGCTGCCGGTGACGAAGGCCACCGTCGTCCGCAATGTGAGCAGCAACGTGCCCAGCATCAGTAAGGCGGTGATCCGCTCGCCCCGTCGGACCCGGCGGATCACGGCTCCGTAGGACCAACACAGAGCGGCGATCAGCGCGCCCCGGAAGCCGGCCAGCAGCAGAACGACGTAGAAGAGCGCCAGGGGACCGACGATGCCTTCGAAGACGATCGGCACGGCGTGGCGTAACGCGGCGCGCGGCGACGGCATGTGCAGAACGGAATTGTCGCGCCCGGAATGATCAGCAGAGAGAGCCAGCACCGGGAGCTGACCACGGTGGGTGGCGAGAGGTGCGATGAGTCGACAGTACTCCGCTTCGTTCGTTCACGTAGCGCGGTCGTCGCCGCCCGAGACCCAACGGCCGCCCAATTCGGCGACTGTAGGCAAAAGCTCACTTTGCCGGAGCGAAAAGGGCGATCCCGGCATCGTCCGAAACGACTTCGAATCTGGCCTCGACAGCCATCCCCACCTGCACGGCGTCCGGATCGCATTCGACCAGGTTGCTCATCAGCCGCGGCCCTTCCTCCAAATCGACCAGGGCCACCACGTAGGGGATCCAGTCCCGAAAAGGTCGCGCATAATTCTGCCGGATCACCGTAAAGCTGTAGATCGTCCCCCGGCCGCTCGCCTCCACGAAGGCCACCGGCCCCCGGCAGGCCAGGCACCGGTCGCGCGGGTACAGCTGGAACTCGTTGCAGTCCAGGCATTTCTGCACGAGCAACCGACCCTCGTGCAACGCCTTCCAGTACGGCGCCGAGTCGTGGTCGGGAATCGGTGCCGGCCGCGGTTTGGCTGGACGCTCGTCGGTCTGGGCGGAACTGGCGTCGCTCACTGAGTCTCCTTCGTCACTGCTGTTGCGTGGTCACTGCTGTTGCGTGGTCACTGCTGTTGCGTGGTCACCGCTGCTCGTCATCTCGTCGTCACCGCGTGCCGTCACGGTTCCTCGTTGCCGAGGATGAGCGTGGCCCCCGTCGAAAGCATGCCTCCGGTGCCGTGGGCCACGGCGATCTTGGCCTCGGGGACCTGGGTGGCACCGCCCTCGCCCCGCAGTTGCCGGACGGCTTCGACGATGAGGAACATCCCCCGCATGCCAGGGTGACAGGCTGACAGCCCGCCGCCGTCGGTGTTGGTGGGGAGATGCCCCCCGAGGCCGAGCCCACCGTTCTCGACGAAGGCACCGCCTTCGCCTTTCTTACAGAACCCGAGGTCCTCCACCGTCAACACCACGGTGATGGTGAAGGAGTCGTAGAGCTGGGCCACGTCGATGTCGGCGGGTCTCACTCCGGCCCGGGCGAAGGCAAGTGGTCCGCACTGGGCGGCGGGGGACACCGTCAGGTCGGGCATGGCCGAGATGTTCATGTGATGGGTGGTCGAGTGCGCGGCGCCCAGCAGGTAGATGGGCGCCTTGCGCAGATCGGCGGCGCGCTCGGCCGTCGTGACCACGCAGGCGCCCCCTCCGTCGGAGATCACGCAGCAGTCGAGCTTGTGCAACGGATCGGCCACCAGCCGGGAGCCGACCACGTCTTGCACGGTGATCGGTTCGCGCTCCTGCGCCTGCGGATTGCTCGCCGCATGCTGCCGCATGGTGACAGCCACCGAGGCCAGTTGCTCCGGCGTCGTCCCGAATTGGTGCATGTGCCGCCGGGCGGCCAGGGCGTAGCTGCCGACCAGCGTGTTCCCCCACAGCGCGTCGTAGATGGCGGGGCCGGGGGCGAAGCCGGCGCCCCCGCCACCGCCGGTACCGAGCCTCCGGCCCATCTGCGACAGCTGGATGGATCCGTAGGTGATCAGCACCACTTCGGCCGCACCGCACTCGATGGCATAGGCGGCGTGTTCCACCAGCACTTCGAACGAGGCGCCGCCGGCGTTGGTCTCGTCGTAGTAGGTGGGGTGCAGCCCCAGGTACTCGGCCACCCCGGTGGCGTACATAGGGAAGAAGCCGGTGCTGGCGAAGCCGTCGACGTCGGCCATGGTGAGCCCGGCGTCGGCCAGCGCCCGGTCGGCCGCCTGCCCGTGCACGGCGTGCTCCGACATCTCCGGCAGCCGGGGATAGTCGGAGGTGGCGACACCGACGATCACGGCCCGCCGGCCGTCGCCTCTGCCCTTGCTCATCCGCGTGCTCCCTTCGCATCGGTTGTCGCCCGGAAACGCGGGACGGCCAGCTGCGGTCCCATGTCTTCCCAGACGACCTCGACGTGCATGCCGATGGACACGTCGCAGGGCTCGATATCTATCAGGTTGGAGACGATCCTCGCCCCTTCGGCGCCGTCGAGCTCGACGGCGATCACGACGTAGGGGAGCTGCTCGGCCAGAGAGGGGATGAAGGCCTGGCGGACGACGGTGAAGGTGAAGACCGTCCCCGTGCCACGCAGATCGAGCCACTCCGACGCCGTCGAACGGCACTGCGGACAGATCGGACCCGGCGGGTGCCGCGTCGCGCCGCACGCCGTGCAGCGCTGCACCACCAGCCGGTGGCGACTGGCCGCCTCCCACCATCCGTTCGTCTCCGCGTTCACCCCGGGGACGGGCATCTCGTCGGGGAACCAGCGCTCACTCATCGGCGTCGCACCGGCGTTTCATCGGCGTCGCACCGACATCACCGTCGTCCGAGGACGAGCGCGCTGGTGGGGACGCCGGCGGCGCTCGTCACCAGGCAGGTCTCCGCCCCTTCGACCTGGCAGGTCGAGTCCCCCCTGATCTGGCGGACGCCCTCGACCACGTGGTTGAGGCCATGGATGTAGGCCTCTGACAGGCTGCCGCCGTGGGTGTTCATGGGGAGCGCGCCGTCGGGCCAGGCGAGCGCCCCCGACGCCGCGTAGGGCCCGCCTTCGCCCCGGGCGCAGAAGCCGAAGTCCTCGAGGCTCAGTAAGACGAGCCCGGTGAAGTGGTCGTAGACCTCGGCCACGTCGATGTCGGCGGGGCCCAGTCCGCTTCTCGCCCACAACCGGTCGGCGACCGTCCGGGCCCCGGCACTGGTGTAGTCGTCGTCGGGCATCCCCACGTTGGCGTACTGGCCGTGGCCGAAACCGCGCGGCGCCCCCTGGGCACTGCCGAGCACTTCCACCGGTGTCCGAGCCAGATCGAGCGCCCGCTCATGGCTGGTGACGACCACGGCGCAGGCACCGTCGGTCTCGAGGCAGCAGTCGTAGAGCCGGAAGGGCTCCGAGACGAAGCGCGAGCCGAGGTAGTCGTCCATCGTCATGGCTCTGCCTCCCATCACGGCCCGGGGATTGCGCGCCGCGTGGGCCCTCGTCGTCACCGCCACCTCGCCCATCTGCTCGTGCGTCGTCCCGAAGAGGTGCATGTGCCGCTGCAGAACCATGGCGTAGGCGATGGGCGGGCTGAACATTCCGAAGGGCATGGTGAAGGCCAGGTGGGCGTCGAGAAGGGTGCGCGCCTTGCGGATGCCCGGTACCCGGGCGGGACCCTTCGGTGCACGGCCCCCCGGACCCTGGCCGAAACGGTGGAACTGTCCCTGGCACAGAGACCGGTAGACGACGACGACATCGGCGGCCCCCGTCTCGACGGCCATGGCGGCGTTGGCGATGGCGGCGCAGGCCCCACCCCCGCCGGGCAGCCAGGACATGGTGGCGTAGCGCAGCTCCGGCAACCCGAGATCGGCGGCGGCGAAGGTGGCCTCGTTGCGGTCGTCGGCGAACGAGGCCAAGCCGTCGACGTCGTCCATCGACAGTCCGGCATCGGCCACGGCGGCCACGATGGCCTCGACGGCCAGCTGGTACTCGCTGCGGTCGGTGATCCCGCCCCACTTGGCGTAGCGGGTCTCGCCGATCCCCACCAGGCAGGCGCGCCGCGCGTCGGTCCTACCCATGGCGGCAGGACAGTGTCGTCATCGGGGCGCCGACCACTGCGAACGGACCTCGGCCGTGTGTTCACCGAGCAGCGGCGGCCGGCGCTCCATCACCCAGGGGGACCCGGAGGCGAGGAAGGGAGCGCCGGGGTAGGTGACGGCACGGTCGAGCTCGGGATGCTCGAGGGCGACGAAGTGACCCCGGGCCGCCAGATGCCGGTCGTCGAGGGTCTCTTCGGGGGAGCGGATCACGCCCCAAGGCAGACCGGCCTTCTGCCCCATCCGGTAGAGCTCCTCGGCCGAGTGCTTCTGGGCAAGCCGCTTGAGGGCCCGCCAGACCTCGCCATAGTTCTTGGCCCGGTGGCGGGGATCGGCGAAGGCCGGATCGGAGAGGGCTCCGGCGACGTCGTCGGCCTCCAGCATCTCGAGCATCCGGGTGAAGACGTGGGGACCGAGAAAGTCCGGTGTCAGCGCGGCGATCTGCCGTCCGTCGGCCCCCGTCAGGGTGGGGTGCGGCCCCCGCTTGTAGGTCTCACCCGAGCAGAGGTAGCTCATCAGGTGCCACTCGGTCATGGACGCCGAGCATTCGTGGGCCGAGACGTCGATGAACTGCCCCCGCTGGTTCTCCCCGCGCCCGGTGTCCGAGCGACCGGGATCCGCGCGCCAGGCCACGGCGGCGAGGACGGCGATGGCGGCGTAGGTGGCGGCCGTCCGGAAGGCCTGGTCCTCCTGGCAGGCGAGCGGTGCGGTGTCGTAGAGGCCGTCGGCCCCCGGGCCGTAGCCGCAGCCGGCCATGGAACCGCCGAGGGCCATGAGGACGAGGTCGTCGGCCAGGTAGTCGGCCCAGGGTCCGTCCTGGCCGAAGGGGGTGAGGGCGCAGACGATGAGCTCGGGGAACCGGGCCGAGAGTGCCGCGAAGGAGAGAGCACGGCGCTGCGCATCGGCGGGACGGAGGCTATGGAGAAGAACGTCTGCCGCCGCCAGCAACTCGAGCAGGTCGGCGTCCTCGTCGACGATCAGCGAGCGCTTCCCGACGTTGTCGGCCCAGAAGGCCAGGCTGCGATCGATTCCCGGTATGTCGTCGAGGAAAGGTCCGACGGCGCGCGCCGGCGAACCGTCGGCCGGCTCGGCCAGGACCACGTCGGCGCCCAGCCCGGCCAGGAGCCGGCCGCCGTAGTGGGTCGTCCCGTCGGACAGCTCGAGCACCCGGATCCCCTCGAGCGGGCCGCTCACGACACCACCCCCTCGCTCACGAGAGCAACCCCCTCGCTGACGAGACCACCGTGTCGGTCATGAGAGGACCCCCTCGGACGCCAAGAGCTCGACGTCGTCGGCCGTCATGCCCAGCAGCTCGGCCAGAACGGCAGCGGTGTCCTCACCGAGAAGCGGCGGGCCGCGGTGGAGAAGGCCCCCGGTATGCGGCGGGGTCGCCGACATCCGGAAGGGGACACCCTCGAGCGGCAGGGGCGAGACCTCGGCATTGCCCAGAGAGGTGAAGTGGCCCCGGGCCGCCAGCTGCGGGTCGCGCTCGAGCCGGTCGGCCGCGTCCTGGACGGCTCCCGCCGGCACCCCGGCCGCCTGGAGGAGGTGCATGGCTTCGTAGCGATCGCGGACCGAGGTCCATGTCTCGAGCAGGGCATCGAGGGCGTTCGCGTGTTCGACCCGTCCGGTCAGGCTGGCGAAGCGGGGATCGGTCGTCCAGGCCGGTCGGTCCATGGCGGCGACCAGTGCCTGCCAGTGGGCTTCTGTCCGGCAGGAGATGACCAGCCAGTTGTCGGTGCCGGCCGCCCGGTAGGCCCCGGCCGGGGCGGTGGGGGGATGGAGCCGGCGGTTCCCCGTCGGGTAGCCGGCCCGGCGCGAGGGCCGGTTGTTGAGAGCGGCGTCCAAGAGCAGGGCGCCGGAGAGGGCGGTGGCCGGTTCCAGCTGGGAGACGTCGAGATGCTGTCCTTCGCCCGTCCGGCGCCGGTGCAGAAGGCCCGTCAAGATGGCCACGGCGCCGAGGTAGCCGCCGACATGGTCGAGATAGGAGAAGGACCATCCGGCGGGGGGCCGGTCGGGCAGACCGACCATGAAGGTCAGGCCGGTCAGCGCCTGGGCCGTCGGGCCCATGGTGACGTGGGAGACGTCGGGTCCGCTGTGGCCGAAGCCGCACATGGAGACGTAGATGATGTCGGGCCGGATCTGGCGGAGCACGTCGTAGCCGAGGCCCCAACGGGCGAAGGTGCCCGCCGCGAAGCTCTCGGTCACCACATCGGAGACGGCGACCAGATCCTTCAGCAGAGCCAGTCCCTTCGGATGACGGGCGTCGACGGTGATGGAGCGCTTCCCCCCGGTGTTGTACTTGTAGAAAATCCCGCCCCGGTTGGCGCTGGCGGCGCCGGCGGCGTTGGCCAGGGTGGCGGCGCCGAAGCCTTCGCCGCGTTCGCCCGGTTCGGCGATGTAGGGGGGCATAACCCGGATGGCGTCCGGGTGCAGGGTGGATTCCACCCGGATCACCTCGGCGCCCAGGCAGCCGCAGATCAAGGTGGCCTGGGCCCCGAAACCCAGCCGGGTGAAGTCGAGGATCCGGAGCCCTTCGAGCGCCATGGCCCCGCCGGCGTCTCGGCCCCGGCCCTCTGTCGTCACGGGATGCGACGATACTGTTGATCCTTGACACCCGTGTCAGGGATCTCGAGAGACGGGGAGGCGCCATGCAGCTCGAAGACCTGGTGCTCGTCAGCGTCGACGACCACGTGGTCGAACCTCCGGGGATGTTCGCCGACAGGATGCCGGCCCGCTTCGCCGATCAGGTCCCCTTCGTCGACCGACGAGATGACGGGACCGAGATCTGGCGCTTCGACGGCAAGGAGGCCACCAATATCGGGCTGAACGCCGTGGCCGGCCGGCCCGTCGAGGAGTACGGGATCGAACCGACCTCCTTCGCCGAGATCCGGCCCGGCTGCTTCGACATCCACGACCGGGTCCGCGATATGGATGCCAACGGGGTGATCGCCTCGATGTGCTTCCCGTCGTTCCCTCAGCTCTGCGGCCAGCTCTTCGCCAAGGCCCGGGACCCCGAGCTCGGTCTGGCTGTGCTCCGGGCCTACAACGACTGGCATATCGACGAATGGTGTGGCACCTATCCCGGTCGCTTTATCCCTTTGTCGTTGCCGCCGATCTGGGACCCCGAGGCGATGGCAGATGAGGTGAGGCGGGTGGCCGACAAGGGTTGTCACGCCGTTTCGTTCTCCGAGAACCCGGCCAAGCTCAAGTTGCCGAGCTTCCACTCAGATCACTGGGATCCCTTCTGGTCCGCCTGCTCCGATGAGGGCACCATCGTCTGCCTCCATATCGGATCGTCGTCCTCCCTGGTGGTGACAGCGGCCGACGCACCCATCGACGTCCTGATCAGCCTGCAGCCGGTCAACATCCTCCAGGCCGCGGCCGATCTGCTCTGGTCGCCGGTGCTGCGGAAGTTCCCCGACCTCCGGGTCTCTCTGTCGGAGGGCGGGATCGGCTGGGTGCCGTATTTCCTCGACCGGATGGACTGGATCTACACCCGGCATCACGGCTGGACGGGCCAGGACTTCGGTTCGATGCTGCCCTCCGAGGTCTTCGGCGAGCGGGTCGTCGTCTGCTTCATCGACGACCCTTCTGGTATCGAGCTCCGGCACCGGGTGGGGGTGGACAAGATCTGTTGGGAGGCCGACTACCCCCACTCCGACTCGACCTGGCCGACCTCTCCCGAGACCCTCTGGGCCTCTCTCGACGGGGTCCCCGAGGCCGAGATCGAGAAGATGACCCACCTGAACGCCATCGAGCACTTCCGCTTCGATCCCTTCGCCAGCCGGCCGAAGGAGCTCTGCACGGTCGGGGCCCTGCGGGCGGGGGCGGCCGACGTCGATGTGAAGCCGAAGGCTTCAGGTGCTCGGTCTGGGCCCCGGATGACCAAGGCCTCGGACCTGACCGGTCATCCCGGAACCAACCGCTAGCAGTAGCGGCTTCACGAGCCCGACCAGAGCGTGCCGGCGTCGAGAAACGGCGTCTCGCAGGGATGACCGTCGGCGCAGAGCACCCGGGGGAGAGCGTTCTCGTCGGCGGGGAGAGAGATGATGCTCGAGGAGCGGGTGCCGTAGCTCTCGGTATGCACGCAGGCGGCCAGGGTCTGCGGAGGCCGGATTCGCTTCGTTTCTTCCGTTCCGGCCGCCGTTGTTTCGGTGGGCCCGGTTGCCGCTGTTTCTGCCGTTGCCGTCGCGTCGGGTGTCGAGTGATCGGCCAGGAGACGGCGGAGGCGGTCCACGAGGGCGTCGCCGCGCAGGGCGTCGACCGGTCCAAGGAGCGCACGGACATGATCGACCTTCACTGACGGCGCCGTGAGGGCAGTGTTTTCGAGGATATGCACGCCGGGTCCGAGACGCGTTGCCATTGGACTCTCGCCGTCGGTCAGATCGATGGCGTAGAGAGACTGCCTGTCACCGACCAGGAACCAGGCCGGGTTGTAGTCGGCCGGCTTGAAGCTCTTCACGAATTCCTCGACGGCATCGTCGGCCCGACGGTGGGCGGCGAGAGCCAGGGGCAGCTCCCCCCGGCTCCGTTTGCTCGGGTCCGGTCCATCGGGGAGAGGCCGGTTGGTCAGTCCGGCCACCAGCCCGTGGGAGTTCACCGCCAGCCAGGTACCTCCCGCCACCTCGTCCCGTCCGCCCAGGATCCGGGGACCGGATTCGCGCAGGACGGTCATGGCCGTCGCACGTCGATCGAGACGTTCGTCGCGGTTGGCCCCGACCACCAGAGGTGCCTCCGGGTCGAGTCCGAAAACCATGACCAGGAGACACACGAGAACGACAGACTATCGGCGGCCGTCGCTCCGGCCCGCTGTCCGGAGAGAACCGGTCCGCTCCCGAAACAACTCCAGAAACAACTCCCGACCCTCCCGAAGAATTGTCACTTTCTGTGCTCAAGCGTCGACCACGGAGCGCCGATGTGCGGGTTACGCAAAAACCAGCGAGCCGGGGGGCCGGATTGGGCACGGAAGCCAACACGTCGGTCGCGATGGATCAATTCCCCTCCAGAGCCGCGACCGGAGACGTTCCAACCACAACGGATGTGCGGAGGTTTGAGTGAGTATCCGGCCTGAACAGCCTGAGCCGTTCCTGCGCGGCTGTGTCTTTCGCGCGGTGACCGACGCGCCCTACCCCCGGGCCGATCCCGCCGGGGCGGAGTACCTGCCGATCGACGTCTGGGCGGCGGCCCGGCTGCCCGTCGGGGTCAGGCTGGAGCTGGTCGGGAACGCCAAGACCATCAGGGTCTGGTACGAAACGAGCAGGGCCTCTCTCGGTTACCGGGGGGAGTCGGCCGGTTGCGCCTTCGTGGCCTACCGGGCCGGTCAGAGGGTGGCCATGGTGGACGCCCTCATGGGCGAGGGCATGGCCGAGCTGCTCATGTCCGGACGGCCCGACCTCCCCGTCACCGTCTACCTCCCCGAAGGCATGGCTCCGCTCGTCACCGGGGTGGCCGGCGTGGAGGACACCATGGTCCCCGCCCCCCTCCAACCGCGCTGGCTCGCCTACGGCGATGCCGTCACCCAGGGATGGCTGGCTTCGGCGCCGGCCATGGCCTGGCCGGCGGTGGCCGGCCGGAAGCTCGGTCTCGACGTCTGCAACCTCGGTTACGCCGGCACGGCGCGGGGGGAGACCACCTCGGCGCTGATGTTGGCCGAGATCCCGGCCGAGGTCGTATCCATCGCCTTCGGCCTCAACAACTGGAGCCGGGTCCCCCATACGAAGACACTCATGGCCGAAGAGGTCCGCTGTTTTCTCTCCGTCGTCAGAAAGGGCCATCCCGAGACACCGATCGTGGTCGTCAGCCCCACCGTCCGGCCCGACGCCGAGAACGAACCCAACCGGGTCGGGGCCACCTTGGCCGAGTTGCGCACAGCGATGGAGCAGACCGTCAGGACCTGCATCGACGAGGGCGACGAGAGGCTCTTCCTGGTTGAGGGCCTGGCCGTCGTCGACCCCGATGATCTCGAGGACGGCATATACCCGGGAGACGAAGGGCACCGCCGCCTGGCCGCGGCGGTGAGCAAGATTCTCGCTCCCCGACTGGCTGATCTTCAGATGGCGGCCGAGAAGCGTTGGGCCGCTGAGGGCGTTTCTCCGATCCCCGTCCCCATTCCGACCCCGACGCCGGTGCCGTCAGTGTCGTCAGTCTCAGCGGTGCCGGCAGCGTCGTCGGTCCCGGCGGTCGAGATCCCGGGGGTCGAGATCCCGGGGGTGCCTCTCGGCTCCACCTTCGACTCCACCTTCGACACAGCCTCGATGGACGGCCTCGGTTTCTCATTCGGCGACGAGATGCCCGACTTCGATCTGCCGGAGTTCTCCCTCCGGAACGGAAACGGCTCTTTCCCGGCCACCGACGCTCCCGAGGCGGTGGCCGGCTCCGTGCTGAACGGTGCCGGGGCGGACGCCGTGCTGAACGGTGCCGGGGCGGACGCCGTGCTGAACGGTTCTGCCCCGGAGACGACTCTTCCCGAGATGTCCTCCCACGACGACTATTCGCCGGACGAGTTTTTCTTCGACGGTGCTTCGCTGACCGACACGTCGCTGAACGGCTCTCTTCCCGGAACCGCTTTCCCGGACTTCGAGGCCGACTACGCCGACCGCGCTTACGGCCAAGCCGACTACCCCGAAGCCGATTACGCCCAAGCCGATTACCCCGACACCAACTACTCCGAGACCGGGCACTTCGAGACCGACGGCGCCCAGACCGCGTACTTCGAGACCGACGAAGCCGAGACTGACTACTCCGAGCTCGGGTACTTCGCCGCCGGATACGCCGAAGCCGTCTATGACGAGGCCCAGTACAGCGAGGGGTCGACCGAAGTCGGCGCCTCTGGCGACGTTGCTTTGCTCGATGTCGCGCCCGCCACCTCGTCGGCCGAGCGGGTGCGACCGGAAGGAACACCGCCCAAAGCATCGCCGGACACCAGTCTGAGCGAGATCTCGGTCAACGGGAGCTCTGCTCGTGCCACGTTCGGTGTGGCGTCGGAGGATGACGCAGTGGCCTCGACCGGGGGTCTTTCCAACGAAGGTCCTTCCACCAACGGCACCTCGAGAACCGGTGGCTCCCCCGTCGAGGGTGACTTTTCCGACGGCGTCTCAACCGGAGGCGTCTCAACCGGTGGCCAGGCATCGGTGAACGGCGAAGCAGCGGACGAGCAGTCGACGTCAGAGCTCAAGCGGCCCGTCCGTAGGGAGAGCGCCCCCGTCGACATCGCTGTGGCCGACATGGTGGTGGCCGCTCTGACATTGGCGACCAATGGTGCCGACGACGTCATCTACGGCCGGGAGCAGCTCACCGAGGACGACCTCCACTGGGTCGACGCCTCTGACCCCTCCCCCTATTAGCCGTTTGATCCGTCCCCCTATCAGCAGCCGGTCGGGCGTCGGCAGACCTCCGTTTTCCCGCTCACCGGCGACGCCCCGACGTCCCCCGAGGGGCTGTTTCCGTAGCTGACAGGCCGTCAGATCCCTGGCTATGCTCGCCTCCATGGCCGAACTACCCATGATCGTCTCGGTCGATGACCACGTCGTGGAGCCGGCCGATGTCTGGATGGACAGGTTGCCGGCCAAGTACAAGGACGTCGGCCCCCGCATCGTCCGTGCCCCGATGGGGGAGATCACCTTCATCGGCGGCAAGTTGACCGTGAAGCCGGGCTCACAGGGTGCACCGACCGACTGGTGGTACTACGAGGAGCTCCGCCGGCCGCTGCTGCGCGTCGACTCGGCCGTCGGCGTCCCGCGCGACGAAGTCACCATGAAGGGGATTACCTACGAGGACATGCGGCCCGGTTCGTACCAGGTGAAGCCCCGCCTGGAGGACATGGACACCAACCACATCGAGGCGTCGCTCTGTTTCCCCACCTTCCCCCGGTTCTGCGGCCAGACCTTCTACGAGGCCCAGGACAAGGAACTGGCCCTGCTCTGCGTGAGGGCCTACAACGACTGGATGGTCGAGGAGTGGTGCGCCCAGTCCGAGGGCCGTCTCATCCCCCTCACCCTGATCCCGCTCTGGGACGCCGAGATGGCGGCCACCGAGGTCCGCCGCAACGCTGATCGTGGTGTCCGGGCCGTCTGCTTCTCCGAGATCCCGCCCTTCCTCGGCCTTCCCTCGGTCCACGATCCGGATCACTACTGGGATCCCTTCTTCAATGCCTGCGCCGAGACGAACACCGTCGTCAACATGCACATCGGCTCGTCTTCGAAGATGCCCTCCACCTCCGAGGACGCTCCGCCGGCCGTCGGATCCACCCTGGTCCACACGAACGCCACCTTGTCGATGGTCGACTTCCTCTTCTCCGGCGTCCTGGTCCGCTTCCCGACCTTGAAGCTCGCCTACTCCGAGGGCCAGATCGGTTGGATCCCCTACATCCTCGAGCGGGCCGACACCGTCTGGGAGGAGAACCGGGGCTGGGGCGGTGTCGCCGACATCGTCCCCGAGAAGCCGTCGATGTACTTCCACCGCCAGATCTACGGCTGCTTCTTCGACGACGCCCATGGCCTTCGTTCGGTGGACGAGATCGGGGCCGACAACATCACCTACGAGTCGGACTACCCCCACTCGGACTCGACCTGGCCGCACACCAAAGAGATCGCTGAGCGGCAGATGGCCCACCTGGACGACGAGACCAAATTCAAGATCGTCCGCGGCAACGCCATCAAGCTGTTCGGCCTCGACCACCTGGCCTCGTAGGCCGGCTCGGGTCACGCGGGCGCACGGCAGGGGAGCGGGGGAGCCACGTGGATCTGCGCTACTCCGAGGCCGAGGAGAAGTTCCGGCTCGAGCTCCGTCAATGGCTGGCCGACGTCGTGCCCAAACTGGGGCCCAAGGCCTCTTCGCTCGACTGGCCCGCCCGCCGCACCTATGACACCGCCTGGCAGAGAATGCTCTTCGACGCCGGCTACGCCGGGATCGACTGGCCCGTCGAAGGGGGAGGGCGCGCCGCCTCTCCCGTCGAGCACCTCATCTACCTGGAGGAGCTGGAGCGGGCCCACGCCCCCTATGTCGGCGTGAACTTCGTCGGTCTCCTCCATGCCGGTCCCACCATCGTGGTCGAGGGGACCCCCGAGCAACGGGCCCGTTTCCTGCCGCCCATCCTCCGCGGCGACGAGGTCTGGTGCCAAGGCTTCTCGGAACCGGGCGCCGGCAGCGACCTGGCCTCGCTGCGGACGAAGGCGGTCCGCGACGGCGACGAGTACGTGGTGACGGGACAGAAGATCTGGACCTCGCACGCCGAGGTGGCCGACTACTGCGAGCTCCTCGTCCGTACCGGCGATGACGACAGCCGCCATCGGGGCATCACCTGGTTGGCCATGCCCATGGACCGGCCCGGCATCGACTTCCGGCCCCTCAAGACCATCGCCGGCTCGACGGAATTCGGCGAGCTCTTCCTTGACGGCGTCCGCGTTCCCGTGGCCAACCGGATGGGCGAGGAGAACGACGGCTGGCGGGTGACCATGGTCACCTTGAGCTTCGAGCGGGGCACGGCCTTCGTGAGCGAAGTTCTCCAGTCGATGGGGTTCCTCCGTGATCTGCGGGAGATGGCCAAGCGGACAGGGGCGTGGTCCGAAGGTGACGTCCGGCGCCGGATGGGTCATCTCGGCGCCGAGCTCGACGCCCTGTGGGCGCTGGCCCGCCGCAATGTCTCGCAGGCGGCGCGCACCGGTGTGCCGGGCGTCGGCGGATCGGTCTACAAGCTGGGTCTGTCCGAGCTCCGCCAACGGATCGGGGAATTCGGTATGGACCTGATCGGCGGAGCGGGCCTGTCCTGGGACGAGCTCGAGGGCCTCGACGGCGCCGGCCCCATCGGAAACGCCGACCAGGTGAACACCTGGGTCCACGGATTCTCGCGGACCATCGCCGCCGGTACCTCGCAGATCCAGCGCAACATCATCGCCGAGCGCATCCTCGGCCTCCCGAAGGGTTAGGGGTCGAAAGGTGGACTTCGAGCTCTCCGAGGACGAGGCGGCGCTGGCCCAGGGCATCCGCAGTCTGTGCGCCGGCCGGTTCCCCCTTGAGCGGCTGCGCGCCGCCGAGGGTGGTGACGGCCTCGTCGACGCCGAAGGCTGGACCGAACTGGCCGATGCCGGGGTCTTCTCGCTGCAGCTGCCGGAATCAGCCGGTGGTATCGGCCTCGGTATGGCCGCCTCTTCCGTCGTCTTCGAAGAGCTGGGCCGGGCTCTTTTGCCCGGGCCCATCCTCGCCTCCCATCTGGCGTCGTATCTGGTTCCTGACGCCGCCGACGGCGCCGCCGACGGCAAGGTGATGGTGGGCGCTGTCCGTCGTCCACCGACCTCGGGGACCGAAGCCTTCGTGCCCGCCCTGGTGGAGCATCTCTCTTCACTCGGCGTCCTCATCGTGGTGGGCGACGACGGGCTGGCGGCGGTCGATCCGGCCGACGTCGACGCCGTCAGAATCGGGCGACCGCTCGATCCTCTGACCCCTCTCTGGCGCGTCGATGAGCTGCCCGAGGGCCGACCCGTCGGTGGTGCCGAGCAGGCGCGCCGTTGGCGACGCGACCAGGCCGTTCTCGGTGGGGCGTTGCTCGTCGGCCTGGCGGCGGGAACGCTGGACATGGCCGTCGCTTACGCCAAGGAACGCGAACAGTTCGGAAAGCCCATCGGCTCCTTCCAGGCCGTGAAGCACATGTGTGCCGACATGCTGGTGGCGGCCGAGACGGCCCGGGCGGCCGTCCACGCCGCGGCGGTCACCATCGACCAGCCCGGTGTCGGTGATCCCGAACGGGCCGCCGCCGGAGCGGGCCTCTTGGCCTCCGAAGCCGCCATCAAGAACGGAAAGATCTGCATCCAGGTCCACGGGGGTATGGGATTCACCTGGGAGGTGCCGGCGCATCTCTATCTGATGCGGGCCCGGGTCCTTTCCCAGGCCATCGGTCCCGTCGGTGGGCTGGCCGAGCTCGTCGCCGAGCTCTACTGAACAGAGTCGAGCTCCCCGATGTCGAGCTCTTAGGAGGATTGGTGGAAACGGTCTCGATCATCCCCGACGGCAAGGTCGTCTACGGCATCCAGCTGCCGATCCAGTCCCAGTCCACCATCTACTGCGAGGACTGGGAACCGTCGTCGGGTCCGGCCGAGCTGGCCCGGATCGCCAAGCAGGCCGATGACAGCGGCTACTTCTATATCGCCGTCTGCGACCACACCTTCATCCCTCGCCGGTTGGCCCAGGCCATGAGCACCACCTGGTACGACACCGTGGCCACCTTGGGTTGGCTGGCCGGGATCACCAGCCGGGTTCACCTGATGTCCCACGTCTACATCGCGACGCTGCGCCATCCGCTGCGCGCCGCCAAGGAGTTCGCCACCCTCGACCTGCTGTCCGACGGCCGGCTGATCGTCGGCGTCGGTGCCGGCCACGTCCTCGAGGAATTCGAGATCCTCGGTCCGGAGTTCCTCGACCGCGGCAAAGCTCTCGACGAATCGATCGACGGCATCGCCGCCGCGCTGGTCGACGAGTTCCCCGAACTTCCCGGACCCCGTTGGCCGGCTGCCGATCTGGGCATCTCCCCCCGGCCTGTCCAGAGTCCCCGGCCCCCGATCTGGGTGGGCGGTTCGTCGCGTCCGGCTCTGCGCCGGGCGGCCGCCCGGGGCGATGGCTGGCTCCCGCAGACGGCCAAGCGCGCCGAGCTGAAGACCCAGGTGGCCGAACTCCGGGAGCTCCGTCAGGAGCTCCGCGGCGGAGCACCCATCGCCATCGGCGCGCTGGCCGGGACCTTCCACGTCGGTGAGCCCAGCTGGGACCTGCCGAAGGGGACGGTCAGCGGGAGTCCGGACAAGATCGCCGAGGACCTGGCCGAGTTCGTCGAGCTCGGCTGCTCGCACCTCCAGCTCCGCTTCCCCAGTCGCTCGGTGGACGAGATGTGCGATCAGATGGCCGCCTTCGGCGAGCAGGTGGGGCCTCTCCTCGGAAAGTAGGGGAACTTCCGCGTCTCTCGGACGGGAACTTCGACGGTTCTCAGAAAGAGTGGGGAACTTCCGCCGCCGGTCCGACGTCTGTTCCAGCATGGGAGAAACCAAAAGCGGTATCGGAAAACCGGCGAAGGCGGCTGCGATCGTTGTGGCGCTGATAACGGCGGGGGTGCTCGTGGCCGTGGGCTTGTCCTCGCCGCCGGCGGCGGCCGCGGCCAAGGCGACCTGCGGCGGTTCGGCGTCGAAGCTGACGGTCCAGGGGACGGGCTTAGCCATGGGCAAGCCGAATCTCCTGACCGTCTCGGTCGGTATCACCGTCACCGACCCCACGGCCAAGGCGGCGCTGGACGATGACAACGCCAAGGCCACCTCGGTGATCGACGCGCTGGGCCTGAGCGGATCGGCGGCCAAGGACGTCCAGACCGCGGGCCTCACCATCGACCCCCAATACAACCTGAAGGGCGCCATCACCGGTTACCAGGTGTCGAACACCCTCGTGGCCAAACTCCGGAACTTCTCCACCGCCGGCTCGGTCATCGACGCCCTGGCCGGCGCCGCGGGAAATGCCATCAGGATCGACGGGCTCGACTTCTCGGTCGAGGACACTCGTTCCCTCGAGGATCACGCTCGTAACGACGCCGTCCGCCAAGCGGTCAGTCATGCCAAGTCGATGGCCCTGGCGGCGGGGGAGCGCCTCGGACCGGTCTGCTCGCTGACAGATCAATCGCAGATCAACAACTTCAACCAGTCCTTCCGGGCATCGGATCAGGCGGCGGGGACCCCGTTGGCCAGCGGCGCCAGCGTCCCCCTCGCGCCCGGTTCCCAGCAGGAGACCGCCCAGGTGACGATGGTCTACGCGCTGACCGCTGCACCTCTGGGGAAGTGAGTTTCCGGGCCGGCGATATTCATCCGGCCGAGTCGCTTCTGGTCGACACCACCACTGTGTACGGGCCGCTCCCACTACAGCCCGGACAGGGTGGAAACCCGTGTTCGATCGGCATCGTGAGCCGCTCGTCACAGTTCTCGCAGATGTAGATCCCGGCCGCGCTCTTCGTGTCGCCGCTCGTTGGCACGATCCCTCCAGATGCTCTCGATTGGGCACGATCCCCGGATGAGGCCGTGCCCGAATCCGGAGCACATGGCAATGACGCGCCGGTCACAGCACACTGATCCGCCAGGTCAGGGACGCTCAGGACGTCAGGACCAGCTTCTTCTCCGACAGCGTCTTCATGTAATGGTGCCAGCGGCAGAGACGGCACAGATTCCACAGCTCGGTGGGGCCGTCACTCATGAAGTCGATCTGGTAGTGGTCGTTCTCGAGGCCCTGGGCCACGTCACAGCCCGGCACCACGCATTTCTCGTCGCGATTCTCGAGAGCACGGCGCAGATGGGCGGGGATGGCCCGTTTCATGTTGGCCACGCTGAGCACGTCCACACCTTCGCTCACGATCACCTTCAACACGGCGTTGCCGATGGCCGCCGTAGCCGTGGCCAGCGGAACCGGTCCCACGCCGGGGATCTCGCACACCTCTCCGTCTTCGAGACGGCCTCGCCGCAGCGCGGCGGCGTCGACCCGCAGGTGCATCATCGTGGTGGGAGGCGGAGTCTTCGCGTTTGAGCGGGTCCTCGTCGCGCTCATGCCGATGGCGCTCGTGCCGGTGACGAGGGCGACGAGGGCATCGGCGGCGTAGGCCTCGGTGCACTCGCGGTGTCCGGTCCGGCGGGCCTCGTTGAAGACGGCATTCGTCTCGCGCTGCAGAGCCGACTTCACCTGTCCCAGAGCATCGGGGGTGAGCCGGGCTTCGAGTCGGCCCACCCCGTTGTCGTCGATCCACATGACCAGTGAGCGCTGCTTCCTGATCTGCTCGTAGCGGGCCCTGGCCTCGGTCTCGGAGACGGCCCGGGCCTTCACCCGCCGGGCTTCGTCTTTGAGCCCTTTCAGTCCGCTGGTCTGCGCAGCACGCAGGAGATGGCCTTCCGTAGACGGGTTCACCACGGCAGCGGAGGCGATCTCTCTGACCTGGGGACCGACCACGCACCTGGAGGTTGTGGGACCTTCGCCCCTGGACGCATGCCTGGGTCACTCCCAATACTGGGCCCATGGGAGAAACGGTGCGCACAGACCAGAGTCGGATTCGCCGTGTGATCTTGGTGGCCGTCGTCTTGGTACTTGCTGCGTCGGGTACCACACTTGGACTCCTCCTCACTCAAAGTTCCACCCCGGTTGCTCAAGTTGCGCAGCTTGCATCGGTGCAGACGGCCTGCAAGCAGTGGCTCAGCACGAACCCTGGCCAGCCAGGGACCGTGCAGTGGTGCAGCGAAATGTCCGACTGGATGTCCCGGTACATGGATCGCTACGGCATGGGCCCTCAGATGATGTGGGGTGATCCGAACCACATGCTCTCCACTTGTGAGCGGTGGATGGCCGAAACCCCGCCATCGGGGTCCAAGACCACTTCGCGGGTCTGGTGCGGCTCGATGGTGGCTTGGATGTCTGCTCACATCGGCAGCTGGAGCGGCCACGACAACTGGGGCGACTGGATGACCCACGGCCCGATGATGGGCTAAGGCCGGAGCCGAAAGCCGATAGCTGACGACTGGGCGGACCCAGACATTCGCCGGACGGCTTCACTCGCAAATGCGAGATGAGAGCGTCCCTCGCCGAGGGACGCTCAGCGCCGGGTCGCTCCGGGGGACATTCCCAGACGCTCACCTGGGGACCGGACAGCTCCCCCCGGCGAAGCGCTTCGGTCGTCTCGGGCAACGACCGGAGACGTTCGGAGGTCTCGAGCATGCCCGTGACGTCATTCAGCGCTGTGCCCGAGGTCTCGGCCATCTACGAGGCGGCGCTCTTGTGGCCCCGCTCTCGCCAGACATCGGAGTGAGCGGCCCGGCCGGCGAAGAGGGGTCTTCCCCGCCGCGGCAATCCGTTCGAGTTCGACGAAGGCGTCGAAGACCTTGGGCATCGGACGCACTCACCCGCTTCGGGCTCGACTGTCAAGGTCCCCAACACGTCCTGCGAGGCGCGCTGGAGGGTCTCCAACAAGCTCAAAGGAACAGCCTGACATCAAGGTGTATCAGTCACTCTGAGGAGGGACTCAGTCCGTGCCTGTAAAGAAATCCGGAGATCCCCCGACAGAGCACCGGAGATCCGCCCGAAAGAAATCCTGAGATTTGTCAGAAAAGAGCTAAAGGTCCCCCGATTTGCCGCCGATAATAGAAGTGGGGTGGCGCGGGCACCGTCCGGGTTCCAGGGAGTCCGGGCGGTTCGACCGGATCCATCTGAGGGCCGGCTCTGTTGGGCTTACGAGG
This sequence comes from Acidimicrobiaceae bacterium, assembly GCA_003151475.1. GTDB lineage: Bacteria > Actinomycetota > Acidimicrobiia > Acidimicrobiales > UBA8190 > Palsa-661. Next base: position 29,248 of record PLXQ01000030.1, on the reverse strand, counting down.
CGCGGACCCAGAAGGGAAGGGTCTGCTCGCTCCCGTCGGCCCGGCTGAACTTCTTGAAGACGGCCTTTACCGGCTCGCCGATCCGGATGCTCTCGGGATCGATCTCGTTGAGCGCACCCTCGACCCCGCTCACCAGGTTCCCCACGAACCGGAGGTTCGGGTCCTCGTCCAGGCTGACCACGATCACGTTGTAGGGCGCCAGATCCGAATAGGGAGCGAGCAACGGCGGGTGGGGCACCACGTAGGACCAGACCGTCGCTCTGCCCGACAGCACATCGAAGCCCCGCTGGACCGAACGGCAGCGCGGGCACATCGGCCGCGGAGGGTGCCGCAGATGGCCACAGGAGAGGCACTTCTGGATCCGCAGTTCCCCCTGGGCCGTCCCCTCCCAGAAGAAGGCCCCGTCCGCGTCCCCCGCCGGCAGCAGAAATCCCTCCACCGAGGGACCCAGATTGGAGACATACGCACCCGAGAACGCCGCAGCGTTGGCCATCACCCTCTCCTCCTCATTCGACTCACTCCCGGCCCGTCCGAATCTCGCCGGGCCCGTCCGAATCTCGCCGGCCCGTCCGACTCTCGCCGGGGCCCGGCGTTTCAGCGACTACCGACGCAGCAGCAGCGCGCTGGTAGGCACCCCTTCACCCGATGTCACGAGACAGGTCTCGGCGCTCTCCACCTGTGCCGTTGAGGTACCGCGCATCTGCTTGACGCCCTCGTTGATCAAGTTGAAGCCGTGCACGTAGGCCTCGGACAAGCCACCCCCCGAGGTGTTCACCGGGAGAGAACCCTTCCCCCACTCGAGGTTGCCGTCGTCGGTGAATGGTCCCGCTTCACCGCGCTTGCAGAAGCCGTAGCCCTCGAGCGAGAGCAGGATCAGCGGCGTGAAGGCGTCGTAGATCTGCGCCACCGAGACATCCTCGGGCCCGAAGTCGGCGTTGGCCCAGAGCCGCCGGGCACAGGCCCAGGCCGGCCCGATCAGCGGATCGTCGTTGTAGAAATTCACCATCGTCTGGTGCTCGGGCGGCAAGCCCTGGGCGAAGGCGTGGACGTAGACCGGCGGATGCTTCAGATCCCGGGCCCTCTCGGCCGAGACGACCACACAGGCGAGCGCCCCGTCGGTCTCCAGGCAGTTGTCGAACAGACAGAGCGGCTCCGAGACCCACCGCGCCGCCATGTAGTCCTCCCGGGACATCTTCTTCGCGTACATCAGGGCGGCCGGATTCATGTTGGCGTGACTCCGCACGGCCGTGGCCACGTTGGCCAGGTGCTCGCGCGTCGCTCCGTAGTCGTGCATGTAACGCCGCGTCAGCATGGCGATCTCGTCCACCGGCCGCAGCAGCCCCGCCGGCCGGGTCCACTGCCCGGGCACATGTAACTGGGTCGAGGTGTTCGTCCACGGCCGGGGGCCGGACCCACGTTTGCGGGCCCGCCAGGCCACGGCCACCTCGGCCTGACCTGTCGCCACCGCCATGGCCGCGTGGCCGACCACGCCGCAGCCGGCCCCGCCGCCGTAGCCGATCTGGGAAAAGAAGGTGATCTCCCCGCAGCCGATGTTCCGGGCGATGTCGACCTCTTCGGTCGCCTCCATCGTGTACGAGCACAGGGCGTCCACCTCCGAGACATCGACCCCGGCATCGGCACAGGCGGCCACGATCACCTGGCAGGCCAACTCGGCCTCGGACGGCTCCAGATGCTTGGCGAATTCGGTCTGGGCGATGCCGGCGATGGCCGTTGCGTCTCTGAATCCCACAGCCGGGCTCACGGCCCCACCCCCTCCGCTCTTTTCTCGGTCGGGCCAAGGTAGCAGCGCCCGCCCAACCGCTCCTGACGACCAGTCAGATTGCCATTACCATCGCCATGCATGAGCGCGGCGATGAAGCAGGAACGGCAACTCCTGATCGGCGGCAAGTGGGTGGACGCCTCGGGCGACGCCTACGAGGTCATCAATCCGGCCACCGAAGAGGTCGTGGGCCTCGCCCCCCAGGCCACCGTGGCCGACGCCGAAGCGGCCGCCGCCGCCGCCCGTGATGCCCTGCCCGGTTGGGCCGCCACCGATCCCGACTTCCGCCTGAAGCTCATGGCCAAGGCGGCCGAGGCCATCCGGGCCAAGGCCGCCGATCTCCTTCCCCTGGTCATCGCCGAGACGGGCGCCACCGCCGCCGTGGGTTCGCGGATGCAGGTCCCCGTGGCCGCCGACCGCTTCGACCGTTACTCGCGCGACCTCCGTCACGTCGCCCAGCGCGCCCTTCCTCCCCAGGTGGCCCAGTCCACCCCCCTCGCCCCCGGGGGTCTCATCTCGGGCCTGGCCAACCGCGCCCCCGTCGGCGTGGTCACCTGCATCACCTCCTACAACTTCCCCATGGTCAACATGGCGGGCAAGGTCGCCCCCGCTCTGGCCATGGGCAACACCGTGGTGGTGAAGCCCGCCCCCCAGGACCCCCTGGCCGTCATCGAGCTCGTCCGCATCCTCGACGAGGTGGGCTTTCCCCCCGGGGTGGTGAACCTCGTCACGGCCAACGACGCCGCCGCCGCGGCCTCCCTCGTCTCCTCGCCCGATGTCGACATGGTCTCTTTCACCGGCTCCACCGACGTGGGCATCCGGATCGCCCAGTCGGGGGCGGCCACCATGAAGCGTTTGCTCCTCGAGCTCGGCGGCAAGGGCGCCTGCCTCGTCTTCGACGACGCCGATGTGGCCGCTGCCATTGGATGCATCGGGTCCACCTGGTCCTTTCACTCGGGCCAGATCTGCACCGCCCCCACCCGCGCCGTCGTCCAGCGCGCCGTCTTCGACCAAGTGGTCGAGGGACTGCGCCGTTATGCGTCGGTTCTCAAGGTGGGCGACCCGACCGACACCGCCACCATCGTGGGACCGGTCATCTCGGCGCCGCACCGGGACCGGGTCGAGCGCTACATCGCCACCGGCCGGGCCGAAGGGGCCGAGCTGATCACCGGCGGCGAACGCCCCGACCTCGACCGCGGCTTCTACGTCGCTCCCACCCTCCTCACCGGCAGCAACGACATGGTCGTGGCCCGCGAGGAGATCTTCGGCCCCGTCGTCGTCGTCGTCGCCTTCGACGACGAGGAGGAGGGCATCTCCATCGCCAACGACTCCGACTTCGGTCTCTACGACTACGTCTTCTCCGGCGACACCGCCCGGGCCTTCCGGGTGGCCAAGCTGCTGCGGGCCGGCCATGTCGGTATCAACTCGGCCCAGCGCAACCACGAGGCCCCCTTCGGCGGTTTCAAGATGTCCGGCGTCGGTCGCGACGGCGGCGACTACGGCCTCGAGGCCTACTCGGAGATGCAGGCCATCATCTGGACCGGCTGAGCCGGCATGTACCGAACAGGCCGGCATGTACAGAACAGGGGAGTGACGTGAGCACCTACGACCTGGCCATCATGGGCGGCATCGTCGTCGACGGGACGGGACTCGCCCGGCGCCGTGGCGACATCGCGGTGAAAGACGGCAGGGTGGCCAAGATCGGTTTCGTGAACCCCGACGATGCCGAGACGGTGATCGACGCCGACGGTCTCCACGTGGCGCCCGGCATCGTCGACGCCCACACCCACTACGACCCCCAGCTCACCTTCGAGCCCCACGCCACGTCGTCCTGCTACCACGGGGTGACCACCGTGCTCGCCGGCAACTGCGGCTTCTCCGTGGCACCCAACCGTCCTGACCAACGCGACTACCTGACCCGGATGTTCGCCAAGGTCGAGGGGATGTCGCCGGTGGCGCTGTCGGCCGTCAACTGGGACTTCGAGTCCTTCCCCGAGTACCTGGAGCGCCGGACGGGAAAGCTGGGCGTGAACATGGCCTGCTACGTCGGTCACTCCGCCATCCGGCGCACCGTGATGGGCGAGGCCGGCTCCGAGCGCGAAGCCACCGACGACGAGGTCGAGCAGATGCGCCGGGTGGTGGCCGAGGCCATGGAGGCGGGGGCGGCCGGCTTTTCCTCGTCCCACGGACCGACCCAGCTCGACGGGGAGGACAAGCCCATCCCGTCGCGCTTCTCTTCCCTGGCCGAGCTCGAGGTGCTGGTGGGCGAAGCCGGTCACCACCGGGGGGGATCGATCTCCTACCTCCACCGTTCGGCCATCGGCGGCCTCGACCAGGCCGACCGCGACCTGCTCGAGCGGCTGGGCCGGGCCTCGCGGCTGCCCATCATCCTCCAGGGACTCGGGGGCCGTTCCAAGGTCGACGTCCCCGGGGCCGGTTGGGACGAGGTGGCCGCCTGGATCGACCAGATCGGACACGAGGGGATCGGCATCTTCTCGCTGCTGCGCAACCACCCCTTCGACCGCGACTTCAAGGTCTCGACGGGCACGAACCTCTACGAGGGCGTCCCCGCCTTCCACCGGATCGTCGGGCCCGGCCTCTCGGTGGCCGAGAAGCTGGCGCTGCTGGCCGAGCCGGGCCGGCGCGACGAGATGCGCCATGCCGTCGACCACCCGAACACCGACGGGGCCAAGGGCTCGACCCTGCCGCCGCCGCGCTGGAAGGTGGTCGAGGTCGACGAGGTGGTGAAGCCGGCGAACGAGAAGTTCGTGAAGCGGACCATCGCCGACATCGCCACCGAGCTCGGGGTGGAGCCGGCCGACGCCTTTCTCGACCTGGCCATCGACGAGGGCCTCGAGACCACCTTCCGCTATGTCAACAAGTCCCGGGCCTGGGAGGAGTCGGTGGCCGCCGGCCAGAAGCACCCGGCCATGATCATCGGCGTCTCCGACGGCGGGGCCCATCTCGACCGCGACGACGGCTCGGACTGGTCGACCGCCTTCCTCGCCTTCTGGGTCCGCGACCGCAAGCTCTGGTCCTTGGAAGAAGGCATCCGCCAGCTCACCCAGGTGCCGGCATCACTGCTCGGCTTCGAGTCCCGGGGCATGTTGCTTCCCGGCTACTACGCCGACGCCTTCATCTTCGATCCCGACACCATCGAGCTCGACTCGAAGAAGCAGGTCCGCGACTTCCCCGGCGGCGAGGCCCGCTATTCGGCGCGGCCCCGCGGCATCTACTGGACCATCGTGAACGGCGTCCCCATCGTGAAAGACGGCGAGGTCCTCACGGAGAACCTTCCCGGCCACGTCGTCCGTCCCGGCATCGGCTGACGCCGCGGGGTGGGCCGCGGTGCCCCGGTGGCGTCGGTGATGGCAGTGGAAGAGGCGCGGTCGACGGCCGAGGCGCGCCCGTCGCTCCGGACGCGGCGGTCACGGTGAAGCACTCGGCCGGAAGAGAGCTGTCGTCGGAGATGGCGGCATAGTTGTCGTCGCCCGAGTAGACGGCCGAGAAGCAATAGGTGCCGGCCTCCGGCGGTTCGAATGAGGCGCTCATCGCCCCCGAGGAGGCGCCCGACACGAAGCTCAGGACGACCGGAGAGCCGACCTGACGGCCGGTGGTGCAGTCCACGGAGGTTTCCGGACCGCAGACCGAGAAGGTGACGGTCCCCGACGGCGCCACGGCGCCGGGCACTCCGGTGACGATGGCCTTGTCGGCGGCGGATTCACCGAGGGCGATGGAGGAGCCGAGCGCGGTCGTCGTGATGGTCGGAGTCATGAGGGCGGCGGTGACGGTGACGCATTCGTCGGCCGGTGAGCCGTCGGAGCGCGACGGGTAGTGGGAGTCGCCGGAGTAGACGGCCACGAAGCAGTAGGTGCCGGTGGCCGACGGGCTGAAGGCGGCGCTGGTGGCGGTGGCCGTCCAGACTCCCTCGGGGGAGACGATGGCGCCGGCCAGGGCGACCGGGGAACCGAGCGCGGTGCCGGCGGCCGGCGTGCAGGGGGCGGCGGTGGCGTCGGGTCCGCAGACGGAGAAGGAGACGGTGCCGGTGGGTTGTCCGCCCAGTGCTTGCACCGTGGCGACATCGGTGTCGGACTGGTCGAGGACGATGAAGGAGCGGGTCGGAGCCGAGGAAACGGTGGAACAGGCGACGGTGCCGGCCGGGACGAGGAGGGCGGGGATGCTGGCCTGGCTGAAGAAGAAACGGCCCACGTAGTGGGAGTCGGTCATTCGGAAACGGGCCTTCAGGACGTCCCCGGCGGCGGGGCCCGAGGTCCAGGTCATCGTAAGCGGGTCGGCCTTCCGATACGTCCCGACATCGCCCGAGGCGTCGAGGGAGGTGAAGGTGTGATTGCGCGAGAAGGCTTCGTTTTGGCACATCATCCCGACAATCTCGAGGGTCCAGGTGGTGCCCGGTCCGACGCGGGTTTGCGCCGCGATCACCGATGCGGAGGCGGGCGCGACCACGGTCGCCGTGGTGATGAGCACGGCACAAACTGACGTCAGCACCGCCGATCGACGCATCGCGGCCCCCGGAATTGCCAGGTGGGCCGGGACAATTTTCCCGCTTATCCCCAGCACAATCCTACCGAAGGCGTCGAACTCGCCACAACGGGCCGCGCCGCCTGCTCGATGACGTGGTGCCGCCCGAGTAGGAGTACGGCTCGCCGATGATTGTCATGGCGGTGGCGCCGTCGGTGTTGTAGTCGTCGACGATGGTGGTCCCGCGCACGGTGACCGACCCGGAGGACTGGGCCGGTCCGTCCGACCACCCGGTGCCGAAGCCGGCCTGTAGGGAACCGCCGGCGAAGAAGGGGATGGCGCCACCGGTGCCGTCCCAGTAGTCGAGGGGGGCGTTCGCCCCATAGTTCGACAACGAGGCGTTGTAGACGACGCCGTTGATGGTGATGGCCGCTCCATCATCGGCCTCGGCGTCGAAGCCGTCGTTGGCCTGGGTGTTGGGATCCTGGTAGAGCACCAGACCGGGATTGCCGTCGGTGCCCCCGTACGGTCCGCTCGTCGGCCCCGTCAGGGTGACCGAGGTGCCCGCCACGCCGCCGATGATGGTCGAGAAGTTGGTCCCCGTCCCGGTCTCGGCCGGGTCGGCCGTAAAGGTCGAGTCGCTGTACCCGATGACCCCGTTCGCGGCCGGACTCGTTCCGCCGCAGACATTCCCCGACGTTTCGTGCATGGGGGTGCCGTTCCCGCTGGGGCCGCTCGTCATCGTGGTGGAGGGCAGGCACGGGGCACCGTTACCGGTGCCACTGGCCACGAAGGCTCCGTCCACCATTGAGCCCGGCACGTTGCCGGCCACCGGGTAGGGGTTTTCGGTGGCGATGACGACGTTGGAACCCGTCACCGTGTCGGTCGAGCCCTGTGGGTTGATCCACAGACCCTGGTCGAACCGGTAGATGCCGACGCCGCCACCGGGACAGTCCTGGAAGTTGGCCGAAGCGGAGATCTCGACCGGGTTGGTGTATTCGCCCGGCGTGAGCTGTGTGACACCGTTGGAGTCGACCGTCATGGGCGGGTCGGTTTGCAACGTGCTTCCGGGGCAGGCGATGTCGGTGCTTGCGCTCAGCGGGTTCGGCGGCGCACCGGTGGACGACAGCGGGTCGTTGATCTGGGTGTTGGTGGGGTCGATGTTGTCGTAGTCGACGTTCACCGATGCGCTGTGCTCTTGGCAGTTCATCTGGACAGCGGGCGATTGGGTGGCCGGGTCACCGGGCTGATAGGTCGGGCTCGGGGTGGCGGGATTGCCGTCGCCCAGGATGTTGGGCTGGAAGCAGGTGTCGAGCGGCCACAGCGACCGGCCGTTGTCGGTGCCGTTGTTGCTGTGGATGGTGCCGTAGACGTAGAGGTTGCTGCCCGTCTTGGCGTCGATGGCGTCGTCCCAGGCCCAGGAGACCTGTGTGGTCGGGTCGACGGCCGACCCCGTCCACTGCTGGTGGCTCACATCGGTGTTCAAGAAGATGTCCCCGGCGACGACGAACTGCCCGGTGCCACCGCCCAGGATCTCGTGCGGGCTCACCTTGTTGAGAGCGACGATGCCGATGGGCGGCCCGGGTGGGGGGGCCGGGCTGACGGTGAAGCACTGGTCAGTGGTGGAGGCCTCGACGAGCGACAGGTACTCGGCGCTGCCCGTGTAGTCGGCCCAGAAGCAGTAGGTGCCGGGGGATTTCGGGGTGAAGGCAGGGCTGGTGGCGGCGGCCGTGTCGCCCGATCCGGCCACCGCCGGGGAGCCGAGCGACACCGCCGAGGCCGAGTTCGGGTCGCAGGGCACGGCGTCGCCCGGGCAGACGGAGAAATTGACGACGCCGGTCGGGGTCACGCCCCCGGTGCCGGTCACGGTGACGGTGTCGGCGTCGGAGGTCCCGAGGACGATGGTGGCGCTCCCGGGTGCGGCCGTGGCCGTGGGGCAACCCCGGCCGGAGGTTGGACCAAGGGTGGCGACCACAGACGACCCGGCGTGCGAATAGCTGCCCGCGTACTGCCTCGGCCTGGCCTCCTTGTGGAAGCGGCCTTGGAAGACGGCGCCGGCGGCCAGGCCCGTCGTCCAGGTCATCGTCAGATGTTGCCGGCCACGACCTTTGGCGGCGGTCTCGGTGTAGTTGCCCCCCACCGGAGCGCTGTCGTCGGTGGTCCCGGAGAACGTGCCGTCGGGGGCGAAGGTGTCGGTCTCACAGAAGGTGCCGTCGTCGAAGATCCCGATCTGTCCGCGGAGATGAACAGCCTGCGGCGCCGGGGAGTCCGACGCTCCCGCGCTGGTGGAGGCCGCGGTCGTCACCAGCAATGCCGCCAGCACCGTCACCGGCAGTGCGGCCGCCGCCCAGCGGCGCATCGTCGGAAACCCCCGGACAGTCACGGTGGGGTGTTGGCGAGGAAGCACTCGTCGGTGGTCGAGCCGTCCGACGCGGAGGGGTAGGTGCCGTCACCGGAATAGACGGCGAAGAAGCAGTAGTCCACCTCGCCCGTGGTCGGGGTGAAGGGTCCGCTCGTGGCCGTGGCGGTGTTGCCCGTACCGGAGACGGTGACGGGGGAGCCCACCTCGGTGCCGGCCGCCGCCGTGCACGGGACGAAGGCGACCGTGGATTCGGGCCCGCAGATATAGAAGGTCACCGTCCCCGTGGGCGTGACGCCGTTCGCCCCCGTCACCGTGGCGACGTCGTTGTTGGGCTGGCCCTTGGGGCTCGGGTTGCGGGCCGGCTTGGTCGTGATGCCCAGAGTGCTGGCGGTGACGGTGAAGCACTCGTCGGTGGTCGACCCGTCGGATGTCGATCCGTAGTTGGTGTCCCCGGAATAGACGCCGAGGAAGCAGTAGGTGCCGGAGGACGGAGCGGTGAAGGAGGTGCTGGTGGCCGTGGCCGTGGCGGGGGTACCCGACCCGGTGAGGGCGACGGAGCCGAGGTCCGTCCCCCCGTTGGCGGCCCGGCTGGTGGTGCAGGGGTTTGCGTTGCCCTTGCACTCGTAGAAGTGGACGGTCCCCGTCGGGGTGACCCCGCCCGTCCCGGTGACGGTGGCCGTATCGGAGTCGGCCGAGCCGAGAGAGATGGACGAGCTCGCCGGATGGGTCACGAGACCGGGGAGTGGGGGGGTGACGGTGAAGCACTCGTCGGTCGTCGACCCGTCGGAGAGGGAGGCGTAGTGGCCGTCGCCCGAGTAGACGCCCAAGAAGCAGTAGCTGCCGGTGGTCGTCGGGGCGTAGGGGGGGCTGAGGGCGTTGGCGCTGCTGCCCGAGCCGGCCAGGGCCACGGTACCCAGGTCGTCGACGGCGGAGCCTGTGGTGCACGGGTTGGTGTTTCCGGAACAGACATAGAAATGGATCGTCCCCGTCGGGGTGACCGTGCCCTGGCCGCCCACCGTGGCGGTGTCGATGTCGGAGCTCCCGAGGACGATGGAGTTGCTCTCCGGTGCCGTGGTGAGGACGTCGCAGCCGGAGGCGGCGGCGCGAACGAGGATGGCAGACTGGCTCTGGCCGCCGTCCACGTAGGGACCGATGTAATTGTCGTTGGCCGTCACGAAGGTGCCCTTGAAGACGGCGCCGGTGGAGGAGCCTGTCTTCCAGGTCATGGTGAGAGTGCCCCGGCCCTTGTAGGTGCCGGTATCACCCTTCACGGCGACGTCGGAAAACTTGTGGCGGCCGGCGAAGGAGTCGCTTTCGCAGGTGCTTCCGATCTTGAGCGTCCAGGTGCTGCCGGGCTTGACCCTGGCCACCTTCACTTTCGTGTGCGTGGACCTAGCGCTCGACGCCGCGGCGATCGACGCCGACGCGGCCGAGGCGGCCGTGGTGAGGACCGCCGCGCTCAGGCAGAGAACAAAGACACTCGTGACTCTCGCCAGTCGGCGCACTATCGGCCCCCCCAGACCTAGCAGAGGCAGCGGCGCAGGCCGAAAGCGTCTCGCCGGATCCGCCTCTGAATCCCGGAACAATCCTACGTTGAGTGTTCGAGCCACCACAACGGTGTTGATGGCGAGTAGTGATTGAGTATCGTGCCGCGACTATGGGAGTTCCCGAGAAGTTCGCAGCCATTGCCTCCAAGGTGAACAACTGGGGGCGGTGGGGGCCGGACGACCAGCTGGGGACGCTGAACCTGATCACCGACGAGGTCCGCAAACGCGCGGCGCGGTGCGTGAGCACGGGGAAGGCCTTCCCCCTCGGGCTGGCGATGAGCGAGGCGGAAGGGATCCAGAAGGGGATCGTGCCGGGGCGGTTCAATCCCATCCGGACGATGTCCTACATCAACGTGGCGCTGTCCGATGACCCCGAGTGGATCTGCTCCAACGAGGACGTGGTGACGATGCCGCTTCAGTGCGCGACGCACTGGGACGGGCTCGCCCATGTGAGCTACGGGGGGAAGATCTACAACGGGTACCCGCAGTCGTCGGTGACGACGGCCGGGGCGAGCAAGTGCGGGATCCATCTGGTCGACTCCTTGCTGGGCCGGGGGGTGCTGCTCGACGTGGCCCGGGCCAAGGGGGTGGAGGTGCTCGACGGCGGCTACGCCATACAGCCGGCCGATCTCGACGCCGCCTGTGAGTTCGGCGGGGTGCGGATCGAGACGGGCGACATCATCCTCGTACGGACGGGGCAGATGGCACGGCTGAAGCTGCCGAGCCGGTTCCCCGACGGGGGGGCGACGGTGCCCCACGCCAACATGCTGACCTTCAACGACGTGCTGACCTATATGGGCTTTGCGCCGGGGCTCTCCATGGCCACGGCCGAGTGGTTCCACAGCCGGGACGTGGCCGCCGTGGCCACCGACACGCTGTCGCTCGAGGTGTTGCCGTGTGAGGACGAGGAGATCTACCTGCCCGTGCATCTGCTGCATATCGTGGAGATGGGGATGACCCAGGGGCAGAACTGGCTGCTCGACCCCCTGGCCGCCGACTGCGCCGACGACGGGGTCTACACCTTCCTGCTCGACGCCACGCCGTTGCCGTTGACCAACGCGCTCGGCTCTCCGGTGAATCCTGTCGCTCTCAAGTAAGAGGGTGGCCCGGCTATCGGGCGGGCACTGTGATGGGAGTGCGGGCTGTGGTGGGAGTGAGGACGGTGATGGGAGAAGAAGGCGCGGCCAGGGGTTAGTTCGCTCAGGTGAAGTAGAATTTTTGGGGGACCTGGGGGGGCGTCATGCGAAGACTGTTCATGATCGGCATCGTCGTGTGCCTGTGCTCTGTCATCGTGCCGGCCAGTGCCAGCTCGGCCCGGTCGGGCGGAGCCCGCGCCGGCCGGGCGACGTCGAGCCAATCGGAGGCGGGCCGGTCGCTTCTGCGTCGTGCCTGGGCCAAGGCGGCGGCGGGCCACCCCGTCAGCTCCAACGCGACCCGGAGCAGCAGCCCGAGTGGCAGCCCGACGGTGACGGCCGACCCCTCGAGCGGGCTGCTCGACGGCCAGGTGATCGCCGTGACCGGAGACAACTTCACGACCAAGACTCTTCTCGGGATCATCGAATGCCAGACGGGGGCCACCGATATCACCGGATGCGATATCGGGATCAGTTTTTCGGTGGTGAAGAGCGACAGCAGCGGATCGTTCTCCACCCCTGACACCGTGCTGCGGACGATCACGCCGAGCTCGTCGGGAACACCGATCGACTGCGCCACCCCCGGCGCCTGCATCCTCGCCGTGGCACCGCAGGACGGAACGATCGCGGCCAGCACGCCCATCTCCTTCTCCGACGTGGCCATCATCCCGCCCACGGTGGCGGCTGATCCCTCGACGGGTCTGCTCGACGGTCAGAAGATAAATGTCAGCGGGACGAATTTTGGTCCTGACGCCCCCTTGTTGCTGGCCGAGTGCCCCGCCGGGACGTCTCTGTCCAACATCTTCAACTGCGACATCAGTACCTTCGCCTCGGCCACGGCCGACACGAGCGGTGCGATCTCGAGCACCTACAAGGTGACCCGGGTGATCGCCGGTCAGAGCGGTCCCATCGACTGCGCCGGAGCGTCGGCCTGCGAGCTCGTCGCTTTCAACTTTGTCGATCAGTCCCAGGTCGCCAGCACGCCGATCTCCTTCGCCGACGTCGCCATCATCCCTCCGGTGCTGACGGCCTCACCGTCGACCGGTCTGGTCGACGGCCAGAGCGTCACCGTGACGGGGTCGGGCTTCCGGGCCCATGACAGCTACCTGCTGAGTGAGTGCGCCGCCGGGTCGACCGACGGATCCGAGTGCGTGGCGACTAGCGGAATCGGCTACGTCTCGCAGGTCCAGGCCAAGCGATCGGGGAAGTTCACGACGACGGTCGGCGTGGCCCGGGTGCTGACCCTGATCAACGGGACGGTCGACTGCGCCCAGGCTCCGGGATGTGTGATCGGGGCCATCAACGAGAACGACCCCTTCGGCGCCGTGGCGGCCGTGGCCCCGGTGTCCTTCGATCCGTCGGTGAAACCGCTTCCCCCGCTCAACCTGGTGCTGCACATCGACCCGACCGGCCACATCGTGGCGGGGCCGAAGGGCCGGGCCGAGCCCCAGATCGGCGGCAGGATCTCCTGCGCCCGGTCGACTCCTCTGCCCGTGCAAATTCAGGTCCAGGTGACGCAGCCCAGCGGTGGCCTGCAGGGTGGCGTCATCGTCTCCGGGCAGGCGACGTGTGACCGCAACGGCGCCAAGTTCACCGCCACCGTTCCCACCTTGAAGGGGCAGCCGGCCGTTCCCGGCATCGCCGGCGTCCTGCTGGCCGTTTCGGCCATATCGGGGAGCGCGACGGAGAGTACGACCATCAGCGCCTCGGTCACCTTGAAGTCGAAGTAACCCGTCCTGGGTGCCAGCCCTCACGGAACCGGCGTCCAGCCAACCCGGGGCGGCGACTCTTCAGACCGAGACATCCTGAGCCGATCTCCATGGAGTGCCGGAGATGCGCGTTCCCGACGTTCAGCTACCGCCATCAGAGACACAGGCGCCTGATGCAACGCGACTGGTCAAGGCGTGTCTGATTCTCGGCATCGTGTCGTTAGTCCTCGCGATATTCCTCTTCGGGTTCATCGCCGGCATCCCGGCGCTTGTTTGCGGCTACCGGGCGCGCAAACGCATGGCAAACGGTGGACGGGGAAGTCGCGCCCGCGTGAGGATCGGCGTTGTCCTCGGTCTGGTCAGCTCGATCTTCTCCGTCGTCGTCATAACGCTGTTACTGATTTCGGAGTTCGGAACGCAGAGTCCGCGGCTGAACTACGGACCGACAAGGACGGCGGTGCCCCAACTGGTCGGACTCGCGGACCCGGCGAACGTAGCCAGCCTCGTGGAAGGCCGCGACTTCTTCGGCAACCCGACGAACGGCATCCGTGCACTCGCCGCGCAGAAGTGCCCCCTGGCCGTCACCGTCAACGGAGGGCCGGTTCCCCACTCATGGCCTGTTGGACCGGACCAACCAGATCCGACCAAGGCGCAGAGCATCACCGCGCAGTCGCCCCGGGCGGGAACGGTCGTTCCGTGTGCGTCGACGGTGGACATCACGGTGCCGGGGGCGGGATCCGACGCGCCGATGCGGTAGGGCGGTCAGGGCTGGAGACGTTCGATCTTCCAGGAGTCGCCATCGCGGCTGTAGAGGAAGCGGTCGTGCAGACGGTCGTCGCGGCTCTGCCAGAACTCGAAGCTCTCGGGCCGCAGCCGGAAGCCACCCCATGACGGCGGGCGCGGTACGGGGCCGCCTTCGTACTTCGCTGTCAGCTCGGCCACCCTCTGGTCGAGCAGGGCCCGGCTCTCGATCGGTCGGCTCTGCTCCGAGGCATGGGCGCCGATCTGTCCTCCCCGGGGCCGGGTCGAGAAGTACCGGTCCGATTCCTCGGCGCTCACCTTCTCCACCGCACCGACGATCCGGACCTGCCGGCCGAGGGGGTCCCAGTAAAAGAGCAGCGCGGCGAAGGGGTTGGCCCTCAGCGCCAGGGCCTTCGGGCTCTCGTAGTGGGTGTGGAAGACGAAGCCCCGGTCGTCCCAGGCTTTGGCCAGCACCATCCGCAGCGACGGCCGGCCGTCGGCACCGACGGTGGCGATCGCCACCGCTTCGGGCAGCCGGACCACCTCCGAGGCCGCCGCGAACCAGACCCCGAACTGAACGAGTGGGTCGTGGTCCAGCTCGCTCTCGGACAGCGGCTCGAAGTGCTCGGCGGTCACCGGGATCTGACCGATCGACTCAGCCGACGGCCGGTGCCGACGCCACTTCGGCTGCGGCCCGGCCGGTGACGGCCCAGTGCAGCACCCGGGCCTGGGTGTCCACCATCGCCGTCGTCCGGATCCCCCAGAACTCGAAGCCGTATTGATGGGCGGCCACATGGGCGAGCATCGAGATCAGGGTGCCGGCGACGGCCATGGGATCGGTCCCCGCCGGGCTCGTCTCGGCGCCGCCGGCGCCGATAACCCGGGCCAGGGTGACGGTCACGGCGTTCAGGGCCCGGACCCGCAGCCCCTGGAAACGCAGGTCACCCTCCTCGGTGGCCAGCTCGACGACCCGGAAGACCGAACGGTTCGTCTCCCAGTAGCCCATGAAGCCCGTCACCACGGAGCTGGCGGTCTCCCAACTCGCATCCTCGGTCCAGTCGCCATCGACCAATTCGGCCAGGAGAGAGGCGCCCTCCATCAGCTCCTCGGCCAATACCAGGATGGCCTGCTCGACGTTCTCGAAGTACTGGTAGAAGGTGGCGGGCGAGGTCCCCGCCTGCCGGGCGATATCGATCACCTTGATCGATCGCCACGGCGTCTGGGTCAGCAGTTCCGAGGTGCATTCGAGAAGGCGCTGCCGGGTGGCGCGGCCCCGCCGTCCGGGGACCCGTCCGTCGGTGGTGGCCAGGGTGCCGGAGTCTCGGGGCATGCCCGTCGAAGGCTAGTTCGGGCCCTGACGGATGGTCAGTTCCGGATGGGTGTCGGCCGCGCAACTTCGGATTCCGTCCCTGGCAGTGCCCCGAGTAGGGTGCAGAACCGTGCAGGAAAGCACCCTCCCGCGTTCGCTGACGCGCGCTCAGGAAGCGCGCAGGCAGCGGGTCGTCGACGCCGCCATGGAGCTCGGACTCGAAGGTGGCTACGAGGCGGTCCAGATGCGCGACGTGGCCGCCCGGGCCCATGTGGCCATGGGAACCGTCTACCGCTACTTCACCTCCAAGGATCACCTCCTGGCCGCCGCCCTCGTCCACTGGGTGGAGCAGCTCGACCAGCGCCTCGCCCAGATGCCCCCCCGGGGCCGCAACGCCTCCGAACGGGTCCTTGACGTCCTCGAACGGGCGCTCCGGGCCATGGCCCGCCAACCCCAGCTGGTCTCCGCCGTCTTCATGTCCCTGGCCTCGCCCGACCGGGCCGCCATCGAGTGCCAGCAGCAGATGGGGGCCCTCATGGACGGCATCATCAGCCGGGCCGTCGGTGAGCCCCAGCCCCCCGACCACGCCGAGCGGACCAGGATCATCGGCCACGTCTGGTACTCGGCCCTCGTCGGCTGGGTCAACGGCTGGTCGGACATGAACAGGGTCCGCGACGAGCTGGCCATAGCCGTCCGTCTCCTGCTCCCCGAGGAGATCCTCCCCGTCGCCGCGCGCGAAGCCTGACCGCCGCCCGCTAGAACAGCACCGCTAGAACAGCACCGGAAGAACAGCTAGAACAGCACCGGAAGAAAAAGAGCCGATCGAGGGCCGGTCCGGGACCGAAGCGGGACCGGTCCGGCTGGGGCCCGATGTTGCGGCTCCGGTCCTCATCTGGTCGAATGCCCAGGAAGCCAAGCAGGAGGGGAGCCGCTATGCGTGCTGCGGTCTGGTACGAAGCCGGGTCAGAAGTCATCGAGTACCACGACGACGTCGAGGTCGACAACCCGGGGCCGGGCGAGGTCAAGGTCAAGATCCACGCCGCCGGTGTCTGTCACTCCGACCTCTCGGCCATGAACGGCACCCTGCCCCAGCCCGCTCCGGCCATCCTCGGTCACGAGGGCGCCGGCGAGGTGATCGCCGTGGGCGAGGGGGCGGCCGACATCGCCGTGGGCGACCACGTCATCATCGCCTGGACGCCGCCCTGCGGGCAGTGCAAGGCATGTCTGCGCGGTGAGGCCAACCTCTGCGTGAACATCATGTTCAACATCGCCGGCTCCACCCACTTCTCTCGCGGCGGCACCCCCCTCTTCGGTTTCGTCGGCACCGGCACCTTCGCCGAGGAGCTCGTCGTTCCCCGCCAGGCCGTGGTCAAGATGGCCGAGGACGTCCCCTATGAGATCGGTGCCCTCATCGGTTGCGGTGTCACCACCGGTGTGGGCGCCGCGCTCAACACGGCCAAGGTCAAGCCGGGATCGAACGTCGTCGTCTTCGGCGCCGGCGGTGTCGGGGTGGCCGCCATCCAGGGGGCCCGGATCGCCGGGGCGGCGGAGATCGTGGCCGTCGACACCATCGACTCCAAGCTCGAGGACGCCAAGCGCTTCGGCGCCACCCGGGGGGTGAAGCCCGACCAGCTCGACGACGCCTCGGGGGAGATCACCGGGGGCGAGGGCTTCGACTACGCCTTCGAGTGCATCGGCATCCCCCTCACCATCCGGGCCGCCTACGACGCCGTCCGCCGCGGCGGCACCGCTGTCATCGTCGGCGCCGGCAAGATGGACGCCATGGTCGAGTTCAACTGCTTCGAGCTCTTCTTCCAGGAGAAGAAGCTCCTCGGCTCCTATTGGGGCTCGGCCGACGTCCGGGTGGAGTTCGACCGTCTCATCCGACTCTGGAAGGCCGGCCGCCTCGACCTCGAGGGCATGATCACCAGCCGGATGGACATCTCCAAGGCCCAGGACGCCTTCGACGCCATGAAGCGCGGCGAGACCATCCGCCAGATCCTCACCTTCTAGGCGGCGCCCGGGTCAGATCACGCCTGGCCGGCGCCGGGGCAGGTCGCGCGGGGTCAGGTCAGGTCACGTCTGATCGCAGAGTCGTGAGGGTCCCCACCACGGATAAGGCGACTCCGTAGACGACGAGCATCACCGCCCCTCCCCACCAGGGCAGGAGTCGGGTGGTCTCGCCGAAGGTCGTCCGGCCGGCGTCCTCGAGGGCGGTGGCCGCCTGCCCCGGGAGGTACTGGCCGATGGAGGGCCAGATGGCGCCGATGATCGTCTCCACCACCAGGGTGAAACCGAGCCCCACGACGATGGCGACGACCTGGTTCTTGAGCAACGCCCCGAGTCCGAGCCCGTAGATGGCGAAGAGGCCCGTCCCCAGGATCACGCCGGGGGCGATCCGCGACCACTCGTGCCACATCTCGTGGGTCGTCGCCACGAAGTAGAGCCCGTGCTGGGCCCGGCACATCGTCTGTGACAATCCCTGCTGCACGCCCGCCCGCGACAGCGACGTCAGACACGAGTGCACCTTCACGGCGACGAGGACGAAGCCGAGCACGAGGCCCATCAGCATGGTGAGGACGCCGAGCGCCACGCCACCGCCGAATGCGGTTCCCAGCTTGGCCATCACCACCCGGCCCCGACGGGGTTCGGCCAGGAAGGTCGGGGTCACCGTCTTGTGGCGGTACTCACCGGTGATGATCAGGACACCGAGCACGAGGGCGAGCAGCCGCGCGTTGTCGAGCACCGAGAAGACGTTGACGAACCACTGCGAGGAACCGTGGGGGACGATCCCGGCCGTCCCGCCCCGTCGTCCGCCCGGCGCAAAGGCGATGGCGAAACCGAAGCCGAGGTCGATCACCACCAGGATCACGAAGAGCACGAACGTCGACCAGACCGTCCAGAGTTTTCGGACCTCGGCCCTGAGCAACCGGGTCATGGGGCTTCCGGAGCTGGCGGAGCGGGCGGAGCGGGCGGAGCGGGCGGAGCGGGCGGAGCGGGCGGTGCTGGCGGAGCGGGCGGTGCTGGCGGAGCAGGCGGTGGGGGAGCCGTCACCGGAGCCGGTGTGCCCGGCGCCATCCGCCGGTAGTCGCCCATCAGGTCGGCACCGTGAGCCGGATGCATCCCCTCCCCGCCGGTCAGCTCGAAGAACAACGACTCGAGCGATTCGGTCGAGGAGGTCATCTCGTGGACCTCGATCCGGTTCTCCACCATGATGCGACCCACCAGCTCGGGCTGGGTCCCGTCACTGACGACGTAGCCGCCTTGGACGGTGGCCGGTAGCTGGGCGGCGTGCATGGCCTCGACCAAGCGAGCGGCGTCGGGCGTCTTCACCCGGACCGCCCGTTTGGTGCCCGACAAGAGTTCGGTCAGCTTCCCCTGGGCGGCGAGACGGCCGCCGGCCAGGACGATCACGTCGTCCACTGTCAGCTGGGCCTCGGACAGCAGATGCGAAGAGACGATCACGATCCGTCCCCCGCCGTTATCGGCGTCCTCCGTCGCGTACCACTTGAGGAAATCGCGGAGCCACGCGATCCCCTGCGGATCGAGGCCGTTGGCCGGCTCGTCGAGGACGAGGATGTCGGGCTCGCCGAGCAGGGCCCGGGCGAGCTCGAGGCGTTGGCGCATGCCCATCGAGAAACCGCCCACCTTCCGGTCGGCGGTGTCGGCCAGGCCCACGAGCTCGAGGCACTCGTCGACCCGTTCGAAGGGGATACCGGCCACGGTGGCGACCAGCTTCAAGTGGTTGGCGGCGGTCCGCGCCGGGTGGAAACCCGCTGCTTCGAGCACGGCACCCACCCGCATCGTCGGGTTGGGCAGATGCCGGTAGTCCTGGCCGTCGATGAGAACGGAGCCCGACGTCGGGTTCACCAGTCCGAGGAGCATCCGCAAGGTGGTGGTCTTCCCGGCCCCGTTCGGTCCGAGGAATCCCGTGACTCCGCCGGGTAGGGCGTCGAAATCGAGGTGATCGACGGCGAGGACGTCTCCGCCGAAACGCTTGGTCAGACCTCGCGCCTGGATTGTCGGCATCTCCGGTTCGGCCTCCGTCGGGGTCCGCGTGCAGTGTCCGCCCAGGGCGGGTCTCGGGTGACCCTACTCCCCGCCCTTTCCCGCGCATCGTCGGCCGGGTGGCGGCGGCCGCCCGGCTGCCAGGGCCCCCATCGCTATAGGGCGAGCGGGAGACCGCCGATACCCTGACGATGGAGCGACAGGACGCGGGGCGGGAAGGCTCCGTGGCTGTCGTCTGCCCTCCGACCGCCGTCGACGAGCCGGTCGCCGTGACGACGGCGGCGAGAGGCGAGGACATCGACGGCGCAGAACCGTCGCCTTTCGCTCATCGCGCGTTGTCCCCATGGGTCCGGATCACCGGGTGGAGCCTTCTCGCTCTCCAGCTGGTGGGCATGCTCGTCTTCAGCACCGTCCAGTACAACCGCTTCGCGCTGACGATCGACTTCGCCAACTACTCCCAGGCCTGGTGGTCGATCGCCCACGGCAACCTGGATCCCTTCATCGCCGGTTTCGGGGTTCCGTTCTGGAAGAACAACGCCGAGTTCGCCATGTGGCCACTGGCTCTGCTCGACCGGGTCTACCCCCATCCGATCGTCTTGCTCTGGCTGCAGGACGTGGCCGTGGTGATCACCGAGATGGTGGCCTTCGGATGGATCGTGCAGGTGATCGGAAGGGCCCGGAGGCGGGACCCGAACCGGATCAGCTATCGGGCGGGGGTCTGGCTCGGCCTCGGCGCCGCCGTGGTTCTGGTGGCCGAGCCCTGGGTGTACGAGACGATCGCTTTCGACTTCCACTTCGAGGCCTTCGCCGCCTTGTTCGTGCTCCTGGTCGGCTACGACCTGTGGGCCGGCCGGAACCGGAGGCTCTGGTGCTGGGTCCCGCTGGCTCTGATGTCGACTGCGCTGGCCGGCGTCTACCTGGTGGGGGTGGGTATCTCCGGGGTTCTGGCCGGGCCCGGGACACGCCGGCGGGGGGCGGTGATCGCTGCCATCGGTCTGGCGTGGGTCGGTGTCCTGAGCGCCGTGGGTGGCGTCGGTGTCGGAGGGAGGACGTTCAGCGCGTCCTACGGCTATCTGGTGGGATCCCACCGCGGTTCGGTCGGGCCCCTGTCGGTCATCGGCGGTGCCTTCGAACACCCGGCCGCCGTGGGACAGATGGCCGCCTCGCATTGGTCGGTCGCCCTCTCCTTCCTCGTCGTGCTCGGCCTGATCGGTCTGGTGTCGCCCTGGGGCTTCGGGATGGCGTTCGTCGTGCTGGTGCCCAATGTGCTCGACGGAAGCGGCACCTTCATCCGCTACGGCGCCTCGTTCCAGTCCTGGCCGGCCATGCCCTTCATCCTCGTCGGCTCGGTGTTGGTGCTGGTGCGGCTGCTCGAGGGGGGCCGTCTGGCCCGCCGGGTGGCCGCCGTCAGCCTGGCGCTGTGGGGAACGCTTCTGGGGGTGTTCGCTCTGATCGCGTTGCCCACCGTGCCCCGAGCTTGGTTGTGGGTCGACCGACCCGCCGCCGCCGAGCTGGCCCGGATCGAGCCGGCGATCCCCCCGGACGCCGAAGTGGTGGTCTCCTTGCCTGTGATGGGCCGTTTCGCCCAACGGAGCTCGGTCCACGGTTTCGTGAAGGACGACGAGAGGGTCCCCGTCAATCGGCCCGAGGTCGTCTTCGTCTTCGGGCCCTACGAGTCGTTCCAGAAGATCCTCAGCCGGCACGGGATCGCCGCCGCCACGGGATTCGTCGAGCACCGGCTCCATGGTCGGGTGCTCGGGGCGGGCTCCGGCGTGGTGGCCGTCGCCTGGTCGCCGCCGCCCGGAACGAGGCAGATCACCCTGCCCTGATCGGCTGGCAGAAAACTGAAATGTGTTCTATTTTCCCGCCATGGCCGAGAGCGATGTGCTGAGGGCGCCCCACGTCATCGAGTACACCTACACGCGCTCGACGGGCCCGGTGATCGGGGCCTTCCTGACGGGGCTGCGCGACGGGAAGATCCTGGGGGCGACCACCCCTGCGGGCCGGGTGGTGGTGCCGCCGACCGAGTACGACCCGATCACCTCCGAGGAGGTGGGGGAGCTGGTCGAGGTGGGGCAGTCCGGGGTGGTGAGGACGTGGTCGTGGGCGGCGCATCCGCTGAAGGACCAGCCGCTCGACCGGCCCTTCGCCTGGGCGCTCGTGCTGCTCGACGGGGCCGACACCGCCATGCTGCACGTGGTCGACGCGGCCGGGCCCGAGGCCATGAGCAGCGGGATGCGGGTGACGGCGCGCTGGCGGCCGGCGGGCGAGCGGATCGGTCATATGAAGGACATCGAATGCTTCGTGGCCGAGGGGGCCTCATGAGCGAGCCCGTGACCATGCTCGAGACGCCGATCAAGATCGAATACGAGTTCACCGCCGGGCTGGCCCAGTCGCGGTACCTGAAGGGGATCTCCGAGGGGAAGTTCCTTGGTCAACGCTGCCCCAAGTGCACGAAGGTCTACGTGCCGCCGCGCGGTTCGTGCCCGACCGACGGGGTGCCCACCACCGACGAGGTGGAGCTCGGGAACACCGGGATCGTGACGACCTACTGCGTGGTGAACGTGCCCTTCCAGGGCCAGTCCATCGAGATCCCCTACATCTGTGCGCAGATCCTGCTCGACGGGGCCAACATCGCCTTCATGGGGCTGATCCAGGAGGTCCCGACGGCCGAGATCCGGATGGGGATGCGGGTGGAGGCGGTCTGGGTGGACAAGAAGGACCTCGGTCCGACGATGGCGTCGGTCAAGTACTTCCGGCCCTCGGGTGAGCCCGACGCCGCCTACGAGACCTTTTCGGAGTACCTGTAATGGCCGCCGCGTCAGGCGGTCGGCGGCCGGTGGCCGTTGTCTCGTTCGCCCAGTCGGACATGGTGCGTCGGGAGGAACTCCGCAACGACGTCGAGGTGCTGCAGCCGGTGATCGTCGACGTCTTCGAGAAGGTGGGGCTGACGAAGGACGAGATGGGCTTCGTCTGTTCGGGAAGTTGCGACTACCTGGTGGGGGCGCCGTTCTCCTTCGTGAGTGCGCTCGACGCCGTGGGGGCGTGGCCGCCGATGCGCGAGAGCCACGTCGAGATGGACGGGGCCTTCGCCCTCTACGAGGCGTGGACGCAGTTGCAGGAAGACGACATCGACACCGCCCTCGTCTTCTCCTTCGGCCGCTCGTCCATGAGCGAGCTCGGTCGGGTGCTGACGCTCCAGCTCGACCCCTATTACGTGGCGCCGTTGTGGCCCGACCCGGTGGCCCTGGCCGCGCTGCAGGCCCGGGCCCTGATCGACAGCGGGAGATACACCGAAGCCGACTTCGCCGCCGTGGCCGCACGCAGCCGCCGCGACGCGCTGAACAACCCCCACGCCCAGGTGAAGGGGGAGCAAACGGCGGAGGAGCTGATGGGCGACGACTATGTGGTCGCCCCCCTCCGGCGCCACGCCCTGCCGCCCATCACCGACGGTGCCACCGCCATCATCCTGGCCGCCGGGGACCGGGCGGCTGAGCTCTGCGAACGGCCGGCCTGGATCACGGGGATGGATCACCGGATCGAGACGCACTCGCTCGGCGCCCGCGACCTGACGACCTCTCCGACGACCCGTCGGGCCGGGGAGGCCGCCGGGGTGGTGGAGGTCGGTGATGGCAGTGGGGCGCCCGTGGGCGTGGGAGTGGATGTGGCCGAGTTGCACGCCCCCTTCGCCCATCAGGAGCTGATCCTGCGCGACGCGCTCGGCCTCGGCGAGGCCGTGGCCGTGAACCCCTCGGGCGGCGCTCTGGCCGCCAACGGGGTGATGGTGGCCGGGCTCGTGCGGATCGGCGAGGCGGCCAGCCGGATCATGGACGGGACGGCGCAGAGCGCTCTGGCCCATGCCACCTCGGGTCCGTGTCTGCAGCAGAACCTCGTCTGCGCGCTGGCGGCGGAGCCCGCCGGCGACGGGAGGCGATGAAAGTGGCGCAACGGACCGCCGTCATCGGTGTCGGACAGACCTATCACCGGTCCAAGCGCGAGGACGTCTCCATCGCCGGGCTCGTCCGGGAGGCCGCCCAGCGCGCCCTCGAGGACGCGCAGATGGACTGGGCCGACATCGACGCCGTGGTGATCGGGAAAGCCCCCGACATGTTCGAGGGTGTGGTGATGCCGGAGCTGTACCTGGCCCCCGCTCTGGGCGCGGTGGGCAAACCCATGATCCGGGTGCATACGGCCGGCTCGGTGGGAGGCTCCACCGCCCTGGTGGCCGCCCATCTGGTCGCCTCGGGGACCCACGAGCGCGTCCTGACCGTTGCCTTCGAGAAGCAGTCGGACTCCGACGCCATGTGGGCGTTGTCGATTCCGCAGCCCTTCTCGGCGCCGTTACTGGCCGGGGCGGGCGGCTACTTCGCCCCCATCATCCGGGCCTACATGCGCCGGTCGGGGGCGCCCGACCACATCGGGATCATGGTGGCGGTGAAGGACCGGAAGCAGGCACTCAAGAACCCCTACGCGCATCTGCATATCGAGGACATCTCCTTCGAGATGGTGCGGGACTCGATCATGTTGTGGGACCCCGTCCGCTACCTGGAGACCTGTCCATCCTCCGACGGCGCCGCCGCCATGGTGCTGGCCAGCGAAGCGGTGGCCGACCGCTCGTCGTCGGGGACACCCCCGGCGTGGATCCACGGGATGGCCATGCGCTCGGAGCCCACCATGTTCGCCGGCCGGGACCAGGTGAACCCGAAGGCAGGCCAGGAGTGCGCCGCCGACGTCTACCGGCAAGCCGGCATCACCGAGCCCCGGCGCGAGATCGACGTGGCCGAGGTCTACGTGCCGTTCAGCTGGTACGAGCCGATGTGGCTCGAGAACCTGGGCTTCTGTGCCGAAGGCGATGGCTGGAAGCTGACCGATGCCGGCGCCACCGCCCTCGACGGAGGCGACATCCCCTGGAACTGCTCGGGCGGGGTGCTCTCGACCAACCCCATCGGCGCCTCGGGGATGCTGCGCTTTCTGGAGGCGGCCATGCAGGTGCGGGGCCAGGCCGGAGAGCACCAGGTGGAGACGGTCAGGCGCTCTCTGGGCCAGGCCTACGGCGGGGGATCGCAGTTCTTCGCCATGTGGGTGCTCGGCGCCGACAAGCCCTAGCCAACAAACCTGGACAAACCCGGACAAACCCCGGGCGGGCCCGCCGGTACACTGCGGCCAGGTTCCGACGGCGACAGTGGAGGTCCGACCCATGAAGGTGGTCGTGGATTACGACGCATGTGCATCGAACGCGGTCTGTATGGGCATCGCGCCCGAGGTGTTCGAGGTCCGTGACGACGGGTACCTGTACGTCTTGAACGAGAACCCCCCGGCCGAGACGTGGGACAAGGTCCGGATGGCGGCCAACAACTGTCCCACCGGCGCCATCACGCTCGTCGAGGACGAGTAGACCGAGTGGTCGAGCAGGCCGGGGGCGTCCGGCCCCGGGTCCGCTTCGCACCGTCGCCCACGGGATTCCTCCACGTCGGTAGCGCCCGGGCCGCTCTGTTCAATTGGCTCTACGCCCGGCAGAACGGCGGCACCTTCATCTTGCGGATCGAGGACACCGACACCGAGCGCAACCGCGAGGAGTGGGTGGACGGGATCGTTTCGTCGCTTCACTGGCTGGAGATGGATCCCGACGAAGGCCCGTACCGGCAGTCCGAACGCGCCGACCGGACGGCGGCGGCCATCGACCGGCTGTGGGCGGCCGGAGCCGTCTACGCCTGTGACTGCAGCCGGGAGGTGATCGACGCCCGGACGAAAGAAAACGCCACCCCGGGGTACGACGGCAACTGCAGGGACCGGGGCCTCGAGCGCGGCGCCGGAGCGCTTCGCTTCCGGACCCCCGACGAGGGCAGCGTCGTCGTTCACGACCTGATCAGGGGCGACGTGGTCTTCCAGTGCTCCTCCATCGAGGACTTCGTGGTGGTGAAGTCATCGGGGGCCCCGCTGTTCGTTCTGGCCAACGTGGTGGACGACATCGACATGGCCATCAGCCACGTCATCCGGGGCGAGGACCTGCTGCCGTCGACGCCGAAGGGG
The DNA here is from genome assembly GCA_003151475.1 of Acidimicrobiaceae bacterium. Classification (GTDB taxonomy): domain Bacteria; phylum Actinomycetota; class Acidimicrobiia; order Acidimicrobiales; family UBA8190; genus Palsa-661. Next base: position 4,150 of record PLXQ01000030.1, on the reverse strand, counting down.
CTGCTTCTGTGGGAGGCGCTCGAAGGCCCCGGGGCGCAGTTGCCGGTCTTCGCCCATCTCCCTCTTCTCGTCAACGCCAAGCGGCAGAAGCTGTCCAAGCGCCGCGACACCGTCGCCGTCGAGTCGTATCGCGACGAGGGCTATCTAGCCGCGGCGATGAGGAACTACCTGGCGCTTCTCGGATGGAGCGATCCCGACGGGCGCGAGATCCTGTCGGCCGAGGATCTGATCGCCCGGTTCCGGCTGGAGGACGTGAACAACTCGCCCGCCTTCTTCGACGTGGAGAAGCTGCGGTGGATGAACGGCGAGTACATCAGGGCTCTGTCCGTCGACGACTTCATCGCCGCCTCGGCTCCGTGGACCGCACCGCCGCTGGCGCCGTGGCCGGCCGAGCGCTTCGACGCAGATGTCTTTCGGCGGATGGCCCCGTTCGTGCAGGAGCGGGTGACCGTGCTCGGCGAGGTGCCGGCCATGGTCGACTTCCTCTTCCTGGGCGAACCGGTGATCGACGACGCCGCCTGGGCCGGGCTCGTGGCCGACGAGCAGGCACTGCCCATCCTCGACGGTGCGCTCGACGCCTACGGCGACTGCGAGTGGAGCGCCGATGCTCTCAAAGAGGCGACGCAGGCGGTGGGCGACAAGGTGGGCCGGAAGCTGGGCAAGGCCCAAGCCCCCATCCGCATCGCCGTGACCGGTCGGAAGGTGGGGCCTCCGCTGTTCGAGTCGATGGAGGTTCTGGGGCGCGAGGCGGTGCTCGGGCGCGTGGGCGCGGCCGCCGACGAGCTCCGGCGTCGGGCCGGCTGACCGTCCGTCGGTCGCGGATACGTCGGCGGGAGAGTCGTGGGCGTCGTGGTAGTGGTGGCGGCGCGACGCCTGCTGCGCTTGGTGCGGGCGATCCTTCGTCCCATCTTCTTGCTGCTGCTGCTCGTGGTGGGCTACCTGGCTGTCACCGCCGGCCAGGTGTGGCTGACATCGCGTCATACAGACCCCCGGCCGGCTCAGGCGGTGGTGGTGATGGGGGCGGCGCAGTACAACGGGGTGCCCTCTCCCGATCTGGCCGCCCGCTTGCAGGAGGCGGTGGACCTCTGGCGGCGCGGTCTCGTTCCTCTGGTGGTGGTGACGGGGTCGAAGCAGCCCGGTGACCAGTTCACCGAGGCCCAGGCGTCGGGAACCTGGTTGGCGGCCCGGGGCGTCCCTGCCGGTGCCATCGTCGAGGTGGGGGGCGACGATTCGTGGGCCAACCTGTCCGATGCCGCCGCCGCGCTGCGGGCGCGGCATCTCGACCAGGTCCTGATCGTGACCGATGCCTTCCACGAAGACAGGAGCCTGGCCATCGCCACGAACGTCGGTCTGAAAGCGTGGCCGGTGCCGGCCACGATGTCGCCCATCACGGGATGGTCGACGGTGCCGTACTTCGCCAAGGAGACGGTCGGCGTGGCTCTCGGCCGGGTCGTCGGCTACCAGCGACTGCACCGGCTGGGATGAGCGCCGAACAGGCTGTGAGCAGGCTTTCCCTCGGGCGTCGCACCGGGCCCGAGGGCTGATCGGCTAGGTTGGGGCGCCGCTCATTCGGGGGTGGTGTAATCGGCAACACGGCAGGTTCTGGCCCTGTTATTGGGGGTTCGAGTCCTCCCCCCCGAGCTCAGGTGGTCCGGCAGCGTTCCCGCAGTTCATCCGGGTTGCGGGCGCGCGTCGGCCCTGACAGGGGGTACCGCGTCTCGCGGCGAGAGTCGTCGGGATCCTGCCCCGGGCGAGCAGATCGACATCACCCCGTTCGATGTCACCAAGATCGCCGGTCCCCTCCTGACGTCAGAGAGGGGGGCGTTGCGAGGCGCAGACGAGCCTCTCCGGATTGTCGATCCGACAGGCCGGAAGGCCCCCTGGCCTTCCACGTCGTGCACGGCGGCCCGGGTCATGGCGGCGGCCGGTGCGGACGGTGGTTCGAGATACGATGTCCCGGCTCTTCGGGGCGCTCGGTCCCATCGTCTAGTGGCCAAGGACACCACCCTCTCAAGGTGGCGACACGGGTTCGAATCCCGTTGGGACTGCCAGCATAATTCCGTCGCCAAACGGACAACTGGCCCGTGGTCTCCTCGTCGGCCCGTGCCGCCCGCGACGGCGGCTGAAATGGCGGATTACTCACTACGGTTCGGTCCCTCCGAAGCCGATACCAACGAAGGGGCTTTGGTCTTCGATGGGTGGCGAGACGATACGGAGCGAGCTCTCACCACCGACCCCTCATCGACGGTGAGCACCATGCCAACAATCGCCGGGGGGTCCGACGTGACAGGGCGCAAGAGAATTGGCTGGCTCGGAACTACTCGGTCTCGACCCTATTTCGCCACCACGCAGTCGAAAGCTACGTCGAGCGCTTCGGCCCCGTGGAACCAACCAAAGGTAAAGATATGACCACCAGGGTGAAGCATGTTCGCGCACTCGCATTGCTCGCCACTTTGAGCTTGGTCATGGCCGCGTGCGGCTCGAGCTCGTCCGGCAAAAACAGCAGTGCCACTGCTTCGACCTCCAGGAGTGTCAGCGCATTGGCGGCTGCCAACGAGGCCACGGCCAAGGGCTACACCGGCACCAGCCGGCCTGTGAACCCGGTGTCCCGGCCGGCGGCGAAGGGCAAGAGTATCGTCATTATTTCAGCAAGCATGGCGGTCAGCAGTAGTGCGGTGCCGGCGCTCGGCGCCCAAGCTGCGGCTAAGGCCATCGGCTGGAATGCGACCATTCTCGACGCCCGGCTGAATCCGTCGAACTTCGCGCCGTTGATCCGCCAGGCGGTCACCCTTCACCCCAGCGGCATCATTCTCGTGGCGATCGACTGCGACACCGCCAAGGAGCCACTGCAGGAGGCGAAGTCTGCCGGCATTCCGGTCGTACCCGTGACCGCGTTCGACTGCACCGACCCGGCTGCCGGCGGCGGGTCGACGCCATACTTCACCTCATCCATCAACTTCGGACCGTACCCGAGTCCCGACCAGTTCGACGAGTCCTACGGATCTACCCAGGCGAACTACATCATCAGTAAATCTCGCAATCGGGCCAAGATTATCGTCATCCAGGACCCCGAGTTCACGGTGCTCTACTGGACGCTGAAAGGCTTCAAGGACACCATCGACTCTTCAGGCGGATCGCAGATCGTTGATACCCTGACGGTAACCAGCTCCGACCTGCTGGACGGGCAGGTCGTGCCCAAGATCCAGGCCGAGTTGCTCAAGTTCCCACAGGCCAACTGGATCAAGAGCCCGTATACCTACGTCACGACTATCGGAATCGCGCCAGCGTTGGCGAATAGATCCAGCCACATCAACGTCATGGGTGGAGAGGGCTTTGCCGGTGAGTTGGATCTGATCCACAAAGACAGCATTACTGCTACCAATGCCATCTCGTCCGACTGGGCTGGTTGGGCAGCCGTCGACACGATGAATAGCGTTTTCTTGCATAGGGCGCCGGTCGACAGCGGGATCGGCTGGACGCTGGTCGACCTCCATCACAATCTGCCACCGTCGGGCGACTGGACACCGCGAATCCCGTACCAGTCCGAGTACAAGGAGGCGTGGGGGGTTGGCGGATAGCCGAATCGGCGCAAACGATCGCGGACCGTCCGATACGGTCGAGTACCGCGACGGACCGACTGTCCATCCGGTTGTCCATCGATTCACCGATATTGGGCCTCACGGAGTGGACAGGTTGGACGACGCAAGCCTTCTGACCTGGGAATACGGTACGCAACCGCACCGGCTGGATGAGCCTGAGCACGCTCTCAAGGTGGCGACACGGGTTCGAGTCCCGTTGGGACTGCCAGACCTCAAAGTTGCATGAACTACTCGTCGTCGGCATCCAGAGATGCCCGATGACGATAAAGAATGGGGAGTACTCGAAGATCCTTTGGCCGCCCAGCCGCTTCTTTTGAGCGGATGACGTCGCTGAGGTCAGCGATGGGTACTTCTATTCCGTCGACGACCACTCTGTGGGACCGAGCGACTAGTTCCGTGTAACCGTCCTCAAAACCGCTAGGGTAAAACGAAATGTCGAATTCGCCGTAAGGACAGATCAAGTTCCAGAACTCGGCTTGTCCCAGTGATTTGCCGTTGTGATCAAACGGCAGCCCTCCCTCGACTCCGGAATCCGTCAAGGGATTTGAGAC
>PLXQ01000071.1 GCA_003151475.1 Acidimicrobiaceae bacterium | reverse complement strand
TTGCGTCGACCAGCTGAGACCGCCAGTGATCCCGACTGCAACGTGTATTCGCCTGGCCCGCGCTGGAAGTGGCTGATTCATACTTTCGGTGGATGCTGGGCTTCGGCTCTAGCGTCTCGGGAGCTCGGCGGATTGGCTCTGGAAGTGCCTGCCGCCTAAGGGTTGGCTTCTTCTCGTAACGAAGTGTCAACCGCCGAGCTCCTTGGCCACGATGTGGCTCGAAAGAGGCGAGCACACAGATCTCATCAGGAGTGCCCGTCGTGGCTTCCCCAACTCAGAGAGGGAGGAACACGATGGTGCTCATCGGCATCGACCCCCACAAGGCGACTCGTACGGCGGTGGCGGTCGACAAAGAGTTCGGGTTGTCGTGCACCAGGCCGTCGGGATGGTTTCGGTCCAGCTCGGGGTGAGTGTCAACGAAGCCCTCATCCGGCTACGGGCCTACGCCTTTGGAAACAGTCGCCAGCTCGATGACGTCGCCGATGATGTCATTGCCCGACGACTCCGCTTCGAATGAATGCCTCGTCTTATGCCAATCCCATGCGATTATGGGCTGGCTGACTCTCGTGTAATGCAATAGGTTCGACCACGACTTTTGGTGAGTAAGTGGTCGACACGCCGAAGAGTCCGAGATGCCCCGAGAAGCAGACGTTGTCCACGCCCTGGTCGAGTTGGCCGATACCCTGGTCGAGAACTTCGACGTCATCGACGTCCTGACCGGACTCACCGACCCTTGTGTGAAGTTCCCTCGAAGACGAGCTCGTCGGCATCGACGACCTCCTCACCAAACTGGTCACAGCATGTGCACCGGAGATGCTCGAGCTCTTCGGCGTGGGCATCGACACCACCGCCACCCTGCTCGTCACCGCCGGCGATAACCCCGAGCGCCTGCGATCAGAGGCCGCCTGGGCCCATCTCTGTGGCGTGACCCCCATCGAGGCGTCCTCAGGCAAGGTCACGCGCCACCGCCTCGACCGCGGCGGTGACCGAAACGCCAACCCGGCCCTGTGGCGCATCGTCATGACCCGGCTCGCCTGTGACCCCCGCACCCGCGAGTACATGGAGCGCCGGACCAAGGAGGGCCGCTCCAAGCGCGAGGTGATCCGGATCCTGAAGCGCTATGTCGCCCGGGAGGTCTTCAAGTACCTTCCCCGCGCTTAGATCTCCGAGCGGCGGACCTGGCTCCGTCGATACCCGCCGTTCACACGGACTGGCCTTCATCCGATCTGCCGTTCCGCCGCTCGGAACCATCGCTCGAAAACGCAACGACGCGTGGCTTAGTAAGAGCCTGCCCTCGCCTTCGAGTGGCTCATGATTGGTTCGCCTGCTGTCTATGCGATCGAGTTAAACCGCCCCTTGACAACCGTAGGAGCATCGGGTCGGTCTGGGCTGTTTCTGGGATTCGTTACCAGGGGGCGATGTGTCGGCACGTCCCGATCGGGGCCGATTGTCCCGGGCCGTGAGTGTTATGCGCCCTCAAGGAGCAATCTCGGCGGCCTTGGAGGAGTGAGTGTTGAGGTTGCCGGAGCGAGCAGGATCACGGCGACGACAACGGCCGCGAGGCCCATCACAACACGCGCGGTACGTTCGGCCGGTGTGATGTTGACGCTCAGCCGGTGGCGACGAGCTGGGCTGCCTTCGGTGCGACGTCGTACCGTGGGGGTGTTTGTGGATGGAGAGTGACGTTCATGGCTTAACTTCCAATTGGTTGTGGCACTCAAGCAACAGGTGTCAGGATGAGGAGTCTGCGAACCTCATAACCGCACGACCTGACGGATGGTGCTGGCCACCTCCTCAAGTTCTCCTTCGGCATCGGCGACCGATCCTCGTGCCGCATTGACGACGCAGGTCCGGAGGTGGTCGTTAAGCAGGCCCACAGCCACCTCCTGGAGCGCCCGAGTGACCGAGGAGACCTGGGTCACGACATCAGGGCACCACCGGTCGTCTTCGATCATCTTCTCGAGCCCTCGGACCTGGCCCTCGATCTTGCGCAGTCGAGCCAAGTAGTCGTCCTTGCCTGAGGCGTAGCCGCGGACGGGACGTCTTGAGCCGGCCCGAGGTGACCGCGGTGTGCGCTCCACGGTCAATTGATCGGTGCGGGCGGCGGTCATCGCCGGTCACCGGCACCGACGGGGGTGCGATCCGCGGTGATGAGTTCACGCAGGCGGTGGTACTCCTCGGCGTCGATCTCGCCCCTGGCCAGGGGCTGGTCGAGGATGTGCCGAGTGTCGTCACCTCGGGTTACGGCTGTCGGTCTCCTCGTGACGTTGGTCATCAGGGCGTAGACCCACCATATGACCAGACTCCAAAAGCCGATCATCACCACCCACATAAGGGCCACTTGCCAGGAGGCCCAGTTGCTGCCATATGCGAGCATCATGTCATCGACCTCCTTCGGCCCAGATCTTCCTGGGCCACTACATCGAGCCTGCTCCTTCGCTACCCGTGGGGGGTAGTGCCATAAGTCCCCACTTAAATCCTCGATGGGTCGCTTCGACTGAGGACCAATGGCCCTACCCCCCACCCGCATCCCGATTCACCATAGAGATATGGACAGCGCCGAGTGGAGTGATGAACAGCTGGTGAAACTATGAACCATCGACGGCTGGTCGTTCTCATCGGTGTTGCCGCACTGGCGGTCGGAGGTCTCGGCGCAGGTGTAGCCGTCGCCATCACCGGCAGTTCCACGCATAACACGTTGTCATCCGAGACGGCTGGTGGGTCGAACTACTCCTACTACCAGTCGATGATGGGCAACTTTGGCAGCTCCAACATGATGGGCGGGTCGTACGGCTCGATGTTGGGTAGCACCGAATACCGCTGGATGGTGGGCGGAGGCACCGCTCCGGGCTGGATGCGGGGCGACGTTCTCCCCGAATTCATGATTGGCAGAAACACCGACCCGGGGAAGGTCATGGGCCGCCTCTTTGCCAATGCCCCCGGTCGACGGGTGAGTCCGGTCCGGGCGACCCAGCTGGGCAACGAAATCCCCGCCGGGGCAACCGTGAATAAGGCAAACAATGCCATTACCTTCGCCGGTGCGACCGCCGATCTCGTCGTGCTCGGGAGCCCCAAGGGTGGTCATGACGAAGCATTTCGCATCGCCGGTCTTGTGAACCCGATCGTGGCCGTGCGGTCAGGAAGTCGTGTGAGCATCGAGGTCATAAATGCCGATCCGGACACAGCTCACGGACTCGTCGTCGGTACCGCCGGGTCAGTGCCCTCGTATATGCCGATGATGACCACTGCTCGCGCCTTCGGCGGCTCAGCGGTGTGGTTCCTCGGCGATCCGACATCCGCCGGCATGCACGCGGCGACGATCAGCTTTACCGCCACCACGCCGGGGACATACCAGTACTTGTGTCCGGCCCCGGGCCACGCTCAGAAGGGCATGATCGGGACCTTCGTGGTCACCGCCTGACATGATCAACTACCCGATCTGTGCCCGGCTCCAAGGCCGGCTTGCCCGTACTGCTATCGATCTCCCCGAAGTGGTCGCCCCTGACAGCGTCGGCTTGCAGATTGAACGACAGGGCGAGCCGGCAGGCTTTGCCGTGAGTGCGCCGTGAGCACCAAGTCCAGCCCCAGCCTGCAGCGACAACGAGGTGAACACCAGCGAGTGGCCGCTCGTCATGAGCAGGAACGCCTCAACCACCAACGCCGGCTGCGACGCCTGTGGACTTTCGCCGCCCTCGGTGGGGCGGTCGCCGTGGTCCTGGTGGTGGTAGTCGTGATGGCCCTGACCTCGACCACTTCAGGGCCTCGTCCAAGGGCCACAACCTCGGCATCAACCACTCCGGTGCCGGTTGTCACCGAGCCGTTTACGCCGGGCACCGAGGCGACCTTGGCCGCAACGCCGCCGCCCTGGTCCCTGCCGGGCAATGCTCGTCCCTTCATTGCCGCCGCCGGTCTGCAGGTGCTCGGGCAGGAGGCGCTGAGTGTCCACTACCACGCCCATTTGGACATCATCGTGAACGGCTCGGCGGTCCCCGTGCCGGCCGACCTCGGCTTCGTCATCGCCAACGGCCAGGGGCTTGGGATCACGGTGCTCCACACACACGACACCTCCGGCATCGTCCACATCGAGTCGCCCACCAACTCCCCCTATACCCTCGGCCAGTTCTTCACCGAATGGGGCGTTCGACTCGGACCCGGAGAGATTGGTGGGCTGACGAACACCAACGGCAACGCACTGCGTGTCTACGTGGACGGGAAGGTGTTCAGTGGTGACCCGGCGAGCATCGTGCTGCGCTCACATCAAGAGATCGCCTTATGGTATGGGCCGACAACCACGACACCGCAGGTCCCGTCCACTTACCAGTTCCCCTCGGGGGACTGACGACTACCGGATCGCCGCACCATTCAGGTGAACGGTCCCTGCGATCCAGGACGCCTACAGTCCCGGCAGAAGGAGTGCGTGGGCCGACAGGAGCGGTTCCAGACTGTCGAGATCGAATTCGGTCCCGAAACGACGCCCACTCTCCACGATGTCCGCGATGTCAAACGAGCCCGAGGCAACGATCTCCGCCAATTCGATGAACCAGCCCTCCAGTCCTGCTGGGGTGAACAATTCCAGAACCTCGGAGGGAGTATCGGTGGGGTTCCAGAAGGTATGGCGCAAGCCCTTCGGCACCATGATCGTCGCCCCTTCGTCGGCGTACACGACTCGCTCGTCAAGCTGTGCGCCGATCCGGCCCCTCATCACGTAGATGAACCCGTCTTCGTGGGTATGGCGGTGAAGGGGTCCGGCGAGAGTCCGCGGTTGCAGCGGCTGTTGGGAGACGGCGAACGCGCCACCGGTGTCCTTCCCGGTGAGCACGAGGCGAACCTGGGTGAAACCAAGGCCAAGAAGGTGCCCATCGTCCGGACCCCGCACCAGGCTGGTGCCATCACCCACGATCACAGGTTCACGGTACCGCCAGCGGTACTCCGGCGCCGCAAACGATCCCATGGTGGTGTTCTGACCGTCCTCGGGGACCACCCTGGTTGATAACGCGCCACCGAGCTTCGACGCTGACTGATTGCCAACCGATGGTTCTAGTAATGCCCTCAAGGTGCACCTGGTCGGACGCTACTCAAACCCTGTGGAGCTTGTTGGGGCTTACTCGAACCATGCCCCGACCCTCCCGCCACTCCGTGACCTGCTGGTTCATCAGACCCATGGCCACTCAAGGCCACCTGACTCCCGACCTCGTCTGGTACAGATTCGGCTCGACCAGCCACAATTGGCGCGATTGAGGGTCGATTACTTAGCCGGGATGCCCATCAAGAAACTGGCCCAGAAATACCAAATCCATCGAGCTACCGTCCATGCCCACATCAACCGCTTGGGCCTTCGGCGTTAGCTCTGGGCGCTAGCGCGGGCTTAGGGATTCAGAACTCAACGACCTAATTTTACGACTGATGAGCCTTTGGGACAAGCATGATTGGTTTCTGGAGCTCATGCCTGGCCTCGTTTCGGCGCCGGTGATACCGGGCGGTGGATGGCAGCAAGAGGTCCAGTAGGAACCGCACTGGATCCGGCATGTGCGAGCGGCCAACCTGACCGCCTTCACGCAAGGTTGGGCGTCATTATCGAGCGGGCACCGGGAAGGCGATTCGCCGCGCGGACTCAAGTATCCCGGGTCCGTTTGTCGCCGGAAGCCGACGGGGCGACACCCCGGGCGTCGGCGCCCGGACCTCTCAAGTGATGTCGGCCTCGTCGAGTTTGTCTCGTCCGGGATGCCGCGGGGTTGACGCGTCTTCGAAGGTCAGCGTGGCCCCAAGATTTCCGATGGCGCGCCCAATGCGGTTGTGAGAAGGCTTCGGTTTCTCCGAGGCATGTTTCAGCGCATTCGTCACATTGTCGGCTAGATCGTCGGCCGTATCCGGCGAAAGATTATCCAGCAAAGGAAACAGATCCTGCTTTTCGCGCTCACGATGCTTCTGGATGCTGTCAAAGAGGCCGTCGAGGGCATCGTCGAACCCCTCCGGATCGTCGGCGCGGACATTTGCGGGACTCATGTGAACAGTACGCTTGCGGATCACTTCCATTGCGTCTCGGATCGAAGCCTCGTCTTCCCGGACGAAGGCCAAAGTCTGAACAGCGGTGCCAATTGTCTCAAGCACCGGGTAGACACAGCGATCCTTCACATCCTCATATCGAGAACACGATCTCACCAGCTCGGCTGCCAGGTCAGCCCGCGTCGTGGAGTCGTCAGTGACGCCAAGCTCTTCAATGATGTGATCGAGCCGGTCCCGTTCCGCTTGCAACGGTCCGACTGCCCGAGGGAGTGCTCTATTCAAGGTGTCCTCGATTCGTTCTATACCGCCAACGCGTCATGCAGGGTGGGAGGCTGGCGATGACCCTTCTGCCCGTGGACCACGAAGACTCGTGATCTGGTAGTGACTACGGGCGCGACGGGCGCACTGTTCAACTCCGGTGGGGTACAGCGCCGACTTCTTTGCTCGTAGTCCCTCCAGCCCGGCCGACGCTCGATTCATCCTTGCGAATGAATTAGGGCGTGTACCAACCGGGTGCCAATCAAAGCAGGACGATCAACTTCACGCTTCAGGTCTGGGCCGGGCGCCGGCACCTAGGCGTGGCAGACCCTCAGGATCACCATCGGAGCATAACCTCGATCGGATGCTCGTTTACCATGCTCGGACGAGCTTCACCGAGAGCGATCACCGACCCCCGCGATCGATGTCGCCCGATCGATTTGCCCAAGATGGATACGAGAGACACATCGAACTGGGCCTGCTTCCGGCCTGCCACCACTGCTCTCGAGTTGTCAGCCGTGTTGAGCGACGTTTCGAACGTGCTCGGGGATATCGGCGTCGTGGATCCACTCGCCCGCCTTGTCGGTAACTGACTGCAACCACCGACCAGCGTCAGGTGCATGCTCGCGGACCTGTTCGCCCACGGCCACTGCCTTCTTCGATGCTCCGGCGATGGTGTCAAGAACGACGCCAGCCGTGACGCCTGTCAAACCACCTACGATGAGCCCTTTCCATACGTTTTGCATGTGATCTCTCTTCCACTTCGCAGTTCTGTCTCTGACCTCGCTTGCCGCCGTAGGCGTAGAGCGTCCTGACATTAGGTCCATCGTGCGCCATGAGCAGATCTCGATCCCCCGGCAGGACCCATAACGGCTCTTGGCTATCGCTATCGAAGCCTACGTGTCGGTCAGGCACACCCCGACATCCTTTAATCGTGGGCTAGGTCGACCGCGTTCGTCCCGTCGTTTGTGAAGAGAAGTCCGTGCCCATCGGCTGTCAGCGCCAATCCAAAGAGGTCGCCGGCTCCCTTCGGTACCAGGGTCCGCTTGCCGACCTGATGTCCGGCCGTCGAAATCTCCACGGCGTTGCCATCGTTTCCATTTGTGGCAATGAGGTCCCCGTTGGGGGCCATCGTCAAGCCCAGCGGGCATTGAGGAAGCCGCCCGAGGTGAGCGTGCTGCTGCCATCCATCACCGGTGCGTGACATAGCGTTCGGAATGGCCGTGATGTGGTTGCCTGGCGTCTCGACCACGTAGAGCGTCCCGTTGCTACCCAGGGCGACCCCCGTCGGACCCAGCACGAATGCCGTCTTGTCCGCCCTCCAGGCGAAGCCACTGCCGATGACCGTCGTTCCCGTCATGCTTGGCGGGCCACTCGCCGCCAGGGCCACGTCAATGCGCACCACGGTGCACAACCCCGATGGCGGGGTCGACGTCACACCGGCCGGTCGGCTGAGAACGTTGGACACGAAGATGTGAGCACTGGAGCTCGTGACCTGAGTGGTCATGTCCCATGGGCCGTTGATGTCCAGATTGGACCATGTCTCTACCGGGGTTCCGGAGGCGTCGAGGACGATGAGGCAACCCGCCGGATTCGGGGTCGGAAGTGCGGCGCCAGGCCCCGCAGGCAGGCTGCCTACCACAACGTACCCACCGGGAAGAATCGAGAGGGCTGTTGTGAGACCGATCCCGCCAGGACACCCGCCGATGAGGGGAGCGACCCCAGCTGAGCGAAGGTCGTCAACGTGCCGCCAGGAGAGACCTCGACGATCGTCGTGCCGGTCCCCTGTGTGTTGGTCTTGTCGTTGAAGTTGCTGATCAAAGTCGAGCCTTGGATACCGAACCGCCTCCCAGGTGGCCCGACTTGTCCCAGTCCGCCATTCACGCTCTTCCAAATCAGCCATCCGGGATGTGCCGGAGGAATGCGGTCAGCACCGAGCTCCCGGGGTCTCCACCTACGGAAATCTCGCGATCCCGTGAACAGATTCCGTTGTCCACCCGTAGATAGCAGGCAGCTAGCGACGTGACCTCGGACCGTCGCCAAAGGAGGGGACTTATGTATCTGACCTTGAGAAGAGGACCGGTAGCGGCCGGAATTCTGCTCGCCTCGGGGCTCGGTTTGTCAGCGATCTCAGGGGCGTTGCCCGGTGCCGCCGCGCCGGCTGGCGCAGCGGCGACCACTACGAGCTCGACGTCTGCCAGCACGACGAGCACGACCGCCTCCGCGCCCGGCATCGTGACGTCGAACTTCGCTTGTAGTAGCGGTGTGTGCGCCGTCGGCCCTGGCGATGTGGACATGTCCTTCGGGACAGGACTGATCGGGATCGGCGGGCCCCCGTACTACGGACCTGAGTGCAATCCTTACCTCATGAAGGTGATAAGCGGCAGCCTGCCACCCGGGTTACAGCTGGGGGAGCCAGTCTGCGAGTGGGTCATTAGCGGCACCCCCACTCATGCCGGGTCCTATGCGTTCACCGTGCAGATCGCGCCTCAGCCTAACAATCTCGGCCAAGCTATAGGGCCTGATGGGACACAGCAGTTCAGCATCACGATCGGGACCGGGAGCTCCGATCGGGTCATCCTGACCGGGGCGGTCTGGTCGCCCTTCAAGAACAAGACGCTCCAGGTCCGCGGCTTCGACGTCAATAACAGCGCAACCTACACAGTGTATGTGACAGCAACTGGCTTGGAGCTCGGGACGATAACGGAGAGGACCCCAAACAACGGTGGCGACGGAAGTTTTCTCCGCAACTTCAGCGAGAATACTGACTTGAACAACCTCACCGTCAGGGACAGCCTCGGCGGGTCGGCCACGATCCCAGTCACCGTGAACAACAAGTACTAATAGGAAGGCAGTTGCGTGTTTTAAGGTGGTGCGCCTGGCAGACCGCCACCTCCGTCCTGCTGAAAGTGGCAGCTGAGACCCGCGTGCATCTCGATGTCCCGACCCCGGCCACGAGGGAGCTCCGGCGGACTGCCAGCGCCTTCGCAGATCTGACAGCGGTCACGGGATCGTCGCTTGGGTCGGGGCTCCGGCCAGCACCAATGGGACCTCCACTCGAGAAGCGGCGCCGCGCTCCTTCATGACATCAGTTCTTGAATTGGGATCGGCGCATAAGCGAGGCAAACAGCGCATAACATTCTAATCTCGTGATTATCGAGCCCGATCGGGACGTGCCTGATTCGCTGGGGGCCGCATCAGCGTTCGGCCGCACTGAACCATCCGGTATCACGCCGACGGCAGGCAGACATCGCGCACGAGTATCGCCAAATCGGGGTTCTAGTAACGCCCATTAAGGTGCTTAGCGACCGGGCACGAAATATTGCTGATGACCTGCCCGAACGTTGTAACTTTGACAACGAGTGGAGCTGACCGGACTCGAACCGGCGACCTGCTGGTTGCAAACCAGCTGCTCTACCAACTGAGCTACAGCCCCGTAGCGGGTCCCAGGTTAGGCGAGGGTGCCGACGCCCCCGCCCACCAGCGACAGTCGATTCGGATGGTCGCGGCCCGCTGGTTATCGTGGGCACGATGTCCGCACCGCTGGCCGAAGATCCGGCCCGCAAGCTCGTCTTCGAAGGGTGCTTCAATTTCCGCGACCTGGGTGGCTACCCGACCTTCGACGGCCGCACCACCCGGTGGCGCCGGCTCTTCCGCGCCGACGGTCTCTCCCGGCTCACCGAGGCCGACATGGCGATCTTCCGGGATTTGGGCGTCGCCACCGTGATCGACTTGAGGACCGTTCTCGAGGCCGACACCCAGGGCCGTTTCCCCGAGGATGTCGACGGCGTCGCCTACCACCATCTCCCTCTGACCGACACGCTGCCCGGCGAAGAGGAGACCCCCGACTGGGACCGTGCCGCCTTCGTCTCCGAGCGCTACCTGGCCATGTTGTCCGAAGGCACCGAGACCGTCACCGCCGCCATCCGCATCCTGGCCGACCCCCGTCGACAGCCGGCCGTGTTCCACTGCAGCGTGGGCAAGGACCGCACCGGCGTCCTCTCCGGGCTCGTCCTCGGCTTCCTCGGCGTCCCCGACGATGTCATCGTGGACGACTACGCACTCAGCTACGAGGCCATGCTCCAGCTGCTCGAGAATCTGAAGGAGCGCTATCCCGACTCCTCTGAGATCGTCGAGCGCTACCGGCCGGTGATCCTGTCCGCCGAGCCGGCGTCCATGGCCGGCTTCGTGGCCGGCGTCCGTTCCACCTACGGATCGTTCGACGCGCTGGCCGGCACCCTCGGCTTGAGCCCCGAGGTCGACGCCCTACGGAGCGAATTCCTCGAGCCGACCTGATCGCGCAGAAGGATCAGCGCATCGTCACCGCGTAATCTCGTCGATGCGGGCCATAACGGCAGCGTCGAGTCTGGGCATCACGTCGAGCGCCAACATGTTCTCCTCCACCTGCGAGACCCGGCTGGCCCCGGTGATCACGGTGGAGACGCGTGGGTTCTTGGCGCACCAGGCGATGGACAGCTGGGCCAGGGTGCAGTCGAGATCGTCGGCCACCTTCTGCAGATTCCGGACCTTGGTGTTGCGGTCGGGGTCGGTCAGGGTGCCCTGCAGCCACTCGTAGCCCGGCAGCGCTCCCCGGCTTCCATCGGGTACGCCGTCCAGGTACTTCCCGGTCAAGAGTCCCGACGCCAGGGGGCTCCAGGTGGTGAGTCCGAGGCCGAGGTCGCGATAGAGCCGGGCGTATTCGAATTCGACGCGGCCCCGCCACAAGATGTTGTACTGCGGCTGTTCCATCAAGGGCTTGTGCAGGTGGTGCTTGTCGGCGATGTCCCAGGCGGCGCGGATCTCGTCGGCCGTCCACTCCGACGTTCCCCAGTAGAGGGCCTTTCCCGCTGTGATCATGTCCGACATGGCCCACACCGTCTCTTCGATGGGAGTGGTGGGGTCGGCGCGGTGACAGAAGACGAGGTCCACGAAGTCGAGACCGAGTCGCTCGAGCGATCCGTCGATGGCTTGAGACAGGTACTTCCGGTTCAGGGTGTTCTTCATATTGGGCATGTTGTGGATGCCCCAGAACAGCTTGGTGGAAATCACGTAGCTGTAGCGCGGCCACTTGAGCTGCTTGATGGCCCGGCCCATGATGCTCTCGGACTTGCCCGCTTCGTACCCTTCGGCATTGTCAAAGAAGTTGACCCCGGCGTCGTAGGCGGCGGCCAGGCAGTCGGCTCCGAGGCCTTCGTCAAGCTGGGGACCGAAGGTGACCCATGAGCCGAACGACAGCACGCTCACCTGCAGCCCCGAACGGCCCAGTCGTCGATATTCCATATCCATGGTGGCGCGCTCCTTCGGAGACCAGTCGGCGAGGAAAGCCCGGCAGAAGCCCGACTCTATAGAAGAGGTGGAAGCGACGAAAGATCGGAGCCGTCAGGGACGGCCCGCACCGACCAGGCCGCTGTTCCAGATGGGCTGGGCGTGGACTACCTCGCCCGTCTGGGGCGCGTGGACCACCTCACCGCCACCCACGTACATGCCGACGTGGGAGATGCCGCCGCTGCTCGAGCCCCAGAAGACGAGGTCCCCCGGCTCGAGCGCCGACAGCGAAACGTGCTCGATGGCGTCGTACTGCTCCTGGGCCGTGCGGGGGATGCTGACACCGGCGCGGCCCCAGGCCCACTGGGTGAGCCCTGAACAGTCGAAACCGACGCCCGGGCTCTCGCCGCCCCAGTGGTACGGGACGCCGATCTGGCTTTCGGCGGCGCTGACCGCCGCTCCTGCTCCCCCGGCGGCCGGTGCCGGCGGTAGCGGACGCGGTGGTGCGACCGGAGGCGGCGACTGGCCGGGACGGGTGCTGGTCGGCTTGGGCTGGGTGGCAGCAGCGGCGGCGGCGTTGGCGGCCGCCACCCGCTTCTGGAAGGCGGCGTACTGGGCGGCCTGCTCCGCTGCCTGCTGCTGAGCCACCAGCGTGGCGATCCGGCCCGTGACCGTGGCCAGGGTGGCCTGTTGGTCGGCGACCGTTGCCTCCGCTTGCTGGCGGCTGGTCGAAGCCTGGGTCAGTGCCACCGTCGCCTGGCTCTGGGTCGCCTGCAACTGGCCCTGCTCGGCCGTCAGACGGCTCTCGGCCTGGCCCAGCCGGTCGACGGCACTCGAGATGTTCCCGCTCGCCACCGACCGGTACTCGTTGGTGACGACCGCCTTCTGGCCGCCGCCGCCGAACATGGTCTGCAGTCCCGAGCTGCCGCTGTCGGAGGTGTAGGCGTCGAGGGCGTCGCGACGGAGGTTCCTCTGGTCGATGGCGACCCGCTGCTTGTCCTTGCCGATGGAGATCCGGGTCTGGGCCAGTTGCCCGTTGAGCTGCTGGACCCTCTGCAGCGCCGCGTCGTAGCTCTGGGAGAGGGCGTCGACCTTCTGGGCGTCGGCCTGGAGCTGGGCGTTGATCTCCGTCGCCTGGGCCCGGGCGCTCGAGAGGGAGTCGGCCTCGGCCGGGCGCGGAGATACCACGGAGACGAGGGAGAGGACTGTGACGACGACCCCGGCGAGCACGATCGCCTTGTGGGCCGACCACCTACTCCCGCCTAATGGTGCCGTCGAGTGGAGCTCGACGTCAGTCACAATAGGAGAATTGCTTAGCAAATTCTGAGCTGCGGCGGCAAGCTTGTGCCTGGGCCGGGGACGACCCCACGCCTGGGCCGGCGATCAGGCGAAAACCTCGCCGCTGTTGACATCGAGCATCTGGCCCGTGATCCCCGACGCCAGCGAGGAGGCCAGGAAGAGCACGGCGCCCGCCACCTCCTCGTCGGTGGAGATCCTCCCCAGAGGCATGGGGGCGGTGATCTCGTCGATGACGTCCTGCTCGGCACACCCCCTCTGGTCCGACATGAATTTCACGTACATCTCCACCGCCGGTCCCCACATCCAGCCCGGAAGGACCGAATTCACCCTGATCCGGTGCTCTCCGAGCTCGGAGGCGAGCACCCGGGCGGCCACCAGGAGGCCCCCCTTGGCCACGGCGTATCCACCCTGGAACATGGCCGGCTTCCGGGTCACCATGGAGTTGACGAAGACAACGGAGCCCCCGCCGGCATCGCGCATGGGACCCACAAAAGCCTTCGTGACCTGCAGGTTTCCGAACAGATTGACCTCGCACAGCCGCCGCCACTCGTCGAGATCGACGTCCAGGAAGGACTGGAAGACGTCCTCCTTGTAGACGTTGTTCACAAGGGCGTCGATCCGGCCGAACTCGGCCAGGGCGGCCGAGGCCAGGTTCTGGCACTGGGCCGGGTCGGTCACATCGGTGGGCACCACCAGAGCCTTGCGGCCGAGTGCTTCGATCTCGGCGGCCACGCCCTCGAGCACCTCGCGCCGGCGTGCCGCCAGCACCACATCGGCCCCTTGTCGGGCGGCCCCCAGGGCCACCTGACGACCCAGACCGGGTCCCACACCCGAAACCACGCACACCTGACCCTCGAGGATCACCCCGGCACCTCCCGCTCGGCTGACCCGACACAGTGGTCGCCGGTCGCCGCCGCTGTCCAGATGCCCTGCCTCCGAGGGTCGGGTTTCGCCACCGTCATCGTCGCCGCCACCGTGCCTGAGGTAATCCCAGTTCCGACATCGTCCCTGGTCAGAGGATCCCCCGCCGGCGGCCCCGGCATCGCTACAGGATCGAAATTGCGGGCCAGCCCCTTGTCATGGAGGCCTCGGGGGGTGATGCTTATGACACGCCTGTCACCAGGGAGAAGGGCATCTCCATGACAACCGATCCGGTACCGGAGTTCGGTCCTGAGTTCTCGACCCACCTCCGTCTTATCGAGATGGCCCGGGAGCTCCCCCCCGTCGCCAACAAGGGCGACCACTCGCGGCTGAGCGATGTCGCCTCCACCTTGCTCGAGGCCTTCGTCCGTCATGCCGAGGACGAACGGTTCCTTGTCCTGCGCTTGCCGCTTTTCACAGCCCGGCTGGTGGAGAACGGCCAGCAGCGGGTGGTCGACCGGCTCGTCTCGCTCGTGCTCGAGGCCGACCTGGCCGAGCAGCCCTGCCGCTGCTCGGAGCTGGCCGAGGAGGTCGCATCGCTCATCGAGATGCAGATCGTCTCGGAGGAGTGGGACCAGTTCGGCGGCTGAGCGGTCCCTCCCCGTCAGACGTCAGACCGGGGGGGTCGACAAGAGGGTGAAGGTGCCCGCCTTGGCCGGCGGCGGTGCCGTTTCGGTGAAGGTGCTCGTAGTGGTCGTCTTCTGACCGATCAGGGCGAGGTTCGTACCGGAGGCCGTGACACGGCTGACCCCGCCCGAGCTCGTGATGGTGCCCGTGCCGTGGGCGCCGCCGGCCTGGGTGTAGGTGCCGGTGCCGAAGACGTTCACGCAGAAGAAACCGGTGAAGCTCCCGGTACGCGCCGTGGCGGAGAGGAAGTAGAAGGAGAAGCCGCCGGCACAGGGTGTGGAGACAACCACCTGTTCTCCCGGGGCGCCGTTGTCGGTGGCGGCGCTGTTGTTGGCATCACCGGTGTACGAGCTGTCCCACCCGAAGGTGCCGATGGCCGTGGGCGGAAGTGTGTAGCCGGTCGGTGTCGAGTAAGAGCCGTTGCCGGTCACCCCCACCGATTCTGTGTCCAGCACCGCGGCGCCGTAATGGAGGGTGAAGGTGATCGTGCCCGTGGGCGAAGCGCCACCGGACAGCACGGCTGTGTCGGAGAGAGTCTTGGGGGTGGCGCCGAGGGTGACCGTGGTCGGGTTCGGTCTGGTGCTGAGCGAGGTGTCAGCGGCGTTGAGCGTCACCTGCTCGCCCGGCGCGTTGTTGTCGGTGGCGGCGTTGTTGTCGGGGTCACCGGTGTACGACGCGTCCCACTGGTAGGTGCCGGCGGCCGTCGCGCTGAAGCCGGTCGGTGTCGTGTATGAGCCGGCTCCACTGACCGTGGCCGTCTCGGTGTCGACCACGGTGGCGCTGTCATGGAGGGTGAAGGTGATGGTGCCGGTGGCGGCGTAGGCGCCCGAGAGGGTGGCCGAGTCGAGAAGGGTCGTCGCTGTCGGAGCCAGTTGGGCCGTGGTCGGGTTGGGGGTGGTGGAGATGACAGGGGTCTGGAATGCACCGCTGTCGCAGACGGGCGACGGCCGCACCACGCCGCGCTGGTCGGGAAGAGCGCAGGTGGTGGCGCTGTCGGTCAGTGAGATGGCCGGGCTCAGGGTCGCCAGGGCGATTGTCGTCGTCGGTCCACCGTTGTCTTTCAACGCGCCGAGAGAGCCGTTCAGGGTGGTCGATGCGCTGACGCTCGGCGTGGTGAAGCCACAGGTGCCGTCGCTGTCGATGTTGTCGCCGCCGTCGGTCGCCGCCGCCCCTGCGCAATCACCACCCAGGGTGTCGCTGTCGGCCACGATGGTCGACGCCAGTGTCAGAGCGCCACCGTTGCCGAAAAGGGCCCCACCGCTGCCTCCGGTGGCGTCATTTCCCGACAGGGTGTCGCTGGTCAGCTGGGTGGTGCCGCCGTTGACGAAGATGCCGCCGGCGAATCCACCGGGAGCGGAATTGGCCGAGAGCGTGCTGCCGGTGACAGTCAACGTGCCGCCATTGTTGAAGACGCCCCCGCCCTGACCTCCGCCGGCGACGTGGTTATCCGAGAGCGTGCTGTCGGTGACGGTCATGGTCCCGGCGTTGTTGAAGATGCCGCCACCTTGCGTGATATCGCCGGTACCGGAGTTTCCCGTGAGGAGGCTGTCGGTGACGTTTACGGTCCCACCATTGTTGAAGATGCCGCCACCATCGCCCGGGTCGGCGGCCGTATTGCCCGAGAGGGTGCAATTGCTGAGGGTGACCGTGGCGCTATTGCTGGTGAAGACGCCGGCCCCCGCGCCGCCGCCTCCATTCTCGATGGTGAGTCCGGAGATGGTGACGGTGCCGGAGATGATGTCGAAGACATCGACTTGGCCGGCCCCGCTCACGGCCAGCGCCCCCGGACCGGGTCCCGTAATGGTGAGGTCCTTGGCGATGTTGACCTGGCTGGTCAAAGTGATGACGGCGCAGGGTGAGGTGAAGTTGAAGTCGATGGTGTCACCGGCCGCTGCGGCCGTCACGACGTCCTGCAGCGAGCCGGCGCCGCTGGCGGCGCAGGTGGTGACGTCGTCGGTGGTCGCCCCCGCCAACTGCGCCGTTGAGATGTTGATGGACAGCGTCGCCAGGCCCAGCGTGAGAGCGGCGGTACCGAGGCGCAGCGTACGGCCGGCCCCGGGGCTCCCCCTCCAGGTCCGGCGTGTCCGGTTGATGTGCCTGCCGTGTGTCGGTCTCATGGGTCCTCGGGTGCGTGGCGGTGCGGTGTGACGTCGGTGAGGCGGGAACTAGATGGTGGGGGCCGGGGCGGCGATGGTGTAGGTGGTGACGTAGGTCGAGTGGATCCCGGCCAGGACGTCGGCGATCACGGCCGAGGGGCCGGCGGCACAGGACTCACCGGAGAAGGCGAAGGTGGCATTGCCGTCGTTGTCCAAGGTGGCGGTGGCCGTGGCTCCGTTGAAGGAACCGCCGTTGGAGAGCCAGGTGATGCCCCTGATGCAGCGGTCGAGCAGCTGGGGGGAGTCGATCTCGACCGTCTGCTCGGCATAGACGGGGTCGGTCTCCACGTAGAAGACGGAGTAGACGAGAGAGTCGCCGCTCGAGGGGCTGTTGCCCGTCTCCACCTCGTTGGCCGGGGATCCGAAGACGCCGGCCGGGGTGACCACGGGGGGAAGGGCGTTCAGCGTGGTGAGAGCGGTCAGGAACGGAGCCACGGTGAGATCGGCCTCGATGATGCTCGTGCCCGGGGCGCAGTCGAGGCCGTAGAGAGAGACGGTGGCGTTGCCGTCGTCGTCGAGGGCAATCTGGACCGTTGAGGCGAAGTAGTTGGCGGCGGGCTGGAGAGAGCCGAAGAGGATGGCCCCACCGCAGGTGGCGGCGAGTTGGGAGGAGCCGATGTTCACGATGTCGTTGGCGAAGGAGGGGGAGGTCTCCACCTCGACCACGGCCCGGATCTCCGACAACCCCGTCTCCACCAGGGCAGTGGGCGCCGCCTTGGGGGACACCTTCACCGTGATGGTCGGCGGCGGGCCACCGGTACCGCCGCCCGTCGACTTCTGACAGGACGCCAGCTTTGACGTCGGGTGGTTCTTGCACCACGCCGGCGAGCCCTTGACGTTGTTCGCCTTGGCCGAGGCACCGGCGGCCGACGAAAGGCCGAAGAGGAAGACCCCGCCCAACGTGACGAGCGCCACCACCCTGGTCAGAACCCGCATCACAGAACCCCGCGATCTTTAAGCGACTTCTCGGTCACTCACCGTAGGAGGCGGCCCGGTCCGGCACCATCGTCGATATTGGGGGGCAGCTCGTGGGCCATCAAGGCACAGTGTGTAACCAAATGACCGCGCTACGTCAGGACAGGGCCCAGCTTGAACCGACGGCGGGCCTGCCGATGGGGAATCCGGGACATGACACCACCGCGGTGGAACGGAGATCACATCGGGCTCGCCGATGTGACACCGGTGGTGACTCCTGGTGCGGAGTCGGGCTGCCGGGATTTGAACCCGGGACCTCCACGTCCCGAACGTGGCGCGCTAACCAAGCTGCGCTACAGCCCGCTACACCCGCGGTCAGGCGCCCTCGAAAGGAGCCCCGGACCGCTGATGAACCATCCGATGCTACTGCCAAACCCGTGGCTCCCACCCCCGTTCACCCAGGCAGATGTGGGTCCGGCAACCGTCGCCCCCATGGCCGGCGCCGCCGGTGCGCGGTTGAGTGGCGGCGGCGGGCGTCGAGCCCGAGCGCTCAGTTTTCGGTGCCGGCGTTGCCCGGGGAGGCGGTGTCGGCCGCCTGGATCACGACCTTGGCCACCCGTCGTTTGTCCATCTCGGCCACCCGGAGCTCCCAGCCGTCGAAGGGGATCCGCTCCCCTTCTTCGGGGATGTGGCCGAAGGCGTCGAAGAGATAGCCGCCGAGGGTCACGTACTCGCCCTCGGGCAGTTCGATGCCGAGCTGTTCGCGGAGGTCGTCGATGCTGGCGCTCCCGTCCACCAGCCAGCGGGTGCGGTCGACGCGGATGATGTCGGGCTCGCCGCCCCGGTCGAACTCGTCGCGCAGGTCACCGACCAGAGCCGAGAGGAGATCCTTCACGGTGACGACGCCGGCCACCCCGCCGTACTCGTCGACCACCACGGCGAAGGCGCGCCGGTCGCGCCGCATGTCCGAGAGGACCTCGAGGACGAGGCGGGACTCGGGGACGAGATAGGGCTGGCGGAGACGGCGCGAGATGTCGAGGGGGGAGGGTCTGTCGGGCCCGGACTCGCCCCCGTTACGGCCGTCGAGCTCCCAACCGGTCTGGAAGAGGTCGTTGACGAAGAGGACGCCGATCAGGCGATCGAGGTCGTCGTCGTAGACGGGGAACGAGCTGTATCCCGATGTGCGCACGGCCCGGGCCACGTCGGCGGCGTGGACGGGGATGGCGAGTCCGACGACGTCCACGCGCGGCGTCATGACCTCGCGCACCGAGGTGTCGCGCAGCTCCTCCAGGGCGGAGAGGATCACCTGTTCCTGGTCGTCGGCGAGGGCCTGATCCCCGCGCGACGACGGGCGATGTGGGGGGCGGCGCTCCGTTGGTTGCTTACGTCGACGCAGCAAAAGTCGAGAACGGCGCGCTCAGGCGCCGTCGGTGGTGGTGCCGACAGCCATCGGCTCCTCCGCTGCCGCCACCCGCAGGGGGACGGGTTGGAACGATTCGTCGTGGTAGGTGCCCCCGTCGAGCAGCGCCTTGGCCGCCCGTCGGATCCGCAAGGGGTCGAGGGGCTTCACCAGCCAGCCCTCGGCGCCCGAGCGGCGGGCCAGAAAGACGTCGGCCCGCCGGTCGAGGAGCATCAGGATGGGAACGTGGGGCAGGTTCCCATAGGACTCCTCGAGCCGGAGCTCGAGGCATACGGCCATACCCCCCATGTTGCCCATCTGGAGGTCCACGACGAGGAGTCCCGGTTGGCGTTCGTCCACCGCCGCCGCCACGTCGAAGCCGGTGTGGATCTCGACCACCTCGGCATCGGGCTCACCGATCACGGCGATGACCTCGGCGCGGACCGAAGCGGCGTCTGAGGCCACGAGGATCGTGTGCACGCCGCTCAGGCTAACCGGCTCCCGCGCGCCGGACCACCTTCGGAATCAAAGACATGATCCGCTATCAGGGCGAGTCCGTCGATGTCGTGGACGTCGATGTCGAGCAGGGGAACGCGGGCCACGGGGGACGGTGCCACCTGCGCCACCAATTCGGCATAGGCGGACTCTTCACGCGCGTTCACCGACTGGTAGCTGTGCAGATTGTCGACCAGCGCGGCCAGGGCGCTGCCCACGGGCACGGGGGGGAAGGGTCCGGTGGTGGGAAAGGCGGGATGGACCCGGTTCACGACGAGGGCCTCGACGGCGAGCTTCGACTCCTTCAGCCGGTCGGCGAACCAGCCCGCCTCCTCCACAGTGTCTGATCGGGGGGAGGTGACGAGGACGAAGGCGGTGGTCGGTCGGGCCAGGAGATCGCGCATGTGGTCGGCGCGGACCCGGAAGCCCTCCTCCATGCCGTCGAAGGCCTGGAAGAAGGCGACGGCGTCCTGGACGATCTCGGTGCCGGCCACGTTCGACAGGGTCCGCAACAGCGCCTGGGTGGCCACCGACAGGGCCCGCAGGTAGGCGCGCGTCGGCATCAGGAGCATCCGGAAGAGACGGTGCCCGAGGAAGCGGGTAAGGCGGCGCGGCGCGTCGAGGAAGTCGAGGGCGTTGCGCGTCGGCGGGGTGTCCACCACGATCAGGTCGAAGCCGCCGTCGTGGGCCAGCTCGTAGAGCTTCTCCATGGCCATGTACTCCTGGGTGCCCGAGAGGGCGCCGCTCAGGTTCCGGTAGATCCGGTTGGCCAGGATCCCCTCGGCCTGCTCCGGTGAGGGCGCGTAGCGGCGGACGAGGTCGTCGAAAGTGCCTTTGGAATCGAGCATGAGCGCCCAGAGCTCACCGGCCCAGGGGCCGTCGATCCGCTTGGCCGAGTTGGTCAGGTCGCTGAGTCCGAGGGCGTCGGCCAAGCGGCGGGCGGGATCGATGGTCACCACGCAGGCCCGCCGGCCCCGACGGGCGCCCTCCAGGGCGAAGGCGGCGGAGATCGTCGTCTTGCCCACACCACCGGACCCGCAGCAGACGACGATCGAGCGTTGCTCCACCAGCTCGGCGATCCCCGACATGTGGACCGGCCCGCTCATCATGCCGGGTTCCTCACGAAACCGTGGGGGCCGGTTCGGCGCCGATGTTCTCGATGGCGTCGGCCAGGGATTCGGCGATGCGTTCGATCTCGCGGGGGCCGATGGTGTCGCTGAAGACGATGGGCGCCTCGAGCTGGCGGAGCGGGAGCTCGTCGGCGAGGCGCCGGCGTTGGGCCACCTGCAGGGCGTAGCGGCTGGCGCGGAAAGAGGCGGCGGCGGCCAGGGCTCCGATCTGCTCGGTCGAGAGGGTCACGGCGACGGCTGCGGCCGCCGCCGCCGGGTCCTCTGAGAGGCGGGGGTCGTCGGACAGGCAGCCGTTCACGATCACGGGGCCGAGGGTGAGGCCCACCCGGTCTTCGAGTTGGTAGGCGGCCTCGATGACCTCGTTGACCGGCATCTCCTCGGGCAGGGTGACGAGGGCCACCTGGCAACGCTCGGGATCGGCCAGGAGCTCGACCACGTCCTGGGCCTGGGCCCGGACCGGGCCCGACCGCGCCGCGTCGAGCAGGCCCCGGGCCGACGAGAGAAAGGTCATGGCGTGGCCGGTGGCGGGGGCGTCGACCAGGATCAGATCGACGTCGGCCTCGCGCTCGAGTTGCTTGATCTTGCCCAGCACCAAGATGTCGCGGATCCCGGGGATCGCCGTGGAGACGACGTCGAGAGCCCCCGAGGAGACCAGGCGTTTGGAGATCCTCCCCATGCCGTGCTCGGCCAGGTACTCGAGCAGGGCGTCGTCGGGGGTGATCCGCCGGGCATGGACCGTGCCTTCGGCCACGGCTTCGGGCTGACCGGCGCCCCGGGGGCCCGATCCGTCGTCACGGACGATGCCGAGAGGGCCGGAGCCGGCGGTGAGGGTCGAGTCGGTGTAAGCGAGGGGTTCGGTGGCGCCGAAGGCGGCGCTGACGCCGGGCTTGCCCTCAAGCTCCACCACTAAGACGTCGAGGCCGGCCCGGGCGGCCATCCGCGCCAGGGCGGCGGTGATCGTGGTCTTCCCGACGCCGCCTTTGCCGGCGATGACCAGCACCCGGCTCTGACGGCAGAACGTGGCGATGTCCATCTACGGGCGAGCGTATCGGCGCCAGGCTGTCCCGCCTGCGAAATAACGCCCGCTGAGGTCCGCGAGGACCGGTCCCCGTCCTCGCCGGTTCGCTTCAATCCCTGCTCAGACCCCTTGTTGGTCCGGCCGGGCAGGAGTATCGTCACCCACCGGGAGGGGGAGTGACAACTCAAACTTTGGAAGAAGTGTGGCAGGCGCGGGCGGCCTGCAGGGGGCCGCAGGCAGCGGTTTTCTTTCCGCCCACGCACGCCGAACGCAAAGAGGAGAAGCAGGCCCGCGAGACGCGGGCCAAGGCGATCTGCTCGACCTGCGTTGTTCGACGGGACTGTCTCGAGTACGCCATCCGGATCCGTGAGCCGCATGGCATCTGGGGTGGGATGAACGAGGTGGAACGCAAGCAGGTTCTCGAGCGCCGCGCCGGCTGACCTCGGCGGTTGAGCTGGACTTTTGCGTCCCCGGGCTCACAGCCCGAGGCGGTTGGCTCCGGCGCGCACGCCCGACGACCGGCAGACGCGGGCAGGCGCCTGACCCGTCGTGGAGCAGATGGCCGCCGTGATCTGGTTGGCCGCGCCCACGATGGCCTGGGCCACCGGGCTGGTGGGGTCGGAGAGGTCGGTGGCGATCTGAGCCATGGACAGACCCTGGAGCAACCCCGGCGAGAAGCCGATGCCGGCGCCCTCGATCAGGAGTTTGTTGCCGATATCGATGAAGGGCAGGCTCGCCCCCGTGCCCGTGCCCGTGCCCGTGCCCGTGCCCGTGCCCGGTCCCGTTGCCGTCGCTGACCCGGGTCCGGAGAAGGGGTCCGAGCCGTAGCGCTTCATCAGGCTCTGGGCCAGGGGACCGGCCTGCTTGACCGCCGGGAAGCCGGCCGGTGCCGTCGAGGCCAGGGCCTGGCTGTATTCCTCGGTGGCCGACCACGAGATGTAGCCGCTCTTGTAAGTGGCGCCCACGAAGCTGAAGGTCTGGAGCTCGGGGAAGACCTCGAAGGCCGACGAGGTGGTGGCGCCCAGTCGGTGGAAGGTCCCGAAGCGGCTGAGGGCGACCACGAGGGCCCAGCGTTCGGCCGCGCAGTACGGGCAGAACTCCGCTCCCACGTAGACCACGGCGGGCCGGCCGTCGACGATGAGCGGGGGTTGCCCGGTGAGGACGGTGGCCCCCGGTCCGGTGGCCGCCGGGGCTCCCACCGTGTTGAAGGCCAGGTCGGGCACCGTGACCGCCGCGTTCACCACGGAGGCCGGTGCCGGAGTGGTGGCCGCCGCCGTGGCCGTCGGGGTCGGGGCCGAATCGCGGGCGATCTTCACCACGAGCAGGACGATCACGATCACGAGGACGAGGACCACGAAGGCCCACGTGACGAGCGCCATCGGGGCCCGTCGGGTGGGGACGACCTCGGCGGAACCGTCGGCCGGTATGGCGGAGTCGGCCGGACCGTCGGCCGGTATGGCGGAGTCGGCCGGTGAGGCATCGTCGGAACCGTCGGTACCGGCGTTACCAGTCGGGCCGTCCGTCGGCGCGGCCACAGCGGGACCGTCCGTGGGTGCGTCGCCCGGCGTTGGTGCCATTTTCGAGGGCCCCCCATAGGGGTCAGGGAATGGTCGCGGCGATAGCCCGGACCAAGGCGGCGAGAGCTTAGTGCCGGCCGGCCCGCCGCCGACCCCGGCCGCCGCCGACCATTAGCCTGCATCTGGTGCCCGAATTCCCGTCCCCAGCCGCCCCGACTCCGGCCGGGCCCATCGCGGCCCGGGACGCGGCGACGGTGATGCTCGTGCGCGACGCGGCGACGGCGGAAGGTCCCGCCCTCGAGGTCTGCATGTTGCGGCGGCACCTGAACTCCGATTTCGTGGGCGGTGCCTACGTCTTTCCCGGCGGGAAGGTCGACGACGCCGACCGGACGTCGGGGGCCGAGGAGGCCTGCGTGGGCCGGTCCGACGCCGTCGCCTCCGACATGCTCGGGATCGCCGGCGGTGGGCTCGCCTTCTGGGTCGCCGCGTTGCGCGAGTGCTTCGAGGAGGCGGGCGTGATGCTCGCCTACCGGGAGGGGACCCAACCCGGGGGCGAGCTCGTCGATGTCTCGGACCCCGAGTTCCGCCGCTCGCTGGCCGCCTTGCGGGTGGAGCTCAACGCCGGCAAGGTCGGCTTCCTGGAGGCGTGTCACGCCCAGGGACTGCGGTTGGCCGTCGACCGGGTCCACTACTTCAGTCACTGGATCACTCCGGAACCGGCACCGAAGCGCTACGACACCCGCTTCTTCGTCACCGCCCTTCCTCCCGGGCAGATCCCCGTCCACGACGACCACGAGACGACCGACACCGTCTGGGTCCGGCCCACCGAGGCATTGGCCCGGGCCGAGGCGGGGGAGTTCGACCTGATCTTCCCCACCATCAAGAACCTGGAGGCGATCGCCCGGTTCACCACCAGCGCCGAGCTGCTCGCCGCCGCCGCCGCCATCGAGCGGGTCCCCACCGTTTTACCCCGGGTGGTGGCCGACGAACGGGGATTCCGGATCCTTCTTCCCGGCGATCCCGGCTACGACGAGGCCGTGGCCCCCTCCGGCGCCGCCGCGGCGCCGATGTCGTCGTCCGATGTCTCGGATGTGATCAGGACGATCGGGGCCGACGGCCGCGGCGGAGCCCGTTCCTGAAAACCCCGCCCCCCCTCGAGCCCGCCGCGCCCCCCGTGGCCGGCCGGCCCGTCGCCTTGTCGGACCGGGTGGTCAGGCTCACCGCCCTCAACCCGGGGATGATGACGGGTCCGGGGACGAACAGCTATCTCGTCGGCCGCACCGACTTGGTCGTCATCGATCCCGGTCCCGCCGAAATCGGCGCCGGCGATGCGGGCTCCGGCGATACGGGCCCCGGTGAAGAGGGTCCGGCGCAATCACGGCCGGCCGGAGCCGGCCATCTGCAGGCGCTGGCCGAGCTCGGGGAGGGCCGGATCAGATGGATCGTGGTCACCCATACCCATCGCGACCATTCCCCCGGGGCCGCCGCGCTGGCGGCGCTGACGGGGGCCGAGGTGATCGGCTTCGATGCCCGGGACGGTTTCGTGCCCGACCGGTCGGTGGGCGAGGGCTTCACCCTGGAGTCCGAGGGCTTCGGGCTGCGGGCGCTGCACACCCCGGGGCACGCCTCGAACCATCTGTGCTGGCTCCTCGAGGACGAGCAGATGCTCTTCTCCGGTGACCAGGTGATGGGCGGCTCGACGGTGGTGATCAGACCGCCCGACGGCGACATGGCTCTCTACATCGAGAGCCTGGAGCGGCTGAAAAGCCTCGAGCCGGTCCTGAGGAGCATCGCTCCCGGCCACGGCCCACTGCTGGACGATCCCCGCTCGATACTCGACGACGTGATCGCCCACCGGCGGCTGCGCGAGGCCGTGGTGGTCGACGCGCTGGCGGCCGCCGGCCGGGCGACGGTCGACGAGCTGGTGCCCGCCGTCTACGTCGATGTGGCCGAGGACCGGTATCACATCGCCCGCTTCTCGCTGTGGGCCCATCTGCGGAAGCTGGCCGCCGAGGGCCGGGTCAGCTCCGGCGATGCCGACGACATCGACGCCGGCTGGGTCAGTCAAACGGCTTGAGAGCGAGCTCCACCTTCTCGAGCATCCGGGCCGTGCAGCCCGAGGTCTCGACCACGGGGGCGATCTCCTCGGCGATGGTGGTGGCCAGGGCGTCGAAGGCCTCGGCCAGGGGGCCGGAGCCGAGGGCCACGGGGTCACCGGCGTCACCGGCGGCCGCCATGTCGGGATGAAGAGGGACGGTGCCGATGAGGGGGACGCCGATCTCGGCGGCCAGACGGGCGCCGCCGCCCGAGCCGAAGAGGGCATAGGTGGTGCCGTGCTCGCAGGTGAACGACGACATGTTCTCGATGACGCCGGCCACCCGGAGATGACCCTTGCGGGCCATGTCGGCCGCACGCGAGGCCACCTTCTGGGCGGCGAGCGGTGGGGTGGTGACGACGAGGACCTCGGTCCGCGGCAGCATCCGGGCCAGGCCCATCTGGACGTCGCCGGTGCCGGGAGGCATGTCGATGAGGAGGTAGTCGAGCTCGCCCCAGCGGACGTCCTCCAGGAATTGCTGGACGGCGCGGTTCAAGATGAGGCCCCGCCACATGATGGCCGTGTCCTCGTCGGCCAGAAATCCCATGGAGACGACCTTCACCAGGCCCGGGCCCACGGTCAGCTCGAGGGGGACGATCTTCTTGGCCTCGGCCTTCAGCTCGCCCTGCATGCCGAGCAGCCGGGGGACGGAGAAGCCCCAGATGTCGGCGTCGAGGATGCCCACGGTCAGGCCCCGGCGGGCCAGGGCCACGGCCAGGTTGACGGTGACCGAGGACTTGCCCACCCCGCCCTTGCCCGAGGAGACCGCCAGCACCCGCGCCGACGGGGGGATGTCGGTGGCGAGGGCCCGGTCCTCCTGGGCCTTCAGCCGGGCCCGGTCCATCAGGGCGGAGCGCTCGGCCCGGGACATCTCGCCCAACTCGACGCGTACCGAGGTGACCCCGGGGAGGCTGCCCACCCGGGACTCGACGTCCGATCGGAGCTGGGTCCGAAGGGGACAGCCGGCGATGGTGAGGGCCACCTCCACATCGACCTGGCCGTCGCCATGGACGGTGACGGCCCGGAGCATGCCGAGATCGACGATGTTGTCGCCGAGCTCGGGATCGATGACCCCGAGGAGCGCGGCGCGGACCGACGGCTCAGCCGGAGGGGCGGTCGGTGCGGTCACGGCATCGATCGTACCGGTGGGCTGGAAAGATTCTCCCGACTACACTTTGGGCCATGACCACGATGACCGGGATCAGCATCAAGAGGAAGCCGGATCCGATCACGCTGTCGGACGAGGCTGCGGCCAAGGTCACCAACCTGCTGGCCCAGGAGGGTAACGACGCCCTCGCCCTTCGGGTGGCTGTGCGTCCCGGCGGTTGCTCGGGCTACAGCTACGAGATGTTCTTCGACTCCGAGACGGCCGATGACGACATCGTCCGGGAGTTCGGAAACGTGAAGGTCGTGGTCGACGCGGCGTCGGCCGAGCTCCTGTCGGGCTCCTCGCTCGAGTACTCCGACGGCCTCCAGGGTGCCGGGTTCCATATCTCGAACCCGAACGCCTCTCGCACCTGCGGGTGCGGCTCCTCCTTCAGCTGACCCCCCCTGCTCCCGCTGAGGTCCAGTTCCAGCTCGACGGCGAGCAGGTCTCTGTTTCCGATGACGGGATAAACCTGCTCGAGGCGCTGCGGGACCGTCTCGGCAAGCGCAGCGCCAAAGACGGCTGCAGTCCCCAGGGCCAGTGCGGCTGCTGCACGGTCTGGGTCGACGGCGCCGCCCGGGTGGCCTGTGTGACCCCCGTCCGCCGGGTGGCGGGCCGCTCGGTGACCACCCTCGAGGGACTCGACCCGGCTGTCCGAGACCGCTTCGCCCGGGCCTTCACCGAGACCGGCGCCAGCCAGTGCGGATTCTGCACGCCCGGGATCATCATGCGGCTGGCCTCTCTCGATCAGCGGGAGAAGGCGGTCGACGACGACGCCGTCCGGACCGCCCTGCTGGCCCATCTCTGCCGCTGCACCGGCTGGTGCTCGGTCCTCGACGCGGCGCGCCTGGTATTCGATGGCGGCCTCGAGATCCGCCCCTCGGGGGCCGGCGCTCGGACCGAGCCTGGTGATGGCAGCAACGGTGATGGCAGCCACGGTGATGGCAGCTCCGGTGATCGGGACTGGGCCGCCGCCGGACGCAGGGCCGCAATCGAGGGGGGGACGGTCCAGATCGTCGGGCCCGGGGTGGCCCTCGGCGGGGGCGGCTTCGCCGACGACGGGGCCCCGGCCGATGCCCTGGTGGCGGTGCCCGACGGGCTCGGTGGCTGGTCGGTGGCCGCCAGCCTGGGAGAGGCCCGGCGCCAGGCGGGCAAGGTCCAGGGCCGGAACTCGACCGTCGCCGTCGGTCATCCCCTCGCCCTGCCGGCCGGCGACTGGGAGCTGACGCTGCGGACGACCTTCACCGAGCCCGCCTATCTCGAGCCCGACGCCTCCTGGTCCGCGCCCGGCGGCCCGGCGGCCAGCCCGCTGGCCAACGGGGGCGCCTTCGGGGGCAAGCTGACCTCCGCCGTCGCCGAGGTAGCCCGGCGGCTGGCCGACGAGCACGGCCGGGCTGTCCGGGTGGTCTTCGCCCGGGAGGACGTGGTCCGGATGGGTCCCAAGCGGCCGCCCATCGCGGCGGGGCTCCGCCCCGACGGCAGTGGTCTCCTCCGGGTGGCGATGACCCCGGGCAGCGGTTCCCTCGAGAGCTGGAAGGCGGCGGTGGCGTCGGTGGCACCCGGTCTCGTCGTCGAGGAGGTCGATGTCCCGGGGCCACCGGTGGGAGCCGACGTCCGGGCGGCGGGATGGGCCGAGGCCAGCATCCTTCTCGCTGCCCTCGAGGCGCGGCGGGCCGGTCGCATCGGCCCCGGCCACCCCGTTTCCATCGTGTCCGCCGGAGGCGCACAGGTGAGCGCTGTGGTCGGTAGCGACGGTGCCGTCGAGGTCTCGGTGGCGGCGGGCCAGGTTCTCGACGAGGTCGTCCTGCGCTCCTATGTGGTGGGAGCGGTCCACCAGGCTCTCGGTTGGGTCAGAAGCGAAGGGGTGGCCGTCGACGCGTCCGGGACGGTGCTCGATCTGACCATCCGCTCCTTCGGGATCCTGACGGCCCGGGAGATGCCGGACGTCCGGGTGGTGATAGAAGACGGTGACGGCCCCGCCGTCCGTTGCGGCGACGGGGTCTTCGCCGCCGTGGCGACGGCGGCGTGGCTGGCGGCCGGCCTGCCGGCCGACTGGCCCTGCGCACGAGGAGGTAACCCATGAGCACTCCTGTCGGTCCCTATGCCCCCGCTGTCCGGGCCGGCCCCTGGCTCGTCTGCTCGGGCCAGCTCGGTGTCAGGACGGAGTCGGGCGCCCCGGTCCTTGTCGACGGCGGTCTCCCCGCCCAGGCCCGGCAGGCGCTGGAAAACGTCACGGCCCTGCTCGCCGGGCGCGGTCTGGGCTGGGACAACGTGGTCAAGACCACGGTCTTTCTCACCGAGATGGCCGACTACGTCGCCTTCAACGAGATCTACATGCAGGCCCTCGGGGACCACCGCCCGGCCCGCTCGCTGATCGGGGTGGCGGCGCTGCCCCTCGGGGGTTTGGTGGAGGTCGAGGCCTGGGCCTATGCGGCCGAGTAGGCCCTGGTCGGCACCCTTTTGCCCTGGTCGGCACCCTTTTGCCCTGGTCGGCACCCTTTTGAGAGCCCTGTCATCGATCGGCCGGGGCCGGACGTGACCATGGTGATGCCGCTGCTCTGCACCGCCCTCCTAGTCTGTGCGGCCGTGACCGATCCTCTTTCGAAAACGGGATGAGCAGCCCGAGAGCACCTGAGCCCGGCGACGAGAGAGGAAGCCCCCCCGGCACTGCTTCAGTCCGGGGACCGGGCCGCGGGCGGCACAGCCGCCAGCCGCCGGCCCGCTCCCGACGTCGCCGCCGGCTCAAGCGGACCATCCTGGTCGTCGTGGGCGTCTTCGTCCTTCTGATCGTCGGGGTCGTCGGCTACAACTGGAACCTCTTCCGCCAGATCCACACCGTCGACGTGAAGGGCCTCTCCGATTCGGGCACCGGGGTGGAGACGGGGACCGAGAACATCCTGATGGTGGGCTCCACCGACCGCTGCAGCCTTCCGAAGAGCGATCCGCTCTATCAGGACTGCCTGACCGGCCACACCGGGATCAACAGCGACGTCATCATGATCCTGCACCTGGTGGCGGCGACCAAGCAGGTCTCGATCCTCTCCATTCCCCGCGACACCTTCGTCCCCAACGCCCGGGCCGAGGGGGCCAACAAGATCGACGCCGCTCTGGTGGAGGGCCCCTCGCAACTGGTGGCCGCCATCGAGGACGACTTCGGCATCCCCATCCAGCACTACGTGGAGCTCAACTTCGCCAGCTTCGCCAACGTGGTCCAGGCCATCGGCGGCGTCCACATGTACTTCCCCGAGCCCGTCTACGACCAGCAGGTCGGCCTCTACATCCGCGCCCCGGGCTGCGTCTATCTGAACGGCGGCGACGCCCTCAAGCTGGTCCGTTCGCGAGAGCTCCAGTACAAGGGGCCGGGGGTGAAGGCCACCGATCCCATCTACTGGACCCACGAGGTCCAGAGCGACCTGGCCCGGATCGCCCGTGACCACGAGTTCCTGCGCGTTCTGGCCACGGCCGTGGCCCAGAAGGGCCTCGGCAATCCCATCACCGACGAGCAGCTCGTCTCGTCCCTGGCGCCCCAGGTGGAGATGGACACGGCGCTGAAGGGCCAGCTGCTCAGCCTGGCCAACGCCTTTCACGGCGTGAACGCCAACGGCGTCCCCGAGCTGACACTGCCCATCCAGACACCGGACACCACGGCCTCGTACAACTACAAGGGCGGCTACTACGGCGAGGTCGTCTACCCGACCATCACCGATGACCGCACCGCCGTCGACCGCTTCCTCGGCGTCCCCGCCACGGTGGACACCATGAACGGCAAGCCCCTGCCCGCTCCGGGCTCGGTCTTGGTGGCCGTGCTCAACGGAACGGGCGTCACGAACCAGGCGGCCGATACGGGCCGGGCCCTCGGGGCCCTGGGCTTCAACGTCGGCACCCTGGGCGACGCCCGTTCGGTGGGGACGCCGTCGGAGACGGTCGTCACCTACGCCACGGCGGCGAATGAGTCGGCGGCCGAACGGGTGGCGGCGTCGCTCTCGGGCATGGTGGTGATGGAGAAGGGCCCGACTATGGGCACGAGCCAGGTGACCGTCACCACCGGCACCGACTTCGCCGTGTCCTCGCTCCCGTCGACGGGTACGAGCGCCACCTCGCTCTCGACCGCCACGACGTCACCCGCCTCCTCGTCGGCGGCGTCGCTGGCCCCACCGTCGCCCACCGTCTCCCCCCTCGCCCCCTGGGATCCGCGCTCGTGCACGGCGTCGGGAGGAGAAGGCCGCTGACGGCGGTGGACCAGCGGGCAGCCCCGGCGCCGAATATTGCCGAACAGTTTTTGCTCTCCTGACCCGGGTCTCCGATACCGGGGGGTACGGTGCGACGCATCAGCACGAGAAGAACCCCCCACGTTCTGCCCGCCCTCGCCGCCCTCGCCGCCGCCGCCGCCGTCATCGGGATTCTCGCCCCGGCCAGCTCCGGTACGGCGGCGGCCTCCGGTCAGGTCACCGGGCATTTCGCCTTCGGTTCTGACTGGCCCGTCTACCACCACGACGGCCTCGGATCGGGCTTCGACCAAAGCGGCACCAATCTCTCGCCGGCCAAGGCGGCGTGGAACGCCACCCTCGACGGTCCCGTCTTCGGCGAGCCCCTGGTCGAGGCGGGCCGCGTCATCGTGGCCACCGAGAACGACACCGTCTACGAGCTGGCGGCCAACACCGGGCAGGTGCTGTGGTCCACCCATGTGGGCACGCCGGTGCCCCAGGGGGACCTGCCCTGCGGTGACATCGGCCCCAATGTGGGGATCACGGGGACGCCGGTCGTC
Source organism: Acidimicrobiaceae bacterium (assembly GCA_003151475.1). Taxonomy (GTDB): domain Bacteria; phylum Actinomycetota; class Acidimicrobiia; order Acidimicrobiales; family UBA8190; genus Palsa-661. Next base: position 82,082 of record PLXQ01000071.1, on the reverse strand, counting down.
GATCCGTCGCGCTCGGAGGTCTTCGCCGTGGCCGACGAGGTCGTCGGCGGCGCCCCCGCCCATTTCCTGATCGGCCTCGACCTCTACAGCGGCGCCGAGCTTCTCCGGGAGCCGGTGGACCCGGCGGGGACGAGCCCGGCCACCGAACTCCAGCGGACGGGGCTCGCCCTCGACGACGGCCAGGTGGTCTTCGGCATGGGCGGAAACGACGGGGACTGCGGCCAGTACTGGGGCTTCGTCATCGCCGCCTCCGAATCAGGCGGAGCCGAGCACGTCTTTCAGGCCGACTCCGTCGCCGCCAACCACGCCGGGGCGATCTGGATGGGCGGGGCCGCCCCGGTGGTCGACGCCCAGGGCCACGTCTGGGTCTCGAGTGGCAACGGCTCCGGCTCCAATCCCGCACCCGGCAATCCCAGTGATTCGAGCGACGCCGTGCTGGAGCTGTCGCCGACCATGGCGCTGGTCGACGACTTCGTCCCCTCCTCCTGGCAGAACGACAACAACAACGACCTCGATCTGGGCTCATCGGCCCCGGCCCTGCTGGCCAACGGAGCCGTCTTCCAGGCGGGGAAGTCCCAGACGGCCTTTCTGATGAACGCCGCGCACCTCGGTGGGGTAGGGGGCCAGTCGGCCATCGTGCAGCCCGGTTCGTTCTGCGGGGCGAACGTCGAGGGGGGCAACGCCATCGACGGCGACGTGGTCTACACCCCGTGCCAGGCCGGCATCGAGGCCGTCTCGGTCTCGTCGGCCGCCTCGGCCACACCTCTGTGGAAGACACCCACGGGTTCGGCCGGACCGGCCATCGTCGCCGGGGGTGAGGTCTGGACGATCGGCGGCTCGACGCTGCGCGGGCTCAACCCGGCCAACGGCGCCGCCCTGCAGTCCTTCTCACTCTCCGGTGAGGCCAACCACTTCCCCACCCCGTCGGTGGCCGACGGTCTGCTGCTCGCCCCGGAGACGGACGGCGTGGCCGCCTTCGACGGACCGGCGGGCCTGCCCCCGGCCCCCCCGCCGGCGCCGGCCCGGCCCGGTTACTGGTTGGCGGCGCGCGACGGCGGCGTCTTCTCGTTCAACCCGCCCTTCGACGGCTCGGTGCCCGGGCTCGGGGCGCACGTGACCGACGTGGTCGACATGGTCTACGACGCCGCCACCGGTGGCTACTGGCTGGCCGGCACCGACGGCGGCGTCTTCTCCTTCAACGCCCCCTTCGCCGGCTCGGTGCCCGGACTCGGTATCCACGTGAACGACATCGTGGGCATGGCCTACGACGCCGCCACCGGCGGCTACTGGTTGGTGGGATCAGACGGCGGCGTCTTCTCCTTCAACGCCCCCTATCAAGGATCGGTGCCCGGTCTCGGTATCCATGTGAACGACATCGTGGGCATGGCCTACGACGCCGCCACCGGCGGCTACTGGCTGGTCGGTCGCGACGGCGGTGTCTTCGCCTTCCACGCCCCCTACGCCGGATCGGTGCCGGGACTCGGGGTCCACATCGGCAACGTCGTCGGCATGGCGGCCGACGCCGCCACCGCCGGCTACTGGCTGGTGGGCAACGACGGCGGTGTCTTCGCTTTCAACGCCCCCTATCAAGGATCGGTGCCGGGCCTCGGTGCCCGGGTCACCAATGTCGTGGGCATGACCTACGACGCCGCCACCGGCGGCTACTGGCTGGTGGGCAACGACGGCGGTGTCTTCTCCTTCAACGCCCCCTTCGCCGGCTCTCTGGGCGGCCTGCGGCTCAACCAGCCCGTGGTGGCGCTGGCCGCACCTCCCCCGCCGTAACGGGGGCCCCGCCGTGGCCGTGACGGGGCCCAGGTGAAATGGCCCCTACGGGGCCCAGGTGCCGTGGCCGAAGCGGTAGCCGACAGAGCGGACCGTCTCGATCAGGTGCGCGTGCTCCTCGGTCAGCTTGGCCCGCAACCGCCGGACGTGGACGTCGACGGTGCGCGCCCCGCCGTAGTACTCGTAGCCCCAGACCCGGCTGAGCAGGGTCTCGCGGGTGAAGACCTTTCCCGGCCGGGCGGCCAGGAAGCGCAGCAGCTCGTACTCCATGAAGGTGAGGTCGAGGACGCGTCCGGCCACCGCCGCCTGGTAGGTCTCGAGGTTCAGCACCAAAGGGCCGTGCTCGATCAGCTCGGCCTGGAGCCCGCGGCCGGTGCGCCAGAAGAGATGGGCCAGCCGGGCGGCGATCTCGTCGGGCGTGGCCGGCAAGACGCAGAAGTCGTCGAAGTGGTCCTCCCGCAGCTGCAGGTCCACGATCTGGTGGGAGGCCACGATCAGCAGCAACGGCCGCAGCGGCACCTCCCGGGTGCGCACCAGCCGGCACAGGGCGAAGGCGCCGGCGGCGTCGTCGTCGGCGCAGACCACGGCGCCCGACCAGCCGTCCTCGGGTTCGTCAGTTTGCGCGTGCTCGGCCCGGTCGAGCGCCTTCCACGGGTAGCCGGCGCGTTCGAGCGCCAGGCCCACCTCGGCCGGGAAGGGGTCGGGGAAGCACAGCAGCGATTCCATGTGTGCGTCTCCCTAGAGCAGCGGCAGGTAGCGGTCGAGCTCGAACTGGCTGATGTGAGTCTTGTACGACGCCCACTCGGCCCGCTTGTTGCGGATGAACCACTCGAAGACGTGCTCACCGAGGGTCTCGGCCATGAGCTCGGAGTTCTCCATGTCGGCCACGGCCTCGTTCAAGGATCCCGGCAGCGACCGGATCTGCTCGGCGGCCAGTTCCTCGGGGGTCATGGCGAACAGGTTGGCGGCCGCCTCGCGCGGTAGTTCGTAGCCCTCCTCGATGCCTTTCAGGCCGGCGGCCAGGATGACGGCAAAGGCCAGGTAGGGATTGCAGGCCGAGTCGGGGGCGCGGTACTCGACGCGGGTGGACTCGATCTTGTTCCGTTTCACGAAGGGCACCCGGGCCAGAGCCGAGCGGTTGTTGCGGGCCCACGAGACGTGGATGGGCGCCTCGTAGCCCGAGACCAGCCTCTTGTAGGAGTTCACCCACTGGTTGGTCACGGCCGTGATCTCGTGCGCATGGCGCAGCAGCCCGGCCATGAACCGCTTGGCCACGGGGGAGAGCCCGTCGGGGTCCTCGGCGTCGTAGAAGGCGTTGGTGTCACCTTCGAAGAGAGAGAGATGGGTATGCATGCCCGATCCCTGCACGCCGGCCAGGGGCTTGGGCATGAAGCTGGCGTGGATGCCCCGGCGCTGGGCCATCTCCTTCACCACCAGCCGGACCGTCATCACCGTGTCGGCCATGGTCAGGGCGTCGGTGTAGCGCAGGTCGATCTCGTGCTGGCTGGGGGAGTCCTCGTGCTGGGCGTGCTCGACGGGGATACCCATCTCCTCCAGGGTGAGCACGGTCCGGGTGCGCAGGTCGCTGGCCACGTCGCTGGCCGTCAGCTCGAAGTAGGAGCCTGAGTCGAGGGTGACCGGGGTGTGGCTCGGGTCGGCGTCGGCGAAGTAGAAGTACTCGATCTCGGGCGCCGCGTAGAAGGTGAAGCCCTGGTCCCGGGCCCGGTCGAGGGTGCGCCGCAGGGTGTGGCGGGGACAGCCCTCGAAGGGCGAGCCGTCCAGGTTGAAGAGGTCGCAGAAGACCCGGGCCACGGGGATGTCGTCGGGGTGCCAGGGCAGCAGCTGGAAGGTCTTCGGATCGGGCCGGGCGAGCACGTCTGATTCCTGGACCCGGCTGAAGCCGTCGATGGCGGAGCCGTCGAAGGTCATCCCCTCCTCGAGGGCGTTCTCGAGCTCGGCCGGCGTGATGCTGAAGGTCTTGGCCGTGCCCAGGACGTCGGTGAACCAGAGCTGGACGAAGCGGATGTTCCGCTCCTCGACGGTCCTGAGTACGTATTCCTGCTGGCTTCTCATAGTGCTCCAGTGTCGCAGGGGTTCGGAGGGGGGGCGGGCGCGTTCACACGCCGTTCACAGATGGGCCACCGGGGCGAAATGGGGGGCTGTCAGGCTCGGATCAGGCGTGAACGGAGCCGCCGGGGTATGGCGCGGGCGGCCGCCGGCCCGCTGACTTGTGACCGGCCCCTCCGAGCTACCACCATGGTGGCCCGGCGCCGGGCCCAGTCGGGCGGGGGCGTGGACGAAGGAGGACCCGGTGGAGAAGCGGACCCCGGCGGAAGTGCTCCGCCTGGCGAAGGACGAGGGTATCGAGATCGTCGACGTGCGGTTCGTCGACCTCCCCGGTCTGATGCAGCATTTCTCGGTACCCACACACCAGCTCACGGCCGATGTCTTCGAGGAGGGATTCGGCTTCGACGGTTCGTCGATCCGGGGCTTCCAGGAGATCCAGGAATCGGACATGCTGCTCATGCCCGACCCGAACACGGCCGTGATCGACCCGTTCCGGGCGCACAAGACGTTGAACCTCAACTGCTTCGTCCGCGACCCCATCACGTTGGAGCCCTACTCCCGCGATCCGCGTTACGTGGCGCAGAAGGCCGAGGCCTACCTGACCACCACCGGCCTGGCCGACACCTGCTACTTCGGGCCGGAGGCCGAGTTCTTCATCTTCGACGACGTCCGGTTCTCCCAGGACCAACGCTCGGCGTTCTACCAGGTGGACTCCATTGAGGGGCACTGGAACTCGGGCACCGACGAAGGCCCGAACCTGGGCTACAAGATCAGGCCCAAGGAGGGCTACTTCCCCGTCCCGCCGGCCGACCACTTCCAGGATCTGCGCTCCGAGATGATCCTCACCATGGAACGGCTGGGGATCGAGATCGAGGTCCAGCACCACGAGGTGGCCACGGCCGGGCAGGCCGAGATCGACATGCGCTTCGACACGCTTTTGGCCATGGCCGACAAGCTGATGCTCTACAAGTACGTGGTCAAGAACGTCGCCGCCGCGGCCGGCTACACGGCCACTTTCATGCCCAAGCCTCTGTTCCAGGACAACGGCTCGGGCATGCACTGCCACCAGTCACTGTGGAACGGCGGAGACCCTCTGTTCTTCGGTGACGGCTACGGCGGCCTGTCGGACATGGGCCGCTGGTACATCGGCGGTCTGCTGAAGCACGCCCGTGCCGTCCTCGCCTTCGCGGCGCCGACCACCAACTCCTACAAGCGCCTGGTCCCCGGCTACGAGGCGCCGGTCAACCTGGTCTACTCGCAGCGCAACCGCTCGGCCGCCTGCCGGATCCCGCTCTATTCGCAGAGCCCGAAGGCGAAGAGAATCGAGTTCCGCTGCCCGGACCCGTCGTGCAATCCCTATCTGGCCTTCTCGGCCATGCTCATGGCCGGCCTCGATGGGGTGCAGAACCGGATCGAGCCGCCGGACCCCGTGGACAAGGACCTCTACGACCTGCCGCCGGCGGAGCTGGCCAAGGTGCCCCAGGTGCCGGGATCACTGGACGAGGCGCTCCAGGCGCTCGAGGCCGACCACGACTTTCTGAAGGCGGGCGGTGTCTTCACCGACGACCTGATCGAGACGTGGATCGAGTACAAGCGGATCAACGAGGTCGACGCCATCCGCCTACGGCCGCACCCGTGGGAGTTCATGCTCTATTACGATATTTAGGGCCTGACCTGCCGCTTTAGTCTCCTACAGCCTGTTCAGGCCGCGACGAGGCCGCAGATCCTCCAAACTCGCTGTCGATGGCCGCCCGGGTTCGGTCCTCTTCGTCGCTGAAAAGGTGGCCATAGACGTCGAGTGTTGTCTTGGCCGAGGCGTGCCCCAAGCGGGCCTGAACGACCTTTACCGACGAACCAGATCGGATGAGCAGGCTGGCGAAGTAGTGCCTCAGGTCGTGAGGTGTCACCCAGGACGGCAGATGCGCTTTCGCGCAGGCAGTACTGAAGGCCGATGCGAAGGGGCTTTCTTGAATGGGAGCACCTCGGGCGTTGGTGAAGACGAGACCCAGCTTCGCGTGCGCGGGCCACTGAGACAGATGCGCAGCGATGACGTCTGCCACGTATCCGGGTAAGGGAAGCGACCGATACGAAGACTTCGTCTTGAGTTGTCCTACAAGAGCCACCCCTTTCCCTGGCACTCGGCTCAGCTGTTGATCTACTCGTAGGGTTCTCCGAAGGAAGTCAACCCGATTGACGCAGAGACCAAAGACCTCGCCAGGTCGGAGACCTGTACCGGCGGCGGCGATGATGAGAGCTTTGTAGCGAGGTGAGATTGCTCCCGCCAGAGCCATGACTTCTTCGGTCGAAAGGACATCGAGGATGGACGACGGTTTCTTCATGGGTAGCTGGACGTCGATACAGGGGCTGGTGGGAATCATCCGATCACGCACGGCATCCCTGAATACCGAGACCACTCTGCCGTAGACAACTCCGACTGTCCCCGGACCGAGAACTGGAACTAGATGCTGAACCAGACTTTGGATCTCGCTGCGTCGTATCGCCGCGATCGGTCGGTCTCCGATGGCAGGGTATACATGTAGGCGCAGCTGTTGCTCGACTGACTTGACCGTCCCTAGGGCATGGACCTGACGTAGGCGCCACTCCTCGGCGTACACCCGGAATGTGACTCGGCCAGACCGAGGGTCCACGTAACCACCAACGAGCATCGAATGCTCGATGCCAGTGAGAAACCGCTCTGCGTCGGTGCGTCGAGCGAAGGTCCTGGAACGCTCCAATCCGCTGGGATCTCGGTAGCGAGCGCGATAGCGAGAACGTCCCCGCTTTTCAATGTGCGCCATCGCTACCCTCCCGACCAGGGCGCCCAACGCTCTGTTCTCGTGCCTCGGCGCTCCGGCTTCGCCACAAATCTGCCGCTGGTCGAAAGTCATTCCGCCCAGACGGGACACCTGCCACCTTTGAGGCTGCCTTCCAGGCGACTCCGCCATGGCCCATGACGCCTCCAGATCCGACAAAGAGTTGCATGACAGCGTGAGCGGTCAGGGCACCCGTAGGCCAGTCGATCACCGAGGTCTCGTCGGGCTGTAGGAGTTGGATGACCGGTAGCGCGAAGAGAACAGACAATCCGACAACCTCTTCCAAGGTCATTCGTCGGTCCCTGGTCTCGATCTCGGCGACCGTAACGCGCTGCCAAGAGAAGTCCAGTCGGGACATCGCGGAGGCAAGTTGCTCTTGCGTCCAACCGGCTTCGCGACGGAGTTTGGCGACGTTCCGGGCGATGAGTTGGGCGAAGGAATAGGCGACCGACCACTCGCTTTGCTCTGGCTCGGCCAGATCCGATGCAGTTCTTACAGCGTTGTCGACGGCCCGGTAGAGCGCCGCCTCGCTGTCTTCGCCCCGGCTAAGGCAAGTGAGAGCGTCGGCGATCTCATTGAGGTGGGCGACGATTTCTGGCGGGGAAGCACTCTTGCGAGGCATCCGATTCTCCAATCGCTCAGGTTGGTATGTCATTTCCCAAAGTGGCTGTGTGGGTATAGCCTACAGAATAGGGCAGAATGTGGCAAAAGCCCACAGGCAATCGAAGGAGTCTGCATGGCTGAGTTGGGCACCTCCAGAACTACGAGCCGAACAAGACCCGAGCCACTCCTCACACCTCCTGAACTTGCAAACCACCTCGGCTTGCCCATTCAAACCCTCTATTCCTGGAGGTCAGCAGGAGAGGGCCCTCCGGCTTGCAAGGTGGGACGGCACCTCCGATACAAGTGGAGCGATGTCGAGAAGTGGCTGGACAGCCGAAAGGACGCGTAGTCGAGCCGAGACTCATCGGCATCGTCGCGTGGGACCCACACGTTCGATCATCAGAAACACCGAGAGCCGCCCCCCTGGCGAAAGGTCGGCGGCTCAAGGTGAAGGAAGGAACCGAAATGAGTGTACCGCGAGTCACATCAGGAACAAGAGATGACGATCAGCGCGCACCGTCTAGGGGTGCGCATGCTCTTGAAGTTGTCGCCGCCCAGCTTCGGGAGGGAGCCACACTCACTTCTGAGACGTACAGCCATCTGAAGAGTGAGGGGTGCGACGAATATGAGATCGCGCTGATTGCCCACCAGAACGGTGTGCTGGTTTCCGCCTACCTGAAGGCCTCTCAGGTCGACGGGAAGAGCTCCGCGGCGGCATTCAGAGCGTTCACCGCTGCCAAACACGCATGTGCCCAGCCCGAACTTCCCGCTGGATCTGCTTCCGAACTTGAATCACCTATCGTCCGGGAGCCGAGTGATGGGGCGTCCGAGAAGAAGGTCGTTGACATTGCCCGGGGCATTGTCGAACAGTTCACGCTCGATGTTCGCGGATTCAAGGCTTCGATCAGTGCAGCCTATGAGGAGCCAGTTTTTGGCGCCCTTTGTCTTCTTGCCGATCAAGATCCAGCCAAGCTCAAACAGCTTCTGGCCGAGCTGAAGAAGCTTCTCCGCGACCGTAAGGCGGAGATTGATGCTCTGGCCCTAAGGATCAGATCCCACGTCAACGTGCAGCTCACTTCATTGGAAGGCCGGTCGCCGCGCTCAGTCAAGTGGGCATGGGATCAGCGCGTACCTGCAAAGACTCTCACGCTGATGGTTGGGACACCTGGAAAGGGCAAGTCGACGTTTCTCGGGGATCTCCTCGCCCGAGCAACTCGCGGCGAGCTTGAAGGTGACCTGCACGGCAGGGCCGTCGATGTCGTCATCTGCACCGCCGAAGATCCCGTGGACGAAGTTCTCGTCCCCCGTCTGATCGCCGGGGGTGCCGATCGCGCTCGGGTACACATCGTCGAGATGAAGGGGGACGCGGAGTTGATGTTTCCTCACGATCTCGATGCGCTGGCGCGCCAAATCAAAGCTGTCGACGCCAAGATGCTCATTCTTGATCCCGTCGTTGCCTACATCGACGGTGCCATTGACGCCCACAAAGATCAGCATGTCCGCCAGGTTCTTGGTCCAATCGCCAAGATGGCCGAGGGCCTGAACATTGCTGTGGTCGCCGTCATGCATCTGAATAAGGCCAACTTCACAGATGTCCTCTCCCGAGTTGGCGGGTCAGTGGGGTTCGTCGCCGCCGCTCGCTCGGTCCTGTTCCTGGGTCAAGATCCCGAGAATGCCGACGACGACAGCGCCCGCGTCTTGGCCCATGCCAAGTCCAACTTTGGCGCTCTCGCCCCCTCGCTGAGATTCCGGGTTGTCGACAGGACAGGCAGCGTCGTCACAGATGACGGCGAGACGCCACAGATCGGAGGGATCGAGTGGGTTGGTGAATGTGAAATCAGCGCCGAAAAGCTCCTTTCGGGTTTCGGTTCCGATGATGACCACCCCACCGCGCGGAAGGAGGCAGGGGCGTGGATTGTCGCCATGCTCGCTGATGCTCCCCGGGCTGCCACCTTCATGTTGGAAGAGGGCCCGAAAGCCGTCGGATGCGGGGTGCGCACCTTCAAATCTGCGAAGAGCGATGTTGGTGTCGAAACCTTTAGGGAAGGAACCGGGTGGACATGGTCGATGCCGACCGCGCTAAGCGCCGACGATTGGCCGCTCCCGCACTGATCACTTGCACCCTTGCCCTTCGATGCTCATTGGGCATCGACGTTGAGCCCTGTTGCGTTGCCCCATTGCCCTCTTGCCTTCTTCAAGTTGATCAAGGAGGCAAGGATGTAAGGGGAATATCGTGTGCCTGGTGAATAGCGACTGGCTTTCGCACCCCATGCATTCACACCCGTCGTGATTTCGCCCACCATGTAATGGCCCACCATGGAGTTGGACCCCGCCAAGCACGGCTGCATCTAGTGCCCCAAACGTTTCGGCGGACCTTCAGAGAAGTCCAAGATTCTCAAACACCCTGCTTTCGCGGCGGATGTGGATCTCAGTCTGCGAACGAACCTCCATGGAATCCAACACCGGTTCGTCGGAAGGATCTCTGAACACTCGCCTTTGACGTTGACTCTGACTTTGACGTTGACTTCCCTTTGTTCCTTTGGTTCTCTCAGCGGGTTCGAGGGACTTGGCGGTCATACGCGACAGACCCCGAGCGTCGCCGCCCGGGGTCTGCGCCCTTTGTTCCTTCGGTCCCTTGCGGGTCCCGATGGGACGTTGCCACCGTACCGTGCGTCGATGACTATGACGACAGACAATGTGCCGTTGGATACGAATCTCGCGGTGCTAACTAACACTTGGCTGAGGCTCTCGAAGATTTGGCCAAGCGTAGAGGCTTGTGCGTCCGAAGCAGCGTGACCTTCGCATGCCTCGTCGGAGTCCTTTGCACGTTTGCCTCCTTGGCCGAAGGTGCAATCGGGCGCCCATGAGGTTGGTTGGCGGAGCAGCCATCCCTTCGGATGATGGAGGCACCAGCACCACCTGCGGCAACACAGGTCAACAAGAGGTTGGAAGGGTCGGAGCCGGTGTGGCGCTCCACACGCGTCGGAGGCCGGTGGTCGACTTTGCCACGCATTGGTTCACCAGAAATCGAGGTGACGTTCCCTCAGCGATCTCGCACTCGGCCCGGTGGTACATTGCAGGCGCGGCAAAGGCCGCAGAGCCCTATTGAGAGGGTTCTCCTATAGAGAGGAAGTGCCATGTCCGAGGGACAGGGTCAGTACATCACGCTCGGCGATCACCAAGTCACAATCTGGTTTGATCAAAAGGCCGGGGACTCCATCCATGTGACCACGGGTGATCCGCGATTCCTGGATGAGAACGGAAATCGTCCCGGCTTGAGAGTGGTCTTCAGTTCGAACGCGAGAAGCGCCGACTACAACCCAGGCAACTTCAATCGTTGCGCCAGAGCATTGCGCGAGGCGGGTGTCGCGGCACCGGCGGAAGTACTGATGACCTCGCGGAAGCTCGCAGATCGTCCAGCGGTGATTGCCGAGTTGCGTAGCACGGGTGGGGGGGGACATGGGGACAGCCAACACAAGGCCGATCTGTCGACGTTCGGATGGGCTGCGTGTGAGCGGTGCGCTTGCATCATCGCAAAAGGGATGAACCATGTGTGCCCAGCCGATTTGGCTCAATAGCCGCGCGGCTTTGATGTAGACAGCGAGGGGACCCCGATTCGATGTGGAACGGGGTCCCCTTTCGCGCCCAGTAGTCCTTTTACGAAATCTAAAGGACGACGACGTCTTTAGGACGTGGAATCGCATAATGCTGAACATCCCCGCCGATTCCGTTTAGCTTGTTGACTCTGAACAGGGAGGCAATGATTTCAAGCTCGTGCTTCATCAGCTGAGCGTAATCCTCGATGCTTGTTGGTTTAGAGAAGCCCAGTGCTGGCTGACGCCAGGTTTCCTCAAGAAACTGCAAATAGTAACGATTCAGCAACTTGAAACTGATACGGCCCTCGGCAACGCCGTTGAAGAAGAAGACCGACGGTAGGGGTTGACCCGGTACGTGGCCTCCCTCCAAGAGCTTTCCGTATTCACGATCCCAATAGTCCTCGCTGATTCCGAAATCATTTGAGCGTCCAACGTAGTCGCCGTTCGCGGGATCAATGCCGTCAAAGTTTCGGACGAACCACATCTCTGGATGTGATCCTCGATCATCACGCACGTAGCCAGCGATCTGAACCAACATTCCGGTGATTCCGCGCTCCTGTTGTTCCGTAAGTCGATGTTGCAAGAAGCGTGCGAATCCTTCGACGCTGCCTGTGTCCAATGCGGAGTACTCTGCGATGGCCTGAGGCATCCAGTCGTCCATCCCTGTGCCGTTCATTACATACGAACCCGCCACGGCCAGGGCACCTCTGCAAAAGACAAGTGGAAAAAGCTTCGTTCCAGTTCCGACCGGCTCGCCTGTGTCTGGAGCCGTAAGTTCTGAATCCGAGAGTTGCAGCAGGCCCAGTTCGTTGACAATCGTGACGATCAGCGTCATCACGAAGCACAATAGGGGTCATCAAGGGACTCGTCTGGGTGATGTGTGGGTTGACAAACCCAACCTAGGGACTAGCCTTGGGCGATGGCCCAGCCGTGGAAACTCCTGCTGTCGCTCATGCTCCTGGACGACGATGACGACGATGACGACGATGACGATGCAGATCATGTCGACGTACCAGGTTGGATAAACGCCGTTAGCACCACCGTCGCATCAGGAGCCGCCGTGGTGTCCGCTCACCAAGCGAAAAAAGCTGCCAGGGCGGCGAAGGGGCACAAGCCCAAGGATCAGGACTAGCTGGGCGCCTCTGAGGGCTCGTCTCTGTCCTCGGGGTGCGGGCCGGTCTCCAGGATCGCCTTGATCGCCTCGTCTGGGTCCAGGTTGATCTTCACCCGTTCGTCCCGCTCCGCTGGGGTGGGGTTGTGTTGGCCTTTTGGCATCGCCACTCAGCGTACCGAACGGCTACACACGGAGCGTGCGAGCCCCCTGCGCCACCGCCTCGTCACATCTGACAGTTCCTTTCACCCTCGGCCCTTCTTAGGCTGTGGTTATGGCTTCTAGGGGAGTGCGCCGAGGGTCCCGACGTCGGTGCCCGAGACTGGGTAGTGTCCAGGAGATCCCCGGCCAGGTCCCTATCACCTTGCCCGGCCGTCCCTGCGGCCCTGACGTAATGGCCTCGCTTGGGCGCCACTACCCTCGGGAGAGGAGCCGTGCGATCCGGGTCCAAGACTACACAATTCTCAGCATTTTGCCAGGTAAGGGCATTAAGACCCTTCAAGTGAGCCTCCAAACGACCGATACTGGACGTGGCGCAGTTGGCAGTTTGTTGACAGAGATTGGAGCGTCCGGTGACGTGCCAGAGGCACGATCAGGGGAAGCCGCTAGTCTCAGCAGGCCCAAGTTGATACCGTCCGGGACCAATGAGGGCCTGGGAGCGAAAGGTAGAAGCGTGTACTTCGAAGAAGAGGACGACTAATCAAGCGGCGCTCTCCGGTGGGACATGAGTGCCCTGGGGAGCGTCGCTATAGGTATTGCCAGTGGCCTTGTCGCCTCTCTTCTTTTTCTGGCCGCCCTCCGAATCTTCCTGACACCTAAGATCCTGATCTCTGAGCAGATCGTTCACCGGTTCAACCGGCGCGACGAAGAGGTCTACAGGATCAAGGTCCTGAACGACCGACGATGGTCAGAGGCCGTCAAGCTCACATTTGAGCTTGTCTCCCTCACCCCCCTGTCAGTGCCCGCAGTCACCATCAAGGGGCACAGAAGGTTCTTCGTTGGCTGGCGAAGGACGATCAAGCTGGACTCCCACAAGCAGGAGCGGAGCCAGTTGCCCCTTCGGCCGACCGAGATGGTTTCAATCCCCAGGAAGAACCTGAATGATGCGTCCACCCCCTACGCTTTCCGCGTGACCACGCCTGATATCGGGATGGTTCGCTCGGCGCTCCAGGACGAGCACCAGACCATCCGATTCCGGGTTTACGCCGAACATCCGTGGTCCGGTCGTGGGAGGGTCTTCGAGCAGGACTTCTCCACCGAGGGGGCGATCGTAGATGGTGACTTCCCGGTCGGACCCAGCCTTGTGGCGTTCGCGGACAGCCATGTGGCGTCGCACAAGCAGCGGCGGCGGCGACCTGCGGCACCGCCCGTTCCCGAAACGGAGCCTTGACTCGGTAGAGTGGAGCACTCGGGGATCGGACCCGACACCGCCAGCTTCCAGGGCTCCGGTGGTCGACCAAGACGTGCCCCGTAAGGAGCGCCCCCGGACCGCGGCGAGGTCTTCCCGCTAGGTCGGCCCACCCACTAAAGGGTCCGGGGGCTGCTCATATCCTCACTCGTCGGCCTCCTGGTCTTCCTCCTCCTCGGAGTCTTCGTCAGCCAGATCCGGATCTTGGGCTTGAACTTCCGTGCCTAGGGCTTTGGCCTTGTCGACAAGGTCGAACACAGCGATTCGCTGATCGGAAGTGAGGCCAGTCCAACGCAGGGAGGTGATCACGGTGATCTTGCCCACGTCTCCAACCGCCACCACGATGCGTTCGCCCTCCTCATTGGTCGATTGGGTGACCTGTGAGGGGGTAACGACCTTCGGTGCCGCCACCTTCCGGCGCGGCTTTCGGCCATTCCCCACCGTCTGACGGGGAGGTTTGAAGTGTGGCGAGTTAGGCGCTCCTGAGAACTTGACCGCCTCCAGGTAGAAGACGATTGCCTTTCGCAACGTGCTGCCTTGCAATTTCCACTTACGAAAAGACTCCTCAAGCTGTTGGGACGTGGCATTTTGCTCAGCAAGCTTGATTTGCTCGGGGTAGAACTCGTGCAGCAGCTCCGCCAAATGGCTTTTGCGTTTCTCCTGGTCAGTCGCCATTTCCCGAAGAATCGGCTCGACCGTGCCATCCGGCTTGATCAGGCCGAACGTCCGTAGGGCAGCGAGAAGGATCCCTTGGGTGGAGCCGGAATAGTTATCCAAGTAACCCTTGTCGATTCGGGGCGGCATTGGGCCCTTCCCCAACCTGTTCAGCAGGCCATTTAGCGTGTTCATGGGGACGTAGGGCGGTTTGAATGCGTCGGGTTTGCCTACTTCGCCAATGTGATCTTCCATCTTGCCTACCTCCTCACAACACCGGATAGGCAAGCATCTTAGGCATACATGTCTTGCCTAGGCAAGCGCGCGAGAAGATTCTTCGGGATTTCCCTTGACGGTAGCGAGTTTTCCAAGCCAAATGACAGTATGGCCGTCGCTGAAACCACCATCACTCCTGGGGCAAAAATCCTGATCACGGACGCTTTTGGGGACGAACACCCGGCGCTCGCTCTCAGCTTGCCTGAAAGCGATGGCCACAGTTTCCCGGTGGTTTGGGTCAAGACGGAAACAGAGGAACGTGTTCCGTGGCCCCTGGAGGCCGTCAGGCTTAGCGCTCCCTGAGTGGCCGGTAGGTGAGCCTGCGTCCAGCGGACTGGTCGATCATTTTCTGCAACCGCTCCGAGTCCCGCATTTTGCAGGTCGAATACCGGAAATCGAATTCGGCCAGGTACCGGGGCAAGTGCTCCTTGGAGACGTGGTGATGCCGTCCCGTCGATTGACCGCTTGAGCTGGGAAAAGTACCCCCTCCGCCCGGTTGGTAGAAACGCCGTTCCTGACGTACTCGTCGGCGGCGTGGTTCACCGTTTCGTGCGACTGAAATTCCTGGCCGAGCTGCCGGTAGTTGTTCGACTCGTCTGTCTCAAGGTGGCTTCCGGCCATATCCACCTGCTCCGAGATCACCTTGCGGAGCGTGTGCCCGGTGACATCGGGGATGACAGTCGAGCGGACTTCACGGGTCGCCTTGTCGATGAGCGACAGGACGGTGGTCTTGTCCGTGTGAGGCCGGGGCACCCCGGGGACGATGGGGGTGCCCTTGGCTGGCTGACGAAGGGCCTTGGCGCCATGACGGTTGGCCGGAGTGCCCCCGATCCACGTCTCGTCCGCCACGATGGTGCCCCGGAGCATCCCGACCAATGGCTCACGCTTCATGGCCTCACGCAGTCGGTGGAGCATGAACCAGGCTGACTGTGGAGTGAGGTCGTGCATCCGCTCGATTTCCCGGGCGCTGACGCCGTTCTTCGCCGAGCACATCTGGACCATGACCATGAGCCAGACCTCAATCGGAATCTTTGTTCCATGAAAGATTGTTCCGGTAAGGACTGAGAACTGCTTGCGGCACTTGGCGCACTTCCAGACCCGACGCTGGGAAAGGGTCTTCTTGGGACCGGTGATGCGGCTCGTACCGTTCTTGGGGGTCAGGAAGTACGCCTTGTCGTGCCCACAGTGGGGGCAGACGGGGCCAGCACCGCCCCATCGCAGGTCTTCCAGCAGGGCGTAAGCGTCGCCCTCCGTCTCGACCCGCTTCCTGATTTCCGCCAGAGTCAACTTCACAAACCCAGTATGGCATCCGAGGTTGGGTTTGTCAACCCACACATTACCCTCGTCTGGAGTCCCACCGGCATGACGCCGTCCGGCTCATGATGGGGAGGTGGCAAATCGTCGACGCTCGCATCAGGGGGACGTGGCCCAAGCCGCTGACGTGCTTCGCTGCATCCTCAGCGCCGTCGAGGCGGGTGAGCTTGATGCCCACACGCCACGGTCCCGACGCCTCCTCCGCCAACTGGAAGGTGCCCAGGCAGCCTGGGACGTCGAGCTACGGAACCCGGCTGACGAGCCGGAGGAGACCGGCTTACCCCGGGAATGACTCCCCCTGTACACTCAACGGACGTTGCCTGTACACTGGAGTCCTGAAAGAGTCGCCAGAGGCCGAAGTCCAGCCGGTCCGGGTCGTCGGCTACACCCGCGTCTCTACCGACGAGCAGGCGACGTCGGGGCTTGGTCTGGAGGCGCAGCGATCCGCCATCGAGGCTGAGTGCTCCCGACGCGGTTGGGACCTCGTCGAGGTCTTCGAGGACGCCGGAGCGAGCGGCAAGGCTCTGACCGGTCGCCCAGCCTTGGACGACGCCCTGCAGGCCGTCAGGAGTGGCAATGCAGGCGCACTGGTTGTCGCCAAGCTCGACCGGCTGTCGAGGTCCCTTCTCGACTTTGCCGGTCTCATGGAGGATGCCCGGACAGGCGGGTGGGCGCTTGTAGCCCTCGACCTTGGCGTCGACACCACGACACCGTCTGGCGAGATGATCGCCAACGTCATGGCGACCTTCGCTCAGTTTGAGCGTCGTCTGATCGGGCAGAGGACGCGCGACGCCCTGGCGGTAAAGAAGGACCAAGGCGTGAGGCTTGGGCGCCCTCTGCTCGTCGATGAGGTCGTCATCAAGCGCATTCGGAAAGGCCAGAAGGCAAAGAAGTCCCTCCGGGCTATCGCGGAAGAACTCAATGCCGATGCCGTTCCAACCGTTCATGGGGGTAAAAGGTGGTACGCCTCGACGGTGAGATCGGCGGTCTTGTCAGCAGATAACAGGTGACCCCGTCCACCTCGACAGGAATGCGGCGGTTCCTTCGCGCACTTGTCGACAACCGGCGTCGCGAATGCCGGGAACCGCTCAAGAGCAGGTGACGCTTGACGCTGCCAGAGTGACTTTGGACGCATTGTTGTTGGTAATCGTGACATGTTCCCGATAGGTGGTTGAGTTACCAGGGGAAATCGGAGAGTCCGCCAAGAATGTTTGGTAACCCGTACCGGCGTAGTCGGGCGTTCCGACAATGATTGTGCAACCCGGCGTTCCCGCGGTCGTGCCAATATCCTGAACGAGGACGCTCACATTGACCTGGGACGAGCTAACTATGTCGATGCTTGTATAGATTGCCGTATAGCTCGCACTCGCGGCGCTCGGAGTCTGGCTCGCGCTCCCCCGACCATGACTCTCAGTCAGAACGCCGATGACATAGAGCACGACGAGCACTGCTGCGACCAAGACTGCCTTCGTCGCTTTGGGACTCCAGTGAAAACCCGTCGCCGTGGCGTTCCAAGCCGGAGAGGTGTGTGGTGGCTTGCTGTCCGCGTTCGACACCGGAGAGGTGTGTGGTGGTGTGCTCTCAGAGGGCCGAAAACGACTCGCTGGGAAACGTGGCTCGCGGCGAGCAACTTCCCTCGCTTGGCCTGCCGCTCGTCCTCTGATGCAGGCGTCGCACAACAACACCTCGGCCCCTTCCGGCAAGGCAGTCTGAACCTCCTTCCCGCATGTAACGCAAAAGGTCGAACGCGTTGCCATGATTCCCTCGCTTTTACGGCCCCGTGAACTCCATGAACGGATCGGTGCTGCCGGGGTTCCCGAAGTAGCCGATGGCCACACAGCTGGCTTCCGACGTGCAGATAACAGACGTGAGGTTTGCGTCGGGCTCAGCAGAACTGTCAGCGAGGCGCTGATTGGACCATTTGTTTCCATTCCAAGATTCGATCAGAGGCGTCGGGTTGTTGGGATTTGATTCGCCAACGGCAAAACAGCGAGTTGTCGATGTACAAGTGACTGAATCGAGGCTGCCCTTAGGCAGGGTGAGATTTGCGATCAAACTTACGTCTACGGTCCAGGCGCGGCCGTTCCAGGACTCGATGAGTGGTGTAACGAAGCGTGTGTTGTCGTAATCACCCACCGATATGCACCACGTCGGCGACAGGCACGACACCCCGACCAATGTGCCGAACCCGGTGGCGCCATCGTTGGTGACTGACCACTTCACGCCGTTCCAACTCGCTGCAAAAGGAGTACCAGAGTCGTCGCTTCCCACAGCCATGCAAAAGGAGGACGTTGGACATGAAATCGAATGGAGATTGACACTGTCGTTGCTATCTAGGCCCAAGTCGAGAGACCATAACGATCCGTTCCACTCCTCTACAAGGGGTTTGTGGCTGGTCGTCCCGTGGTCGTCGTAGCTGTAGTCGCCCACCGCGAAACAGACTGTCGACGTCGGGCACGCAATAGCGTGAAGTTCGTTTAGAAGCTGACCCTGGTCGGGTATCGAAACTTCAGTCCACTGCGTGCCGTTCCAAGCCTCACCGTAGGTTCGTCCGTAACCTGATGCCGTCGCCGAACCGATCGCCTCACATGCAGAGACACTCGCGCAGGATATGGCCCACAGGCTGGCTCCAACTGAAGTATCTCCTGGCACCGATGACCAACCGTTGCCATTCCAGGACTCGATGAGTGGACTATCCCCTGTGCGACCAACCGCCGTGCATGAGGCGCTTGATGGACAGACGATTGCGTTGAGAGCCGTGTTTCCGGGGGCGCTTGAATCGGAGATTGGGGCGATTGACCAACTGGCCGGGGATGGCGTCCTTGGTGGGGAGGCCGTAGAAGGTGTTGATCGCGGCGACCTGGACCCATTGGGTGCGGCTGAATGCGAACTACAAGCCGACGTCGTTAGCAGGATGATGCCTGCCGCCGGGAGCAGCAACAGCGTTTGGACTGGACTCACTCTCCGCACCGCCCACCAACCCCATTCATCGTCGCAAAGTGACGGGAGTAGCCATGGCCTTCGCTCCTTGGTTCGCGCTGGCTCGCCAGCGTATCTGGAAATCGGGATTTCAGATACTCCGCGATTTGAGGCCGGATGGCAGGGTGGCTCGGACCACCTACCTGCCAGAGACAACCCTCCTGAAGGAGCTACTACGCGATATTCGTGATCGCGCGGGACTCAGACAGAGTGACCTCGCCGAGGCGATAGGGCGCTCGCAGCCCTTCGTCAGCGAGTACGAGAGGGGTCAGCGTCGCCTGGATCTGGTGGAACTTCGGGCGGTCTGTGTCGCTTGTGGGACGACGCTTCGCAGGTTCGTCGACGAGTACGAGCGACGTCTCAAGAAGCGCGGCTGACCATGTAGACAGAGAGTCGCCCATCTGGTCTGGATAAGGAGCCAGAACCGTACCCCTTGTGAAGAGTTCGCATTCACTCTCCCATCAGGAGACCATCGGCAGTTAGAGCGTCACGTCAGCGGGGGTCGGGGATGCCGACCTTCTTCAACATCTCGCTCCAGGTCTGCGTGCCGAGGGCTTTCTTGAGCGGACCCTCGCTCTTCGGCCACGGCGTCCCGTCGGGCGTCGTGCTCTTGAGAGCAAGGGTGCGGTATGCGCGCACCGTGAGCCGATCACCAAGCTCCCGCGATGCCTCCCGGAGGAAGCGCTTGGCGTCACGGGCCGAGCAATCGCTGAGCGGGTATATGACGCCTTCCTCGCGCAGAACTCGCTGCATTACCCCGAGGCGTTTGGCCAACTCGGTGTGCGTAGTCCCTGCCACGTAGTCGGCGTAGAGCGCAGGAAGGTCCCAGCCGTCACAGATTCGTCCGTGGCTCATTCGTGCGTCTCACCAGGAATGTGCCGCATCTCGTCCAGCATCCCCAGGACGGCCGCAAACTCCACACTGTGTTCCTCGCAGTACCGGCCACCAGTGATGGCGATCGACGCCTCGCAGTCCGGGTGAGCGCACGCATGGGCCACGTCCCCAGGCTACGCTCTGACCGTCAACGCGCCTGCCGGGTGAGCCGGTGACCACCTCCCAGCCAACTCATCGGTGACGAGAGGGCGCATGTACAGGTAAACGGCACACGTGAGACATGCGAATCCGATCCACAGCACGAGGCCGAGCACGTTGCCAACCCAGACGATTGCCAGCTTCGGCGGCATCTCAACTTTCCCGATCTTGGTGTCGACTCCTGAGGACGACGAAACCCCGTAAAGCGCCCCCAGAGTCAAAGGCCAAAGCGGGATGGCGTACCACGCATCAGGGCTCGCAACGGCGGGGAAAAACGCTCCGTACACGGGCATTCCGCCGATGCCCACGGTCATCATGATTGGGACCTACCCCGTGAGCCCTCTCAGCACACCCAGCGGGCCTGGCGACTGAGCCGGTCGACGACGGCCGTCACCCGCTGCAGAGCGTTCAGGACTACGAAGGGCGGCTTGTGTCCCGCCGGGACGCCTCTCGGGTAGCCGTGATGAACTACCAGGAAAGGCTATTGGGATAGGGCGCTCTCGACTGCTCGGGCAATGTCTTGCTGGCCGCTCGAGTTCGGATGCCCCGTTCGCCACGCATGGTTTTCAATGTCTTGCCCGTTCAGAGAAACAATATCGCTTGCCAAGGTTCTCTTGTTCATCAACTCGCCTGAGAAGAGCGCCGGGCTCGCCGTACAGATTCCGTGATCATCTTCGAGATGGGTGAGATCTACAAGTCTGACATTCGTTGCTCCATCCTTCTCGGCGTCAGTGACAGCTCCGCTGATCGCCTGGTTGAGAGCAGACTGAATGACCTGGGCGTCCTTGTAGGCGCCCTTCTTGTTGTTCGACAGACCCCAACACACGGGGTCAACTTCGCCACTTTTTGGGGAGATGCTCGATTTTGCAAACTGTGATGGAGGCGGCACAACCTGGTAGTAGCTCAGAACGACTACTTGCTGGGCATCAGGTGCGACGCGTTCGACGACACTACGAAGAGCGTCCCGGACGTTAGCCAAATCTGACGCTACGGCCGTAGTGATTTTGCCCTTCTTGACGCACTGTTCCCCGAGAGGGGCATGAAAGCCGATCTTTGTAACCTCCCATTCCAAGCATTTGCCAAAGTCGATATCATCCGCTCCGGCCTGAATTGTGACCAGTTCAGCGGGATCCGAGGCCAGGTTGGCAACACCGAGTTCATCCGTATCAACGCTCAAGCTGTTGGACCAGTTGGCGCATTGAGTATTCGTTTGCGGTCCACTTATTGCGTCGGGATAGGCCGCCTTCGCCCCACTCACGGCGAGATCATCGCCTGACAAGTTGCAGTTGTCAGCACGAATACCCATGGTCAGGCCTAGATCGCTTGCCACCAAATCCGGGTACGCCTGAGATGACGGACCCTGTTGAACGGCATCTGCG
The DNA here is from genome assembly GCA_003151475.1 of Acidimicrobiaceae bacterium. Taxonomy (GTDB): domain Bacteria; phylum Actinomycetota; class Acidimicrobiia; order Acidimicrobiales; family UBA8190; genus Palsa-661. The sequence goes on along the minus strand of PLXQ01000071.1, from coordinate 61,068 downwards.
GCAAGCCCGATCTGCGGCTCGGGATATGGATTCGCAAGGCCGTGACCATATGGGACCGAGTCGCCGAGAGCAACGTACCGGGTATCGGTGGATTTGCCTTCCGACAGAGTCTCCAAGAGACCGTCCTCATTGCCAGAGCTGTCGTCATAGCGTCCGGCTGCCGCGCAAAAACCGTCCGCAGTGCTGCAGGCCACCGATTGGACTGACACCACGGAGGCAGTGCTAGGAGCCGCATTGTTCGGTAATGGCGCTTCGATTCCGTACCAGACCCCCCCCGAAAGGGTGTCGAGGAATCCAACCCATGTGTTGCTTCCTGCATTAGATATTGCGCCGCTCACTACACAGGAGGCGGCGGAAGTGCAAGCGATGGAGGATGGCCCTGCCGAGCCCGTGTTCCCGGCTAGGTCTGGCAGTTTCGTTTCGTTCCATGCGCCCCCCGTCCAACTATCGACAACGCTCGCGTCTCTATTTGCCGCGGTACACGACCCATCGACAGAACAAGTGACCACGATAAGATCGTGCCCGTCGATTGCTTCGGCAGGCGTCCAAACCCCAGCTGACAATGTATCGGTGAACCCGACCCATCCGGTAGAGATGAAGTACGTACCGATCAGAGCGCAAGCCCCGTTTGGCGCGCACGCCACTGAAGGCAACCCCTGTTCCCAATCTGGCACTGTCTGATTGTCCGGGAGAGGAGGATCTCTGGAAAGCCATGTCCCTCCCGACAGGATATCGACGAACCCGACGTTATAGTCGTTCTCGCCCGCTGCAATGCAGCTTCCCACGGAAGCGCACGCAACCGTTCCCATTTGAGTAGTACCTCTGTTGCCACTAGGAATTGGAGCCTCCTGTGAACTCCATTCACCATTTGCCCAGGTATCAATCACGCCATCCATTTCACCTGAGCCATCGAAGTATGAACCGTCAGCGATGCAGAATGTTGTTGAGGGACATGCCACCGAGGCGAGACTGACCGCAGGATTGCCCGACGCATTGGTTGGGACCGGCGCCTTGATGGCACTCCACATCCCATTGACCATCATCTCGATGAGGCCCTGCCCGGCACTAGCGCTGTCGGTATAACTTCCTACAGCAACACAGTCGCCTGACGCCGCGCAGGTGACAGTGTCGTTCGAGAACGTCACCTGTGGATCTGCTGCCGCATTTGCGGGAAGCGACAGGGTTTCATCGGTCCACCGTCCATTCGACAGGGTTTCGACAACTTCGTTGTTGTAGCTCACAGCTACGCAGAAAGACCCTGAAGCACAAGCGACAGAATCAAGCATCATGTTCTGGCCACCGCTCTGAGATGCCTCGGACGGAGCCCAAACCGGGACTTGACCGTTTGCCGCAGAGGACGACACTGGTGTAAGGCCAATGGGCACTAGAACCACGGTCAGAAGGCCAAGGGTCGTCCCCACGACACTTCCAACCCGACGCCGCACACAGTCACGCATCGAAACCCCCGCCCACGGACCTTTTTTGAGATGGTAGCCGTGGTGCCCTGATCCCGCGTGTTAGGAGAGGCACCGCATGCGCCCGCAAACTCCCATGCTCCCCGACGACGGCGACCGCGATAAGTAGCCTGGTCGTATCCCGGAACAAGCGTTAAAGGACTCGGGCCTCGGAGGGAGTCGGGCAGCACGATGGCAGAGGCCACGATCAAAAACCATGCCGCCTTCATCTGGTCTGTTGCCGATCTCCTGCGAGGCGACTACAAGATGGATTGTTCGCACCGTCTCAGTCTTCGTCCCCTTGGTCGAGTGCCGCGTCGGTTGCTACCTCCCGGCTATTGAGCAACATTGCGGCGAAGTTCTCGGCCCAAGCGTCTAACGCAGCATCGTCGTCCGGTGGACGACTCAAGACTGGCACACTTGGCCTTTCGGTCATTGGGACCTCCTCATCGGTCCTGGCGTTGCCACCTGTGCCCGAGGGTCAGGTTGGCTGGGGCTCTCGACTCTCTCGCCCAATCAGTTCCGACGGCGAAATGCAACTGCATTCAAGAACAGACCGATTAATACGACGCCGAGAATGGCTTGAAAAGCTACGCCGAGCCGAGCTTGCGTGCTGACTGGAGTGATGTCTCCGAATCCAAGAGTTGTCTCAACAGTGGTGCTAAAGTATGTCATTCGTGCGAATAGGCCGGAGGCAAATTTGGGGTCGCCTCGTTCGATCGAATTGAATTCTGTCAACGCAGCATAAGTCTTGTCTCGCAAATACATAATGGCAGTATTGGAATCTGGGAACTTGACGTATTTGTAACTCGGAAAGAGAGCGTTAACCGGCGGATCCAGACCGTAACCATCGGGAGATGGAATGGTGGGCGCGGTGCGCTTGACGACTATGGCAAGTGCCGGTTTGCGGCTGCCGGACACTGCTTCTTCGAACCCGCCCAGTTCACTCAACTTGAATCGGTAAGTCTCGGAAAAGAAACCACCGACAAAATGAGTTGTGCCGCGAACCGGAAGGTTTGATGCGGATCCGGTTACGACCATCGTCAGGACATCGCCCGGTTCGGTGCTAATCGAGGAGACGCTTACACTGGGAGGGGACACATGGACAGTCGTATTGGCGAAAGACCAGCCCGTGGTTGGAACGCTACTCCTTAGTGCTCGGGTTATGAGGCCCTCAATAACTTGGACATTGTGTTGCGTTGGTGCCTCTCTTTGGATATTGGAATCATAGAAGCTTCCGGCTGGAAGTCGTTCGTAATACACAGCTGCTAGAGGTACGAGAGCGAGATAGCAGATTGCCCAGGTAAGCGGGAACATCAACAGTCCTCGCTTACGGGAGCGCGGAGCGGAAGTCTTGCTTGTTGTCGTTGTGAGTCCTCTCGATCTTGTCCGGGAGGTCAGGTGGACGGAGCGTTACCGGGCCACGCCCATTGGCTCCGAGGAAAATGCCGACCGCAGAGGCAACTCCGACGTCACCCTGTAGCACCCATGATGGTGGCTATGCCGCCGATCACGGTCGCCACCGTGTGAGCATCCTTCCATGCTTTCTTCGTGGCAGCGTCGGTGAGAGCACCCACGATCATCGCCAGTCCTCCCAGAACCACCCAGTCCTTCTTGGTCATTTGCTCCTCCTCTTTGTCCTTTAGCACCTCGACCAAACCTCCGTTTGGTCGGTCCATTTTGTCACAACTGTTGTTTCGGCACGCCCATCACCGGCGCAACAAAACGAGGCAATCCTGCTCTGTTCACGGTGCTCGTCAAATATTCGCGCCAATAGGGCCACGCATTGAAGAGCGCATTCCAATGGACAAACTGATCGACATCGGTTTCGGCCAGTTCCACCCCTGGTGTCACTGTGTATTCAAGGCGGAATCGAGCGATCAACTGATAGGGCTCCCGGTCAGTTTCGTTTGGGAACGACGTAACGAAGGTAAAGATGCAGCCGAGCCTTCCCGCGTCCTCGTCGAGCGTCCACTCTGGGCGAGCGATACCCAATTGTGGAGGTTCTGGCGGTTCGATTGCGTGCGATGGGATTGGCTGGCCATCGTCAGCTCGCTCGAAATGCGCGCCGAGCAATTCGATGTTCATTATCTGGAGGTCCGCAGCAACAACTCGACCCACGGCGGCCTGATCGTATGCGGGAGGGAAGTTCGATTCGTCCTGAGGACGGGCGCCAACAAAGGTCTCGTCCTCAGGATCTGGGCCCGTTGTTTCCACTGTCGACTCCTTGATTGGAGTCATGCGGTTTTAGCATTCGAGCAGAGTCTTAGATCATCTCGCCTAACTCCCAAACGCCCAGCTGAGGGCAGCGCACTTTGTAAACCAGTGAATCTGATCCCTGCCGTGGGTGCGACGCGACTCAGCCACGCTGGTGCAGGCGGATCGCTCTCTGCTGGAGTCCCAGCTCGACTGGTCATGGGTTCGACCGAAAGCGATACGTGCATTCCTAACGCCCAAGCGAGCGAAGCCAGTGTGCGGAGAGTCAGGTTCTCTCTCCCAGAGAGGATTTGGCTGACCCGACCTGGTGATACTTGCAAGCGCCGGGCCAGTTCTTGCTTTGGGATTTGCAGACTTTCCAAGAGACCCAAGACGGTGTCGGTGGCTTCCCCGTAGAGCAGTTCTTCCTCGTAGGCGCGGCGCGCCTCGGGGTCGTTCAAGATTCCACGGTGCAGGCTCATCGTTGTCCCCTCGTATTCGACTTGTTCGTCTTCGACTGATGCTGCTTGATCCATTCTCCGGCAATCGTTTCTGCGTAGGCGACATCTTTGCTTGTGAGCACGTTCTGCTGCTTTGTCAGTCCATCGGCTACCCACAACGTCTGCCCTTCGCGGATAAAGAGCACCCGAAGGTGGGGAGGTGTACTGCCTGGCTTCGTAACTTTTAACTCCCACAATCCCGTCTCACTATTCTTGATTCGTTCGGCACGTCCAGCTGGCGGACGCCCAGATCGCAGAGTCGTCTCCAGTACCTCGCAGGCAGCGATCAGTTGGCCTTGTCCCTTCTTGTCCAGACCGTCGGTCCAGTCGAGAGCGGGTGACCCGCCGTCGCGTCGCATCATCGCCCTAACCTTCAGCCAGGGTCCGTCGTAGATGCAGTCGCTCCGAACCCCGGCTTGTGTCACTTTAGCTATACCTAAATCCCTTCATACCGCGGCTGTCAAGCGCGGGCCGGAAAATCCATGCACTACAAGTGTGTAACTACGCCACCTACCAGGACTAATAGCAGGAAAGGTGGTGGACACAAGAAAGCCAGCAGGGCCGTCTCATGGCCGACCCGCCTACCCAAGCAGAACAGAAGACGCGGACGCCTCTAGTTCCCACCAGGCGTTCTTGGCTCCTGTTGGGTCCCGCTACTTCGCCTTCGATTCGAAGGGGACTGGCTATCTGATGTACCCACGTCATCCACAGTGCCCCCATTCGCAACACCAGCCACATAGGCAGTCCTGTGAATGCTGTGGCGTCCAGGACCACATCGACTTTCGGGTATCGGACCACGTTTGGGCCGCGATCGTCCCAGAATCGCTCAAAACGGCCCCCCTGTGCCTGAGATGTTTCGACGCCTTGGCTGCCGAGGTCGGAGTGGCCTATGCCCACACCCTGGAGCGGGTCGATTTCGTGGGCGACCGAGGGTCTTTCACCCTGGTCCCCACCTCAGCCCTGGATGTGACGGAGTGGGCCTGTGGCTAGTTGCACTTCCCGTCGCGTTCCAACTGCTGGCAGTGGTCGCACAACGGATCACCTGCTGTGCTTCGGCTGTCGTAGTTGCTCGTCGGCCAGTCCGGGCAGTTCGTGCAGAAATGCCAGGGGTAGGAAGACTTGCTCTTGCGGTAGTTCGGCCTCGCCATTTTCGCCACCTCCATGGTCGCGAGGACACGGTATCGGCTCCCGGCCCCCGATACCCTGGGGATTGACCCCAGAGGAGCTCCATGACCGGACCGATAGACGACGAGGTCGAGGGAGACTTCCTGGAGAACCTCAAGACGGTCCTGGGGGTCGATCCAGACGACCTGGACGACGAGGAGGAGCCGGAACAGGAGGCCTAGCGAGGTGGCATCAATGGCGGCCCTGCTCGGCGCTATGGCCACCTCCCTTGTTCTTGTTGCTTTGGTGGTCCGGCTCCGAGGTAGAGCGAAAGGCGGCGAGGCGGAGGCAGTGTCCCGAGAGTCCTCTTTGTCGTGGTCGGAGTTTCGCACTCTCTACACGGGTCTTGGTGGCGTGATGTTCGTCGCTGGTCTAGGTCTCGCTGCCAACTGGGTGAGTACCGTTTACGTATCCCCCGCATCTCGGCATCTCCAGATCGCCGGGCCACTCTTTTACTTCGGACTCGTGCTTGTGGGCCTTGCCTTCTATGCATTTGTCGCTGCCATGTCAGACAGCAAATATCTGTGGCTTCCTCGCAAGGGAGCCGTCCTTCAGGGGGAAGTTAACAGACGGTTCCGAGAAGGGCTGAAGCAGTTCGCAACGGCGACACTCAGTCAGGCGCACTTAGTGGGCGTCCAGCTTCAACGATATGAGGCGCTTGATGTGGAGACTGGGTCGGAATGGCAGAGCAAGGTGCAGGGTTTAATCTCTGGCGTCTGGGGGCCACAGTTTGCTTCAACGGTTGCCTTTGGCGGCCGCAATCCTGATCCTTTCGCGCACACTCAACATGAGAGTGTGCGCGAGATGGCGCTGGAACTCTATCTACGACCGACAATGGCCAACCTGAATGGTTTCATCGCGATTGTTCGTGACGTTCCGGTCGTGGACGGTGCTCTACTCAGTGACGTGGTGCAGTTGTCGTCATTCTTTGGGGAAAAGATGAGAGAAATAACTGAGGAGATAGACAAGGAAACTGCAGTTCGATTGCAAGCATTTACCGCAGAGTCTAAGTCCATTTCTACGCCGCAGTCACCCGCCGATAAGTCAACCGTCGACCCTTCGCCTGCTCCATGATGCGCTGCATACGGCGGGCATCGCTCATCTTGCAGGTGGAGTACCGGAAATCGTGCTCATCGACGTACCGCTGCAAGTGCTCCTCGGAGACGTTGTGATGGGTACCGTCAATCGACCGCTTGAGTTGGCTGTAGAAGCCCTCCAAGCGGTTCGTGCTGAACCCGTCACGGACGTACTCGCCTGCCGAGTGGTCAATCTGCTCATGTTTGGCAAAGTGCTCTCCGATAGGTCCGTAGCTGCGAAAGCTGTCGGTGACGAGCGTGGAACCCGTCGGGTCGGCATTCATCAAGATGAAGCGGCCGAGGGTCATCCCGTTGACGTTGGCGACCACCTTGGATCGCACCTCGCCTGTAGCGGCATTCAGGAGCGAAACGACGGGCACCTTGGTCGTGCCGCGGCCGTCCTTACCGGAGCCACGCTTCGACTCATGGCGGTTCTTGGGGTCGCCCCCGACGTAGGTCTCATCGGCCATGACGGTTCCGGAGAACCGCTCCATGCTGCCGAGGCGCATGGCCTCCCGGAGCCGGTGAAGCATGAACCAGGCGGTCTGCTGGGTGACGCCCAGGGTCCGGCGAAGCTCATTCGCGGCGACCCCATTTTTGGATGCCGACATGAGGTACAAGGCCAGCAGCCATTTGGAGAGAGGCACCTGGGAGCGCTCAAAGATGGTCCCAATGAGGACCGAGAAGGGCTTGCGACACGCCTTGCACTTCCACAGACGGCGGTAGGACACCCTGCCCGTCGTGGTCGTCCGCTGACCGTTCCGGGGCCTGATGAAGTAGGCCCGGTTCCGGTCGCCACAGTGGGGGCAGACCGGTCCGTCAGGCCACCGCATCGACTCGACCAACCCCCACGCTGCGCCCTCGTCCGAGAAGTGCTTTGCGAGGGTCGAAAGGTTCATCTCCATGCCCACATAATCCCAGGTGGGTGTAACGATTACACCCCTGTCATTTAGGAGAAATCAATGGTCGTCCATTTGTCAGTCTCCGTGGAGCTTTTCGATGATCATGATGAGGTTGTGGATGGCGTGGGCGAGGATATTGAGGTCGCTGTTGGGGTTGTTGGTGATGGCGACGTGCTCGACATGAGCGCTGATGTCGGCCAAGTCTCGGGCAACGTCTGGGGGAATACGCCTGGGGCTGTCTGGGGTCATGCGCTGAGCGTAGAACCGTGACTTGTCCCGGAGGTTTGGGTATGCCAGATAGCCAGTCCCCGATTCGAAAATGCCTCGCGGAGATGGAAGCCGTCAGCCTTGGCGGGACAGGGTGTCCTGCACTCGTCTTCCTGGACTGGGTCTGACGGGCCAGTACAGGCCCGCGGTCAGGCCGCGGTCAGGCCGCGGTCAGGCCGCGGGACTACCAGTATCGACCAAAGGTTGCGACAAATGATCGAAGCTCTTTTGGAGAATCAGCCAGCTCTATGGCGTTGTCGCTGGTCACAAAGTCGACTGCCCAAGTTCATGCTCTACTACGACATCTAAAGTTCTCCGACGCTAATGTCCGCCCACCCGACTCGGCTTTGCAACCAGCGCCAAGTCGCGGCCGCTGTCTGGACGGGTCAGGCGGCCGTGCTCGTTGCTGGCCTCGACTTCCGCCGGCAGGCGCCCCATGCCGACGGCGTCGAGTGGACGCCGTCGGTTGAGGTGACGAGCAGGGACACCGCCATGGCCGACTGGTGTCGAAGACTGCCAGGGGCGTGATGGATGGCTATCAAGCGCCGATCGAGGAAGGCGAAAGGGCGCCGGCCACAATTGTGGGAAACCCGAAGCTCGGGGCGGCGATCTCGGTCCCGTAGTCCCGGATGTCGGTCCTCTTCAGCATCAGTGAGTGGTACACACCGGCAGAGGCGATGTCGCCAGCCAGCTGAACTCCGATGATCCGACCGTCGCGAAGATAGACCGACCGGAGTGCGTTGCCATGCTCGGTGCGAAGAACGTCGTCGGCCCCTTCTGTCGTCCCCATGGCGACGATGGGCACGCCCAAATGCTTGAGGCTGTTCATCGACTCAGCCCCGTCATAGGTGATATCGGCACCGAGCGCGTTGGCGGCGGCGATCTTGGCCTGGGCCACGGCGTTGGGGAAGATGGCGTGCACGAACCGCTCGCCCGTCAGCCAATCGGCCGCCTCGGCCACGTCTCCGGCTGCGTAGACATTCGGGGCTGAGGTGCGCAAATGGTCATCGACGTGGACCCCCCATGCCGTGACGATCTCTGAGCCATAGATGAACTCGACGTGGGGCTTCACTCCGGTGGCGGCCACCACCAGGTCGCCGTGCAGGATCTCACCGCCGGCCAGTCGCACCGCTGTCCCCTCCGGCGTTTCCACGAAAGCCTCCGCCGGCGTACCGAGTCGTAGCGCTGCCCCCCGGCTCTCGAGCGCACGGCGGGCGACGTCCGAGGTGGGGCGGTCGAGGACACGGGGCATGATCCAAGGACGGCGGCCCACGATCGTCACCTCGACCCCGAGCTCGGTCAGCATGAGTGCGAGTTCTACCCCGATGAACCCGTGACCCACGATGAGGGCGTTCCTGACCTCGCCGTTGCGCACCCGCGTCACGAGGGCCTCCGCCTTGCGAAGCGACTTGAAGTCGAGCACGCCCGGGAGCTCCGCCCCTTCGATCGGAGCGTGCAGCCGACTCCCCGATGCAATGACGAGCGTCTCGTAGGCCACCCGGGTACCCTCCGCCAGGACGACTTCGCCGTTGTCGGTGTCGATGGCGACGACCGGTGCCTCTCGACGCTCCTCGATCCCGAGGCGCTCGGCGATGTCAGGACCCTTCCAGTACAGCGTGTTCGTCCGTCCCGTCAGGAAGTGGTCGGCCATCGCTGCTGGTGAGTACGGGGGAAAGGGCTCCAAAGTGAGCGCCGTGACGGTCCCGGTGGGGTCCAAGCGCCGGAACGTTTCCGCGGCGGTTATCCCGGCAGGCCCGGTGCCGATGATCACCGAGTGGGTCATGGCTGACCCACCAGGAACTGATGGCGGGTGGGGAAGGGGACCAATTCGAAACCGAGCGAGCCGATGCCACTGGCCAACCCCGAGCCCTCCAGCAGCTCGTCCACCGCCGGCTCGGCTTCGAGGGCGGCGTCCTCGTAGGGCAGGGCGTGGACGGAGGCGAACGGGTAGCCACCGCGCTCGGCCACGTAGCACAGGGCGCGGCGCAGGTGCTCGTCAGTCCGCACCCGGTTGACCACCAGGTGGATCACCTCGATACCCATGTTCCCAGCCAGCGTGGCCGTATCCATTCCCACCTGCACGGAATTGGCGGTGTGATCCACAACGACGACCGCCTGGTCAAAACCTCGAGCCAGGGCCCGGCCGAAGTGCTCCACGCCGGCGTGGGTGTCGAGGAGGACGACGGAGCCGCGCTGGGAACGCATGTCGCTGAGGGCGGCGGCGAGAAGCGCCGTCTCGGGACAGAAGCATCCGCCGCCGGCGCGCCGCACGGCCCCCATCAGCAGGAAGCGGATTCCGTCCGGACCGATCACACCGAGTCGCTCCACGACGTCGGCCGTGTCAGGGTTGAGGCGAAGCATCCCGCCACCGCCGGTGCCAGGGCGGGTGCCCGTCTTCTCCTCCATGTAGTCGCCGGCCTCTGTGATCGGAATCGCCCGGGCGAGAGACTCGGGCGTCAATCCGAGGGCCGGGCCGAGATTGCACTGTTCGTCGCCGTCCACGGCGATCACCAAACAGCCCCGTCGAGCCAACAGTCGGGCCAGGACGGCCGTGATGGTGGTCTTGCCGGCGCCACCTTTGCCCACCACGACGATACGGGCCTCAGGCCCGTCGCCGCCCCACGAGGCGGCCGAGGCGGCCACGCTCGGGGTGTCACCGTGGTGGTCGTGGCAGGTGCCGCACATCGGCTACGACCCGCTGACGGCAGACGCCACCGGCGTGGAGTCCAACTCGAGGCAGGGGAGGCCCAGGCCCTTGCGCTTGGCCTCGATGTGCCGCCTGATCAACAACGCCGCCTTCTCGGGATCCGGTTCCACCGAGAACTTGGCCCCGACCACGCCGTCGAGGCCGTTGGCCAGCAGGTCGACGACGTGCGGACTGCCGAAGATCGGCGGTTGTACTCCGAGAACGGTGCTGATGCCGCTCGCCACGACGTAGGCCCCGATGGCCACCGCTTTCTCGGAATACCACTCCGGCGCGGCACCGGCGAGGGGCAACTTGTCGATATCGACGCCCAGGGAGTTGGCCAGTGCCGCCGCCAGCACCAGGATCCGGCTGTTGTCCACACATGACCCCATGTGGAGCACGGGGGGGATCCCGATCGACTCGCACACTGCACGCAGCCCCGGACCGGCCAGGGCGGCGGACTCGGGCAGCATCTGTCCGGCCTTTCCGTTGGCCACCGCCGCGCACCCGGTGACGATGACCAGAATGTCGTTCTCGATGAGGCGACGGGTCAGCTCGACGTGCCCGTAGTCCTGGGGGATCTTGGGGTTGTTGCACCCCACCACCGCCACCGCACCGCGGATCGCGCCCGAGGCAATGGCGTCCATGAGTGGCTGCGGAGTCCCACCGAGGGCGGCGAGGATCGACTCCACCGAGAATCCAGCCATCATCCGGACGGGCTCGACCGGAATGCGGACCCGGTCGGGATTGCGGTTCGGATACGCCTCCACGGCCATACGCACGATCTGGCGCGCCGTCTCGACACCGTGCGCGGGGTCGAACGAGACGTGGGTGGCCCCGGGGAACTTCGCCTTGTCGGAGGTCGAGATGACCTGGGTGTGGTAGCACTTCGCCACATCGGTCACCGATGGCATGATGCACTGGTAGTCGACCACCATCGCCTCCAGTGCTCCGGTGACGATGATCAACTCCTGCATCAGGTGGTTGCCGGCGATGGGGACGCCGCGTCGCATCATCATCTCGTTGCCGGTGCAGCACAGCCCGACCACGTTGATGCCCTTGGCGCCGTAGGACCGGGCTAGATCGAGCAACTCGGGATCGGTGGCGGCGGACAGCACCACGTCGGACAACAGCGGGTTGTGACCGTGCATGGCGATGTTCACGTGGTCCGTCTTGAGCACCCCCAAGTTGACCTCGGACATAACAGGCGTCGGCGTGCCGAACATGATGTCCGAGAGTTCGGTGGCGATCATCGAACCGCCCCACCCGTCGGCGAGCCCGGTCCGCAGGGCGTGGAGAAGGATGTTCACGTAGTCGTTGTCGACTCCCATATGGGTCCGATGGAGCATCTCCACCTGCTCACGGTCGATCCCGCGCGGGGTGATGTGCAGTGCGTCCCACAACTGGCGCCTGGGCATCGGCGCCCGGGAGGCGAGGGCCAGCGCGTCTTTGCGGCTGCCGTAGTCCTCGTACAGGGCGTCGGCCACATCCTCGGCGACCTGGCGGATGTCCCGGCCGTCTGATACGACCCCGAGCTCCGTGGCCAGGCGAATGAGTTTGGCCTCGTCGGCGATGCGGTACCCGGTGGTCTCGCCCCGGGCCATGGCTCGGAACACCTCGAGGATGTCTCTGCCATGGTCTGCATGTGCGGACGATCCGGCGGCGATGGTCCGGCCGAGATTTCGGGCCACGATGACGTCAGCATCGGCCCCGCACACCCCTTTCTGGGGTCCTTCACCGAAGGGGTCGATCCGGCACGGGCCCATGGCGCAATTGCGGCAACTCAGCCCCAGTGCGCAGTACCCGCACTGAGGCTCCTGAGCCGCCAGACGGTCCCAGACGGTGTCAATGCCTTCGGTGCGCGCAACGTCGATCATCCGCTGAGCGTCCTCGTTGATGGTCAGCCCTTGGGACCGGTGTCCGTTCACGGTAGTGACACTCATCGGGTTCCTCCTTGCATGGCCGCGTGATCGGCGAGCTCAGTGGTGGCACGACCAAAGCCATGCCAGGCCAGCAGCGGGTCCGGGATCATGCGGGCAGACGTGGCGCCGACAGCGGCGAGAACCGCCCCTGTTTCACCGAGGCGCGCTTCGGCCAACAGCTTGTTCAACTCACCGAACACCAGGGCATCGACCTTGCACGCTTCCACGCACGCCGGCTTCTCGCCTCGCGAGACACGGGCCTCGCACCCGTCGCACTTGACGGCGACCGCCGTCTGCGCACCGGGACCGGTGGCCAGGGGGTGGAAGGTGATCACGTCGAAGGGGCACACGACCGCACACATGGCGCACCCGATGCACCGTCCCGGGTCGACCAGTACGACGCCCAAGACGTCATCGCGGGTGATCGCCCCGGTGGGGCAGACCTGCTGACACGGTGCCGGGTCGCAGTGGCGACACCGGTTGGGGAATGCCGTCGTGGGCTCGACACCCGGCGCCACATGGACCCGCGTCCGCGGGACGGGAGTTTCGAGGAACGCCGATATCGGGTCCTGGGAAAGCGAGTGTTCGATGGCACAGGCGATCTCACACTGTCGGCAGCCGATGCAGCGTTCGGGATTGACGAAGACGCTCCGCACCACGACCTCCTCTCCGCACTCTGAGTGGGCCCTGGGGCCTCGCCCTTACCCTTCATTCTCAGGCTCGACCGACCGCCCGAACAGGGCCATTAGTCCTGAATGGCGCCGCCCGGTGGGACCTGACGGCCACGGATGTGTGTCAGGCGCCGCACACCATCGCAGGGCCGGGGCGGGCAAGGGAGTTGACGGCGTCGAGGTTGCGGACCGTGCAGTAACGGAGCCAACGGTACGCGGCGGCGGACAGTCGATCGCAGAGCCAATCCCAATGCAGCGAGACGACATCGCCGGGCGTCAGGTCGACCGGAAAGACGAGTCCGTCGAAGCCGCGCCGAACCTGCTCCAGCCGTTCGTCTCCGAGCAGTAGACGCGAGCCGTCGAAGGACAACGGTCGGCTTCGGACGCAGACGAGGTCACCGGTGACCGCCTCGACGCGCCCCCAGCGGATCCGACACTGGTCAAGCACTTCCAGCGGCGGCCCCTCCATGCCGGCCCGCAGCAGTCCGAGCCAGGGGTACACGGCGAAGACATGGAAGCTGTGCTGAGCGACGCCGGCTGGTGCGGCCGACACCAGCGATCCAAAGTGCCGTCCGGCTCGACGCTCGAAGCGGTCACCCAGTGATGCCGACAAGGCGGCAGGCGGCACGCGTGCCACGAGCTCGTTCCCGGTCCAGTACGCCTCGACGACCCGGCGGTCGAGAGGATCGGCGATGTTGTTACATGAGGCGATGAGCTGCAGGTAGGGCCACGCTCCTTCGAAGCGGGCGGCTAAGTGGCTCAGATCATCCAGGGCCGTGCCCTGTGAGGTCATCTCGAAGAGGGCGGCGGGGTCTGCAGGCCCGCAGTAGCCGAGAGCATTGGGGGGATAGGCGTAGCGGGCGAAAAGAACCGGTCCGGCCAGGGGGCCGTCGGGCTGTGCCAGCAGAGATATACCCGTGGGCGGCGAATCTCCTTCATTCGGGGGGGTGGAGGAGGCGGGCGGACATCTCATCCGCGCACCGTTTGGCGTCGGCGTGCCGTCACAGCCCGGCGGCCGGCCCAGACCACGGTCGCCGTCCCTCCGAGGATGAGGATGAGGCCCAGCACGTGGGGGGCGAGCGCAGAAGTGCCCGCCGCCGCCTGCAGAAGGGCGGTGACCACCGCGCTCCCGACGAGCACGGAGGTGACGTCGATGGCGCGAGCCCGCCCCAGTGCCGTCATCCACGTCCCGACGTACGCGGCCAGAAGCAGGCCGGTGAGCAATGCCCATCCGATCTGATCGGCGCTGAAGGCAATGAGAAGGTGCAGAGCGCCGCTGGCGGCCAAGTAGATGACCAGGGCCAATGCCCCGATTCCCATGCGAACCAGGGCCAGAACCGACGCCGCCATGTCGTGCAGCAAGACCTTCGCCACCACGACCTCGACGGCCCACAGAACGGTCGCAGTAAGGACGAGGAGCTCACCGCGGTCGGTCGATAGATGTCCCACTCCGCCGGCGATGGCGATCTCGCCGGCCACGAGCACGCCGATGGCCGTGAGGTTCCACCAGGTCAGTCGTTCGCGCAACAACGGAATGGCCAAGATGGCCACCCACAGGACAAGAGTGTCACGCCAGAAGGCCGCCGGCGTGGCTGTCGTGTCGGCCAACCCGTCGAAGAACAGGACGAAGGCAATCCCGCCGCCGACGATACCCACATAGGCCAGTCCCACCCACCGAGCGAGCCCCCACGTCCGCCATGACACGGGAGTGGCTCGCCCGGATTCGGGTCCCCGGTTCACGGTGACGAAACGGCCGGCGGCCGAGTCCGCTCGACGGCGCGAGACGGCCCGCCCGGCGAGGGCACCGGCGGCGAGGATGACCGTGGCTACGAGGTTCTTGGCCGTCGTGTACACCGAGGGTGCGGCGATGGAGTGCACGCCATAGCTGTTGACGAAGACCGACAGCCCGCTGATCACGGCAGTCATGCTGGCCACCGCGATACCGGAAAAGCCACCGGCTGCGGAGCGACTGTCGTCGGCCCGGGGTGTTCTCACGTCTCCATGCCTCTCTATCGGCCGGACGGTCATCGTCGGTCCTCGTATCCATGAGTGGCCAGCCGCTCGGCGGCGACGGCTTCTGCTTCGGCCCGGTCGACCCGGTTGATGGCGTATCCGCTGTGGACGACAAGCCACTCTCCGGGTGCCGGCGGGGGTCCGTCGAGAGCGAGCAGCGAGACACGATGCACTGTCCCGTCGAGGTCCTCGACGTCCACCGCACCGCCACCCGCGTCCCGTACAACACGGTGAAGTCGACTCATGCACATGGGTGCACCTCCTTGATCAAGGCGATGGCCCGCTGGACGGCGACGGGGACGGCGGCGTCGACAGCGGCACTGAGACCCGGCCCGTTCCCAAAATCAACCCCCTCGATGCCCACCACGATGACCCGAGCGGGCGCCCGGCCGACAGCCTGAGCTAGCCGCCACACACCACCGAGGCTGATCCCGTGCGTACTCGTCGCTCCGTGACCTCCATCGTCTGAGGGCAGCTCCACCACTCGCACGGTTCCCGGCGTCGACCCGGAGCGGACGGCATCGATCACGATGGCCAGGTCGGCGTTATCCCATCGTCCGAGCAGATCGAGGGGATCGACGATGGGGCCGATATCTTCCGCGGCAAGTTGCGTGACGATGCGAGCGGCAGTCACCGGGCCCGCACCATCATCACGCCGGTACTCGTTTCCCAGGCCGGCGACGACGATGCAAGGGCGCGGCCGATCCCGAAATTCCTGGCCCAATCCTCGGTGCCCGGCCCCGCTCATGACGAGACCACGGTGATATCGAGAAAATGGGCGGCGCACGATATACACGGATCGTGATTGCGCACCGCCTGCTCGCACCGCCACTGCAGCTCGTCGTCACTCAGGTCCAGTGCGTTCTGGACCACGAGACGCAGATCGGCTTCGATCGTCAGCTGATTCTGGGAGGTGGGCGGGACGATACGGGCGCGCTGGATCGTCCCCGATGCGTCGATCTCATACTGATGGAGCAGCAGCCCCCGAGGAGCCTCGGTGGCACCGGTCCCGGTCGCCGCCCGGGGAGTCACAACGGCGGCTGGAGGGTCGGGCGGCGTGTAGGACTCCACCAGGCTGAGGGCCTCCTCACAGGCGAACACCAACTCGACGGCCCGCACCACGATGCTGCGGAACGGGTTGGTGCACACCGGACCCAAGCCGGCTCTCGAGGCGGCATCAGCGGCGAGAGGCGTCAACGAGGAGCCGTTGAGGCCATACCGGGCCAAGGGCCCCGTGAGGTAAGGATCGCGCCCGGAAAGACGGGCATGGAGGGCGGTGGACCTGACCACGTGTTCTTCGACGATGAGGCCGGCCAGCTGGGCGGGGCTCATGTCCAGGCCGTCCGATGACGACGGTCGTCCGCCCTCGACGGCGTAGCGGCCGACGTCGCGCAGCGCCACGAATCGGTAGTCACCGGAGACGTCGGGAAAGTCGAAGCCTGCGACCCAGTCCACGGTGGCCAGCGCCGCGTCCCGTGCGCGGCGAAGAGGCTCTGCCAGAGACGCAATGCTCTCGGCGTCCGGAGCCCGGTAGAAGCCACCCACGCGGACATTGACCGGATGGACGGCCCGGCCACCCACGGTCTCCATGATCAGGTTGCCGATCCGCTTGATCTGGAGGCCTCGTTCCACAGCGGCGCGGTCATGCTCAGCCAGCTCCACCGCGTCGGCGTAGCCGAGAAAGTCAGGTGCGTGCAGCAGGTAGATGTGAAGCGTATGGCTCTGGATCCATTCTCCGCAGTAGAGGAGCCGCCGCAGCCGATTGATTCGTTCGTCGACCGTTACGGCACACGCATCCTCCATGGCCGCGCACGCGCTCATCTGGTACGCCACCGGACAGATCCCGCAGATGCGGGCCGTGATATCAGGTGCTTCGGTGAAGTGGCGGCCGACGAGCAGCGCCTCGAAGTATCGCGGGGGCTCGAAGATCTCGAGAGCGACATCGGTCACGTGTCCGTCGTGCACCTCGACCTTCAACGAACCTTCGCCCTCGACTCTCGCCAGTCCGTCGACGCTGATTGAGCGCGTCGATCCCGATCCGTGGCTCATCGTCCTTCCTCTCCGGACGTGGGGGTAGGTGGGCGGCCGCGGGTCACAGGGACAGGACCTCCTTGAGATACCGACTCCTCCAGGAAGGCGGGCGCACAGGCGTTGAAGGTGCGGAAGAGGTGCGACAACTCGATGGCCGGGGTACCCTGATGGCGCAAAGTTGCCGCCAGCGACGACGTGTTGGCGGTGTCGGCCGGTCCGAAGCAACCGAAGCAACCCCGGCCGACGGCGGGGCACAGCGCACCGCAGCCGGTCCTGGTGACCGGGCCCAGGCAGGCTGTCTTCTGGCTGACCAGCAGGCACACGGTGCCGCGGGCCTTGCACTCCTGACACACGGAATGTCCGGGGATCACCGGCCGACGCCCGCTGAGCGAGGCGGTGATCACCTCGAGGAGCTGGTGGCGGTCGATCGGGCAGCCGTGGAGCTCGAAGTCGACATCGACGTGGGCTGAGATCGGAGTCGACGTGTCGAGTGAGGCGATGTATTCGGGGTGGGCGTAGACGGTGGCGGCGTAGGCGCCGGAGGCGGCGAAGTTCCTGAGGCCCTGGATCCCGCCGGCGGTGGCGCAGGCACCGATGGTGATCAGCCGTCGTGAAGCCTCCCTGACCTCCTGGATCCGGTGAACATCCGCCGGTGTCGTGATCGAGCCCTCCACCAAAGATACGTCGTAGGGTCCGGCGGTGGTCGCCCGTGACATCTCGGTGAAATGGGAGATACGAACGACCCCGGCCAAGGTCAGGAGCTCGTCCTCGCAATCGAGCAGGCTGAGCTGGCAGCCGTCACAGGAGGCGAACTTCCAGACGGCCAGCGTGGGGAGCTCGTTGTGGTTGCTCATCGTTCAGGCTCGGTAAGCAGATGGGCGACGATTCCGGCATAGGGCAAAACCGGGCCGTCCCGACACAACAGGAATGGCCCGAGTTGGCAGTGGCCGCACCAGGCGACCCCACACTGCATATTGCGTTCCAATGACACTCGGATGCGGCCCGGATCCATGCCGCGGTCGGTGAGGGCCCGTGCGGTGAACCGCATCATGATCTCGGGCCCACAGACGAGAGCGGTGGTCCTGGAAGGATCGAAGTGGGCATCACCTAAGACAGAGGTCACCAGGCCGACGTGGCCTGTCCACCCGGGCGCCGAGACGTCGACCGTGACGGACACCTCGGCGCCGGCCCGGGTCCACTCCTCGAGGTCGTCACGGAAGACGATCTGGGAGGGATCCCTGGCTCCGACGCATACGACCACCCCGCCGCCATCGTGACTGCGACGGGCCAGCAACTCGTAGACGGCGCCGCGTAGCGGGGCGAGGCCGATCCCTCCGGCCACCACCACGACGTCGCCACGGAGGTGAGCGTGGGTGGTTCCTCCAAGGGTGTGCAGGGTGTCGACTTGATCGTCAACCTCGGCCAGGCCCCAGTCGGTCCCGAACGGACCCCGCACTCCGACCAGATCGCCGACGCGCGCCGCACACAGCGAGTGGGTCACTGTCCCGACGTCGCGCACGGTGTGCTCGAGAGGACCGCTCGAGCTCGGCGCACTGCTGATGGAAATGGCGGCTTCGCCAACCCCGAAGGCCGTCAGCATGTTGAACTGGCCGGGCCGGAAAGCCATGGCGACTCCGGCCACCGGAGCCAGACTTAGCGTCGTCACGTCGTCGGTCTCACGACGACGGCTGACCACGCGGTAGGGGACAGGAGTCAATGCCCTCGTTCCACGGTCTTTCCCGCGACGGAGGCCGGTCGGTACGGCCACACCCTGGTCAGCGGGCACCATCGTCTCCATACAGATCGAGGACGCGCACGCGGGTCATCTGCAGCCGCTCGAGGAGTATGGCGGCCACCCGTTTCATGAGGGCGTAGCCCAGAGCGGGGTCGGCTTCAGCCTTTTGACGGAGACAGGCCCCGTCGACGGCGATAGCCCCCACGGGGTCGATGGCACGGGCATCGAAGTGCCACCGGTAGGGGGGGACGAGCCAGCTCCATCCGACGACGGCGCCGGGGCCCACCGTCTCGATGACGATCTGTCCCCGCCCTGGCGAATGCACTTCGATGGCGACGCGACCGCGCCGTACCAGGTACAACGTGTCGGCGGGGTCCCCTTCAGCGAGCAGCAGGGCACCGGGAGAGAAGGCCATGTTCCGGGCGCAGCCGGCCACGGTGGCCACGGCGTCTCCCGGCAATCCGGCCAGTAGGGGGTGGCCCGCCACGAGCTGAGCGAGTTCCTTGGTCATGAGGAGACCCTTCCCGGCGCGGCACCGGGGCGAACGGCCCCGTCAGTGCTGCGGATGGCGGCTGCCTCCTCGGTGAGGTCGATGCCCACCGGGCACCAGGCGATGCACCGCCCGCATCCGACGCAGCCTGAGGTCCCGAATTGGTCCCACCAGGTCGAGAGCTTGTGGGTGAGCCATTGGCGGTAGCGCGACGACGTCGTGGCCCGAACTGGTCCGCCGTGCAAGTACGAATGGTCGAGATCGAAGCATGAGGCCCAGGAACGCTGCCGCCGAATCTCGCCGGTGAGCGTCGTCGTATCGCGCACGTCGCTGCAGAAGCAGGTCGGGCATACAAGGGTGCAGTTGCCACAGGCCAGGCATCGCTGAGCCGCCTCATCCCAGCGAGGGTGATCGAGGTTGCGGGCCAAGAGGGCGCCCAGGCCGTCGACCGACAGCTGTCGCGTGGTGGCATCGGCCGCCGCCGCCAGCACCTGCCGACGGCCTTCGAGGTTGGCCGGAGAGGCGGGCAGGCTCGAGACCCCTGCCAGCACTTCGGCGCCGCGCTCAGAGCCCACCCGGACCACGAACCGGTGTCCGGCGCCGTCATCGAGCTCGGTCAGCGCCAGGTCGAACCCGACGTCAGCGCCGGGCCCGGTCCCCATGGAGGTACAGAAGCAGGTGGCGGCGGGGACTCCGCACTCAGCGACGACGATGAAGGCCCCGTCTCGACGAGCCCGGTAATGCGGGTCGGGCGTACCGCCATCCCTGAGTACCCGGTCGAGCACATCCAGGGCAGCAAGCTCACACGGTCTGGCCCCGATGAGGGCCAACGGTCGATAGTCGGCGTCGGGCTCTGAGAATGTCAGATCGCCACCGTCCCTGGTGGCCCGCCACAACTCCTGTGTGGGAGGAAAAAGCTCCGCTTTCCACGAACCAGGACCGACGGCCCATGCGAACACGGTGTTGTCGCCGCGATATTCGAGCTGATAGTGGCCCGGAGCCTGCTCGTCGTGATACCCGACTGGCAGGTCGACCACCCCGGTCACGGTCCCGGGCATGACGGCCCCGTCTCGGACGACCGGGCCCCTCGTGTCGTAGCCGAGTTCTCCGAGGACAGCGATCACGGCATCGAGCCCTTGGGCATCGATCAGCCTGGCGTCTGCCGTCTCCATGATCGCAGGGTAAGACGCCTGAGGCCCAGGGTGACAGGGCCGGAAGTCATCTGATTCCTGACCGGTCGGGGTAACGACGTCGAGTGCACCGATCGGGTGGTGAGGACTTCGGGCCTAAAAGAGTCGGAGGGCGCCGCGGTCACGTCCCGCCAACGGTCACACCGGCGGTGGACCAAGAATAGGGACTTTCGACTCTGGGCGCGACGAAGCCTTCGGTGCATAATTCGAATGGAAGGATCCAAGAGGATCCGGAAGGAGGCGCTTATGCGATGTAGGCATGGAGGCTCATCCTAAGAATTGGTCACCGAGGATTGTAATAGGCCCAGGAAAACGCAAATAGCTCGATACTTGGAGCGTTGCAACGGTAAGAAGCCCGAAGCTTCACTGGATGCCATTTCTCGTCGTGATCTATTCTCGGAGTACAAAGGAAGCAAAGCGCCCAGTCCCCGTCAACTTGTGGGACGGGCGCTTTCGCGTCGAGGCCCGTCTTTGTGACGTAGCGCTGGACCGGCGGGGCGAACGCGCCGATGCCGCGCCAGTGTCAGTGCCATCGGGCGCGTGCTTTGCGCCGCCCCGTTCCCCGCAAGATCCGGTTCCGGTCGCGTCGCCACGCAGCATCGGACGTTTGGCTCTATCAAAGTTTGGCTCTATCAAAATTGCGGTGGAGACATCATGGTGGCGTCGGAATAGTTCCCACTAAGAGCAAGGAGGAGTCATGGCACTCGTTCGCGACAATCGTCGATCGCCTCGTCACCCGCCTCGACGTCGCCGACGGCGCCACCGAGCACGCAACCTGGCTCGGCGAAGCATGTCGTCATCCTCACCGATAAGGACAAAGGTACGACGGCCGCGATACACGTCGGCGATCGCGTCACCGTGGTTCTCGGCAGCACCTATTGGACCTTTGGAACCGCCACGAACGGATCTGTCCTTCGATCCGACGGGCCAACCGACGTGGCGCCCCAGACATCGGGTTGCGTTCCGGGTCAGGGTTGCGGCACCGCAACCGCCTCGTTCACGGCCGTCGGCGCCGGCACCACGACCATCGTGGCCACGCGTACGAGCTGCGGTGAAGCGGCACGCTGTACCGGAGCCAACGGGGCTACGAAGTCAAAGTAAGCGTGTCCTGACAGACGCCAACGACGCTTCGGGACAAAGTGTCGGCTCTCGTCGGCTCGGGTGGGCCACCCAGGGGGTCTCTGACCACCAGGCTGAAACGGCATCCCGATTCGCAGAGGCCGCCTGAGCCAGAGGTCGGCCGTTTCGCAGACTCTCTATCCATCGCGCCTCTTGTGGTCATCCTCGAGCTCCGCTGTCGTGAGGAGATTCCGGGGGGNNGGGGGGGGGGGGGGGGGGGGGGCTTCGACGGCGTCATTTGCCGCCCGGCAGAAGGCGTCTTGACCTTCAACCTGGCTAGAAGGTTTACCATCGGGCGGTGAGCACATACACGATCGGTGAGATTGCCGAGCAAAGTGGCTTCACGGCCTCGGCGCTGCGGTATTACGAAGGCATCGGCTTAGTCGTTCCGGCGGCACGGACGGCGTCGGGGTACCGGATCTACGACCACTCGACCCTGGAGCGCCTGGCCTTCATCTCCCGGGCCAAGCAGCTGGGCTGCTCGCTCGAGGAGATCACCGACCTGGTGGGGACGTGGGACGCAGAAAAATGCGGCCCGGTCCAGCGCCGTCTTCATGCCCTCGTCACCGGCAAGCTTCGGGAGACCCGGGCCCAGATAGCAGAGCTCACGGAGTTTTCCTTCCAGTTGCAGAGGGCCGCGGCCCAATTGAGCGGGCCACCGATCGACGGACCCTGTGCCGACGACTGCGCCTGCCTTTCCTCCGCCCCTCCGTTTGCGTGCACTCTCGATGCCGGTCAGATTCCCGATCGGCTCTCTGCATGGGAAGCCGTCCTCGACCACACCGTGGCGCGCACGACCGCACCCGATGGAGCGGTCCGTTTGGAATTCGATGGCCCGGGGATCCTCGAGGAGCTCGTGCGACTGACAGCCGCCGAACAGGCCTGCTGTGCCTTCTTCTCCTTCGCTATCACCGTCGACGCCTGCGGCATCGCCCTCGAGGTCCGGGCTCCGGCCCACGCCGCCGACATGGTGATCTCGCTCTTTGGTCAGCCGGCTCCGGTGAACCTCCTCCCGTGAGGTGGCTGGACGCCCTCGGTCATGCCCTGACCATCTCCGGCTCGATGACCTGGGAGATCCTCTGGGCCCTGATCTTCGGCTTCGCCCTCTCGGCGGTGGTTCAGGCCGTCGTCAGGCGAAGCACCATCATCCGTCTGCTCGGAGATGACCGGCCCCGCACCCTGGTCGTCGCCGCCGGCTTCGGGGTGGCGTCGTCGTCGTGTTCGTACGCGGCGGTCGCCCTGGCCCGGTCGTTGTTCCGCAAAGGGGCCAGCTTTTCCGCCGCCATGACCTTCGAGATCGCCTCCACCAATCTCGTCGTGGAGTTGGGCGTGATCCTGGCCCTGCTCATCGGCTGGCAGTTCACCCTGGCCGAGTTCGTCGGCGGGCCCCTCATGATCGTCCTCCTGGCCGTCCTCTTCCGTCTCTTTCTCCGCCAGCGGTTACTCGACGCCGCCGCCACACAGGCGGAGAAGGGCCTGGCCGGCTCCATGGAAGGACATGCGGCGATGGACATGACCATTCAGCAGGACGGCAGTCTCTGGCGGCGCCTCCGCTCCAGGTCCGCCCTGACCTCGATCTCGCACATCTTCGTCATGGAGTGGGCGGCGGTCATCAGAGACATCGTCATCGGTCTGCTCATCGCCGGTGCGGTGGCGGCGTGGGTCCCGGACTCCTTTTGGCGTCATCTCTTCGCCGTGCACCACCCCCTTGTGTCGAAGCTCTGGGGGCCGTTGATCGGACCGATCATCAGCCTGCTCAGCTTCGTCTGCTCCATCGGCAATGTCCCTTTGGCGGGCGTCTTATGGAACGGAGGAATGAGCTTCGGCGGAGTGGTCTCCTTCATCTTCGCCGACCTCATCATCCTGCCCATCCTGGTCATCTACCGGAAGTACTACGGCACCCGCATGATGCTCTTCATCCTGGCCACCTTCTACGTCACCATGGTCCTGGCCGGCTACGTCGTCGAGTTTCTCTTCGGTGCTCTCGGTCTCATCCCCACCACCCGCAACGCCAAGGTGGCGGAGATGGCCATCCACTGGGACTACACGACGTTTCTCAACATCGCGGCCCTGGTGCTGGCGGCGGGACTCGTCTACCGATTCGTCCGCACCGGCGCCCTACCGATGTTGAAGATGATGGGTGGGGTGCCCGAGCACGAGCACGTCTGAGTCAACCAGCGACGGGTCAGCGCCAGAGGGGAGCGAGATCGATCTCGATCGGCGTCAGGGGTCCCGCCGGCACCCGGTCCCGGACGGGGATCAGCTCCTCGATCTCGAGAGCCGACATGGCGGGACCGTCGAGGAAGCGACTGGCGGGGGCGATGCTGTAGCGGTCGTCGCGGGCGTGACGGTGGTGCGGCATCCGCAGCGGTGCGTACAGGCTCAGCTCATCGCGGGCCCGGGTCACGGCGACGTAAAACAGTCGGCGCTCCTCGGCCAGGCCCGCCGGTGATTTGAGGGCCATGTCGGACGGAAAGGCTCCGTCGACAAGATGAGGGAGATGCACGATCGACCATTCGAGTCCCTTGGCCGAATGGATCGTCGAGATCACGACGTAGTCCTCGTCGATGTGGGGGGGCCCGGCCAGGTCGCCCGTCGACCGGGGCGGGTCGAGGGTCAACTCGGCCAGCCACCCTTGAAGATCGTCCACGCCGGCGGCGGTGGCCACCAGCCGGTCGAGATCCCCGAGCCTCACGGCGGCGTCGGGATAGCGGACCTCCACCAACGGCCGCAACACACCGAGCACGGCCTCGGCCCGCCTCCCCGCCGTCGTCCGGCCGCGGGCGCCGTCGAGGCCGTCGAGGGTGCCGGACAACGCCGTCCGGGTGGCGGCGGGAGCGGCAGCCACGGCGTCGGGCCAATGGGGCAGCACATCGTCGGTTCCCGGTTGCAACATGGCCACCAAGGCGCGGGCCCGGGCGGGGCCGATTCCCTGATGCAGCCGCAGGAGTCGGAACCAGACGATCTCGTCATGCGGATTGTCGAGCAAACGGGCGGTGGTCACAAAGTCCTTCACATGCGCCGCTTCCAAGAAACGCAGACCGCCGTACTTCCGGTAAGGGATCCGCCGCACCGACAGCTCGATCTCCACCAGGTCGCTGTGGTGCGCGGCGCGCACGAGGACCGCCTGATCGCGCAAGGCCACGCCACGTTCGTGAGCCTCGAGAACCCCGTCGGCAATGGCGCGCGCCTCGGCCGGCGCGTCATGGCAGCGCACGAGTCGCGGCCGGGGCCCCGGTGGTCGGTCGCTGTAGAGCACCAGCCGGTTGCCGTCCTCCGCCGGCCGCACGGCGTTGGCCAGATCGAGAACGGCCTGCCGGGAGCGGAAGTTTCGCTCGAGCCGGACGACGGTGGTGTCCGGCCACTGTTCGGCGAGATCGTGCAGGTGGCGCGCATCGGCACCCCGGAATCCGTAGATGGCCTGGGCGTCGTCGCCCACCACGGTCAGCCCCCGGCCCTCGGGACGAAGACTTCGCACGATGTCGACCTGGAGAGTGTTCACATCCTGGTACTCGTCCACCAGGACATGGTCGAAGCGGCCGGCCAGGTGCGGACCCAGCTCTTCATGGCCGAGCAGAGCCCGCCAGTACAGCAGCAGATCGTCGAAGTCGAGGAGCGCACCGGCGCGCTTTCGGGCCGTAAAGGCCCGGAACAACGCGGCCATGGCGTCGAGGTGGGGCTCGCACCACGGGTAGTCGACGGCCAGAACCTCCCGCAGCGGTCGTTGCGTGTTTATGCACCGGGAGTAGGCCTCGACCAGAGTGGCCGACCGCGGCATCCTCACCTTCGTCCCCACCAACGCGTGCTGCCCTCGCAGCAGGTCCATCAAGTCGGCGGCCTCACCCGGGTCAAGGACGGTGAAGGAATCGGGCAAGCCCAGGGATCCGGCATAGGCGGCGACGTAACGGTGGGCCACGGCGTGAAAGGTCCCGCCGCGCGGCCTCCGCCGCCCCGGTTCGGCGCCGATCAGGGCGCTGGCCCGGGCCAGCATGTCGTCGGCGGCCCGCCGGGTGAAGGTCAGCAGCAGGATCCGCTCGGCGCCGATGCCCCTCTCCAATAACCACGCCACCCGCGCCGTCAGCGCCCGCGTCTTGCCCGTCCCGGCCC
Source organism: Acidimicrobiaceae bacterium (assembly GCA_003151475.1). GTDB lineage: Bacteria > Actinomycetota > Acidimicrobiia > Acidimicrobiales > UBA8190 > Palsa-661. The sequence continues at coordinate 35,545 of PLXQ01000071.1, read as the reverse complement.
CGGCCATCACGATCAGGGGCCCGTCGCCGTGGGTGGCCGCCGCTATCTGGGCGTCGTCGAGACCCTCGTCCCAGGCCCCGGCCAAGTCGAACATATGTTCGCTACCCTAGTCCCGATCGCCCGCGATCCGCTTACCTGATCTCGGCTGTCTTCTCGGGGGCGAGAGCCGTCTTCGGCCCAGAGCCCCACCGGTCGGCGAACGGCACGGAGGCAATAACCCGGCTCACCAGGCGTTGAATGGAGTGTGAGGGGTTCCCGAACGTCTGCTGATTTCTGGTTCGACCCACTCTGCCCCTGGGCATGGATCACCTCGCGGTGGATGCTCGAGGTGGAGCAGGTCAGACCAGTTACGACCACCTGGCACCTCATGTCTCTGGCCTATCTCAACCTGGTCCAGCACGACGGTGAGGGACTCAGTGAGGAGTATCTCGAGCGAATGCAACAGGCATGGGGTCCCGTCCGTCTGGTCGCCGCCGCCCAGGCCCAACGTGGCGACGACATCGTCCTGCCGCTCTACACCGCCATCGGGACCCAATTCCACATCCAACAGCGCAGGGACGCCGACGCCTTGGCCGAGGCGGTGGCGGAGGTGGGTCTTCCCCCCTCGATCCTGGAGGCGGCCACCAGCACCGAATTCGACGACATCATCAAGGCGTCTCACCAAAAGGGCATGGACCAGGTCGGCCTCGATGTCGGCACCCCCGTCATCAGTGTCGAAGGTGTGGCCTTTTTCGGCCCCGTGGTCACGCCCATCCCGCGAGCCGAGGCGGCGGGCAAGCTGTGGGACGGCGTCCTGGCCGTGGCCGGTACCGACGGCTTCTTCGAGCTCAAGCGCACCCGCGACCGCAAGCCCAGCTTCGACTGATCAAGTCCGGACCCGCCTGTTCGTCGGCGCCCGACGACAGGCGCCGACCGGTCCAACGAGGATTCAGCCGGGAAGGCTCCGCGGCAGTCCGAACTGGGGCAACACGCTGTTGTCGAAGCGCGTCATAGTGCTGATCCGATTGCCGGCGAGGTAATCACGAGCAGCCCGTTGGCGTGCAGGACACTGGCTCGAGGCTCCCGGACATAGATACCGAATGCCGGTTGACCGTTGGCCCGGGTGGCGATCAGCCGGAACGTACGACCATCACGGAAGGCGACGACGGCGAAGAACCGCTCGACCAGCTCGCGGCCCTGGTACTCCAACGGAACGGGCGGCATGGTCACCAGCACGTCGTCGGTCAGCAGTCGGCGCCTCACACCGCCGTCGGCGAGCGCGTGGGCGCGTGATGCCCTCCCGATTGGCATGCACCTCTTCCCTGGAGCACGCTGATGGCCGTGGGACGTCTGGACGGCAAGGTCGCCATGGTGACGGGTGGGGCCGGGGGTATCGGGAGCGCAACGGCGCGCGCTCTGGCCCGGGAGGGCGCCTCGGTGGCCGTCGTCGACGTCAACGGCGAGAAAGCAGCGCACGTGGCCGAGGCCATCTTGGGCACCGGTGCCATCGCCGTCGGAGTACAGGCCGATCTTTCGGAGGAGCCCGACGTGGCCGCTGCCGTGCGAGCGACGGTCACCCACTACGGGCGACTGGACATCCTGCACAACAATGCGGCGCTGACCGACTCCGACTTCTTATCGCGTGACACCAAGGTGACCGAGCTGTCGGTGGAGGTCTGGGAGAGGACCATGGCCGTCAACCTCCGCAGCCAGATGCTCATGTGCAAGCACGCCATCCCCGAGATGGTCCGCAATGGCGGCGGTTCCATCATCAACATGTCCTCGGGGGCCTCGCTCAAAGGGGACAGGACCCGCACCGCCTACGGCGTCTCCAAGGCGGGTGTGAACACCTTGACCATGTACGTGGCCACGGGCCACGGCAAGCAGGGCGTCCGCGTCAACACCATCGTTCCCGGTCTCATCATCACCGACGCCGTCCGGGCCCATCTGACCGAGCACATGTTGGAGGGACTCGGCCGGGCCACACTCACGCCCTACGTCGGAGAACCCGATGACGTAGCCAACCTCGTCGTCTTCTTAGCCTCCGACGAGTCCCGCTACATCACGGGACAGATGATCGCCATCGACGGCGGTATGTCCTCCCACGTCGGTTCCGCCGGCCGCGACGACGATTAGGCGGCGTCCCGGCAACGCCCCACCCCGACCATCCCGGGACCCGGGGGCAGGATCAGGACGGGCCGAGGACGTAGAAGCCGTCGTCGGGACGGTGGTACCAGCCGCTCGACGCCTGCGTTCCTCCGTCGACATGAATGGTCTGCCCCGTCACATAGCTCGACAAAGCACCGGCGAGGAACACCGCGGCGCCGGCCATCTCATCAACGTGGCCGGGGCGCCCCATGGGGACGGTGAAACCGAAGCGCTTTTCTGCTCCGGGCGGGGCCACCGACGCCATCCCCTCGGTCATGGTGATGTCGGGAGCGAGAGCGTTCACCCGGATGCCGTGGGGGGCGAGCTCGAGCGCCGCCGTCTTGGTGAAATTGATCACCCCGGCCTTGGCCGCGGCGTAGGCGGCGTAGCCGGGGGCGGCCCGCACACCCTCGATCGAGGTGATGCTGATGATGCTGCCGCCCGATCCGTTCTCCACCATGGCCCGGGCCACCCGCTGGGTACACAGGATCACGTGTTTCAAGTTGGCCCGGTACAGCGCGTCCCAGCCGTTCTCCGACGTCTCGAGCAGTGGCGACAGAAAGACGCCGCCGGCGTTGTTGACCAGGATGCTCACCGGCCCGAGCTCGGCCGTCGTCCGGGCCAGAGCCTCGTCCACCTGGGCTGATTCGCGGACGTCGGTGACGATGCCGAGCCCGCCAACCTCCGCCGCCGCCGCCGCCGTGCTGTCGGCATCGCGCTCCCAGATGGCCACCTTGGCGCCGAAGGCGGCGAAGCCGCGCGCGATGCCCCGGCCGATTCCCGCCCCACCACCGGTTACGACGGCGACCCGGTCGGTGAGCAGAACTGATGAGGGGTCCATGGACATAAGATTGACAGCCTAGATAAGTTCGAGACATCGCAGCGAGAACAGACCGTCGCCCCGGCCGAGAGCAGGTAGTGCATGCCCAGGATTGAACCGATTCCGTTGGACGAGCTGGCCGCGGAGCCACGACGGATCATCGAAGAGGGAGTGGCCGACGGTACCTACGCCACACCCGTGCCCTTACAGATCTTCGCCTACAAGACCATGCAGATCATCATGACCAATGCGGCGCGCGGCATGATGGGCAAGCAGAGCCTCCTGGGCGCCAGAATCGTCGAGCTCATCCGGATCCGCAGCGCGCAGCTGGGCGAATGCCAACCCTGCATGCAGTCGCGCAAACACGACTCGATCACCGATGATGACGTGGCCTGCCTGATTACGCCCGGGGGCTCCCAACTGACGGAGCAGGAACGCCTGGCCGTGGCATTTCTCGATCTTCTCTCCGCCGACCACCACGCCATCGACGACGAGGTCTACCGGGAGCTCGGCAAGGTCTTCACCGCCGCCCAGATCGTTGAGCTCGGCTTCACCTGTGCCCAGACCATGGGACTTCACCGTTTCATCCACACGCTCGATGTCTTCGGAACGAGTCCTCCGGTGATCGCCTACGCCGCCGACCAGGTGGATACCGCCTACTCCGACGTCCCGGAGCAGGCGCAGGCATGAGCGAGACGGCATGAGCGAGACGGTCTTCGTCACCGGCGCCACCGGTCTCGCCGGCGCCAACATCTGCAAGCTCCTGATCGAGCGGGGCGACAGCGTGCGTGCGCTTGCCCGCGACGGCGCCGATACGGCTCCTCTGGCGGCGCTCGGGGTCGAGGTCATCGCCGGTGATGTCACCGATGCCGACGATGTCCGCCGGGCCGCAACCGGTGCTGCGTCGGCCATCCACTGTGCCGCGCTCCTCGGCGGGGCGAGCCAGAACCTCCCCGACTTCGAGGCGGTGAACGTCCAGGGCACCAAGCACGTTCTCGACGCCGGAGAAGCCCTCGGCATGCGCCGTGTCGTCGCCGTCAGCACGGGAACCTTCTTCGACACCGCCGGGGGGCTCGATCGCGAGGACGCCCCGGTCATGAAGGAGCCGAGCTCGGATCCGTACACGCTCACCAAGATGGCGGCATTCCAAGACGCCATGGCCCGGGCCGCGGCCGGTCAGGACGTGGTCACCACCCACCCGGGCGCCATCTTCGGGCCCTCCCCGGTGGCCAGCAACGCCCTGGGCCGGACCAGCTTCAACCGCGTCCTTCTGTCGGCTCTGCGGCAGCGCATCGAGCGCTACCTGACCTTTCCGGTGAGCTGGGTCTTCGCCGATGACATCGCCCGCGGCTGCATCCTGGCCCTTGATCGCGGCGTGTCAGGTGAGCGCTACATGCTCGACGGGCGCCCCGAGGACGTGGTCAGCACGGCCGAGGCGTGCAATCGCATCTGCGCCTTGGCCGGCCTCGACCACCGGGTGGTGGATGTTCCGCCGTCGGACGACCCCGAGTTGGCCCGGGTATTCGGACCGACCTTGGTGGCCATCGCCAACAAGTTGGCCTCGGTGCGCACCCCCCGACGCGACCTGACCGAGTCCAAGACCTACAAGCGGCTCGGCTACGACCCCATCAGCCTCGACGACGGTCTCCGACTCACCTCCGCCTGGCTGCGCCAGATCGGAAAGGTCGACTGATCCTCCGCGTCGAGACCCTCTTCGTCACCGCCGTGGTAGGGGTGGCGACGACGGCGGTGACCGCACTCGAAGGCGTCACGGTCGGGCAACAGGCCTCGTGCGTGCGATGTCCCGAGTAATAGCGGGACTTCCCGTTCGATGAGGTGGTCTGGACGTCGGCTTGGATGCCACAGATCTGCGGTGCCGGAAGCGCGACCGAGAGGGTGCCTGAGGTGCCGGACTCCTTTCCCAGAAGCTGTCCGTGCGACCACACCCGGAGCGTCCAGGTGGCGTCGCTCTTCTTCGGGATGACGAAACGTGCTCCGGTGACACTGGGGATGGAGGTGAAACTCGGAGGGGTTGCTGAGAAGGCGAACGCCTTTATCGACAGGCCCAATAATGCCCCGACGAGGACGACGATCACGGCCAACAACACAGGCACGGCCCGTAGGCGAAGCGTGGACATGAATCATCCCTTCCGACGATTTCCCCCGCCCCGACGTTTTGTTTGGCCTGTAGATACCCGGCACAACGGATGCACAAACGTGGGGACGATGAAAGGGGCCGAAATGAGAATCGCCATTGGCGAAACGGACCGACCGAAACCTCACCGAGGCCACGTGTTCCCTATCGGTACCGGCGCAATCTCCGGGTCACCGGTCTCACGATCTCCTCAGGCTGTGACGTACGCCCGGCTGTGATCGACGGGCGAGGGCATCTGAACCTCTGCCGGACCCGTCCGTGCCGTGGACCGCGATGCCGCATCGATAAGGGTGCTCACCCGCGCCATCACGAGGTCGAAGGCCACGGCTTGTTCACTGGGACCTCCACCGGAACGTCGAACCGGGCCCGGGAGGATGACTGCGTCGGTGGCCGGCGGATCGGGCGCCGTATCGGCGCTGACCGGCGCCGTGGTGGCGACCTTCGTCTCGTCCGACGTCTCGGCCGGTGGTGCCTCTGATGAGGTGGCGGGCGCGGCCGACGCGGCAGGCGTAGAGACATGCCTATAGAGAGGAATGGAACGCAGGCGTATACGGCGGCGGGTGGCGACAAGGGCGAAGCCCGTGAGGGCCAGGGCAACGACGATCCTCATCGGGTGGCCTCCGGAGCGGCCGCTTTCTCTCACCACCTCATTGTGAGCCATGGCGCCAGTGAAGTGGTGGAGGCGTTCGGTTCACAGCCGCAGGGTCGGGCGGCGAGGCTCGGATTCTCAGCTGAGCTCGGGTCCCGACGGTCGGGGCAAGGAGTCGCGTCCCTTGGGGACACGACGATTGAGGACGGTGATAAGAGCAGCCGCTTCTTCCAAGGTGCGGCAGATAGGCATGAAATCCTCCACACCGCTGTCGTCGATGACCTTGCGAAGCGCCGGTGGGGGGGCGACGACGATGAGGGCGCAATTGTGATCGCGCAGGCGGCGGAAGGCCTGGACCAGGACGCTGAGCCCGAGCTTGTCCATGCCGGTGGCTCCTTCGAGGTCCACCACGACGGGCCGGGCGCCGCTCGACAGGTGGTCCAGAGCCTTGCCGAAGGCCGGAGCGGCCTCGGCCGCCAGGTTTCCCACGACGCAGACCACCGCCGCTCCTGAGGCGTTGCTCACCGTGATATTCAGATCCACTGGGGCCCAACATTATTGAGCCAGTCCCCTGTTTCCGTGGATGGGGTGCGAATTTCTCTCAGAGAGTGGCGGAGAGTGTTGGGAACGTGCTCGCATCGGGCCGGGGAACGACCGGGCGGGGCGAGCCGCTCAGGGCCGCTCGGGCTGAATCGCACCGCCGTCGGCCGGGGCGTCCGATGCTGCCGGTTCATGATCATGGGGCACGAGGGTCTTGTCCGCCGGGGAGACGGTGCCAGTCGAGGCGGCCCGGAGATTGGCCTGCCTCTCGAGATAGACCTCCTCGCGATGCACCTCGATCTCGGGCGGGGCGTCGATGCCGATGCGCACCTTGTCACCGGAGACGACCACCACCGTGACCTTGATGTCGTCGCCGATCATCACGCCCTCGCCGACGCCGCGGCCGAGAACTAACACGCCGTGTCGTCCCCGTGGTCGGCCTCATCGGTGCGATGAGAAGCCGTCTCGTCCTTGAGGTGGGGCATTTCGTCCTCCCTGGATGTCGGTTCCAGGCTACAAGCTGGGCTTCGGGAGGCCTGGTTTTCTAGACGGCGTAGAGGTCGCCGTCGGGTCCTTCGGCAATGGCGATCTTGGTCAGGCCGTGGGGGGCGGGGCCGTTGAGCAGGCCGCCGGTCTCGCCGTTGAACCGCGATCCGTGGCAGGGGCAGATGAAGAGCTTGGCGTTGGTGTTGTAGGCGACGGTGCAGCCCTCGTGGGGGCAGACGGCGTCGAAGGCCACGAAGGTGCCGGCTGCGGGCTGGACGACCACGGCGGGATCGCCGGTCTTCGGGTCGTTGAAGGTCGCCGCTCCCCCGACGGTCACGGCGCTGGCCGGTCCCACGCTCTTGCCCGGCGGCTTTTTGCGCGGCGCCGTGGTGGGCGGCGACGAACCCGCCGACGTTGTGGTGGAAGAGGACGATGTGGTGGGAGAGGTGGTCCCCGACGAGAGAGCCAGCGGGTCGGAGGCGTTCGGGAAATCCGCATAGTGGCCGACGAGGCGACCGAGGGCGGCGGCCAGGCCGGCCAGAGCGACGCCCAGGGCTCCCGCCGTTCCGAAGGCGGCGCCCTTGCGGGCGAAGGTGCGGCGGTCGATCTCTCGACGCCCGGCCGTATTCGGCGCCTTCGCCGGGGGCGCGTGGGCCGGCGCCTGCGCCAGGGAACCGGCCCGGGAGGCAATGAGAGCGTCGAGGGAGAACACTCCGCCTGCCCCCGCCACCAGCAGGGGCAACCAGGCGAAGAAGAAGACGATGTCGGAGCCCGTGTAGTAGGGCCTCGAGTGGAAGCTGACGGTGAGGAAGAGTCCGAGGGACAAGAACATGCCGCCGGCGGCGGCGGCGCGGGTCCAGAGACCGAGGAGGGTGCCGAGGCCGACGGCGAGCTCGGCCAGGGCCATGACGACGCCGACGGCGACCGCTATGTGACCGAGGGGGCCCATGAGCGCATGGATGGGGCTGTTGTGGGTCGCTTGCTTCAATTGCTGCTGGATGGAGGTCGGGTTGTTGGCGTCGAAGAAGCCCGGATTGGCCAGCTTCTGGAGACCGGCGAAGGTGAAGGTGAAGCCGAGGAACGCCCGCAGCGGGAGCAGGGCCCAGCCGGCCGAGGCCGACGACATGGGCGCTCCCGCAAAGCGCTTGTTGACTGGCATCTGGCTCCTGGAGGGCGTCGGTCGGTTCCGGTTGCGGACCCGGAGGTCGGTCCGAGCCACGGCAGTTTACCGACGCGACCCTGCGCTGGCGCCGCGGCCCCGGCCCCTCGGGCGGGCGGTTGTCGGCTCTGCGGCGGCGCCGCGCCGGGTCTGTTCCCGCTGGTCAGGAGGGGCAGGGCGGCCACTACCATGTGAGGGCCATGCTCACCGTGCCTTCGAGTCCGTGGCCCGAGGCGGCCAGCGAGGAACGTCCACTGGCCACGGCCGAGCTTTCGCTCGGGGGGATGCACTGCAGCGCCTGCGCCACCCGGATCGAGGGAGCTCTGGCCCATCAGGTCGGGGTGGTCAGCGCGTCGGTGAACCTGGCCACGACGCGGGCCTTCGTGGCCTACGACCCCGCCGCGGTGGGGGTCGAGGAACTGGTCGGTGCCGTCGACGGCGCCGGGTACTCGGCGCTGGCCGTGGACGAGAACGAAAGCGGAACTATCGGGGAGCGGTCCGACCACTGGGGGCTGCGGGCCGTGATCTCGTGGCCGCTGGCGCTGGTGGCGTTCCTGATCGCCGTGGTGGCCCCGGCCAACGCTCTCGACGGATGGACGGTGCTGATCCTGGCCGTGGCCGTGGAGATCGCCGGCGGATGGCCGTTCCTGCGGACGGCGGCGCGGTTGTTGCGCCACGGGGCGACGAACATGGACACGCTGATCGCGCTGGGGACGCTGGCGGCGCTGGCTGTGAGCGCGGTGGAGGCCATCGCCCTCGGAGGCCGGCACCTTCACCTCGGCGGGAACGGTGCCTTCGCCGCCCGGCTGCACGGGGTGATGGCGCCGTTGATCGTGGCCATCTTGGTGACGGGCCGGGCCGTCGAGGCGCGGGCGCGCCAGCGTGCGGCTCGGGCCATGCACTCGCTGCTCGGTCTGCGGCCCCCCACGGCCCGGGTGGTGTCCGGTGCCGACGACGACCACGGTGAGCTCGTCCCGCCCGAGAGCATCCCCGTGGGGGCGCTGATCCGGGTCCGGTCGGGTGAGACGGTTCCGCTCGACGGGGTGGTCGAGAGCGGATGGTCGGCCGTGGACGAGTCCATGCTGACGGGCGAGCCCATGCCGGTGGAACACGGTCCCGGGAGCGAGGTGACGGGGGGAACTCTGAACGGCGGCGGCGTGTTGGTGGTGCGCGTCTCCACGGTGGCGGCCGAGTCCGTGCTGACCCGGCTGCAGAGGTTGGTGGAGGAGGCGCAGCGCGACAAGGCGCCCCTGCAGCGGATCGCCGACCGGGTGAGCGGGGTCTTCGTGCCCGTGATCCTGCTGGCCTCGGTGGTGACGTTCCTCGCCTGGTGGCTGGCCGCCGGGGACCTGGGGAAGGCCGTGCTGAGCGCCGTGGCTCTTTTGTTGGTGGCCTGCCCCTGCGCCATGGGGTTGGCCACCCCGGTGGCCATGATGGTGGGGTGCGGTCGGGCTTCCGCGCTCGGGATCCTGATCCGAAGCGGCGAGGGCCTCGAGGGTTTGGCCAAAGTCGACACCGTGGTGTTCGACAAGACGGGGACCCTGACCGAGAGGTTCGCCCGGGTGACCGAGGTGATGGCGGGCGCCGGATCGACCGCCGATGAGGTGATGGCACTGGCCGCCGCGGTGGAGGCGGAGAGCGACCACCCCATCGGCACGGCGGTCCGGGCCGCCGCCGAGGTGCGGGAGCGGGCCGAGGACGCCGTGATCCTGCCCGGAATCGGCGTGGCCGGGCGGGTGGGGGGCCGGTGGGTCCGGGTCGTCCGTCTGGGCGAGACCGCACTACCGGCCGAGTTGAGCGGCGCCGTGACGGCCTGCGAGGAGCGGGGCGAGACGGTGGTGGTGGTCGAGCGCGACGGGTCGGTGATGGGGGCCATTGCGGTGACCACGCCGGTGCGGTCCGAGGGGCGGGCCGCCGTGGCCCGGCTGCGTGCGCTCGGCCTGCGGACGAGCATTCTGAGCGGTGACAGCGAGCCGGCGGTGGCCACGGTGGCCGCCACGGTGGGAGTGGACAGCGAGCGCAGTGCACTCGACCCGCAGGGCAAGGTCGACGCTTTGCGGGCCCTGCAGGCCGGCGGGGCCAAGGTGCTGATGGTGGGCGACGGGATCAACGACGCGCCGGCGCTCGCCACCGCCGACGTCGGGTGCGCCATCGGCAGTGGGACCGAGGCGGCGCTGGCCAACAGTGACATCGCTCTCCTCGGGGACAATCTGCACGGTGTGCCCGCCGCCATCGGGGTGGCCCGCTCCACGCTGGCCGTGATCACGCAGAACTTCGGCTGGGCCATGGGTTACAACCTGTCGGCGCTGCCGCTGGCCGCCTTCGGCCTGCTCGACCCGCTGATCGCCGCCGCCGCCATGGGCCTGTCCAGTGTGATCGTGGTGTTGAACAGCCTGCGTCTGATGCGGCTCGGACGCGGTGGGCTCGAGCAGGTGCAACCGCCACGGGTGATGCGCGGGGGGCGGGGATTTGCCGCCTGGGTCGCCCTTCCCGTGGTTCTGTTCGCCGGGATCACGGTGATCGGCCAGGTGATCTCGCCCGCCCGGGGTCAGTCACTGCTGCCCGACATCCCCGACATCTCACAGGTGGCACTGACCGGTGGGGCCAGTGCCGAGGTCTATCTGAACCCGGACCAGCCGGGGGTGAGCCAGTTCCACGTGATCCTCGACGGGCTGAGCGCCGGGCAAGAGGCATCGAGTTCGCTGAAGGTGACGTCGTCATTCGACGGGGGCATCCCGCAACCGCTGCGGCAGCTGCGGCTGAGTGCCGGTCACTTTGTGACCTACCCGACGCTCACCCCCGGGACGTGGGTGTTCTCCGTGGTGGCGACGATCAACGGCCATCCGGTGCCGTTCAGCGTGACCCGGCAGGTCAAGTAGCGCAGGTAAACAAGCAACGCCGTTAGAGCAGCAGGACGAGCATGTAGCCCATCGTGATGCACATGGCGATGTGGCAGCCCATCTCGAGGCGAGGGGCGAGCCAGTGCGCCTGCTCGGCCTGGGCGGCGTCGGTCATGGTGACGTCCTGCGCCGTGGTGGCGCCGGCAGGGGCAGCGACCGCCGTGGCCATAAGGGCCCCGGTGCCGTGGGCGGGCACCGACGAAGCCACGGGCGCCAGTTGGCGTCGGGCCGTGGTGTAGCGGGTGAGGCCGTCGAAGTGCCAGACGGCCGAGGCGAAGAGGATGAAGACGAGGACAAGGGTGAGGCCGCCAAGGCTGGCCGCCGAGCCTCTCGCGCCACCCATGAGCGACATCGCTGCTGCCGGTGTAGCGGCAGCGACGCTCGACGAAGATGTCTCCATGAACATGTAGAGCATCGCCCCGGCCATGACCATGTGGGTCAGGTTGTGCGAAAGGTGATGGGTGTCGACCGCCGCCGGCGCCGGTCGCACCACGAGCCGGGCGGCGCTGGCGCCGAACCAGAGGACGAGAGCTCCGAAGACCAGGTCCCAGGCTCCGTCGGGAAGCGTCCGGAAACCGGCGACGAGCGCTCCCGCCATGGCCGTGCCCATGGCCACATGGGCGACGTTGATGTCACGGTGAAGAGCGCGTCCCCAGACCCGGGCCGCCACCAGTCGGGCCACGCAGTAGGTCGAGATGGCGATCATGACGACGGCGAGGGTGTCGACCAGCCAGGTGGGTTGGAGCATGGGCTAGATCCCGACAGGTTCGAAAGAGGGCGCGCGCTCCGGCGCCACCACGGCCCGGCCGGGCGAAGGCCAGAAGGCGGCGGCCAGGAGAATCAGCAGGGGGGCGCTGTTGGGATCGGTACCCGAGCCGGAGAAGACGTCACCGAAGTTCTGGCCCACGACCCAGATGATGACCGAGAGGGCGACGGCCACGACGATGGTGACGCGCGCGGCGGTGACGGAGAAAAAGGTGCCGGCGGCGATGAGGGCGAAGACGACCGCCAGGGCGATTGAGAATTCGAGACCGCGGTGCGCCACCACGCGGGCCACCGAGGTGTCGAGTGACGACAGCCAGTGGGGCTGTCCCCCCGCCATGGCCGTGATCATGTTGTGGAGTCCCTCCGATGAGCGGTTGACCCCTTCGAGGGCCCAGTAGGCCAGGCTGGCCCACAGGACCAGCCACGCCGCCCGGGCGGGAGCCGCCCCCAGAGGGCGCGCCGCGATGAACGGTGCCGGCTCGCGCCGGCGCTGGCTGTCCCGGGGCCAGAGAAGGACGGCCAGCAGGGCGTAGAGGACGACCGCACCGGGGGCGCCGGTGAGCGGGCTCGGCCCCCGGGCGAGGACGCCGCCGAGACCTTCGCCGATCCACCAGACGGCCAGGGCCCAGACGACCGATCCGGCCAGGGCCAGCTTCAGCGTGGGGCGCCAGGCGATGCCGAAGGCGATGCAGAGCTGGACGAGGCCGAAGGCGGTGTTGCTGGCCGCCGGGTGATGAGCGATGGTCCGGGCCGCCCAATTGATCTGATGGGCGAGCCCCGACGGGTTGCCGACCGCCATGCCGGCGATCATCCGGTTCCCGAAGGCCCGGGTGAACATGTAGGGCTGGAATTGCAGGACGGCGTCGAGGAGCCACGCCGTGGCCAGGGTCAACTGGAGCATCCGGCGGCGATCGGGGACCGACCAGTTCTCCGCCAGCGCGCTGCGCGGTCGGCGGGTCATGCCCATGGCCCCCATCGCCTGACTGGTCGTCGCCATGCCCTCACCCCGGCCCGGACTGCACCTCCCGAGCGGACGATGCCTCACACGCTGGTATTCGAGACTACCGGCAGCCCGGGGCCCCGGGCATTGCGGGCCGAGCGTGGCGCGGGCCACCGCATCGTCGCATCGACCCTGTTCACAGCGGCCGGCGCAGGTCGCCATCCAGCGTGATTGGCCGAAAGGGACTACCTTTTTCCCATGGGGAGAACACGTTCTGCGCGCCACGGCGTCGCTCTGGTTGTCGCCACAACCGCCATCGTGGTCGGGGGATTGGCGGTGGTGGCCACTTCAGCCACGGCCGTCTCGCCCAAGGTGACGACCATCACTTTGCAGGCGGCGCACGCCTACAAGCCCAAGGCGCCGGCCGGCGCCACCGACGATTACCACTGCACGCTGGTCAATCCCCATGTGAAGGCCAACTCCTACATCGTGGCCAGTCAGTTCTTCCCCGAGGGGATCGACGTCCACCACGCCATCCTCTTCATGGTGCCGCCCAACCTGGCCACGGCGGCCACGGCGGCGGATAAGGGCGGCAAAGGATGGACGTGTTTCGGGGAATCGGCGTTGCCGGGGACAGGCCTCAGGCAGATCTCGAACACGCCGTGGCTGTCGGCCTGGGCCCCGGGCCACGGACGCGACGTGGAGCCGAAGGGCACGGGCGTGTACCTGCCCAAGGGCAGCATGGTCGTGATGCAGATCCACTACAACCTGCTGCGCGGAGACGCCCCCGTGCGGGCCAAGTTGATGCTCCAAACGGTGCCCGCGGCGACGCCGCTGAAGCCGCTGCACCTGAGCCTTCTCCCTGCTCCGCCGGACATCCCCTGCCCGGCGGGGGTCACGGGCCCCCTGTGCAACCGGGCGGCCTCACTGGCCAACCTGGGTCAGCGCTTCGGACAGGATCAGGTGGACTTCGTGAACACCATCGAGCAGGTCTGCGGCCGGAACGCGGCCAATCCCCCCGCCGGTGACACGACGAGCTGCGACTGGCCTGTCGGCGCCGGGCACATCGTCCGGGTGACGGCGCACATGCACCTGCTCGGGCGGGCCATGAAGATCGTGCTCAATCCGGGCAAACCCGATCAGCAGACCATTTTGAACGTCACCAACTACAACTTCGACTACCAGCGTTCGTACAACCTGGCCACGCCGATCGCCACCCACCCCGGTGACACCGTGCAGGTCACCTGCACTTACGACCCGACGTTGCGTCAGAAGCTGCCGCAGCTCCGCAAGCTCCCGGCCCGCTTCGTCACCTGGGGCGACGGTTCCTCCGACGAGATGTGCCTGGGCATCTTGCAAGAGACCGCCTGAGAGATTCCCGGCGGACCAACCGCCCTTTCCTTTGATGCGCAGAGCCCCCCTCTCGAGGGGGGCTCTGTTATCAGGAGTGCGGTCGTTATCAGGAGTGCGGTCGTCGTCGGGAAGTGCGGTCGTCGTCGGGAGTGCGGTTACCGGAGGTGCAATGGTTGTCGGTCAGTCCCCGGCCCAGCAACCGAGGATGACATCCGACACGGTGTCGGCCACGTCGGCTCTGGTCGTGGGGGGGACGCCGAACTGCGGGGGAAGTCCCGAGATCTGAACGGTCAGGATCTTCCAGTCCTTGCGGACGACGACCGAGCCGTTGCTGGTGGTGAACGCCCCTTGCCCGAGGTTGCCCAGGGTTCCGACGTCGCCCAACTGGCGGCCCAGCATGTGGAACCAGGCAGTGGTCTGGGACCAGCTCGAGAGCTCCTTGACCGAGAGGGCCAGGACCCCGTCGGGGAACTGGTAGCGACAGGCGTAGAGGTGACCCACCCAGGTGGGCGTCGGCACGACGGCTTTCACCCCCAGGACTTCGTCGATCTCCTTTTGCGCCTCCGAGGCGCAGACCATCTTCGAGATGGCCGAGGGGAGTCGTCCCGCCGGCAGGGGCACCCGGGTCGTGGTGGTGGTGGCCTTCCCGGTGAGCGGCGAGCTGCCGCACGAGGCGGTGACGAGGGCCATCACGGCGATGACAAACGGCAGGTACCGGCGCACTTTCCGACAGTAACAGAGGCCATTTCGACGTCCGTGGCGCCACCGTCGGCGCATTCTTGCCCACGTCGTCGATGCGTCGTAACGCGTTGCCCAGCCCGGTCGTTGGAAGCAGCAACGAGTGAGCGCCAGAAAGCTGCGAGCGATCCCATCCGTCTCCTGCTGCTCCTGACGCCTGCACGGGGCTGCCGGTACCCCAGCACCGGTCCGGGTCCGCTACGTCGGGGGAAGTAGCGGACCCGGGCCCCATGCATTTCGTGGGGCCGTATGCTCGGCGGCCAATGGACCGAGGTCTCCATGCCCGTTGAGCGCGCCCGGCACGGGCGCGTCCTCGTCATCACCATGCAGCGCGAGGAGAAGCGCAACGCCGTCGACGAAGAGATCGCGCTCGGCATCGACGGCGCTCTCAACGAGCTCGAGGACGACGACGAGCTGTGGGTCGGGGTCCTGACGGGCGGGACGAACGTCTTTTCTGCCGGTACCGACCTCCGGGTCGGTTCCGGTGCCGGCACCGAGAGGGGTGGCCCCTACGGGATCATCCGGCGACGGAGGTCCAAACCGCTGATCGCCGCCGTCGAGGGCTTGGCCTTCGGTGGGGGCATGGAGATTGTCCTCGCCTGTGACCTGGTGGTGGCCTCGAGCGCGGCCACCTTCGGACTGCCGGAGGTGAAGCGGGGACTTCTCGCACTCTATGGGGGAGTGTTCCGGTCAGCGCGCGCCCTGCCGCTGAACGTGGCCAAGGAAATCGTCCTCACCGGCGACCCCATCGATGCGCAACGGGCCGAGCGTCACGGTCTGGTGAATGCCGTGACCGAACCGGGATCGGCTCTCGACGGGGCGCTGGCCTTGGCCCAACGGATCTGCGGCAATGCGCCGGTGGCGGTGCGGCAGAGCCTCGCGCTTCTGGAGGCCTGCACGGCACCCGATGAGGCGGCGTGGTCGTTGAGCAACAGCGCCATGGAGGTGGTCATGGCTTCGGAGGATGCGGGCGAAGGGCGCCGGGCCTTCCTCGAGCACCGTCCTCCGGAGTGGCGCGGGCGCTGAAAAGACCCGACCTCGAGGCCCTGTGCGTCAGCGTCAGCGAGCGCCGCGCAGCAGAACCCCGGGGCGCTTGCCGGTGTCCTTCCCACCGTCGAACGTGGTGACACCCGACTTGATGGTGGCCACGTAGCCGGTGGCATCCTGCACCAGGCGGCGTCCACCGGCGGGCAGGTCGGCGACGATCTTCGGCGTCCCCAGCTGGAGGTTCTCGTAGTCGATGATGTTGACGTCGGCCACCTTGCCCGTCTCGAGCGTTCCCCGGTCGGTGAGCCCGTAGAGCATGGCCGTGTCGTGGGTCTGCTTCTTCACCATCAGTTCGAGGGGCAGTTTGTCGCCCCGGGTGCGGTCCCGGGTCCAGTGGGTCAGCATGAAGGTGGGTTGTGAGGAATCACAGATGACGCCGCAGTGCGCCCCCCCGTCGCCGAGGCCGGCGGCGGCACGCGGGTGCAGGAGCATCTCGCGCGCAGGATCGAGGTTCCCCGAGGAGTAGTTCAAGATGGGGACATAGAGAAGCGCCTGTCCGTCGTCCTCGAGCATGGCGTCGTAGGCCACGTCGAGCGGGCTCCGGCCGCTGGCCGCCGCCATGTGCGCCAACGAGCGCTCGGGGCCCGGTTCGTAGTCGGGGGGGGATCCGAGGATGTAGGTGTTGCGGTAGGCGTCCTCCATGCGCGCCGCGGCGCCACCCTGTGGCTCCCACGAGACAATGGAGGCACGCACGGCGGGCTGTCGCAGCGCCGCCAACAGCTCGGCGTCGCTCAGGTTCTTGGCTTTCAGTGCCTGGTAGGCGGGGATGCCTTCGAAGAGGCAGAGGGTGGCGTAGTGGCCCGAGAGAAGCCCGGTGGCCCGGGCCGCCACCTGAGGCCACAGATCGGCCCCCTCGGCCACGGCGGCGAGCGAGGTGTCGAGGAGCTCGCGCCACAGATCGGGGGCCGAGTCCACTTGCAACATGGCGAATGTCACGGGGCGCCCGCAGGCCACCGACAGGCGCCGCATCCAGTCCACTTCTTTGGCCGGTAGCGAGATGTCCTCGCCGGCCACCCCGGCCGGGGCCAGTTCGAAGACCCCGGTGCCGAGCTCGCCCAGAGCGGACCCGATGCCGAACAGCTCGTCCTCGGCGGCAAACGTTCCCGGGACCGGCTCGCCGTCGATGGCCAGGTGGGCGATGGTGCGCGAGGTCGAGAAGCCGAGGGCACCGGCGGACAGCGCCTCCTTCACGATGGCCTTCATGGTCTCGATGTCCTCGGGCGAGGCCGGTTCGTTGTGCGCGCCCCGATCACCCATGACGTAGGCGCGGACGGCTCCGTGGGCCACCTGTGTTCCCACATCGACCGTCCACTTCCGGTCAGCCAGCGCGTCGAGATACTGCGGGAAGCTCTCCCACCCCCAGGTCATGCCTTCGGCCAACGCCGTGCCGGGGATGTCTTCCACGCCTTCCATCAGGCCGATGAGCCAGTCGTGTCGGTCGGGGCGCGCCGGGGCGAAGCCGACGCCGCAATTTCCCATCACCAGAGAGGTCACCCCGTGCCAGCTGCTCGGAGCGAGCACTTCGTCCCACGTCGCCTGGCCGTCGTAGTGGGTATGGATGTCTACCCAGCCCGGCGTCACGAGCAGGCCGTCGGCGTCGATCGTCTCGCGACCCTGCTCCCGCGAGAGGTTTCCCACATCGACGATGTGGCCGTCGTCGATGGCCACGTCGGCCGTGCGGGCTTCTGATCCGGTGCCGTCGATGACGGTGCCGCCTCGAATGACCAAGTCGTGCATGGTGCGACCCCCAGCGTTTCCCGGCGGCCGTCGGTGACGCCGTCTCGGACAAGATTGCCACGTCGCTGCCCCGAACGGGGCAGGGCGCTCGCTCAGGCGGCCTCGTCGGTGAGCTCGTAGCCCACCCCGGGCAGGGTGCGCAGGAACCGGCCGTCCGTGTCCCCGAGCTTGCGTCGCAGCCGATAGGCGTAGACCCGGAGATAGTGGTTCTCGGTGCCGTAGCGCGGCCCCCAGACGTGTTCGAGGATCATCTGGTGGGTGCACACCTTGCCGGCGTGCTTGGCCAGGTAGGCCAGGAAAGCGAACTCGCGGCTGGTGAGGTCCACGGCGGTGCCGTTCATGCGCCCTTCGTGGTGGACCAGGTCGAGGGTGAGGGGGCCGACGACGAGAGTCGTCGATGCGCCGTCGTCATCGCCGGTCTCCACCGCCCGGTGTCGCAGCGCCACCCGGAGACGGGCTTCGAGTTCACCCATGCCGAAGGGCTTCGTCATGTAGTCGTCGGCTCCGCCGTCGAGGGCGGTGATCTTGCGGTCTTCGGTGCCGTCGGCCGAGAGCACGATGATCGGCACCGCGCTCCACTGGCGGATGCGCCGGCACACCTCGAGGCCGTCCATGTCGGGCAGGCCCAGGTCGAGAACGATGACGTCGGGCGCTCCGACGGCGGCCTGGGAGATGCCTTGCGCTCCGGTGGAGGCGGTGAGGACCTCATGGCCCAGGGCGACGAGTCCGATGCGCAGCACCCGTAACAGAGCGGTGTCGTCGTCGACGGCGAGGATGCGTGCCACGGCTCAAGACACTGTCGCCGGTTGGAGGGCGACGGGCAACGTGAAGCAGAAACGGGCGCCGTGGCTCTCGCTGTCCTCGACCCAGATCTCTTCGCCGTGGGCCTCGACGAAGGCCTTGGCGATCCACAGTCCCACCCCCGTGCCACCGGCGGAACCGCGCCCGGTGAACATCTGGAAGACGATCTCGCGCTCTTCTGGTCGGACGCCGGGTCCACTGTCGGTCACGGCCACGACCACCTTCCCGTCATGGCGGACGTGGCCCGTCACCGAGATGGCGGTCTCGTCGGGGGCATAGCGCGATGCGTTGTCGAGCAGGTTGACCAGGACCTGGCCGACGAGGAGATGGTCGACGTCGACCGGAGGGAGATCGTCGGCCATGTCCAAAGTGAAGCGCCGGGCCGAGGAGGCGAGACCCAGGGCCCGGATCGCCTCGGTCGCGAGATCGACGACGGTGATGGGCTGACGGTGCAGTTCCAGGGCGCCGGCCTGGACCCTGCTCATGTCGAGGAGATTGGTTACCAGACGGTTGAGGCGGTCGACCTGATCCTCGATGAAACCAAGCAATTCGAGGCGCTGCTCGGGGGCGATGTCGGCCGCCGGGTTGCGCAGAGTCGACGCCGAGATCTTGATGGTGGCCAGCGGCGTGCGCAGGTCGTGGGACACCGCTCGCATCAATGCCTTTTGCAGGTGGTCGATCTCCTCCAGTAGCTCGGTGCGCATGGCCTGGGACCGGAGCTGGGCCCGCTCCACGGTGAGGGCGATGTGGTTGGCGAAGGTGAGCAGCAGTTCCCGCTCGTGGCGGCTGAGGGCGTGGCCCTTGATGCCGAGAAGGCCGACCGGGCCCCCCGGGGCGGAGAGCGCGACGCTCCGGACCTCGTCGGGCGTGGTGGACGACGTTCCCAGGCTCGTCGGTCTCCCCGACGCCGGTGTGATGCGGCTGAGCTCATCACTCGTCAGGGGTTCTCCGGCGGCCGAGACCACCTCCAGGCGCGTCCCCGAAGAGAGCCCCGACGGAAGGAGGAGCGCGACGCTGCGCAGCCCGAAGGCATCGTGGACGGCGGAGACGATGAGCGCCAGTAGCTCGGGGACGGGCTTCTCCCCGATCAACAGATCCGTCAACTCGAAGAGCCGTCGTATCTCGGTCTCGCGCCGACCCGCCTCGGACCGGGCCACGTCGAGGCGCGCCACCACCTGGGCCACGAGCACCATCACGACCACGTAGACGCCGAGGGCCACCCAATTCTCCGGGGCCCCCACCACCACGCTGCCGTAGGGAGGGATGAAGGCCAGGTCGTAGACGAAGAAGCCGGCGAGGACGGCCGCGGCGCCGGCCACGAAGCCACCGACGACAACGCCGACCACGACGGGGATGACGAGGACGAGGGCGGGAGTGGCGATGCTCAGGTGGTCGCGGACGGGGGCCATGATCGCGGTGAGGACGGCCACGGCGCCGAGCGCAGCGCCTGCTCCCGCCAAGCTGCGTCTCACCGAGGTCATTGCCCCTGCCTCCATCGAAAATGCCTGGATGCCACGTTAACGGTTCGACCTCGCCGCACCCCACTCGGGCACAATGGGGACCATGACGTCGCGTGAATTCCCGGCAGACGAGGTGGAGGCCGACTCGGTCAGCCCGGCCGGTCGATTCCGTATCTACATGGGGGCGGTGGCCGGCGTGGGCAAGACCTTCGCCATGCTCGACGAGGGTTGGCGTCGGCACCGTCGAGGCGCCGATGTCGTCGTCGGATTCGTCGAGACCCACGGCCGTCCTCGCACCGCCGAGCTCATCCGTGATCTGGAGGTCGTCCCCCGCAAAGTCACCTCCTACCGCGGCACGGGTTTCGAGGAGATGGACCTCGATGCCGTTCTCGCTCGCCGGCCCGAAGTCGCCCTGGTCGACGAGTTGGCCCACACCAATGTCCCGGGATCGGGGCGCAACGAGAAACGGTGGCAGGACGTCATCGAGTTGTTGAATGCCGGCATCCATGTCATCACCACTGTCAACGTCCAGCATCTCGAAAGCATCGCCGAGGCCGTCGAGCGCATGACCGGGTCACGGGTCCGTGAGCGGGTGCCCGATTGGGTGGTGCGCAAGGCGGACCAGCTCGAGCTCATCGACTCCTCGCCCGAGCAGCTCCGCCGGCGCATGGTGCACGGCAACATCTATCCGCCGGCGAAGATCCAGGACGCCCTCTCCCATTTCTTCCGGACCGAGAACCTCGTGGCTCTCCGGGAGCTGGCGCTGCGCTTTGTGGCCGATGAGACAGAAGAGGAATTGCTGGCCTATCTCCGGGACCGCCATCCCCAGGAGATGTGGGATACGGCCGAGAGGATCATGGTGGCGGTCACCGGAGCCCATGGCACCGACGGCGTGATCCGCCGCGCCGCGCGCCTGGCCGCCCGGATGAAGGGCGATCTCCATGCCGTGCACGTGATTGCCGGCGAACACGGGCGTCAGCGCGACGCCGAGTCACTCGATGCGCTTCACCATCTGGCCGACGACCTCGGCGCCCACTGGCACGAGATCACCCGCGACGACCCGGCGCGCGCTCTCGTCGATTTCGCCGGCGAGCATCAGGTTACGCAGATCGTGCTCGGCTCGAGCCGCCGCAGTCGCTGGGAAGAGATGACCAAGGGCTCGGTGGTGCAGCGTGTGCTGCGCTTTGCCTCCGAGAGCGGCGTGGACGTGCACGTCATCGGGCGCCGCGATGTCGATCAGGTATTCGGATCGGAACCCGTCGGACTGGCCGCCGATGACTGACGGGTGACGGACGAGTGACACCACCGGTGACGAGCCGACAGAAGTGACGAGCGTCGACCGCCGCCGGCTGGAACATCTCGTGGAGCGCGAGCGCGCCGCGTTCCGCCTGGCCCATCCGCGCTCGGCGGAGCTGTTCTCCGAAGCCCGCCATCTCTTCGGCGGTGTCCCGATGACGTGGATGAGTAAGTGGGCCGGGGGGTATCCCCTCTACCTGGACAGCGCCCACGGGTGTCAGGTCGTCGACGTCGACGGGCTGTCGTATGTCGATTTCGCCCTGGGTGACACCGGGGCCATGGCGGGCCACTCGCCGGGGCCGACGGTGGACGCCGTGGTCGAGAGGATCGGCCGGCTCGGCGGGATCACGACCATGCTGCCCACGGCCGACGCCGAATGGGTCGGCGCCGAGCTGGAACGCCGCTTCGGGCTCCCGTTGTGGTCTTTCGCATTGAGCGCCACCGACGCCAACCGATGGGCCGTCCGCCTGGCCCGGCTGGTGACGGGACGCCCCAAGATCCTCGTCTTCTCCTACTGCTACCACGGCAGCGTCGACGAGACCTTCGTCGTCCTCGATCACGACGGGGTGGCACGTTCGCGTCCCGGAAACGTGGCCCCCCCGGTGGATCCGTTGCTCACCACCCGGGTGGCGGAGTTCAACGACCTGGCCGGTGTCGAGGCCGAACTGGCGCACGGCGATGTGGCCGCCGTTCTCTGCGAGCCGGCCCTGACCAACATCGGGATCGTTCTGCCCGCGCCCGGGTTCATGGAGGGCCTGCGCGCCGCCACCCGGCGTCACGGCAGCCTGCTCATGCTCGACGAGACCCACACCTTCAGCGCCGGACCCGGTGGCTGCACGATGGCATGGGGCCTCAGTCCTGACATCGTCACCATCGGCAAGGCCATCGGAGGCGGCGTCGCCTCGGGCGCCTACGGGCTGTCGTCCGGCGTGGCCGCGCTGGTGGGCGGCCACGAATCGGCCGACCTGGTGGACGTGGGCGGAGTGGGGGGCACGCTCGCCGGCAACGCTCTGAGCGTCGCCGCCATGCGGGCGACTCTCGGCGAGGTCCTCACCGCCGGCGCTTTCACCCACATGGACGACCTGGCCGTCCGTTTCGTGACCGGGGTGGAGGAGGTCATGGCCCGCCACGGCGCGCCGTGGTCGGTCACCCGTCTCGGTGCCCGGGCCGAGTACCGCTTCACCCAACCCGCCCCCACGACCGGCTCAGAGTCGGCGGCGGCCGAGGACGAGACCCTGGACGAGTATCTTCACCTGGCGCTGTGCAATCGAGGTGTGCTGATCACGCCGTTCCACAACATGGCGCTCATGTGCCCGACGACGACGGTGCGCGACGTCGACCGGCACACCGCCGCCTTCGATGCCGCGTTGAGCGACCTGTTCTCCTGACCCGGTGGCGGCCTTCTTGCATCGCACCAATTGGCCGCTAGGTCTGGCTGCTGGTGTGATTGCCGTGCTGGTCATCGCTGCTCGGCAGAAAAGGCGGTAGGCGATCCGGCGGTGACCGGGACGGCTCTCGTCTCGTCGCCGGGGTCGAGCTCGAGTGGCAAGATTTTGTGCAGAACCAGAAGGGAGAGCGGGTCATGGACGTCAGGTCGATCGAGGATGTCGCCCCGGTCGTCGAGCACAACGGCACGGTACCGGTGTGGTGGCTCGTGCGATCCCAGGAGATGCGGGAGGCGACCGACGGTGGTTTTCTCGAACTGGTGAGTCAATGGGAGGTGGCCGGCGGAGGTCTGGTCGACCCCCATTCGCACCCGACCCACGAGTTCTATTTCATCTTGTCGGGCCGGGGAATCATGAAGATCGGCGACGAAGAGAGAGCCGTCGGACAGGGGGACCTGATCTACACGCCCCCGGACACCACCCACAGCATCTGGCCGACGACCGACAACGCCCCGCTCCGGGGTCTGGCGTTTGCCGTCGGGGTCAAAGGTTCCGGCCCCGTCGACTACATGGGCTGACGTCGCCGTCGGTAGGTCATGGCCAAGGCGGCATCACGCGTTTTCGATGCCGTAGAAGAGCCGTTCGACCACCCGTCGGGCCCGACGGGTGACCCTGCGGTAGTCGTCGCGTAGAGCGGTGGGGGAGGTTCCGAGGCTCCGGGCCAGACGCGACAGCTGGTGGGGTTCGGTGGGCAGAGAGTCCCCCGGAGATGTCCCTCCGGGCAGCGCTCCGACGAGGTGCCAGCGGTTACGGGTGTACTCGAGGAACCGGTAGGCGTGTCCGAGGGTTTCGGAGTCGGCCACGGTCAACGCCCCGTGACCGGTGAGGGCGTCCAGGGCCGTCATGGTGCCCGTGGCGGAGACGCCATGGCGCAATTGCAGGAGCTGCGCCGTCCACTCGATGTCCGACAGCGATCCCCGTCCCAGCTTCAGATGGAATTGGGGGTCCTCGCGCGGCGGGATGCGTTCGCGTTCGATCCGGGCCTTCATGCGCCGGATATCGGCGATGTCTGTATCGGTGAGCGGACGCTCCCAGACGAATCGGCGGGCGAGCCCCATGAAGCGCTCTCCGAGGGCGCGATCTCCGGCGACGACGCGCGCCCGGAGGAGGGCCTGGCGCTCCCAGGTCTGCGCCCAGCGCTCGAAGTAGGCCTCGTAACCGGCCAGATCTCGGGCCAGGCGGCCCTGGCCCCCCTCGGGGCGGAGCCCGAGGTCGAGGGTGGCCAGGCGTTGCGATGGGCTCGGGCCGAGGACGAAGCGCAGGAGCGCCTCGGCTGACGCCTCCGCTCGATCGTGGCCCTCGGGCGAGGAATCGTCGAAGACGAAGAGGACATCGAGATCGCTGGCATAGGACATCTCGGCCCCCCCGAGGCGGCCCATGCCGACAATGCAAAATGAGACGCCGGCGGCGACGTAGTCCACCGCCGCTTCGAGGATCGCCTCGGCCACGTCCGTGAGAGCCGCTCCCGTGCTGGCCACGTCGTCGAGACCGAGGAGATCACGGGTGGCGATGCGCAAGGTGTGGTCCTGGGTGAGCCGGACCAGCCGGGCCCGGCGTCGGGCCTCGTCACCGGGCGGCTGCAGGCGTTCGATGGCTTCAACCGCCAACATGGCCCGCGATTCGGGGGCGAGAGCGGTGTCGTCATCGAGCGTGGAGATCAATTCGGGGTTGTGCTCGATGGCCTCGGTCATGGTCCGACTCGTTCCGAGGACCAAACAGAGCCGACGGGCCGCCTCGGGGGACTCGCGGAAAGCGGTGACGACGAGGGCGCGATGGTGGTTGCGGACCACCAGGCTGCGCAGACCGAGAAGGCCGAGATCGGGGTCGGGGCTGACCGAGAGCCAGTCGAGCAGCAGCGGGAGGAGCTGGCCCATCAACCGCGAGACGCGGGTGAGACCGCCGGCGAGCTCTTCGACGGCGGCGCGCATCCGGCGGGCGTCGCTGAAACCGAAGGCCGTCAGGCGACGGGCCACGGCGTCGGCTGACATGACAGGACCGGGAGTTCCCCCCCGCTCAGAGACGGGCGAGGCTTCGAGGGCGGCGAAGGCTTCGAGGAGCGGGCGGAAGAACAGGCGCTCGTGGATGATGCGGACGTCGCTCTGGCAGCGGCGCAGTGTCTCGTCGAACGACGCCGTGGCCGTGGAAGTGGGCCCGTCGGTGAAGCCCAGCACCCGCGCCAGGCGGTCCCGGGCGGCGGGATCGTTGGGAAGGGCGTGTGTCTGCTCCTCCTCCACCAGTTGCAGACGGTGCTCCACGGTGCGCAGAAAACGGTAGGAGTCAGCCAGAGCGGCGCCGTCCTCGCCGCTGACATACCCGGCCACCGCCAGCTCGGTCAGCGCGCCGAGCGTGGACCGGTTCCGGATCCCCGGGTCGTGGTGGCCGTGCACCAGTTGTAGCAATTGGACGGAGAACTCAACGTCGCGGATGCCCCCCGGTGCGCGCTTGATCTCGCGACCGGCGAGACCGGGACGCGAGGCGTCAGCCTCGGCGCGCGCTTTCATCATGCGCAGCTCGGCCAGCTCGTCGGCGCTGAAGGCGCGGCTCCAGGTGGCTTCGTCGGCGACGCCGGCGAAGGTCAGGCCGAGTTCGGCGTCGCCGGCGACGGGACGGGCTTTGATGAGGGCCTGGAACTCCCACGCCCGGGCGCGCTTGTCCCAGTACCTGCGGTAGCCGTCCAGAGTCCGGGTGAGCGGGCCCGAGCGTCCTTCGGGACGCAGGTCGACGTCGACGCGGAAGCACCCCCGGGCGATGCGGAGCAGCTCGCGCGCCGCCTTGTCGCGTTCGGTTCTGTCGGTCACGAAGATGACGTCGACGTCGCTGGCGTAGTTGAGCTCGCGGCCACCGAGCTTGCCCATACCGATCACGGCCAGCCCCTGTCCACCTGTTTCGGCCGTGGCGATGGTCCACGCTCCCTGAAGGACCAGCGCGGCCATCTCGGCCAGTCTCCGGCCCACATCCTCCAAGGTGTCGAGCCCGCGCAGGTCGCGCCCGGCGATGCGCAGGAGCTCGAGACGCTTGGACCGGGCCAGAGCGGTGGGGCTGCTGTCGTCGATGTCCACCGGGAGCTCCAGCGCGTCGAGGACATCGAGGGCGCCGGGGTCGGCCGCGCAGAGCCGGGCCAGCGCGTTACTGGCGGCGACGACGGCGATGAAGGTGTGTCCCAGTTCGCTCGGACCGCCCCCGTCGAGAAGGCGATCGGCGGTGTCGGGATGTTCCTCGAGGGCGCGGACGAGCGCCACCGTCACGCCGTGGGGCGCGGCCGAACGCTCGGCCGCGCCGATCAGCGCTGAGGGGAGGACGCTGCGCACGACCGCAGCATGCCAGGCGCCATGGCGGGCGGGATGCTTCGGCGGGGCCGGAGAGACCCGCCAGTAGGATCTCTGCGTGGCTCGCGTGCGTGTGGCTCTGTGCCAGATCGACACGGTCGTCGGCGACATCGACGGCAACGTGGAGGAGATCCTGGCCTCGCTGGGCCGGGCCGAGGAGGACGGGGCCGATCTGGCCGCCTTCCCCGAGTTGACCATCACCGGGTACCCACCCGAAGACCTCTTGCTGAAGCCGGCCTTCGTGACCGACAACTACGTGGCCCTGCGGCGGGTGGCCAGAGCCACACGGGGCTGCGTGGCCCTGGTGGGATTCGTGGACATCGTCGGACCCGACAGCGTCCCCGAGGCCGTGGCCCGGGCCGACGGGGCCGGGGTGGTGGCCCGGGAAGCGGCCATTCGTGGCGCACCGCGGCGGCTGCGCAACGCCCTGGCCGTGTGCGCCGGAGGCGACGTGCTCGGCGTCTACCACAAGCGTCGGCTGCCTAACTACGGGGTCTTCGACGAGGAGCGGTGGTTCGCACCGGGAACGTCGGAGCTCGAGTTGTTCGAGGTGGCGGGCGTCGCTGTCGGCGTGTCGGTGTGTGAAGACCTGTGGTTCCCTGCCGGTCCTATCGCCGCCCAAGGCCACGGCGGCGCTCGTCTGGTCGTGAACATCAACGCCTCGCCCTACGCCATTGGCTGCGAAGACGACCGGCTCCTGGTCGCCCGTCAGCGGGTGGCCGAGGCCGGATGCGCCATCGCCTATGTGAACCAGGTGGGAGGCCAAGACGAGCTCGTCTTCGACGGCGGGTCGTTCGTCATGGACCGCAGCGGCACGTTGGTGGCCGCCGCCGGACGATTCTCCGAGACGATCCTCACCGTCGACGTCGAAATCCCCGACTCGGGTCACGGCGTCGGGAGCGGTCAAGCGTCCGCCGGCGGTGATCTTCGCGTGGTGCCGATCAGCGGCGCGCCCCGCGACGCCGAGACCCGACCGACGCCGTCGCCACCGGCGCCGCTCGACGCCGACGCCGAGGTCTACGCCGCCCTCGTCCTCGGTACCCGGGACTATCTGGCCAAGAACGGCTTTGTCGATGCCGTCGTCGGGTTGTCCGGTGGTGTCGACTCCGCTCTCGTCACCGCCGTGGCCGTCGACGCTCTCGGCGCCGAGCACGTGCACGCTCTGGCCATGCCGTCGCGTTATTCGAGCGACGGGGCGCTGGGCGATGCCACCGCCCTGGCCGAGAACCTCGGGATCGACCTGCGGACGGTGCCCATCGAGGCTGCCCACACTGCGTTTTCGGGCATGTTGACATCCGTGCTCGGCCACCCTCCGACCGGGCTCACCGACGAGAACCTGCAGTCGCGCATCCGTGGTGTGCTGTTGATGGCCGTCTCGAACGCCCAGGGCTGGATCGTTCTCACCACGGGCAACAAGAGCGAGCTGGCCACCGGGTACTCCACGTTGTACGGCGACTCGGCCGGTGGTTTCGCCGTCATCAAGGACGTCCCCAAGCTTCTCGTGTACCGCCTGTGCCGGTACCGCAACGCCCGGGCCGGGAAGGACTGGATTCCCGATGCCGTTCTCACCAAGGCGCCGTCGGCCGAGCTGCGACCCGATCAGCGCGACGACCAGAGCCTGCCCGCCTATGAGATTCTCGATCCCGTACTCGAGGCGCTCGTGGCCCAGGACCGTTCCGTGGCCGACGTCGTGGGTGAGGGGTTCGACCCCGCTCTCGTGACCCGGGTGGCCCGTCTCGTCGACGGGGCCGAGTACAAGCGCCGGCAGTCACCACCGGGGGTACGGATCACGGCCAAGGCCTTCGGTAAGGATCGGCGGATGCCCATCACCAACCGCTACCGCGACCGGACCCCCGAACCGGTGGACAGCGCGCCCGAGACGAGGAGTGCCGGTGGTCGGTGAGCCCTTCGAGGCGATGACGTTGGCCGTGGGTGGACCCACCGCCGAAAGTTCCGCCGCCGGGCCCGGTGCTCTGGCACTGGAGGAGCACGCCCGTGTCATCGGCTCGTACCAGTGGATCGAGCGGCGCCTCTTCGAGGTGCTCGGTGGGTGGGTGACCTCCGAACCCGTGGCCGAAGCACAGCTGGTGTTCGACATCTACAGCCAACAACACGCGTGGCACGCCGAGCTGTGGGCCGAGCGCCTCCCCGTTCTCGAGAGCCTCGACCCCGCCACGTTGACCCTTCCTCCCAGTGTCGAGGTGGACAAACTTCTCGGGATGTTGGCCGGCGGAGCGCCCGGTCAGGCGCCCGCCGCGGGCGGGACGCTTCTTCGACTGGTGGCGCTGGCCCGGGTGGTGCTTCCCCGGCTGATCGCCGGCTACGGCCTCCACCTCCGTCGCGCCGCACCGGTGGCGGACGGCCCTGTGGTGAGATCACTACGTTTAGTGATGCGCGATGAGATCGAGGCGTGGCAGGCGACCGAAACTCTGGTGCAGACCCTGGTCGACCGCCCCCACGACATCGCCGTCGTCACTGCACATCAACAAATTCTGGAAGAGGTCCTGGCCGGGATAGGGCCGGGCCTCGTCCCGTGGCCGCATTGAGCACCGGTCGCCGCCAATAGGTCGTGGCGGCGGGCTCTTTGTGTGCCACCGAGCTGCCGGTGAACTCCAGCCCTTGACGTCGCCGGTAAAGTGATATCCACAGGCGACCTACGTCCGTGGTTGGGGGACTTCCAACTGCGGGCGACCGACAGGTGCGTGAGCAGGCGAATAGGTATCTCCTGTCGGCAGGCACCGCCGGAGGGGACCCGAGGAAGGGCTAAGGACGTTGGCGAAGGAGCGCGTCGAGCGCGACGAGGAAGACCTCGTACGGCTGTACCTCACGGACATCGGGCAGTACCCACTGCTCACGAAAGATGACGAGGTCCGTTTGGCGCAGACGATCGAGGCCGGTCGCGACGCCGAGCAGGAACTCGGGGCGGGAAAAGCGAAAGACGTCACGCCGTCCAAGCGCCGTGAGCTGAAGCGCAAGATCCAGACCGGGGAGAACGCCCAGCAGACGTTCGTCCAGTCGAACCTCCGCCTCGTGGTCTCCATCGCCAAGAAGTACCAGGCGTCGGGTCTGCCCCTGTTGGACCTGATTCAGGAGGGGAACCTGGGCCTCATGCACGCCGTCGAGAAGTTCGANNGGATCCGCCAGGCCATCACCCGCGGTATCGCTAACACCGGTCGGACCATCCGGCTCCCGGTGCACGCCGGCGACACCTTGGCGCGCGTCCAGAAGGCCCAGGCCCGACTCGAGCTCAAGTACGGCCGGCCGGCCACCCTGGCCGAGCTGGGGGCCGAAGTCGAGATGCCCGAGGACAAGCTCATCGAGGCTCTGCGGTTTCGCGCCGAGCCGCTGTCTCTGTCGGAGCCTCTGCGCGAGGACGGGGACGCCGAGCTCGGCGATGTCGTGGAAGACCGGTCGGCCGAGTCGCCCTTCGAGGTGGCCGCCACATCGTTGCTTCCCGACGAGATCAATAGGCTGCTCTCACCGCTCGATGAGCGTGAGCGCGAGATCCTGCGACTGCGCTTCGGCCTCGACCGGGGTGAGCCCCGGACCTTGGAAGAGGTGGGCGAGCACTTCAACCTGACCCGGGAGCGGATCCGTCAGATCGAGGCCCGGGCCATGTCGAAGCTGCGGCACCCGTCGTCCGACACCGGCGCCCGCGACCTCCTGACCGTCTGACCGCTGACGGGCTGACCGTCTGACCCTGCCGGGTTTCTCGCGGCGCAGATCCTCTGATCTGGACGTCCACTGCGACTTCTCGCGCTGAGTTCCGGCCGGTCAGATGCCTGTGGGCAGCGGTGGCGGCATCTGGGTAGGATCGCCGGCGTGAAGAAGCTGCTGATCCTCGCCATTCTCGTCGCCCTCGGATTCGTCGCCGCCAAGCGGCTCCGGGAAGCCTGAGTCTCCGGCGGAGGCCCTGAGCCTCCGCTCGATCTCGGACTCCTCCCCCGGAGTGCCCGAACCGTGGTCAGCTGGCGGCTCGCCGCTGGTTGTAGCGCCACGCCAGCATCGCCGCCCCCGACACGGCCAGTGCCGCCCCGGTGACGGCCGCGGCCGTGGGCAGGTTCGGCACGGGCACCCGGTCACGAAGCCGGACGGGCCGGGAGAACTGCCGGATCTCCCAACCCCTTTCACGGGCCAGGCGGGCGAGCACCCTGTCGGGGTTGACGGCCACGGGATGGCCCACGGCCTCGAGCATGGGGACGTCGGTGTAGGAGTCGCTGTAGGCGTAGGACTCCGTGAGGTCGATCCCCTCGAAGAGCACGAGTGACCGGATGGCGTCCGCTTTGAAGGGGCCGTAGTTGTAGAAGGCCATCTCTCCGGTGTAGCGACCGTCGAGGTCGACGACGGCCCGGCTGGCGATGGCGCCGTCGACCCCGAGGTACTCGGCCAGGGGCTGGACGATCTCTTCGGGTGAGGCCGAGACGATATAGGTGCGCCGGCCGGCGGCCCGGTGCTGATCGATCAGCTCGATGGCCTCGGCATAGATGATGGGTTCCACCACTTCATCGAGGGCCTCGCGGACGAGGCTCGACACCTGGGTCTGGTCCCAGCCCCTGGTCATGGCCAGGACCGACTCGCGGATCCGGGCCAGCTTCTGCTCGCTCGCTCCCAGGTGGAGATAGACGAGCTGGGAGACGAGGGCCCGCACGACGGTCCGTCTCGAGATCAGGCCGCCCCGGTAGAAGGTGTGGCCGAAGGCGGCCATCGACGCACGGGCGATGACTGTCTTGTCCAGGTCGAAGAAGGCAGCCTCCACCCTGACGAGTCTACGGGCGCCCCTGCTCAGGGACCGACCAGAAGACGCCGGACGGCGTCCTCGGCGTCGCCGATGACGAGGGCCAGGACTTCGTCGCCGGCGCTCAGAACGGTGTCGCCCCGGGGCACCACCAGCCGGTCCTGGCGGACCACGGCCACGATGGTGGCGTCGCGGGGGATATCGAGGTCGGCCAGGGCGATGCCCTCGGCCGGAGATCCCTCGGCCAGGGTGACCTCCACCAGATTGGCCGAGCCGCCCTCGAACTGAAGCAGCCGGACGAGTGACCCCACCGACACGGCCTCCTCCACCAGAGCGGTGAGCAACTGGGGGGTCGAGACAGAGACGTCGACACCCCAGGACTCGTTGAACAGCCACTGGTTGTCGGGGTGGTTCACCCGGGCCACCACGCGGGGAACGGCGAATTCCTGCTTGGACAGAAGCGAGATCACCAGGTTGTCCTCGTCATCGCCGGTGGCGGCCACGGCCACGTCGACATCGGCCATCCCGGCCGCCACGAGGGAACTCACCTCGCAGGCGTCGGCCGCCACCCAGGTGACATCGAGCGACCCCCGCAGCCGCTCCACCAGATCGGGATCCTTCTCGATGAGCAAGACGTCGTGGCCGTTGGCCTGAAGATCTTTGGCGATGGCCGTCCCGACGTTGCCCGCTCCCGCAATAGCCACTTTCATGAGGGGGCCACTTTCATGACGGGGTCATCTTCACGGGCGCTTGCGACTCTCGGGGGCGGCGACGCCCGGAGTCCCCGCCGCGATCCGGTTCTCGAGATCGTTCATGGCACCTTTCATGACGGCCACGTGCAGGACGTCGCCTTCCTGGCCCACCATGGCATCCACATCGAGCCGGGGGACCCCGGAGCGGGTGACCGCCACCAGGCTGGCCTGGCCGGCCATGCTCAAATCGGCCAGTCGCTTGCCCGCCCAGGATTCGGGCAGGAGGTGCTCGACGAGGACCAACTGGCCGGTGGAATCGGTCCACTCACCGGTGACCGTCTGGGGGAGCAGCCGCCGCAGGACCTGGTCGATGGTCCAGGTCACGGTGGCCACGGTGGGGATGCCGAGGCGCTGGTAGATCTCGGCTCTGCGGGGGTCGTAGATGCGGGCCACCACGTTGGCGATGCCGTAGTTCTCCCGGGCGATGCGGGCGGTGAGGATGTTGGAGTTGTCGCCACTGGTCACCGCCGCCAGGGCCTCGGCCGTCTTGGCCCCGGCCCGGTCGAGGTCGTCGCGGTCGAAACCCGAACCCACCACGGTGGTGCCCGGCCAGGCCGACGGCAGGCGCCGGAAGGAGCGGGCCAACCGGTCGAGGACGGCCACGCTGTGACCCTGTTCGGCCAGGCCGACAGCGAGTCCGGAACCGACCCTCCCGCATCCCACGACGACCACGTGCACCGCTCCATGCAACACGGCGTGGGTCGCCATGACAATTCATTGCCTGTCCCCCCACTGTTGATCGCCTTTCGCCAAAGATGGCGCCCTTTCGCTGACCGGGGGGGTCGATGTGCTTACCTGAGAGGGTGAACGAGGCCTCGCCACCCACGGCCACGAGCACCCCGCTCGCCGGCGAAGACGGTGGAGCGGGCTCCGATATCGCCGGGGCGCAAGGCGCTGCGGTCTCGGCCCCCGCCCCGCCACTGCGGCCCGGTGACCGGTCCGTGGCCCCGGTGGCGCTGCCCTCCCAGGAGACGCCCGGGCTCCCGGAGACCCTGCGCTACCGGTTGAAGAACGCCCTCCTCGGGCCTCCTCTGGCCTCGGAGCGTCAGTCCACCGAAAGACTGGGCAAACCGACGGCCCTCGCCGTGCTCTCGTCCGACGTGATCTCGTCGTCGGCCTACGCCACCGAACAGATCCTGCTGAACCTGATCAGGGTGATCGGCGTCGCCGCCTTCTCGCTCGTCATCGGGGTGAGCGCGGCGGTCATCGTGGTGCTGTTCTTCGTGACGCTCTCCTACCTGGAGGTCGTGAAGGTCTATACGAAGGCCGGGGGCGCCTACGTGGTGGCCCGGGAGAATTTCGGGCCCAAGGTGGCCCAGATAGCCGCCGTGTCGCTGTTGATCGACTACACCCTGACCGTCGCCGTGTCGGTGGCCGCCGGGGTGGCCGCCCTCACGTCGGTCTTCGCCGGGCTCACTCCCTACACGGTCTGGATCGCCATCGGATTCGTGGTGCTGATCGCCTTCGGGAACCTCCGCGGCATCCGCGAAGCGGGGCGGACCTTCGCCGTTCCCACCTACTTCTTTGTCGTCAACATGGTGATCCTGATCGTCGTCGGCATCGTGAAGGACGCACTCGGGCAGCTGCACCCGCTGTCTCTGGACCAGCCCAACCACGTGATGATCGGAAGGCCCGGCGGGGGGCTGCTGCTCGGGGCCAGTCTCTTCATCGTGATGAAGGCGTTCGCCGCCGGGGGATCCGCTCTCACGGGAACCGAGGCCATCTCCAACGGGGTGAGCGTCTTCCGTCAGCCCGAAGCGAGAAACGCCCGGCAGACGCTCGTGATCATGGCCGTGATCCTCGGGTCCCTCGTGATGGGGGTGGCTTACCTCGCTTCGATCGTCCACCCCGTGCCCCGCAATTCGGGGACGCCCACGGTGGTGGCCCAGATCGCCAAATACGTCTACGGCAACGGTGTGGTGGGGCATGCGTTCTACATCGCGCTGCAGGGCGGCACCATGTTGATCCTGGTGTTGGCGGCCAACACCTCGTTCACCGGCTTTCCCTTCCTGGCCTCTTTCGCCGCCGACGACTCCTACCTGCCGCGGCAGTTGACCCGGCGTGGCCACCGGCTGGTGTTCTCCACCGGGATCATCGTGCTCACCGTCGTCTCCGTCGCCATCCTGCTGGTGACGCGGGCCCGGGTCGACAGCCTGATCCCTCTCTACGCCATCGGGGTCTTCACCGGCTTCACCATCGCCGGGGCGGGCATGGTGAAGTACCACCTGACACACCGCGAACCGCAGTGGCAGCGGCGCGCCGTGATCAACGGCACCGCCTCCGTACTGTCGTTCATCGTCGACATCATCATCGCCGTGACCAAGTTCACCGAAGGGGCCTGGGTCGTCATCGTCTTGCTGCCCATCGGGGTGCTGATCCTTCTGCGGCTGCACCGGCAGTACGTCGACGAGGACAAGCAACTGGAACAGGACGCCGCGATCGCCTGCGAGGCGCCGGTGTTGCGAAGGCACGTGGTGCTCGTCTTCATCGACCGGATGGACCTGGCCACGGCGCGCGCCATCCAGTACGCGCGGACGCTCTCGCCCGACGATCTGCGGGCCGTGCACTTCGCCGTCGACCCCATCGAGGCGGCCGAGCTCGAAGCGGACTGGAGCCGGCTCGGATTGTCGCGTCTTCCCCTCGACATCATCGACTGCCCCGACCGCCGGCTGGCGCGCTGCTCGCTCGAGCTGGCGGCGCAGACGACGGGGGACGGCACCACCGAGTTGACGATCCTTTTACCCCGGCGGGGCTTCGCCGCCGGCTGGCGACGGCTGCTGCACGACCGCAGCGCCGACCGGATCGCCGCCGGGGTCGGCCAACTGCCCCACGTGAACGCCACCATCGTGCCCTTCCAGCTGACGCGTCATCACTCCCAGGAAAGGACGCGCCGGTTGCTCGAGCACGCGGCGGCGCGCGGGGCGCAGAGGGTGGGACGGGCCACGCAGCAGATGGACGCCGATCTCGGGCCCCGGGCCGAGGGGACGATCCCCATCGCCGAGGCCACCTGGCGGGCCCGGGTCCGGGTGGCGGGCCGGGTGAAGGCGATCCGGGTACCCACCCGGACGCCCACGCCGAGCCTCGTGTGCACCTTGGTGGACGGTTCGGGGGCCATCCTGCTCGTGTTCCAGGGCCGGCGGAAGATCCCCGGCATCCAGCAGGGGGCCCGGCTGGTGGCCCAGGGGACGGTGGGGGCCTGGGAGGGCCGGCTGGCCATTTTGAACCCCGACTACGAGCTGATCGCCGGGCCCGATACCGAAGGAATCGACGCCCACATCTAGGCCCGGGCGGGCTCGGAGGCGGGCTCGGAGCAGAGCTTCCTTGCCGGTCGTCGCGCTGAGTCGGTATCGTCGCGCCGTTCTCCGGGGGCCGCGCCGCGTCCACGTGGCCGCTCCCTGCCGTGAAAGACCTGATCGATAGGCACTGACCGCAGCATGACCGGCCGCCCGGGCTCTTCCACCGGGTCCGGCGACCAACCGAGAGGAGCAACAGTCGATGATGACCCACTTCCTGGCCGCTGAAGGGGGGTACCAGAGCTTCGTTCTCTCCGGCACCGAGAAGGTCTGGCTCGTCGTCGCTCTGGCCGCTGCCGTCTTCGGCATCGTGGTGGGCCTGATCCTGATGCGCGGTGTCCTGGCCGCCGACACGGGCACGTCCAAGATGCGCGAGATCGCCGCCGCCATCCAAGAAGGGGCCGAGGCCTTCCTGCGGCGCCAGTTCCGGGCCATCGCCATCGTCATCGTCCCCCTGGCCGTGCTGATCTTCTTCACCGCCACCAAGGTCCAGCGACCCGACCACTCGGTGGCGCTGTCGTTCGTCTCGGCCGGGATCTTCCGGGTGATCTGCTTCTTGGGCGGCGCCATCCTGTCGGGGACGACGGGCTTCATCGGGATGAGCCTGGCCGTGCGGGGCAACGTCCGTACGGCGGCGGCGGCCCGCGGCGGGCAGCTGCCGGGGACCCTGAAGGTGGCCTTCCGGACGGGGGCGGTGACCGGGATGTTGTGCGTGGGGCTGGGCCTGCTCGGCGCCACCGTGATCGTCTTTCTCTTCCAGAACACCGCCACCGCCGTACTCGTCGGCTTCGGTTTCGGCGCGTCGCTTCTCGCTCTGTTCATGAGGGTGGGCGGAGGCATCTTCACGAAGGCCGCCGACGTCG
The DNA here is from genome assembly GCA_003151475.1 of Acidimicrobiaceae bacterium. GTDB lineage: Bacteria > Actinomycetota > Acidimicrobiia > Acidimicrobiales > UBA8190 > Palsa-661. The sequence continues at coordinate 218 of PLXQ01000071.1, read as the reverse complement.
GGGCCGACCTGGTGGGGAAGGTGGAAGCGGGGATCCCCGAGGACGACCCGAGAAACGCGGCGACCATCGCCGACAACGTGGGCGACAACGTCGGCGACTGCGCCGGGCGCGGCGCGGACCTGTTCGAGTCCACCGCCGCCGAGAACATCGGCGCGATGATCCTCGGCGTCTCGCTGATCCCGTACTTCGGCTGGAAAGGGGTCATTTTCCCGCTCGTC